>JAKFVA010000015.1 GCA_021732385.1 Burkholderiales bacterium | reverse complement strand
TGCAAGCCCTTTTTCTTTGCACGCCACACTGGCTGTCACTGGTTTTGAACTTAGCGGGCTGACGACTAGTCCATCCAGTTCTTTTCAAGGAGACTCGCAATGAAACTCAAACACACGCTTTTATGGATTTTTGGCGGCTTTTTCGGGGCCTTGGCTTGGGCTGCCGGCCCACAAAACCTTGACGCCAATGGTGTGGCCGTCAAAGGCTACGACGCGGTTGCGTATTTTTCTGAAAACCGCCCAGTCAAGGGCACGGCAGAATTCAGCACCAAGGTCGATGGTGCCACCTACCTGTTTGCCAGCGCCGCCAACCGCGACAAGTTTGTGGCCGACCCCGCCAAATACCAGCCCCAGTTTGGCGGCTATTGCGCCTACGGCGTGGCACAGGGCTACAAGCCCGATGTGGACCCCAACGCGTTCTCGGTGATTGATGGCAAGCTGTTTTTAAACTTCTCCCCCGTGGTCACCAAGCGCTGGGAACAAGACATTCCTGGCCATATCAAAACGGGCAACGAGAAGTGGAAGACGCTGGTGAGCCAGTAAACCGCGCTGCCGGTAATTTTTTGCATGGCCTTTGGTTTTGACCACGGGCCTTGCAGTAAATTACCGGCAATGACTGCGTCCAAGCGACTGCCCTGGCTCAACCCGGGCGATGCCTTCCCCGATGCCGCGCAGGCTTGGGGTGCCAACGACCCCGCGCCCGGCCTGCTGGCTGGCGGTGGCGCACTCGATGCCCCCACCCTGCTGCGCGCCTACAGCGCGGGCATCTTTCCCTGGTTTTCGGGTGACGAACCTATTTTGTGGTGGAGCCCCGATCCGCGCATGGTGCTGCAAACCGCGCACTTCAAGCTGCACCCCTCGCTGCGCAAAACACTCAAGCGCTTTACGCGGGACGAGACATGCAGCGTGCGTTTTGACAGCGCCTTTACCCGCGTGATTGCGTCTTGCGCACAACGCCCGCGGCCCGGCCAAAGCGGCACCTGGATCGTGCCCGAGATGGTGGCGGCCTACCAGCAACTGCATGCCGCAGGCCATGTCCACAGCGTGGAAACCTGGGTGGCTGGCGAGTTGGTGGGCGGGCTGTATTGCGTGGCCATTGGCAAAGCGGTGTTTGGCGAGTCGATGTTCAGCCTTCAACCCGATGCCTCCAAGATTGCGCTGGCCGCGCTGGTGGCGTTTTGCCGCGCGCACGGCATGGGCATGATTGATTGCCAGCAAAAAACCGCGCACCTGGCCTCGCTGGGCGCGAACGAGATCCCGCGCAAAAGCTTCCTGGCGCACATCGCCAAAAATGCGGCGCTGCCCGGCCCCCGCTGGCAGTTTGACCCCGTATACTGGAATTCCTTGATGCAGCCACAGACGACCACCCCGTGACTCACCTCAAAGACCTACCGCTGCAAAGCTTGCAGTTCTACGCAACGGCTCCCTACCCCTGCAGCTATGTTGCTGGGCGGCAGGCGCGCTCGCAAGTCGCCACGCCCAGCCACCAAATTCACAACGATGCCTACTCGGATTTGGTGACCAGTGGATTCAGGCGCAGCGGCATGTTTACCTATCGGCCCTATTGCGATGGCTGCCGCGCCTGCGTGCCGCTGCGTGTACTTTGCAACAAATTCAGGCCAGACCGCAGCCAGCGCCGGGCCTGGCAAAAGCACGCAGGTCTGCAAGTGCGCATACTCAAACTGTGCTTCATGCCCGAGCATTACGACTTGTATTTGCGCTACCAAAACAGCCGCCATGCGGGCGGCGGCATGGACCAAGACAGCATTGATCAGTACACCCAGTTCTTGCTGCAAAGCCGAGTGAACTCACGCTTGGTGGAGTTCCGCGACACGCTGCCTAATGGCGAAGCGGGTGCGCTGAAAATGGTATCCATACTTGATGTGCTCAATGATGGCCTTTCTGCCGTGTACACTTTTTTTGATCCAGATCCTGCCGCCAGCTACGGCACCTACAGCGTGCTGTGGCAAATTGACCGTGCCAAGCACCTGGGCTTGCCTCACGTCTACCTGGGTTACTGGATAGCGCAAAGCCACAAGATGAACTACAAGGCCCGTTTTTCGCCGCATGAGGTTTTGATTGACGGCCTCTGGTCAACCGCAGCTGCTGAAACAGGCCCTGCATGAAGTCTCCCGAACGCGGCACCGCCACCCCCACAGTACAAGTCATTGAGCGCATGTTTGCGCTGATTGATGTGCTGGCCAGCAGCGAGGAGGCGATTTCACTCAAGCAAATCAGTGAGAAAACGGGCTTGCATCCGTCTACCACGCACCGTATCCTCAACGACTTGGCCACCGGCCGCTTTGTAGACCGGCCCGAAGCGGGCAGCTACCGCTTGGGTATGCGCTTGCTGGAATTGGGCAACTTGGTTAAAGACCGCCTGAATGTGCGCGACGCGGCGCTTGCACCCATGCGCGAGTTACACAAACTCATCCAGCAACCCGTGAATTTAAGCCTGCGCCAAGGCGACGAAATAGTGTACGTGGAGCGGGCCTTTAGTGAGCGCTCGGGTATGCAGGTGGTGCGCGCCATTGGCGGCAGGGCGCCGCTGCATTTAACATCAGTAGGCAAGCTTTTTTTGGCGGCTGACGACGTGCAGCGCGTGCGCGCTTATGCCAGTCGAACCGGCTTGGCCGGCCACACTAAAAACAGCATCACGCAACTGCCCCTGCTCGAGCGCGAACTATCGCGCACACGCCAGTCAGGCATGGCACGCGACAACGAGGAATTGGAACTAGGGGTGCGCTGCATGGCAGCGGGCATTTACGACGACCAAAGCAAACTGGTGGCTGGTTTGTCAATCTCAGCGCCAGCAGAGCGGCTGGATGAAACTTGGGCCGACAAGCTGCAAGACACGGCTCAGCGGATATCTACTGCGCTGGGCTACAGGGTCGGTGCAGGCACCCCCATGCCGCGCTAGGGCGGCTTACTGCACTGCTGGCTTGGCCACCACTGACACCGCAGTTGACGTTTCAACCCAGCGCCGCACGCGTTCGGCGTCGCCCAGACGGCTGAGCTTGCCCGCCGAATCCAGAAACACCATGATGAGTTGACGGCCAGCCACTTTGGTCTGCATCACCAAGCACTGCCCAGCCTCGGAGATGTAGCCGGTTTTTTGCAGGCCAATTTCCCAACCGGGGTTGTGCACCAGGCGGTTGGTGTTGTTGTAAGCCAGGGTTTTCTTGCCCACTTCCACCATGTAGCCAGCTGAGGTACTGAGTTCTCGCAGTACCGGTGTCTGGTGGGCGGTATTGACCAGCAAGGCCAAGTCTTGCGCGCTGGACTGGTTACGGCTGGACAAGCCGGTGGGCTCTACAAAGGTGGTGTTTTTCATGCCCAGAATTTGCGCCTTGCTGTTCATCAGGGCCACAAAAGTAGGTAACCCGCCGGGGTAAGTGCGGCCTAGGGCGTGGGCGGCGCGGTTCTCGCTCGACATCAGCGCCAGATGCAAAAGCTCGCCACGGCTCAGCACAGTGCCCACTTTGAGGCGTGAGCGGCTGCCTTTTTCAGTATCTACGTCGTTTTGGGTAATGGCAATTTGCTCGTCCATGGGCAAATTGGCCTGGCTGATTAACAGGCCAGTCATCAGCTTCGTAAGTGAGGCAATGGGCAGCACGGCATCGGAATTTTTATTCAACAGGATTTCATTGGTGGTCTGATCGATCACCAACGCCACGCTGGAGCGTAATTCAAGCGCGTCCTGGGAAGAATGCAGGCCAGCAATTTGCCCAAATGAGGGTTTGCGTGGAGCGCTCGCCACCAAGGCACTGCGGCGTTTGGCGGAAATTACTTTTTTGCCGTTGCGCGCCTTGGAAGCGGTGCTGGTTTTGGCAGGTTTGCCACTGTAACTGCGCTGGACCCGGCTCTCTGCGGCTGGCGCAGACGTGGCCGCCACAAATGCGAAAAGAGCAAGCCCCATCAACAGGTTTTTACCGATGTTTCGCATGTAACTACCTTGCACAGAATTAAATCTGTCACAAGTGTAGCGGAGCATAAAAAGATTCACAAGATCAATTACTTGCATAATCTTTGTAAAGCCGAATGCGAAGTTACTGGATTACCCTAGCGCAAAACAGCCCAATCAACTCGATAACCACAAAATCCGAAGAATTCGGCTATTTTCAGATATGAATATTGCGCTCAGTCCATAAAATACGTGCGGGTAGCGCTATCAGTTTTTACTATGTATTTAGTAGCAAATGCCCTGCAGGCGCGTAGCTAACCCTGCGCCGCCACACGGTCAGACTTGCTATGCAGCTTGTTCAATGCACTCAAGTACGCTTTGGCTGATGCCACCACAATGTCGGGGTCTGCGCCCACGCCATTGACTACGCGGCCGCTGTTTTGCAGGCGTACCGTTACTTCGCCCTGGCTCTCGGTGGAGCCACTGATGGCGTTGACAGAATACAGCACCATCTCAGCGCCGCTTTTCACCTGCTTTTCTATCGCTTTAAGCGAGGCATCGACCGGGCCATTGCCATCCGAGTCACTACGCGCCTCGACACCATCGACCGTCATCACAATGCTGGCTTGCGGGCGCTCGCCAGTTTCACTGCGCTGGGACAGCGAGACAAAGCCATATTGCTCCACACCCTGCGCCACCGACTCGTCGCTGACCAGGGCCAAAATGTCCTCGTCAAAAATCTCGCTCTTGCGGTCAGCCAATTCCTTGAAGCGTGCGAATGCGGCGTTCACATCGGCTTCGGATTCCATCGATACACCCAGGTCCTGCAAACGCTGCTTGAACGCATTGCGCCCGCTCAATTTACCCAGCACGATTTTGTTGGCGCTCCAGCCCACGTCTTCGGCGCGCATGATCTCGTAGGTGTCGCGCGCCTTGAGCACGCCGTCCTGGTGGATGCCGCTGGCATGGGCGAAGGCATTGGCCCCCACCACCGCCTTGTTGGGCTGCACCACAAAACCGGTGGTCTGGCTGACCATGCGCGAGGCGGCCACGATTTGTTTGGTGTCGATGCCAACCTCGAGACCGAAATAGTCCTTGCGGGTTTTGATAGCCATCACAATTTCTTCCAGACTGCAATTGCCTGCGCGCTCGCCCAGGCCATTGATGGTGCATTCCACCTGCCGCGCACCGCCGAGCATCACGCCAGCCAGGGAATTGGCTACCGCCATGCCCAGATCGTTGTGGCAGTGCACGGACCACACGGCCTTGTCGCTATTGGGAATGCGCTCGCGCAGATTTTTGATGAACTGGCCGTACAGCTCGGGCACGGCGTAGCCCACGGTGTCGGGCACGTTGATGGTGGTGGCACCTTCTGCTATCACGGCTTCTAGCACGCGGCACAAGAAGTCAGGGTCGGAGCGGTAACCGTCTTCCGGGCTGAACTCAATGTTGTCCATCAGGTTGCGGGCGTAACGGGTGGATTGCTTGGCTTGCTCAAACACCTGGTCCGGCGTCATGCGCAGTTTTTTCTCCATGTGCAAGGCACTGGTGGCCAAAAACAAATGCAGGCGGCCCGACTTGGCGGGCGCCAGCGCTTCGGCTGCGCGTGCAATGTCGCGGTCGTTGGCGCGCGCGAGGCTGCACACAGTAGAGTCTTTGATGACTTCGGCAATTGCTTTGATGCACTCAAAATCGCCGTTGGAGCTGGCGGCAAAACCTGCTTCAATCACATCCACCTTCAGGCGCTCGAGTTGGCGTGCAATGCGCAGCTTCTCGTCGCGCGTCATGGAGGCGCCGGGCGACTGCTCGCCGTCACGCAAGGTGGTGTCGAAAATGATCAATTGGTCGGCCATGTGAGTTCTCCTTGAAATCGTTTCATCAAAAACCCGCAACACAAAACAAAAAGCCCGCTGCGGGTGCATACGGGCTTTATGGATTGAGTTGCGCGTGCGCTACTGGTTCCGCCCGTGTTGGCGAATTGGCAGTAGGACTAGCAGCATTTGTTTCATGATTCTTAATTTAACACAGCTTTGACGGATTGGCCAACTAGCGCGACTATCAGGCCCATAGCATAGGGGCTGATCTTACTTTAGCGGTGCAAGCCGGTTTCTTCCGGCTCCTGCGTCGAGGTACTGATAACGCTGGTGGGCTGGCCCTTGAAGCGGCGCCAACCATACACACCATAACCGCTTAAGGCGTACACCACGAAAAGTGCAAAAAGCACAATTGGCGGATGAATGTTGATGATGGCAATTCCGAGCGCAATCAGCACAATCACAATGAAAGGCACGCTTTTCTTCATTTGCAAGTCTTTGAAGCTGTAGAACGGCAAATTGGTCACCATCGTAAGCCCGGTAAACAGTGCCAACACAAACATTGGCCAGGCCACTGCCGCACCATTGACGCCCGCCTCATTCATGACCCAAATGAAGCCGCACACCACAGCCGCCGCCGCAGGCGATGGCAGGCCCTGAAAATAGCGTTTGTCCACCACGGCGGTATTGACGTTAAAGCGTGCCAGTCGCAAAGCGGCGCAGGCGCAGTAGACAAAGGCCGCTATCCAACCCCAGCGGCCCAAGCCGCGCAAGCCCCACTCATAAGCCACCAACGCTGGCGCGGCACCAAAGGAGACCATGTCGGCCAGCGAATCCATTTGCTCGCCAAACGCGCTTTGGGTGTTGGTCATACGGGCGATACGGCCATCCAGGCTATCGAGCACCATGGCACTGAAAACACCCACAGCCGCCATGTCAAAGCGTTGGTTCATGGCCATTACAACAGCAAAAAAGCCGCCAAACAGCCCTGCCAGCGTGAACAGGTTGGGCAAGACATAGATGCCTTTACGGCGCTTTTTGACGTGCACCGGCACAGGCGACGCTTCACTGTCAGTGGCGGTGCTGTCGTTGGCGGGCTGGTCTGTCAAATTGGCTCCAGAAATCCAGTGGAGGCACTAGATGATTGGCAGTGTAATCTCTCACGCCATAAACAAGGCCACCCTAAGGTGGCCTTGTTGTGCAGCCATCAATTACAGCTGATCAATTGCGGGTTTGATCCACCAGCTTGTTTTTGGCAATCCAGGGCATCATGGCGCGCAACTTGGCGCCCACCACTTCGATCTGGTGCTCGGCCGTCAAGCGGCGGCGTGCAGTCATGCCGGGGTAATTGGTGCGGCCTTCCAAAATAAACATCTTGGCGTATTCACCTGTTTGGATGCGCTTGAGCGCATTACGCATGGCTTCACGGCTCTGGGCGTTGATGACTTCAGGGCCGGTTACGTACTCACCGTATTCGGCGTTGTTCGAGATCGAATAATTCATGTTGGCGATACCGCCTTCGTAAATCAAATCGACGATCAGCTTCAGCTCGTGCAGGCACTCAAAGTAAGCCATCTCGGGGGCATAGCCGCCTTCCACCAGGGTCTCATAGCCCATCTTGATAAGTTCAACAGCGCCGCCGCACAACACGGCTTGCTCGCCGAACAGGTCGGTTTCAGTTTCTTCCTTGAAATTGGTCTCAATGATGCCGGCCTTGCCGCCACCATTGGCCATGGCGTAGCTAAGCGCCAGGTCGCGCGCCTTGCCCGTCTTGTCTTGGTGCACCGCCACCAGGTGGGGCACGCCGCCGCCCTGGGTGTAGGTGTTGCGCACGGTGTGGCCGGGGGCCTTCGGGGCGACCATCCACACGTCAAGGTCGGCACGCGGCACAACCTGGTTGTAGTGCACGTTGAAGCCGTGGGCAAAAGCCAGCGAGGCACCCTGCTTGATATTGGGCTCAATGTTGTTCTTGTAGACGCCAGCAATGTCTTCATCGGGGAGCAAAATCATGACCACGTCAGCGGCCTTGACAGCGTCATTGACTTCCAGCACGTTCAGGCCCGCCTTGCCAACCTTGTCCCACGACGCGCCGCCCTTGCGCAAACCCACTACCACCTTGACACCGCTGTCGTTGAGGTTTTGCGCATGGGCATGGCCTTGCGAGCCGTAGCCAATGATGGCCACGGTTTTGCCTTTGATCAGGCTCAAGTCGCAGTCTTTGTCGTAGAAAACTTTCATGGGGTCTCCAGAGGGTCGGGTTGAAATCAGGGGTTAAAAATACAATTCAGGCACGCAGGATGCGCTCTCCACGGCCAATGCCGCTCGAGCCGGTGCGCACGGTTTCCAAAATAGCGGTTCGCTCAATGGCCTCCAAAAACGCATTGTTTTTGTCGCGGTCGCCTGTTAGTTCAATGGTGTAGCTCTTGTCGGTCACGTCGATGATGCGACCACGGAAGATATCGGCCATGCGCTTCATTTCCTCGCGCTCCTTGCCGACCGCGCGCACCTTGACCATCATCAACTCACGCTCGGTGTAGGCGCCTTCAGAGAGGTCAACCACCTTGACGACTTCAACCAGACGGTTCAAGTGCTTGGTGATTTGTTCAATCACGTCGTCCGAGCCGGCAGTTTGAATCGTCATGCGCGAGAGACTGGGGTCTTCTGTGGGCGCTACAGTAAGCGACTCAATGTTGTAGCCTCTGGCCGAGAACAGGCCTACTACGCGTGAGAGCGCGCCTGGTTCGTTTTCAAGCAATACGGCAATGATGTGTTTCATGGTGGATTCCTCTTTTCGCCGCCCTCCCCCGGCACCGGTAAGTGCCAGGCTTGACGCGCAATAGATTCGTCGAATTATTATTAAATTGATAGCTATACGCGCACACTCAGTGGGCGTGCATAGCTGGTTTGGCTGGAAACCTACAAGTCCTCGCTGCCCAGCAGCATTTCGGTGATGCCCATACCCGCCTTGACCATCGGGAAAACGTTCTCCGTCGGGTCGGTACGAAAATCAATGAACACGGTGCGGTCCTTGAGTTTGCGTGCCTCGCGCAGGGCGGGCTCCACGTCTTGCGGCCGCTCGATCAGCATGCCCACATGACCATAGGCCTCGGCCAGCTTCACAAAATCAGGCAACGCGTCCATGTAGCTGTGGCTGTAGCGGCCCGAATATTCAATCTCCTGCCACTGCCGCACCATGCCCAGGTAACGGTTGTTCAGCGACAAAACTTTAATAGGCGTGTTGTATTGCAGGCAGGTCGAGAGTTCCTGGATGCACATTTGTACCGAGCCCTCACCCGTAATGCAATACACCTCGGAGTCGGGCTTGGCAAGTTTTATGCCCATTGCATATGGAATCCCTACGCCCATAGTGCCCAGACCGCCCGAATTGATCCAGCGGCGTGGCTCGTTGAATTTGTAGTACTGGGCAGCCCACATCTGGTGCTGGCCTACGTCGGAGGTTATGTAAGCATCGGCATCTTGCGTCAAATTCCACAGCGTCTCGACCACATGCTGCGGCTTGATCACATCTTTGTTGCCCCGGTCGTAGGCCAGGCAGTCTTTGCTGCGCCAGGCATCAATGGTGGCCCACCAAGCCTTGAGCGCAGCGGCATCGGGCTTGAGGCCGGATTCCTTGATCATGGCCAGCAGTTCGGTCAGCACGTCTTTCACATCACCCACAATCGGGATGTCAACCTTGACCCGCTTGGAGATACTTGATGGATCAATATCGATGTGAATGATCTTGCGTTCATTTTGCGCAAAATGTTTGGGGTTGCCAATTACACGGTCGTCAAAACGCGCGCCTACGGCAAGCAATACGTCGCAGTTTTGCATGGCGTTGAGCCTGCACCGTGCCGTGCATACCCAGCATGCCTAAAAACTTGGGATCGCTCGCCGGGTAAGCGCCGAGGCCCATCAGGGTGTTGGTGCAGGGGTAGCCCAGTAAGTCAACCAAGGCACGCAGTTCATTGGACGCGTTGCTGAGCAGTACGCCGCCGCCTGTGTAAATGTAGGGCCGCTTAGCCGTCATCAGCAATTGCAGTGCCTTGCGTATTTGTCCGCCATGGCCTCTGCGTACCGGCTGGTAGCTGCGCATATGAACCGGGGCAGCGTAATCCGCTTCGTTAAAAGCGTGTTTTTTAAATGACACGTCTTTGGGAATATCCACCACCACTGGACCGGGGCGGCCCGTGCGGGCAATGTGGAAGGCTTTCTTGATGGTGTCGGCAATATCGGCCACATCCTTGACCAGAAAGTTGTGTTTGACGATGGGCCGGGTAATGCCCACCGTGTCGCATTCCTGAAACGCATCCAAGCCAATGGCGTGCGTAGGCACTTGGCCGGTGATGATCACCATGGGAATGCTGTCCATGTAGGCCGTGGCAATTCCGGTAATGGCATTGGTTACACCGGGGCCAGAGGTGACCAGCGCGCACCCTACCTCGCCAGTAGCGCGGGCGTAGCCGTCGGCGGCATGCACCGCGCCTTGCTCGTGACGCACCAAAACGTGTTGAATCGTGTCTTGTTTATAGAACGCGTCGTAAATGTGCAACACCGCCCCACCAGGGTAACCCCAGATGTATTTAACTTTTTCGAGTTGCAGGGTACGCACGAGAATCTCGGCGCCCATCAAGTCGCGGGTTCCACTGGTGGCAGCAAGCGAACTGGCTGCTGCTGCCGACGTGATTTCGGCCTTGTTAATTTCCATGATGAACCTTTGTGAATTTCTCTAACGAAAAACCTTGGGTGCCTCTACGCTCGCCCTTGTGGGGCTGCGGTGAGACTTTGAGCCCAAACCATAAGCCTTAGGTTGACCGGGTCTGGACTCGTTTGCCGTGTGAGTTGCGCCTGCCATTATGACACTTTCATTCGCAACTCGCCCGCTTTCAGTGCGCCTGAATGCAATAATCGTTGACTCATGTCATCCGGCCTTTGCTCTGGCATCCTCTTTTGGCAACTGAACAAGAACTCAGCAGCTTTTTGAAAAGCGTTGAAAAGCGTGCTTTCAAGCGCAGCCTGTATCACACGCGGGATGATGAGGCGTCGCTAGACATTGTCCAAGACAGCATGATGAAACTGGCTGAGCACTACGGTGACAAGCCGGCAGCCGAACTGCCAATGCTGTTTCAAAGAATCCTCTCCAACACGACGCTCGACTGGTTTCGCAGGCAAAAAACCCGACGTGCGCTGTTTTCCAATATGAGCGACTTTGAATCCGCAGGAGATGACGGGGATTTCAATTTGCTGGAAACTTTAGAGTCGCTAGAAGAATCGGACAAGCATGAAAGCGCGGAATCTGCCACTAGCCGGGCCCAAATATTGCATCAGATTGAAATCTGCATACAGGAGTTACCCGGTCGTCAACGAGAAGCCTTCCTGCTGCGTTATTGGGAAGAGATGGACGTAGCCGAAACAGCTGCGGTCATGGGGTGTTCGGAAGGCAGCGTCAAAACGCACTGTTCAAGGGCACTCCAGTCCCTCAGTAAAGCACTGAACGCCAAGGGAATACAAGCATGAATCACTCTTTACCCACCGCACACCAGCAAACGATGAGCACTGTCTTGCAAGACCGCTACGGTATGCGGATCGCCAGCCGCCTGTCAGTTGGTACGCTCGATTTGCCCTACGACATCAGCGAACGGCTGCGCGCCTCTCGCGTACAGGCATTGGCTGGGCGCAAGGTAACTCAGCTTGCGTCGATTACTGCCACTCGCACCGTAAGCAATGGCGACACGCTGAGTCTGGGCTTTGGCGATGAAGGCCTGACATGGTGGAGCCGGATTGCGTCGGTTTTGCCCCTTATTTTCCTGATTTATGGCTTGGTTACGGTTCAGTCTCTCCAGGACGATTACCGTGCCAGCGAAATTGCAGAGGTCGATGCTGCCTTGCTGGCTGACGATCTGCCCCCCGCAGCTTATGCAGACCCAGCCTTTGTTGAATTTTTAAAGACCGGTAACGAGCGGGCCTTATAAAAAGCGTGGTGCCTCGCATGTCACGTCGCTACATATCAACATCGGCACACCCCTGGCGTCGCTTATCGGATTCATCGCGTTTTGCTGTCAGCCTGTGTATTTTGTTGGCTCTTAATGCTTGGTCACAAACGCCCTCTTCGTTGCCTAGTGCCAGCAAGGCAGCAGCTTCGGTTATCAGCAAGCCGGTAGCCACCAAGCAGGCGTCCATCCCCGCAGAGGGGCCCACTTGGCTGCAACTTAGTGCACCCCAACAGCAGGCACTGCGCCCTTTGCAAATTAAATGGGACAGTCTGCCCGAACTGCAAAAACGAAAATGGCTCGCTCTAGCCCCGAATTACCATGCACGCCCACCCGCCGAGCAAGCCAAACTGCATAGCCGCATGACCGAATGGGCCAACCTGAGCACCCAGCAACGCGCACAAGCCCGACTGAACTTTGCCGAGGCGGGCACCCTGTCTGCAGAGCAAAGAAAAGCCAAGTGGGAAGCCTACCAGGCACTTAAACCGGAAGATAAGAAAAAGCTAATTCCGGCTGTTCCAGTCAAACCCGCAGGCGCAGCTGCAGCAATCAAGCCAGTTTCAACGCAAAAGCTCGCTGACGTAGCACCGTCCAAACCGGGTGGCCATGCCAGCCGTGCACCAAAAACCAAAGACTCTGCGTCAGGCGCGGTTTTAAACACCTCCAACGCTGCACGGTCATTAGCCCCAGCTTCAACAGCTTTACCGGCAGCAGTTGGCAATGCGCCAGCAACGGTTACCGAACCCGCTTCGGCATTGGCCCCGGCGACTCCGGTTCAAACCAACTAAAACAATACGATTTGATAAGACGGTTACAGTTTGCGCTAATTTGTTTTAGCCACAGACTTATGCCTTCCACCCCGCCCCTCGCGGCGGCTTCTGCCACTGCCCTCGTTCTTTATGCACCCAGCCTGCGTAGGCGCATGGCCTGCTGGTTGTATGAGGGTATGCTGTTATTTGCTGTGGTTTTTGTTGCTGGCTGGTTATTCAGTACCTTAAGCCAGAGCCGCCATGCGCTGGAAAACCGCTTTGCCTTACAGGGGTTTTTGTTTGTCGTTCTGGGCATTTACTTCACCTGGTTTTGGGCCAGGGGCCAAACGCTGGCTATGAAAACTTGGCACATTCGCTTGGTAGATTGCCTTGGGCAGCCTGTTTCGCAATGGCGCGCGTTGCGCCGTTATGTCTTGTGTTGGGTCTGGTTTGTGCCATCGCTGGCGGCTGTTTGGCTACTGCAGCTAGCGCCACTTGAAGCGCTAGCGTTGGTTGTGGGCTGGTGCACCATTTGGGCCATACTCAGCCGGTTTCATGCGCAAAAGCAGTTTTGGCATGACGCTTGGGCGGGTACGCGGCTAATTGCCGTTACCAGCCCGTTTGGCTAAGCCCGTTTTTTGAAGCCGCTTTTCGGCCCCAGTTCATGACGCCTTTACCAACGCCTCCCCACGTCAACTTGCAAAAAGCCCGTACTGGCCTAAGCCGCCTTTGGCACGCTACTGGCTATTCTCTGGAAGGTCTGCGCGCAGGCTGGGGCGAGACTGCGTTTCGTCAAGAGGCAACCGCTTCCATCATTTTGTTGCCTGGCGCTTTTTGGCTAGGTCGCAGCTGGGTTGAGGTGGCATTGCTGGCTGGCTCGGTCATGCTGGTCATGATTGTGGAATTGCTAAACACCAGCATTGAAACCGCGATTGACCGCATTGGTCCCGAGTGGCACGATTTGTCCAAGCGCGCCAAAGACATGGGTAGCGCCGCCGTGCTGCTGGCGGTACTGATTAGCTTTGGCATTTGGGCCGCGGCGCTGTATCAGCGCTTTGCTACCTGAGCACGCACCCATGCCCGGCCTATCCAAGCCCTTTTCCCTGTGCGTGTACTGCGGCTCCAAGCCGGGTAACCGCCCCGAATACGCGGCCATGGCGCAAGCTGTTGGCCAGTGGCTAGGCGATTGCCACGGACAATTGGTTTACGGCGGCGGCAAGAACGGGTTAATGGGCGTGGTGGCCGATGCCGCGCTGGCAGCAGGTGCCCAAGTAATAGGCATCATCCCCAACAGCATGGTGGAGCGGGAATGGGCGCACCCGACGTGTACCGAATTGCTGGTAGTCGACTCCATGCACGAACGCAAGCGCCTTATGGCCGAGCGGGCGGACGCTTTTGTAGCCTTGCCTGGCGGCATCGGCACATTTGAAGAATTGTTTGAAGCCTGGACCTGGCGGCAACTGGGCTTTCACAACAAACCGGTTGGCCTGTTGAATTCGCACGGCTATTACGACGGACTGCTGACGTTTTTACAAACGACGGTCAGCCAAGGATTCATGCAGGACTGGCAAATGGACTTGCTACAGGTAGGCACTGACGTGGCGCCCTTGTTGCAAGGGCTTCAGTTTGCCAGCCAGCACAGTGAGGCAAGCGACAGTGGCAAAAACCATCCAGGCGGGCTTGCGGACGCCACGCTGTGAGGGCTTTAAATCGCCGATTCGTCCTGTTCGCCAGTGCGGATACGCACTACCCGTTCAACCGTCGTCACAAAAATCTTACCGTCACCGATTTTGCCGGTGCGAGCGGCTTTGATGATCGCATCGACACAGCGCTCCACATCATCGGACTTGACCACCACCTCCACCTTGATTTTGGGCAGGAAGTCCACCACGTACTCAGCGCCACGGTACAGCTCGGTGTGACCTTTCTGGCGGCCAAAACCCTTTACTTCGGTTACGGTCAGTCCAGTCACGCCGCACTCGGCGAGCGCCTCGCGCACTTCGTCAATTTTAAAGGGCTTGAGAATAGCGGTAATTTTTTTCACTCGTTTTTCCTTGAATCAGTCGAATTAGCGAAGCGCGGGCAACACCCACTTGCCCTTTAGGCTCTGAACTTGTTGGTGATAGGGTAGCGCCAATCCTTGCCAAAACTCCTGTGAGTTACCCGGATGCCAGGCGGCGCCTGGCGGCGCTTGTATTCGCTTTGCTTGATCAGTCGTGTCACACGCTCCACATCGGTGGCTGAAAAACCCGCATCCAACAAATCTTGCACGCTTTGGTCATCTTCCATGTAGCGCTGCAAAATCGCGTCCAATATTTCATAGGGCGGCAAGCTGTCCTGGTCGGTTTGGTCAGCGCGTAATTCTGCGCTGGGTGGGCGGGTAATGATGCGCTGGGGAATGGGAGTGGCGCCTGTGCCATACGGGTCGTGCTGATTACGCCAGCGTGCCAGCCGGAACACGGTAGTTTTGGCCAAGTCCTTGATGACGGCAAAGCCGCCTGCCATGTCGCCATACAACGTGCAATAGCCGGTAGCCATTTCGCTTTTGTTGCCCGTGGTCAACACAATGGAGCCGAACTTGTTAGACAACGCCATTAAAAGCGTGCCTCGAATACGCGCTTGCAAATTTTCTTCGGTGGTGTCTTCAGACAGGCCCGTAAATTCCGTAGCCAACATACTTTTGTAGGCTTCAAACGCCGGGGCAATCGAGATTTCGTTGTAGCGAACACCCAAGCGCTGGGCCATCTCGCGCGCATCCTGCCAGGAAATGTCGGCGGTGTAAGGCGAAGGCATCATTACGGTGCGTACCTGGTCTTTGCCAAGGGCATCCACTGCGATTGCCAGCACCAGCGCTGAATCTATGCCACCAGACAAGCCCAGCAACGCGCCGGGAAAACCGTTTTTGTACACATAGTCGCGCGTGCCCAATACCAGTGCATGCCATAACTGCGCATCTTCCGATTCTGCGGGGGCTGTGCTTGCGTTTATTTTTACTACTGAATCAGTAGCATTACCCAGAGATTGAATCTCGACAAACCATTGATCTGGTTTGAAATGCAGTGCCTGACCAGACAATTCACCATTTGCATTGAGGCAAAACGATGCACCATCAAAAACAATCTCGTCTTGCCCGCCTACCAGATGCGCATACACCAGCGGCAAATTTGCGCTAATAGCCCGGTGGGCCATACGCGCCACACGCTCACCGCCTTTGCCTGCATGAAACGGCGAGGCATTAATGACCGCCAGTAACTGTGCACCCGATGCCTTGGCCGCATATGCTGGTTCATCAAACCATGCGTCTTCGCAAATCAGCAGCCCCACTTGCAGTGCATCTGCGCCCTCCCCCACATTGAAAACGCAAGCTTCACGACCAGGCGTGAAGTAACGGCGCTCATCAAACACCTGGTAATTGGGCAACTCGCGCTTGGCATAAGTATGCAAGCGCCGCCCTTCACCTAACACTGAAGCCGCGTTGAAACACTGGTGTACAGAAAGCGATTTGGTGCGCAGCGTTCCCGCCGCGCGGGCCGGATGCCCCACCACCAGACAAAGGCCTTTCAGGTCAGCCAGATTCGCGGCAATCTGGTTCACAGCATCATCACAAGCTTGCAAAAAAGCGGGGCGCAAAAACAGATCTTCACAGGCATAGCCGCAAATCGACAGCTCAGGCGTGAGCACCAGGCGTGCACCTTGCGCGTAGGCGCTGCGTGCAGCGTCTGTGATTTGCCTGGCATTGCCTGCCATATCCCCTACAACAAGGTTAAGCTGGGCAACACAGAGAATCAATGACATGGAATTACCAGTAAACGTCAGTCAAAATCCACGCGATGCGCGGGATAAACAGCCAGCACTATCAAAGCTGGCATATGCGCTATGAATTATGTCACCCGACATTTCACCTCGCTCTTGCAAGTGGACGCTGCGCTGTGGAATAGTTTGCTCGATCAGCAAGTGGACGCCACCCCTTTTCTGCGTCACGAGTACCTGGTTGCCTTGCTGCAAAGCGAAAGCGCCTGCGCTACCACGGGTTGGCAGACCCACTGCATCACACTCTGGGAAGGCGAACAGTTGCTAGCTGCTTGCGTGGTCTACCTCAAAGCCCACTCGTACGGCGAATATGTGTTTGACTGGGCGTGGGCTGAGGCGTATGCCCAAAACGGCTTGAAGTACTACCCCAAAGCGCTTGTCGCTGTGCCATTTACGCCAGTGCCTGGTACACGGTTGCTAGCGCGAGATGAGGCTGCGCGGCTCGCCTTGCTCAAGGCCTTACTGCAATGGTGTGAGGCACGAAAACTCTCGTCCCTGCACCTGCTGTTTTGCAGCGACGCCGACGTGGCTGCGTGCGCCGACGCAAAAATGATGCGGCGCCACACAGTGCAGTTTCACTGGCAAAACAATGCCTACCGTGACTTTGATGACTTTCTTGTCAGCCTGAGCCAGGAAAAACGCAAAAAAATCAAGCAAGAACGACGCAAGGTGGCTGACGCTGGCGTCAACTTTCGCTGGGCACTGGGCACAGACATCAGTGCCGCAGATTGGGACTTTTTTTACCGTTGCTATGAGCGCACTTACCTGGAGCATGGCAATGCGCCCTATCTCAGCCGAGATTTTTTTCACCGCATAGCCGCTTCATTGCCTGCACATTGGCTTATGTTCATTGCGCAGCGCGATGGCCAGCCCATCGCTTCCAGTTTGATAGCAGTTACCGCTCACCCGGCCAACACCGCTGGCCAACCTGCTGTCAATGTTGCCTACGGTCGCTATTGGGGCGCACTTGAGCGAGTCGATTGCCTGCACTTTGAAGCCTGCTATTACCAGCCCCTGCAATGGTGCATTGCCAACGGTTACCAGCGTTTTGAGGGCGGTGCGCAAGGCGAGCACAAAATGGCGCGCGCATTGCTGCCGGTCAAAACCACCAGCGCACACTGGCTGGCGCACCCGGCCTTTGCCGATGCGGTTGAGCGTTTTCTGCAGCGTGAGGGTGAAGGCATAGACAACTACATGGTGCATCTGGAGCAACGCAACCCATTCAAGCAGGCTAGCGTCTGCCTTGATACCGATTAGGGGTATGCCTCCAGCAACAACCGCCTGTCAGGGCCGATACTTCGCGCACTAAAAAAGCTCAGAGACCATGCCCCGCACCGCACGCTCAACACCCCGCCAGTCTGCCAACACACGCAGCGCATCAGTACCGTCTACCCGCTCTTTTGTGCGGACAAACACCCGCGCCACGCCTTTCCTGGATGTCCCACCACCCAATTTTCTCCTGCTGGCATTGGAATTGCGCGCTCTCTGGGAGTTTGGTGCACTGCTTCCCAGCTTGCCGCTACTTGGGCGTGCGCCTCAAGGTGACGGGCATACCGTGGTGGTCTTCCCTGGCTTGTCAGCGGGCGACGTGTCCACCTTGCCCCTGCGCCGCTACTTGGACAGCCTGGGCTACCAGACGCAGGGCTGGGGCCAGGGCCTGAATCTTGGACCACGTCCGGGTGTAATAGACGCAGCCAAAGCGCATGTGGTGAGGGCCTATCAACAAAGCGGACAACCAGTGAGCCTGGTGGGCTGGAGCCTGGGTGGCATTTATGCACGGGAATTTGCCAAAGAGTTAAGCCGTTTATTACCAGGCATGGTGCGTTGTGTAATTACCTTGGGTACGCCGTTTGGCGCAGCGCACACCTCAACCAACGCCTGGCGCCTGTATGAGCTGGCCAGCGGCCGCAATATCGAAGCTGAAATGCGAGGCTACGATTTGCCTTGTGCACCGCCCGTGCCCACCACCAGCATTTATTCGCGCTCGGATGGCATCGTGGCTTGGCAAGGCAGTGTGCAAGCGCCTGGTACCAGCACGGCACCCAGTGAAAACATTGAAGTCATGGCCAGCCACTTTGGCATTGGCCTGAATCCCAGCGCTTGGTGGGCCGTAGCCGACCGGTTGGCGCAATCGCCAAAGCAATGGCAATTGTTTGAGCGGCGCTCCAGGCTGCTGCGAAGCTTGTTCCCCACCCCTGAGGCATAAAAAACGCCGCATTTGCGGCGTTTTTTATGCGGCTGCGCAAAGGTCACCGCGGCACAGCGTAGTTAATTGGTAAAAACACATAGCCTTTGCCCTGCGCGCGCAAACGGCCAATACCGGGAAACGGCAGGTGGGTAGCAGCCACCAAATAGCCTTGTTTAGCGGCTTCGGCATAGGCTTTCTTGCGCTCAGCTGCGGCAGACTTGTCGTTGGAGTCAAACTGGATAGTGACTGTGGGGTCTTCAAACTGCACCGCGCCGACGTGCATCAAGTCGCCCCACAGCACGAGTTTTTGGCCTTTGCTCTCAACGACATATACCGTGTGACCCGCAGTGTGGCCATGCGTAGCCATAGCCTTGACACCAGAGACCAATTCCGTATTGCCACTGAAGCTTTTGAACTTGGCCGCTTTCACGTAGGGGTTGAGCGATGCCTGCGCGCCCTGGAAGAAACCTTTCGCGTCCTGCGGGGCTTTGTCCAAGTTGGCTTGGCTCAACCAAAAATCGGCGTCTTTCTGGTCGGCGCGCACCACCGCGTTAGGGAAAGCCAGTTTGTCGCCCGCCATCAGCCCGCCTACGTGGTCGGGGTGCATATGGGTGATGTAAACCTCGTCGATTTGCTCAGGTGCGTAGCCAGCAGCTTTGAGGCTGGTCAGCAAATTACCCAGTGTGGGGCCAAACAGGCCGGCTGCACCTGCATCAACCAGCACCAGCTTCGCGCCGGTGTTGATCAGATACGCAGTGACCGAGGTCTCCAGCGGGCTGGACAAATATGACTTGGCCAGCGCCTTGTTGACTTTGGCGGCTGTCGTGTTGGTCAGCAGCTTGTCCACCGGTAGGGCAACGGTGCCGTCAGACAAGGCGGTGACCTCAAAATCTCCCAGCATGACACGGTAGTAACCAGGCTGCGTTTTGACCAGAGGTGCAGCCGCTTGGGCCGCGTTCAGGCCGGACAAGGCAGGAACGGCCAACAAGGCGGCGGCCAGTACGGACAAGGCGCAGGCGCGCAAAACAAGAGGGTGGCTCATAGGTTGATACTTCCGAGAAGTTAAAAATGAAAAGTGTGAAGAAGCGCTGAATCCTAGTCAAGCCAGCTGTCTGCAAACTAACAAAAAATCAATTTAGCCAAACTTGCTTTGACGCAACATCAGGCGTGCCGTCAGGCCTGTGCCTTGGCGTAATTGGCCATGCCATCCAAAATTTCTTTCTTGGCGGCATCGGCCCCCTCCCAACCCAAAATCTTGACCCACTTGCCCACTTCCAGGTCTTTGTAGTGCTCAAAGAAGTGCGCAATGGTTTTCAGGCGCAGCGGGTTCAAGTCTTCGGGCTTTTGCCACTGGGTGTAGATCGACAAGATCTTGTCCACCGGCACGGCCAAAATCTTGCCGTCTTCACCGGCTTCGTCTTGCATTTTCAGAATGCCAATTGGGCGGCAAGTCACCACAACGCCCGGAATCAAGGGCACCGGCGTGATGACCAGCACGTCAACCGGGTCGCCATCGCCGCTGATGGTTTTGGGCACGTAGCCGTAGTTGGTGGGGTAATGCATCGACGTGCTCATGAAGCGGTCAACAAAAATCGCGCCTGACTCCTTATCGACCTCGTATTTCACCGGGTCGGCGTTCATGGGAATCTCGATGATGACGTTGAAAGCATCGGGGACGTTTTTGCCGGGGGAGACTTTATCTAGGGACATGGTTTTTATGGAAGTGAATAAAACAGCAACAGGGTCAATCCAGTTAGCCTAGGATTAACCCGCATTTTAGTTTCATGGCGCTGACATCGACGCCAAAAACGCGCATTTTCAAGGTACATTGCGGCGGTTGGCCAATCGACTCTGCCCGATAGTAGTGCGAGGAAGCAACGCAGCGGAGGCGCCGCAGCGGTGCCCCCTTCCGCCAAAGTACTACACAGGAGAATTCTTTTATGGCTGGCAACTCTGCGCTCATCCTCGCGCTGGTTTGCGGTCTCATTGCCGTGGGATACGGCATTTGGGCACGCGGCTGGATACTTTCACAAGACGCGGGCAATCCCCGCATGCAAGAAATTGCCGCCGCCATTCAAACTGGCGCGGCCGCTTATTTGGCGCGGCAATACAAGACCATTGCCATGGTCGGCGTGGTGCTGGCTATCCTGATTGCAATTTTTCTAGGCAGCTTCACCGCCATTGGCTTTGTAGTGGGCGCGGTGCTCTCGGGGGCTTGCGGCTTTATTGGCATGAATGTGTCTGTGCGTGCCAACGTGCGCACCGCGCAAGCCGCCACCCGTGGCATTGGCCCGGCACTCGACGTGGCGTTTCGCGGCGGTGCCATCACCGGCATGCTGGTGGTCGGCCTGGGCCTGTTGGGCGTGACGGCTTTTTACTGGTTTCTGGTGGGCAACGGCAACTACTCGCCCGATAAAAACCTGGCCAAGCTGCTCGACCCTTTGATCGGTTTTGCCTTCGGCTCGTCGCTGATTTCCATCTTCGCCCGTTTGGGCGGCGGCATTTTCACCAAAGGCGCGGACGTCGGTGCGGATTTGGTTGGCAAAGTGGAAGCCGGCATCCCCGAGGATGATCCACGCAACCCCGCCGTGATTGCCGACAACGTGGGCGACAACGTGGGCGACTGCGCCGGCATGGCCGCCGACCTGTTTGAAACCTACGCCGTCACACTGATTGCCACCATGGTGCTGGGCGCATTGCTGGTGGCTGCTGCGCCCGTTAACGCGGTGCTCTACCCGTTGGCACTGGGCGCGGTATCAATCATTGCCTCCATCATCGGCTGCTTCTTTGTCAAGGCCTCGCCGGGCATGAAGAACGTGATGCCTGCCCTGTACAAGGGCCTGGCCGTTGCAGGCGGCTTGTCGCTGATCGCGTTTGCGGCAGTGACCTGGTGGCTGATTCCCGACAACGCCATCAAGGCCGAGGGCTCTCGCTTGGCGCTGTTTGGCACCTGCATTGTGGGCCTGGCCTTGACCGGCGCGCTGGTGTGGGTCACCGAGTACTACACCGGCACGCAATACAAGCCCGTGCAGCACATTGCCCAAGCCTCGACCACTGGCCATGGCACCAATATCATTGCCGGTCTGGGTGTGTCGATGCGCTCCACCGCATGGCCAGTGATTTTGGTTTGCGCCGCCATCTTGGCGTCGTTCTCGCTGGCCGGTTTGTACGGCATTGCGATTGCCGCCACGGCCATGCTGAGCATGGCCGGTATTGTGGTGGCGCTGGATGCCTACGGCCCTATCACCGACAACGCGGGCGGCATTGCCGAAATGGCCGAACTGCCCGAGAGCGTACGCGCTGTCACTGACCCGCTGGACGCAGTAGGCAACACCACCAAGGCCGTGACCAAAGGCTACGCCATCGGCTCGGCTGGCCTCGCCGCTTTGGTGCTGTTTGCCGACTACACGCACAAGCTGGAAGCTTATGGCCGCCAGATTACGTTCGATTTGAGCAATCCGATGGTCATCGTCGGCCTGTTCATTGGCGGTCTGATCCCCTACCTGTTTGGCGCAATGGCAATGGAGGCCGTGGGCCGCGCCGCTGGTGCTGTCGTGGTTGAAGTGCGCCGCCAGTTCCGTGACATTAAAGGCATCATGGACGGCACCGGCAAGCCAGAGTACGACACCGCCGTGGACATGCTGACTACCGCCGCCATCAAGGAAATGATGATCCCGTCGCTGCTGCCAGTGGTCGCGCCGATTGTGGTGGGCCTGATTCTCGGCCCGGCGGCTTTGGGCGGTTTGCTCATGGGCACCATCGTCACCGGCTTGTTTGTGGCGATTTCCATGTGCACCGGCGGCGGTGCCTGGGACAACGCCAAGAAATACATTGAAGACGGCCACCACGGCGGCAAAGGTTCAGAGGCGCACAAAGCTGCCGTGACCGGCGACACCGTAGGCGACCCGTACAAAGACACGGCTGGCCCGGCGATCAACCCGCTGATCAAGATCATCAACATTGTGGCGCTGCTGATCGTGCCGTTGATGATGCAAATTCATGGTGCCAAGCCGGCCAAAGCCGCCGTCGCCGAGCCTGCTGCCATCAGCGCACCGGCTGCCAACCCCGGCTATGACACTGGCAACGTGGTGTCCACGCCCAAGACGCCAGCCTCAAAATAAGCTCGCTAAGGCTAAAAAGGCCCGCTTGCGGGCCTTTTTTACTGGCGCAGGCTATTTTTCAAGAAAAAACGGCTGATTTCATGTATCAAATTGGCTTTAAACCTATTATTGACGTGCGGGTAGCGCTATGCTTTTTTGCTATACTTTTTATAGCAATTTCAGGTATTCGCCACAAATCCCAACGGCCAATGGCCTCACTGCCACGGGCAGTACCAGGGGCTTTCTTGCATAAAACCTGCGCCAGCTCTGCGTGCACAATCTACCCATGTCTGAACGCATCATCCCGCTGATTGACGAACGCTTGGCCAGCTTGCCTGCGCGCTTGCCTGCCGTGCCCATTGCGGCCACTGGCCACCTGACCGACCGGCTGCAGCGCCCCCTGAGTGATTTGCGCATTAGCGTGACCGATCGCTGCAATTTCCGCTGCAGCTACTGCATGCCCAAGGAAGTGTTTGACAAGGATTACGCCTTTTTACCGCAGGGCGCGCTGCTCAGTTTTGAAGAAATTACCCGGCTGGCGCGTCAGTTTGTGGCGCATGGCGTGCGCAAAATCCGCCTGACCGGCGGCGAGCCTTTGCTGCGCAAAAACATCGAAATTTTGATTGCCCAACTGGCCGCATTGCGCACACCCGGTGGCCAGCCGCTGGATTTGACGCTCACCACCAACGGCTCGATTCTGGCGCAAAAAGCCCAGGCCCTGAAGGACGCGGGCTTGCAGCGCGTCACCGTCAGCCTCGACGGGCTCGATGACGCCGTGTTTCGCCAGATGAACGACGTGGACTTTCCGGTGACCAAGGTGCTGGCCGGGATTGAAGCGGCGCAGCGCGCGGGGTTGACCAATATCAAAGTCAACATGGTCGTAAAACGCGGCACCAATGCCCATGAAATTCTGCCCATGGCGCGGCATTTCAAAGGCACGGGCGTGGTGCTGCGTTTTATTGAGTATATGGACGTGGGTGCTACCAACGGCTGGCGCATGGACGAGGTGCTGCCATCGGCCCAGGTTATAGAACTCCTGAAGACTGAACTGCCGCTGGTGCAACTTTCGCCCTCTGCGTCGGGCGAGACCGCTGAACGCTGGGGCTATGCCGGAGCCAGCGGCCAGCACGACGCGGTGCTGGGTGAGGTCGGTGTTATTTCCAGCGTCACCCAGGCCTTTTGCAAAGATTGCAACCGCGCCCGCCTGTCGACCGAGGGTAAATTGTATTTGTGCCTGTTTGCTACGCAAGGCCATGATTTGCGCACGTTGCTGCGCACACAAGCCTCCGACGAAGAACTTGCCTCGGCCATTGGCCACATCTGGCAGGGGCGAGTTGATCGCTATTCAGAACTACGCGCGAGTTTGCCGCCTGATTCAACTGTTGGGGCAGGTGCCAAACGGGTTGAAATGAGCTACATCGGCGGCTAAAAATGACACCCCCTGTAATTGCCCGCTTCCTATGAACACACAAGACATTACCGGCATCGTTCTCGCAGGCGGGCGTGGCGCGCGCATGGGTGGAGCCGACAAAGGCATGCAAAATTTCAACGGTACGCCGCTGGCACTACACACACTCATGCGGCTACAGCCGCAAGTGGGTCAGGTCATGGTCAATGCCAACCGCAATCTGGCAGCCTACGAATCGTTTGGCGTGCCGGTTTGGCCCGACACCTTGAGTGATTACGCAGGCCCGTTAGCGGGCTTTTTAACCGGTCTGGAGCGCTGCGAGACGCCCTACCTGCTGACGGTGCCCTGCGATACGCCGCTGTTTCCACAAGACCTGGCTGAGCGACTGATGCAGGCGCTTGAAGCGCAAGACGCCGACATTGCCATGCCTACAGCGCTGGAAACCACTGCTGGCGGCAGTACCAGCCTGCGTCCCCAGCCGGTTTTTTGCCTGCTACGTGCTGAGTTGCTTGAGAGCCTGGTGGCATTCACCCACGGCGGTGGCCGCAAGATTGACGCATGGACAGCGCAACACCGCGTGGCGCTGGTGGCTTTCGATGCGCCAGGTGACTCCGCCACTGCCTTTGCCAACGCCAATACCCTAGCCGAATTACGCACGCTTGAAGGCTAAGTCAGCCGCTGCAATGAATTTACTGGCACCGCAATCCCTGGCCGATATTACGGCCCGTCTGCAAGGCTATGACCCGCAAGCTATCAGCGCCGAAGCTGTACTGCGCATTCTTGGTGAATGGGTGACACCCTTGCAGCAAACTGAAACCCTGCCCCTAATGCAGGCGCTGGGCCGTGTGCTGGCGCAAGGCATCACCTCGCCCATCAGCGTGCCACCCCACGACAACTCGGCCATGGATGGCTTTGCCTTCCACGGCAGCGCTTTGCATGCCGATGCGCCTACCCGTCTGCAGGTGGTGGGCACTGCCTTTGCAGGTAAAGCCTGGCAAGGCCAGGCAACCGCCAGCCAGTGCGTAAAAATCATGACTGGCGCGGTGATGCCCGCAGGCCTTGACACCGTAGTGCCACTTGAACTGGTGCAAACCGATGGCGACAGCATCACGCTGCCTGCACGCGCTGTAAAGCCAGGCGATAACCGCCGCCTGGCTGGCGAAGACTTGATGCAAGGCCAGCAGGCGCTGCAAAAGGGTGATCTCCTGACGCCCGCTGCGCTGGGCTTGGTTGCCAGTTTGGGTATTGCACAGGTGCAAGTGGTGCGCCGTTTGAAAGTAGCGTTCTTCTCCACCGGTGACGAAATTTTGAGCCTGGGCGAGACGCCGCGTGAAGGCGCGGTATACGACAGCAACCGCTACACCCTCTATGGTCTGCTTACGCGCCTGGGCTGCGAGCCAATCGACATGGGTGTGGTGCCTGACGAACCCGTGCAACTGGAAGCAGCCTTCCTGCAAGCAGCCTCGCAGGCCGATGCCATCATTACCAGCGGCGGCGTCAGCATGGGTGAGGCCGACCACACCCGCGCCATGATGGCCCGGCTTGGACAAGCCGACGGTATAACCCCACCCGCTGGCTCTGGCATGGCCTTTTGGCGCATTGCGATGCGGCCTGGCCGCCCTATGGCAGCAGGGCGGATTTTCAGCAGCACGGCAGGTGTAACCAAATCGGCATTTTTATTTGGCCTGCCCGGAAACCCGGTGGCCGTCATGGTGACTTTTCTGGCCTTTGTGCGCCCCGCCCTGCTGCAAATGATGGGCTCAACCAGTACCGCGCCGCCCTTGCTCAAAGCCACCAGCATGCAGGCACTGCGCAAAAAACCGGGCCGCACCGAATACCAGCGCGGTATTGTCAGCACGGCCACAAACGGTGATTTGCAGGTACGCATTACCGGCAACCAGGGCTCTGGGGTATTGCGCTCCATGGTGCAAGCCAATGGGCTGGTGGTGTTGCACCACAACCAGGGTAACGTGGCGGCAGGAGATGCCGTCGATGTCATGGTGTTCGACGGTGTGATCTAGCGCTGGCAAGCCCCGCGAAAGGTTAGCGGCAAGACCGGCGCTTCGCGGTGGGCCACCGGGTTATTTGGCTGGAATGACGCCGTCGTGGGCTGCTGGATGCACCGGCTCCAGAGATGACTCATCCACTGCGGCCTCATTGGGACCGGGCACTTTTTTTCGCGCCAGCAGTGTGTACATGGTGGGCACGACAAACAATGTGAGCAGCGTGCCCAGGCTCATGCCACCCACAATCACCCAGCCAATTTGCTGGCGGCTCTCTGCACCCGCACCCGACGCAAACGCCAGTGGTATGGAGCCCAGCACCATGGCGCCAGTGGTCATCAAAATTGGCCGCAAGCGCTGGGTAGCCGCCTGCATTACCGCCTCGTGCATCTCCACGCCCTTGACGCGCAGCTGGTTGGCAAATTCCACAATCAAAATGCCGTGCTTGGTAATTAGTCCCACAAGGGTGATCAAGCCAATCTGGCTGAACACATTGAGTGTGCCCCCAGTCCAGCGCAAGGCAATCAAGGCCCCAGCAATCGACAAAGGCACGCTCAGCATGATGATGAAGGGGTCGATAAAGCTTTCAAATTGCGCCGCAAGCACCAGAAAAATAAACACCAGGGCCATGGCAAACACCAGCCCCAAAGAGCCTGACGACGCCTTGAACTCGCGGCTGGAGCCATTCAAGTCGGTGGCGTAGCCCGGCTTGAGCACCTTTTTGGCCGTGGCGTCCATGAAAGTGAGCGCCTCGCCCAGGGCGTAGTCGGGTGCCAAGTTGGCGGTAATCGAGGCTGACCGGCGCTGCGCAAAGTGATTGAGTTCGCGCGGTACGACCACCTCATTGACTTTGACCAATGCAGACAAGGGCACTAGTGTTTGCACATTGTTTTTCGTGCCACGAACAAATATTTTCTCAATGTCGTCTGGCGTGTCACGACCTTTGGATTCGGTTTGAACAACCACGTCATACTGCTCGCCTTCACGTTTGTAACGTGTCACGTTGCGTCCACCCAGCATGGTTTCAACCGCCCGCGCCACTGACTCCACGCTCACGCCCGCATCAGCGGCCCGTTCACGATTGACCTCCAGGGTGATTTCAGGTTTATTGAGGCGCAAGTCAGTGTCGACCTGCACAAAGCCCGGATTTTTAGCCAGCTCAGCCTGAAAATTACGCACCACACCCGCCAAATTGGCATAGCTATCAGAAGTCAAAATCACAAAATTTACCGGACGTTCGCGAAAGCCTTGGCCCAGCGAGGGTGGCGTAATCGGAAATGCCGACACGCCCGGCAGGCTGCCGATTTTGGGGCTGATTTCACGCGCGATGTCCAATGTACTGCGACTACGTTCCTCCCAGGGAACAGCGCGCAGAAACACGTTACCCTGGGCCACCGTAGGGTTGCCAATAACGATGAATACCCGGTCAAATTCCTTGTACTGCTTGCCAATCTCAGCAACTGCCTGGGCATTGCGGTAGGTGTAGTCCAGTGTGGCTCCATCGGGGCCGTTGATTACCGTCAAGATCACGCCGCGATCTTCCAGCGGTGCCAGTTCGCTTTTGATATTGCTGAGCATCAGGGCCACCAGGACACCGCTGCCCAACATCACAAAAACAACCAGCCAACGGCGCGATACCGTAATAGCGCCGAATTTCCAGGAAGTCATGCTCCAATGCAAGGCGGCGCTGTAGCCTCGTGTTAGAGCGTTTAGTACGCGCTCCATGTTGCGGTCAAACCAGGATTGCTTGGTGTTGTGCTTGAGCAGTACCGAGCACATCATGGGTGAGAGCGTTAACGCTACAAAACCAGAAACGATTACGGCTCCGGCGAGTGCCAAGGCAAATTCTGTGAATAGGCGCCCGGTACGTCCTGGTGAAAAGGCCAATGGGGCATATACCGCAGCCAATGTCAACGTCATGCAGACTACCGCAAAGCCAATCTCCTTGCTGCCCACAATCGCCGCCTGCAAGGGTGCCATACCCTCTTCAATGTGGCGGTAAATGTTTTCAAGCACCACGATCGCATCGTCGACCACCAAACCAATTGCAAGCACCAGTGCCAGCAAAGTTAGTGAGTTGATGGTGAACCCAGCCAGCGCCATCAAGGCAAACGTGCCCACCAAACTGACTGGTATTGTCACCAGGGGAATGATGGAAGCGCGCACTGTACGCAAAAACACAAAAATTACCAGCGCAACCAGCGCAACAGCTTCCAAAATAGTGGTGTAGACCGCCTTGATGGAGCGGTCAATAAAGACCGAGTTGTCGTTGGCCACCTGCACCATGACGCCGGGTGGCAAATCTTGCTTGATTTTCTCAAGCAGCTTGCGCACGCCATTGGACAAATCCAGCGGATTGGCCGTTGATTGGCGAATAACGCCCAACGCCAGCGCATCACGCCCGTTAAAGTTGACGCTGGTGCGCTCAGCCTGCGCGGCCTCTTGCACACGGGCCACATCAACGATACGAATTGGCTGCCCTTTTACGGTGCGGATAATGACCTGTTCAAATTGCTCGGGTCGCTGCAAATCGGTCAATGCCGTGACGTTGAATTCGCGCTGGCTGCTTTCGATGCGGCCTGCCGGAACTTCCAGATTGCTTCGGCGCAACGCATCCTCAACATCTTGCGTGGTCAGGCCATAAGCGGCAAGGCGGTCGGGGTCGAGCCAGATGCGCATGGCAAAACGGCGCTCACCAAAAATCCGCACATCGGCTGCACCCGGCGCGGTTTGCAACACCGGCTTTATCAAGCGGTTGGCCATGTCGGTAAGTTGCAGCGCGTTGTGAGTGTCAGAGCTGAGGGCCAGAAAAATCACTGGTGTGGCATCGGCCTCAACCTTGGCGATGACCGGCTCATCAATGTCCTGCGGCAGACGCTGGCGAACCCTCGAGACTTTGTCGCGCACATCGGCGGCTGCGGAGTCAGGGTCGCGCGATAGCGAGAACCGCACTGTGATCTGGCTTTGTTCCTGACGAGACAACGAGCTGATGACGTCTACGCCTTCAATGCCAGCCAGCGAATCTTCCAGCACCTTGGTAATTTGTGATTCCATTACCTCGCTGGACGCGCCCGCAAAGCGTGTTTCAACGGTCACTACCGGCTCATCAATTTTGGGGTATTCGCGTACGTTCAGACTGCCATAAGACACCATGCCAATGAGCAAAATCAGCAGCGACAGCACGGTGGCGAAGACTGGACGCCGAATTGATATCTCAGGCAATTGCATGATGGACGCCCTAGTTGAAAGTGACTACGGTCTAACGCGCCGACTGGGCCGTTACCGCGGACGCGGCAGCAGCGGGGGCTAAAGAAGTGGGCGATGCGGAATTGGCCAGATCAATCACACGCACTGGCGTACCGTCGCGCTGCAAGCGCTGCTGCCCTGCTACCACCACAATGTCGCCAGACTTCAAGCCCTCGGCTATTTCCACCTTACCTGCACGCCGTAACCCCAGCTTGACTTCCTGGCGCTGAGATACGGTTTTGGGTTCGGCGGAAAGTGCGGTGCTGCCGGTGCCAGGCGGCGCAGTGGGCGCAACCACCTTAAATACAAACTGCTTGCCTGATTGCGGAACGATAGCCTCTTCTGGCACCAGCAAGGCATTTTCCCGCACATCAAAGATCACGTTTGCGCGCGCAAACATGCCAGGGCGCAACGCATTGTCGGGCGTGTTATCCACCCGTGCCCGCACCGAAACAGCACGACCGTTGGCATCAAGCAGAGGATCAACAGCCTCTATCTGAGCCATCACGCGGCGACCTGGCAAGGCGTCCAGCGTCAATTCAACGGGCTGGCCAATGCGCAGCCGACTTTGGTAACGCTCTGCCAGGCTGAAATCGACTTGCATGCTGCGTGAGTCCTGCAAATTCACCAAATCGGCACCGTCGCGAACATAGTCACCCGAATTGACTGCGCCAAGGCCAACTGTGCCGTCAAACGGTGCGGTAATTGCCATGCGCTGCAAACGCGCACGTGCTAGCGCCACCTGGGCATCGGCCACCTGCAAATTGGCTTCGCTTTCATCGAGCACGCGTTGGGCTACAAAATTTTGCGCCACCAGTTCCTGATTGCGTTTGTAGTTGGAGCGGGCAATCGACTGCTGGGCTTGGGCCTGCTGCAACTCGGCTTTTTGCAGCGCGTCGTCAAGCTGCACCAAAATCTGACCACGCTTAACACGTGCGCCATCTGCAAACCCCAAGCGCATAACCCGACCCGCCACCTCCGGCCGCAGCATGACGCTTTGACGTGCACGCAAGCTGCCAACAGCCTGTGCATCGTCTTGCAGTGTGCGCACCTCAACCCGAACAACTTCTACCCCAGAAATCCGCACCGCAGAGGCAGCCGGCGTTTGAGCCTGCGCAACAGCGCTGCCAGCGATTACTTTTGGTGTTTGAGGGCGAGATTGATACCACCAGCCGGCTGCGGATAAACCTGCAACACCAATGACGGCTATTGCCGTGTAAATTGTTTTAGAAGCCATGAAAAAGATAATAGCGAGCAACTGTTGCTGGACTGTAAACAAGGGCTTTAGTTCACCGCCCCACCACGCTGAAGAGACTCCACGCCCCGGTTGGCCAGCGCATCGGCGCGCTCATTGCCGGGGTTGCCTGCATGGCCCTTGACCCAACGCCAGTCAATCTGGTGGGTTGATTGCGCCAGCAGGGCATCCAGGCGTTGCCACAAGTCCTGGTTTTTCACGGGCTGCTTGGCCGCGGTTCGCCAGCCGCGTGCCTTCCAGCCCGCCAGCCATTCGGTGATGCCCTTGCGTACATATTCACTGTCGAGGTAGAGCGTGATGGCGCAGGGCTTTTTCAAAGCCGCCAGTGCCTCGATCACGGCGGTCAGTTCCATGCGGTTATTGGTGGTGGCTGATTCGCCACCAAACAGCTCTTTTTCTGTAACCCCAGACAGCAACAGGGCACCCCAGCCGCCAGGGCCAGGGTTGCCTTTGCAGGCACCATCAGTGTAGATTTCGACTGGATTCATAAATTGGCCAATGGTGAAAACAAAAGCGCCGATTGTCGACGCTGGCGCGGATTAGCTGGGTCAGTCTGCGCCGCCACTGCGCGGTTGAACCTGATTGGCGACTGACACCGGTGCATTCGCCATTTTTTTCTGGCTTTTCCATACAGGGCCCATCAGCCGCATGCCGCGCACCCGCTTGACCGCGACCACAAAATACACGCTGCCCAAAATAGGCCACCAACGTGCGCCCACCGCATCCATGTAGGCGAAGCGATTAAGCCATTGCTCGCTGCGCACCGCCGGACGGTAGCAGCCAAAAGCGCCTGACTCGACCTCAAAACTCAACAGTCGCAGCCAATCGCGCAGGCGCCAGTAACCCAAAAACTCGCCCGCCTCGGGCAAATACAGGTCGCCCATCCCTAGTTTTTTGTAGAGCCGCGCGCGGCGCTGTCGCAGCCCCCACAAGCTCGCCGGGTTGAAGCAACTGATAACCACCTTGCCTTCGGGCACCAGGACCCGTTCAACCTCGCGCAGCGTCGCGTGGGCGTCGGCGCTGGTCTCCAGCGTGTGCGGCAGCAGCACCAGATCCAGGCTGTTTTCAGGAAATGGCAGCGCCGCTAGATCCGTCAGCAGGGCAATGCGGTGGGGCTGCGCGATTGCTTCATTGGCTGTGGATATTGGCAATGGTGGCTGTGGCGATCCAACTGCGGAGAGGGCATCGGTGGCTAGCCAACGGTGCGGCATGCGGTTGGCTTGCAGGGCGTTTAGCTCGGGCAAACCCAGTTGCAAGGCGTGGTAGCCAAAAATGTCCGCTACCGCACGCTCAAACTGGGCCGCCTCCCAATTGAGCAGGTAACGGCCAGGTGGCGTAGCCAACCAGTCGTGCAAACCTATAATTTGCTGGCTCATGAACTTAATACCGCTAGCGGCCTTTGCTGACAACTACATCTGGCTGCTGCACAACGGACAGCAGGCGATGGTGGTGGACCCCGGTGATGCACAGCCGGTACGCGACGCCCTGCAGCGCCTGGGCCTGCAACTCAAAACCATTTTAGTCACGCACCACCATGCCGATCACATTGGCGGCGTGGCCGCCTTGCGCGAAGCCACCGGAGCCCAAGTGTTCGGCCCGTTGCATGAACCCATGCCCGAGCCACTAACCCGATTGGCAGCAGGCGACACCGTGGACGTGCTGGGGCTGCCTTTTATGGTGATGGAGGTGCCTGGCCACACCGCTGGCCACATTGCCTATTTTTGCGAGAAAGCGTCTGGCAGCCCGTTGCTGTTTTGTGGTGACACTCTGTTTTCAGGCGGCTGTGGGCGCTTGTTTGAAGGCACACCGGCACAGATGCTGGCCTCGTTGACTGCGCTGGCTGCCTTACCAGGCCACACGCGCGTTTGCTGCACCCATGAATACACGCTCAGCAACCTCAAGTTTGCCCAGCACGTGGAGCCTGGCAACACCGATTTGCAGCATTACCAGCAATGGTGCAGCGCACAGCGCGCCAGCAACCTGCCCACCCTGCCCAGCACGCTGGCGCAGGAACTGCTCATCAACCCGTTTTTGCGCGCCCGCAACGCCGAGGTCGCGGCCTCTGCACGCCAGCAAAATCCCGCGACCCAGCCCGACGAACTCGGCGTATTCACCACCCTGCGCGAATGGAAAAACCACTTCCGATGAAAATTCTCCACACCCTGGGCGTGGCCCTGTTGCTCGCCGCCCTCGGTGGCTGCGCCACCACCGCGCCAACTGGCATTGACCCCGCCAAAAGCACGGCTGACAACACCACGCAAACACGGCCACCCGGCACGCAACCCCTGCTGGCTATTCAGTCCGCCTCGCTTGAAGGGCAAACCGTTGCCCAAGTCGCCCTGCCGCAAGACCTGTGGGAGCGTATCCGCCGCGGCTTTGCCATGCCTGATTTGCAGTCTGATCTGGTTGGCCAGCAAGAGCAGTGGTATGCCTCGCGGCCCGATTACCTCAGCCGCATGACCGACCGCGGCAGCAAATACCTGTTTCATGTGGTTGAAGAGCTGGAGCGACGCAACATGCCCACCGAACTGGCGCTGCTGCCCTTTATTGAGTCGGCGTTCAACCCGCAGGCCGTGTCTACCGCCAAGGCGGCGGGCATGTGGCAGTTCATCCCCAGCACCGGCAAGCATTTTGAGCTGCGCCAAAACGTGTTCCGCGACGACCGGCGCGACGTGCTGGCTTCAACCCGAGCCGCGCTCGACTACCTGCAAAAACTCCACGCAATGTTTGGCGACTGGCACCTGGCGCTGGCGGCCTACAACTGGGGTGAAGGCAGCGTTGGCCGGGCCATTGCCAAAAACAAAAAGGCCGGCTTGGGCGCTGCCTACACCGACCTCAACATGCCCAATGAAACGCGCCAGTACGTGCCCAAACTGCAGGGCGTGAAAAACTTGGTCGCCCGCCCCGAGGCCTTTAACGTCCGGCTGCCGCATGTTCCCAACCACCCCTACTTTCAGGCTGTGAGCATCACCCGCGATATTGACGTGGAATTGGCGGCCAAGCTGGCTGAGGTGCGCCTGGAAGATTTCAAGGCGCTCAACCCATCAGCCAATCGACCAGTAATTTTGGCGGCGGGCACGCCGCACCTTCTGCTGCCATGGGACAACGCCGAGGTATTTGCGCGCAATTACCAGGCTTACACCGGCGGGCGGCTGGCTAGTTGGACAGCCTGGGTCGCGCCCTCGCACCAAAAACCGGCGGAGGTAGCCAAGCGCTTTGGCGTGAGCGAAGCCGAGTTTCGCACCGTCAACCAGATTCCCGCTCGCGTCACCATCCAGGCTGGCTCGGTCTTGCTGGTGCCACGCAACGGAACGCATGCGGATGACGTGGCCAGCCATGTCGCTGACAACGGCCAGCTGCGGCTGGCGCCCGAAGCCGTGGTGCGCCGTACCTTGGTCAAAGCCGGCAAACAAGACACCGTGCTGTCGCTGGCGCGCCGCTACAAACTCAACGCTGCCGATGTGGCCATCTGGAACAACGTGGGTGTGGCCAGCGCCTTCACGGCAGGGCAGCAAGTGGCGTTGTTTTTACCAGTCAGAAGCCGCCCGCCAGCAAGCCGCAGCACAGCCACCGTGAAAGCCAAGCCCCGAACCAAAGCCACGGCACAAACCGGTAGAAGCGTGAAATCCACCAAAAAGTGACTGTCGCAGTTTGATTTGGTGTAGCGCGCTATCAAAGGTATAGTAAAAAACCATAGCGGTACCCGCACACCGGTATTGGCTTAGCGCTAAATTTCACCTTTAAAAAAAGGCCAAAAACCTTTAAAACACGCCCGGGCAGAGCCGTCTGCAGCGAAAAAACACGACGGCTAACTCAAAAATCCAGAAAAACAGGGTTTTTTAGCCATCAAAAGCATCTGTAGCCCTTTATTGACGTGCGGGTAACGCTATACTTTTTTACTATTGTTTTAATAGCAAAAAAACCAGGCAACTTAAAGCTTGAAATACGCCTTGGCGCGCAGCGCATACGTGTTGGTATAGGCGCGCGACAGCACGATTTTTGGCAACACCACTGGGGCTGCGCTGCCAGTATCTGCGGCGCTGGCAAACACGCGCCAGGCCGTCTGCGCAGCCTCGGTGGGTAGCACACCGTCTGGGGAAATGGCCTCGCGCAGCTTGTTGAATGAGGCCAGGTAAGCCGAGCGATCGCCCTGCAAATGGGATTCGGGCACGGCCTTGATCAAGTCGCTGGGCCCGGCGGTTTGCAGCCATTTGAGCGAACGCACAATGCCGTTGGCCAGCGCCTGGCAGGTATTGGGGTGGTTTTGCACAAAACCCAGCCGCGCGTACAGGCAGGCGGCGGGCATGGGCCCGCCAAACCAGTCAAGTGTGGCTTTGAGTGTGCGGGTGTCGCAAATGACCCTGATGTCGCCCCTTTGCTCCAGCATGGTCATCACCGGGTCGGTGTGGCACAGCGCATCAATTTGACCTTGGCGAAAGGCCAGCAACACCGCCTGCAAGTTGTCCAGGCTGACATAGCTCACATCGGCGGCGCTCAAGCCGGCGCGCTCGAGCACGCGATTGCACAGCGAATTGGCCAGTGCGCTGCCCGACGCCCCATTAGCAGGCAAGCCAATTTTCTTGCCGCGCAGGTCGGCCGCCGTACGGTAGCTCACGCCACTGCGGGTGGACACGCCCAGCACCAGTTGCGGCGTGCGCGCCAGTTGCACAAACGACTGGTAGTACTGCTTGCGTGTTTGCAGCAGCAAGGTGTGGTCAAACTCGCCGCAAACCACGTCGGCCTGGCCAGACAGCGCCGCCTGTTGGGCATGGTCGGCGTCAATATGGTCGGTAATGTCCAGCGCCAGCCCCTGCGCGCGGAAAAAGCCCAAATGCTCGGCGATGGTGAGCGGCAGGTAATAAAACGCCGATTTGCCGCCCACCGCCAGCGTCAAGCGGTCTTTTTCCAGTGGGCCTGATAGCGGGCCCATTGACGCCCCGATTCCCGGCTCAGATCTGCCCTGCGCACCGGGCCAGGCGAGCGCGGCCAGCAAACTGGCGGCGCTGCGGGCAAAGATGCGGCGATTGAATGGGGCGGGTTTCATGGTGAGTCAAAGTGCCATCCAGTGCAACGCACAGACAAGCATCCTTACTTAAGCAAGATACCAGCCACAAAAAAACCCGCATCAGGAACATCCCGTGCGGGTTTTTACTTGAATCCGGCGGCCATCAGCTCTGCCTAGTTTGGTGGAAATTAAATTTGCCCCCATTGATACTTTTTCCTACGCGCGGTTGCAGGGCTGTCCCACCTGTGCGGGCAGGCTGCGCAGTTACGCTGATAGTCAACTCAGGAATCAACCATGCGCACTGCTCAATTTTTGCTATTCACAACGGCTGCTGTAACGCTCGCCAGCGCTATGGGTTTTGCACACGCACAAGTCAATTCTTCAAGCAATCCCACGGGGGCAACGCCCAATCAGCTTGATACCAGGCCCAACCCCATTGGGACAACACCCAACCCAATAGGCACCCGGCAAAATCAAATTGGTACAACGCCCAACCAGATTGGAACAACGCCTAATCCGGTAGACCCTTTTAATGACCCGGGACGCCCTAGCTCCAGCGGTGCCAATGGCACTATCAACAACAGCGCCATCAACAACAACGTTATTGACAGCAGGAGCGTTGGCAGCGGCGCTACCACCGTGCCATGCAATTCGCCCAGCACATCGCTTAGCACGGGCAACCCAGCCAACGACCGTTCAGCTTTGATCGTTGATTGCACCCGTTAATTGCCAATTAACGCCGGTCCAGCAGCGCATGGGCCACGGTACCCAGGTCGACGTACTCAAGCTCGCTGCCGGCCGGCACACCGCGTGCCAGCCGGGTGACTTGCAGGCCCTTGGCCTTTAAAGCCTCGCCAATTACATGTGCTGTGGCCTCGCCCTCTGCGGTGAAATTGGTGGCCAAAATAACTTCTTGCACCACGCTGTTGGTGGCGCGGGTAAACAGCTTTTGCAAGCCAATGTCGTGCGGGCCAATGCCGTCAAGCGGGCTTAATTTGCCCATCAGCACAAAGTAGAGGCCGCGGTAGGCGGCAGTGCGCTCAAGAGCAGATTGGTCAGCCGGTGTTTCAACCACGCACAGCTTGCTGGCATCTCGCTGCGGATTGGCGCAAATGTCGCAAACTTCGGCCTCGGTAAAGGTGTGGCACAGCGTGCAGTGCTGCACCCGCGCCACCGCCTGCTCAAGCGCCTGTGCCAGCCCCCGCGCGCCGGCGCGGTCGTGTTGAAGCAGGTGAAATGCCATGCGCTGCGCCGACTTGATACCCACACCTGGCAGGCGGCGCAGCGCCTGCGCCAAGGCTTCAAGAATCGGGGTATCGGACATTTCGAGCTTACTTAATTGGAGACTGATCACCCGTGCGCTGCGCGCTGGCTGATCTGCTTTAACGATGGCTTAAAAGGGCAATTTCATGCCACCGGGCAGACTGGGCATACCTTGCGAGATTTTGGCCATTTTTTGTTGCTCGGTCTCGCCCGCCAAACGCAAGGCATCATTGAAGGCAGCAGCAACCAGGTCTTCAAGCATGTCTTTGTCATCGGCCAGCAAGCTGGGGTCAATGGTAATGCGGCGCACCGCGTGCTTGCAGGTCATGGTGACTTTGACCAGACCCGAGCCAGACTCGCCCGTGACTTCCATCAGCGCCAGCTCGTCCTGCGCTTTTTTCATGTTGTCCTGCATGGTCTGTGCCTGCTTCATGAGGCCGGCGAGTTGTCCTTTGTTGAACATGGGTTTTCCTTAAAGAGGATGGAGAGTACCAGGCACGATTTTCGCGTCGAAATCACGTACCAGGGCTTGATAGAAAGCATCAGACAAAATAATTTTTTCAGCCTGCTGCAAGCGTTCGTCCAGCGCCACGCGAATGCGCCGCGCCGGGCTGTCGGTAACGCGGCCTACTTCTACGCTCAAGCTGACGGCGTAGCCGGCGGTGGCCAGCGCAGTTTGCAGGCGTTCACGGCTGCTGCTTTGATTCAACGATTCACGTTCAACGCGCAGCATCCAGTGGTCTGTGTCGCGCGCTACCAACTGCGACTGCAAGGCTAGCTCGCGCACCAGCGCATTAATGGCTTCGCTGCCAACCAGGGCTTGCACTGTGGCATGCCAAAACTCGCCATCGCTATCGTCGCCACCCACGGCGGGCGTGAGACGGGCCACCGCGTGGTGCGCGTCGGGCGGTAGGTCTGGCGCCTGCACGTCTTCAGGTGGACTGTGCAGCTTCATTGCCACCAATTGCGCAGCAGGTGGTGGCGCTGATGAGGGCGAAATTTCCGTGCTAACCTGGACTGGGAGCGCGGCAGGCAAGGCTACTTCAGTGTGCGGCGTTTTCAGGCTTTTTTTTTCAACCTGCGCTGTTTCAACAGCAGTTGATTTAAACGCCAGCAAGCGTAGCAGCACCATAGTCAGCGCGGCGTATTCGTCAGGAGCCAGACCCAACTCGCCGCGGCCATGCAAACACAGGCTGTAGAGCAGTTGCGTTTCATCGGCGGGCATGACAGTGGCCAGATGTGCAATGCGGGCAGCGTCAGGGTCAATGTCGGTGTCGGATTCAGCTGGCATGCTATTCGGACGAAGCGCCAGCATTTGCCATACCGCCATGCGTTGCAGCACAGCACTCATGTCTTCCAGCGTGGCGGCAGCGCTTTGGCCCTGCAGGCGCAGCGCCTCACAGGTGTCCACCACGGCCTTGCCATCGCCTTGCGCCAGCGCTTCAATAAAACCAAATACATGAGCGCGGTCGGCACTGCCCAGCATCTGACGCACCGGGGCTTCCTGCAAATTGCTGCCACCACAAAACGCCATGGCCTGGTCGGTCAGGCTGAGCGCATCGCGCATCGAACCACGGGCAGCACGCGCCAGCAAGTGCAGTGCCGCAGACTCGGCGGTAACGCTCTCGCAGCCCAGTACCTTGCGCAATTGCTCTGTAATGGTGTCTGGTGCCATGGGCCGCAAATTGAACTGCAGGCAGCGCGAAAGCACTGTGACTGGTACTTTTTGCGGGTCAGTGGTGGCCAGCACAAACTTGAGGTATTCGGGCGGCTCCTCCAGCGTTTTTAGCATGGCATTAAAGGCATGGTTGGTGAGCATATGCACTTCGTCGATCATGAAGACCTTGAACCGCCCCAACACTGGCTTGTAGACGGCTTGCTCCAGCAGGGCCTGCACCTCGCCCACGCCGCGGTTGGAGGCGGCGTCCAGCTCGGTGTAATCGACAAACCGGCCGCCATCAATATCGGTGCAGGCCTGGCACACGCCGCATGGGTTAGCGGTAATGCCGCCCTGCCCGTCTGGGCCCAGGCAATTGAGCGACTTGGCCAATATGCGTGAGATGGTGGTTTTGCCCACACCGCGCGTGCCAGTAAACAAATAAGCGTGGTGCAAGCGCTGGCTGGTCAGCGCGTTGGTGAGCGCCGTAACCACGTGCGGCTGGCCTACCAGGTCAGTGAAGTTTTTCGGGCGGTATTTGCGTGCCAGCACAAGGTAGGACATGCGCTGATTCTACGGGTGGCCATCCACCGAGCAAGGCCAAATGAGCCGATTACAATCAAACCTGACGGGCCTTCCCGCATGGTAAAGCGGCCAACCGGGTCAGGTGGGGAACCAAGCAGCCCTAACTGTGGAGTCAGTGCCGGGGTCAAGGCTCGTCAACTCATTTGAACTTTTGCAAACCCGTTTCGCAAAAGGCTTTTAATTGTCGCGATTTGCTGCCGTATTTTCCGCCAGCCATTGCAGTGCCCCCTCCCCCGCTTTTCTACCACTGGCAAAACAGGCAGTGAGCAGATAGCCCCCGGTTGGGGCTTCCCAGTCGAGCATTTCGCCCGCGCAAAAAACGCCGGGCAAATGGTGCAGCATCAATGACTCGTTCATGGCCTCCTGCATCACGCCACCGGCGCTGCTAATGGCCTCGGCAATTGGGCGCGGCGCACCAAGGGTAATGGGTAGGCGCTTGATGGCAGCGGCTAATTGCGTAGCGCTATGCAACTGGTCTTTGGTGAGCAGTTCATGCAGTAGCGCAAGCTTGATGCCGCTCAGCCCCAAACGGCTTTTGAGGTGGTTGCCAAGCGAGCGTGAGCCGCGCGGATGTTTTACATCTGCCAGCACTTGCGCAGGCGTTTTATGCGGTAGTAAATCCAGGTGAAAGCACGCATTGCCTCGCGCGGCAATTTCATCCCGAAGAAGGGCGCTCATGGCGTAGATCAAACTCCCTTCAACGCCCGTGGCTGTGGCAATAAATTCACCTTTGCGCTCAAAGCTGTGGCCTTGCGAATCGACCAGATGCACGGCTACCGACTTGAGCGGCTGGCCAGCAAAACGCTCGCTGAAATACGCGCTCCAGTGCGGATGCCCAACGCCCTGCACATCAAAACCGCAATTGGCTGGCATCAGTGGTGCCAGCGCTACGCCTTGTGCGGCCAGCCAGGGCTGCCAAGCGCCGTCCGAACCCAAACGCGGCCAACTGGCGCCGCCCAACGCCAGCACAGCAACACTGGCGCTGATAACCTGCTCACCCTGCGGCGTCTCAAAACGCCAGCGTAGCGCTGTACCCGCTGGCTGGCTGGCAAAACCGAGCCAGCGGTTGCGCATATGAAATTGCACACCCAGGCTGCGCAAGCGCTGCAGCCAGGCCCGCAGCAGTGGCGTGGCTTTCATCTCAATGGGGAATACACGGCCAGAGGTACCAATAAAAGTTTCAATCCCCAAACCCAGCGCCCAAGCCCGCAGCTCAGCCGCGCCAAAGGTTTGCAGCCAGGGGGCAACTTGCGCCAGACGGGTGCCGTAATGGGTATTGAAAATGACAGCGGGCTCCGAATGCGTCAAGTTCAAGCCACCCTTGCCTGCCAACAAAAACTTGCGCCCCACCGAGGGCATAGCGTCAAACACTTGCACCGTCGCGCCAGCCTTGGACAAGACTTCAGCTGCCATCAGCCCCGCCGGGCCTGCGCCTATGACGATGACATTGCTGCTTTTAATGCGGGGCAGCTCAGGCAGCATCAATCCACTTCCAACAACGCGCCGTTGCTGGCGAGAAACGCTGCTTTTACCTGTGCACCCGGTTGAGCCGCCTGCACCGCTGCACGGTACTGCTGCATCTGTACCAACAACTCAGTTTGCCGCTGCGGCTGCAAGGCCGATTTGTAATCCAGTACCCACCAGATGCCCGTTTTTGCGTGGCGCACCAACCGGTCCAATCGCAGCACCTGCCCCCGCTGGTCTGGATGAGCCAGCGTAACTTCATTGCCGTGCCAATCAATTTGCGCACTATCCCAGGCCCAACCACCTTGACCGCGCAAAATACGTTCGGCCATGGTTTGCGCGCTACTTGCCTCGGCCATGCTCAAACCAAACTCGCGTGCCACCGAGCGAAGCTGCACGGCATTGAAATGCGTGCCTGGTGCAGCCCATTCAAGCAAACGATGCATGGCACGACCACGCGCTGCGCTGAAGTCGGGCGGCGCAGCGCCAGTAGCTTCATTTTTTACAGCATCCGAGGCTCTGTTGTTAGGAGCTTGCAATAGAAAAGGGATAGAGAGCAGGAAAAATTGCTTGTCTGGCGCGTCCGCCACAGCAGCTTGAACCGCTGGCATTTGTGGCGCTGGCAAAAGCGTGACTAAATTGGGTTGCGCAACCATAGCCAATTGCAGGCGCTGCCAAGGGCTCAGTGCGCCCTGCCCTTTATTCTTAGCCGACACCACAGATGAAAACACCAGTTGCTTGCTGGCTCTTGTCATAGCAACGTAAAGCGCGTTTAATTCCTCGCGAGTCCGGGCGCTGATATCTGCAGCTAGCGCATCTGCATTGCAGACAGGCGGGGTTTTTTCACTGCTCAAGAATGTAAAACGCCGCGGCACTTTATCTTCGCCTGGCCAGTCAACCAGCACGCTCATGGTATCGGCCTTAGGTGGCGGGCCATCGGTGTCGAGTACCAGCACCGTGTGCGCTTCCAGTCCCTTGGCCCCATGCACCGTCAACAGACGCACAGCATTGACGCCAGCCTGCGCCGGGGCCTTGATGCCGCTGCTACCACCCTTGAGCGCGCGCACCAGCGCATAAGGCGTGGCGTAGCGAGCCGCATTGATTTGCAGCGCAGCTCCAAGCAAAGCGCGCAAATTAGCCAGCACGGTGGCGCGCAGGGCTGCGGGCGCAACAGCAGCAAAGCGAGCCAGCACATCGCCGTCGTCGTAGATGGCTTGGAGGGCGTCGTGTGGTGGCAAACGGTTTACCCAACCCTGCCATTTGGCCAAAGTGGCTGCCAGCCCAACAGGAATAGCGTTTATACGATCTTGCGTTAACAGCATTTCAAACCAGCTGAGCCGCCGACCGCTGGCTTTATGTAACGCCTGGCTTGCCAGAGCCATTTGCACCAGGGCGTCATCATCCAACGCAAACAGCGGAGAGCGCAGTGCCCGCGCCAAAGACATATCGTGCGCAGGAGAAACCAGCACATCCAACAAAGCCAGCATGTCTTGCACCTCGGGTGCATCGGCCAGCTCGGATTTTTCTGGCTGCCATGCGGGAATTTGCAAGGCACGCAACGCGTCATGCATGGATGTCAAGCGATCGCGTTTGCGGGCCAAAATCAACAAATCTTTGGGCTGATGGCCCTGCGCCAGTTGCTCGGCCACCCAAAGCGCAGCCTGGCGGCTCTCACGCATACGCAGCGTGTCTTGAGCCAACAGGCGCGGCGTGGTCAGGCTGCTGCGCCAGACCAGCTCTGCCTCGCTGCTGGCGGGTGTGGACGGTTCGTCTTCGTCGTTGGCGGTTTGGGTATCTCTGGGTATGGGTGGCAAGCAGGCCACTCGGCCGATTTCGGATGACTGGGTGGTATGGCGGCGAAAATCACTGTACTCATCAGCTTGCTGCGCTGACTCGAGCACGGCGTTGACAGCATCCAACACGGCAGGCGTACAGCGGCGGGTGTGGTCACTGGCCAGCTCATCGCCGCCCAGCGCATGAGTGACAAAGTGCTTGGCGGCTTTGAACACCTGCGGTTCGGCGCGGCGAAAGCGGTAAATGCTCTGCTTGGGGTCGCCCACCATGAAAACGCAGGGGCCATTGCCTGCGCCGCCAGTCGCACCAACATAGCTGGCAAGCCAAGCCGACAATGCCTGCCACTGCAGCGGGTTGGTGTCTTGGAACTCGTCTATCAACACGTGTTTGACGCGTGCGTCCAGGCGCTCTTGCACCCAGCCACTGGCCACCGGGTCTGTCAGCACCATGAGTGCAGCCTGCTCAACATCATTCATATCGATCCAGCCCCGTTCGCGCTTGAACGCAGCAAACTCGGCAACCAACAATCGCGTCAAGCGCGTCATACGCTGTTGGTACAGCCAAGCCTGGTGTTGATGCTGCGCCTGCCTAATGCGTTCGGCCAGCGTCTGTGCGTCAATCACCGCCCGTTGTGTACCCATGTTTTTTCGCGGCGTGCCCTTGTCGGTCAGCAAGGCTAGCAAAGCGGTATTCAACTGGCGGGTTTGTAAGGCTTTGTCCAGTGCCGCGCCATTTTTGCGTTGTGTGGCATTGCTGCCAATGGTTAGCGCTTTAGCGGCTTGCGCAAGCAGCGTATGGCAGGCGTTATTGGGTAACAACAAATCGTCGGGGGTTGCTGCGCCCGCAAAATCAGGAAACTGCACTTGCCAGCGCTCAACGCTATTGGCTAGTTTGTCATGGGTATCTGCCAGCGCAAATTCGACCCGCTTGCCCAAAGCGCCGCGCAGCGCCTTGTGGGTATTACTGCGGCCATACTCGGCTACTAACTGCATGAAATCCTCGCGCGCGTCTGGCAGCGAAACTACAGCAGCATAAAAACGCCGCCAAAGTAGTGCTATGGCAGTTTGGTCATCTTCAAGCAACTCGTAATTAACAGGCAGATTTAACGACTGAAAAATTGCCAGCGGCGCACTACGCAGCAAACCGGCAAACCAGGCATGAAAGGTTCGTACTTGCACCGGCCGACCCGCATCAAGCACGGTTTGGTACAAGTTTTTTAACAGTACCGCCCCACTTGACGCTGATTCTGGGCTGATTCCCATTGAAATCAATGCACCCCGGCGTTCCTCAAGTGAGGCATTTGCAAATTTCGCCAAATCCTCATAAAGCCGAGTGCGCATTTCGCCAGCGGCTTTTTTGGTGAATGTGATGGCCAGGATTTCATGCGGTGCAGCACCTTCTAGCAATGCGCGCACGATGCGCCCAACCAGCATCCAGGTCTTGCCCGCACCAGCGCAGGCTTCCACCACAACATGACGCCGTGGATCACATGCCAAGGCGTAAAAATCCGCATAGTTAATTGGCTGGTTGTTGTGTTGGTACGCCACTTTCTTCATGGGATATTCCAAAAGTCTTTGCGGCACAGGCCACGTGCAGCGCAGGTGTCGCAGGTGGGCGACTCGCCCAGCGCAGGCAAGCTGTCACCGCTGGCAATCGCTTGCATGTCAGCCGCGATGCCTTGCACCAGCAAATGGCTGAATTCGGCCAACATTTCTTGCTCAACAGTGATGGTCTTGTCGTTACCGACGTTTATGTAGGCTGCGCGCAATTCATGGCCAGGCAGCAGCGCCGCATAAAACAGCAACTGCGTATTTTCAGTACCGTCTTTAATGCGACGGCGACTGATGTCCAGTGATTCGGTTTTGTAGTCCAGCAGGTACAGGCCGCCTGCGTCTGCTGGAGCGCTACGGTCAATTCGGTCTAACTGGCCGCGCAAGCTCATATTTTCCAAAAGCACTTCTCGTGACGATTCGGCCGCCTCAAAAACATGGCCTTGTGCTTCATGTTCGACCAGCCAAGCTAAGTAGCCATCACGCGCTTTGGGCCAGGCACTTTGGAACGGCAGGAATTCGGCTTCATCCAGACCCATATGTTGTGCGGCGTGCGTCGCGCAACTGTCAAGCAATTGCTGACGCTGGAGGCCTGGCGGCAATGGCGCGTCTTGCATGGTTTGGTGAAAAAGTGCCAGCACCTCGTGTAGCCAGTTGCCAAAGTCGCGTTTGTCGAGCGCGCTGTCAATTTCTTCCACTTCAATCAACCCCAATTGGCGCAAGGCAAAAAAGCGGTAAGGGCAACGGCGCAAGTCTTCATAGGCGCTAGCCGACAGGTGCCGTGGTAACAAGGCGGCTGCATTGGGCTGCGGGCGCGGCGTGGGAATCGCCGGCAGCAGCCGTTGGCAGCGCGGATCCGGCGTGGCCACCGCCAACGCAGCATCGGCCTGGGCCAACAGAAAAGACAGCACCAGTGGACTTGCAGGCACCGCTTCGCCAGCGGCATCAACACGCCGCCACAACACATCGACATGCGGTACCTGCAGTGCATGCGTAAAGGCGGCCCGGGCGGCTGTCTGCAGCATGTCACGCAGTGGCAAACCCAAAGCGCCGCGTTGCAGCGTATTCCAGTTACCGGGTGGATCGGGCGATGCCGGTAAATGCCGCTCGTCGCAGCCAGGCAGCACCAGCGCGCCAAACGGGCGGCCTAGCAACTGCGCCAACGGCAATACCACCACGTGCGGCGTTCCTTCCACCTGCGGCTCAAACTGGTCGGCCTCCAGCACCTCGTTAACCCAAACAGTAAATTCCGTCAGCGTAACGCGGCGCATGGCGTGCGGCAAACCGTCCAGGCCGAGTTGCGCACTGTCCTCCAAGTACAGTGCGTTCGCTACAGCTGTACCCGCAGCGTCAGCCACCAGTGTCGGCCACTGGCCGCTGGCTTGCAGCAAAACACGCAGTTGGGACAGCCATTGCGCCAATGATTGCGCTGCCTGCATAGGCTTGCGCAGCGCATTCACGGTTTTAACGCATTGCCTGGCCAACTCAAGTGCTGGCCAATCTGAATGGCCAGGCGGCAGGTTGCCCCAAGCTTGCGGCAAATCCCGCCATTGGCGCACGCCAGTTTTGCGCAATCTGGCTTCCAGTGCCAGTACATCGACTAGGGAAAAACCACTGCTGTGTTTTAGCCAGTCAAGCACGTCATCGCTGGAAGCACCAAATGCACAGGCACGCAGCGCCGCCATCAGTTGCGCGGCAGCACGGGTCGTCGACAAGCGCCAGCCAGTTTCGTCTCGTACCAGCACGCCGCGCCCAGCCAGCAACGCACTAGCGCGGCGTGTCAGCACGCGATCAGTGGCCGCTAATGCCACCGGCAAACGACCAGCCTCGATATGCCGCAGCACGCAGGCGGCGGCGCGCTCGGCCTCGTCTTCAGGGCTCTGCGCTGGGTGCAAGCTGATTTGACCCTGTGGGGCCAGTTCCACCAAAGACAATTGCAATAGACGATCAGCAAAACACATTTTCAGCGCTTGCGTCAGCGGGTCAGACTGCAAGCCATCCAGCACCACCAGGCAATCGACTGACTGCGCTACTGAGGGCGTGAACAAAATATCGCTGGCATAGGCGGATGTACCGGCCCAAGTCATAGCCAGCCGCGCAATTGCAGCTTCATTTTCAAGCAGAGGCGATTCCAGCCCGCTGCTAATAATGTTTTGCATGGCCGTAGCCCAGCTGCTGCGCTGGGCTGGTGGTTGCGCGCAAGCCACCGAGGCCAGTTGCCAGGCGGCTTCAATTACACGGCCAACCAGCAGATCTTGCCGTGCAGCCAACCCCGCTTGCTCGATCAGACTCTGCGCCACCAAGCGGTCACGCGCCATGTCAAAGCTCAGATCGTAAATGTCAGGTACAAAACCATGCAGGCTGCGCGCCCAGTTGCTGGTGGTCTCAAAACGCGGCACAAACCCACTGCCAAACTGCGCAGCCCACTGCGCCTTGAAAACAGCCATCAATTGGGCATAGGGAACCAGCACCAGCGTGCGTGCAGTCAGCAGGCTGCTTGCACACGCAGATGCTCCCTGCGCTTGGCAGCGGGCAGCCAGATGATCAGCGATCGAATGAATCAGGTCTTGCAGCAAGCGTCAAAAGGGGCGTGTACCCTGGTGATAAAACAGCGTTGAAATTTCAGGCGACGTTGCCCCATGGTTTTAAGTTATCGCGTTGATAGCATAAGTGGCCGTGAGAGCAGGGCATGCAAAAACTTGATTTCTGTCACAATTATTCCCATATCTGTAGCACCCACATGTAAATCTAAGGAAATCCCATGGCCAGCGAACTGATCAAACACGTCTCGGATGCCAGCTTTGATGTCGACGTGCTGCAATCCAGCCAACCAGTGCTGGTGGACTACTGGGCCGAGTGGTGTGGCCCCTGCAAGATGATTGCGCCGATTCTTGATGAAGTGGCTAGCGGCTATGCTGGCAAACTGCAAGTCGCCAAAATGAACGTCGATGAAAATCGCGACATTCCAGCCAAGTTTGGCATTCGCGGCATTCCTACCCTGATGCTGTTCAAAGACGGTCAATTGGCCGCCACCAAAGTGGGTGCCATGAGCAAGTCGCAACTAACGGCCTTTATCGACCAGCAACTCGCTTAAAAAAAGGAGCGCATGATTGCGCAGAAATGACCTGCAAAGCGTTGGCTCGCAGGTTGCAAATAACAGACAGCCCGCGCAACTGACTTGGCTTTCTTTTTTCCTGTCATAATTATCTTGCTGTCTGGGTTGCGATACATCGCCCAGATCCGGTCATCCCGGTCGGGTAGGCTCACTTAGCGCCCCAGCACTCCCCAATCCCCCCGATTTCCCAAACTCCCTAAGGGGTTTTCCATGCACTTAAATGAACTCAAGGCACTCCACGTGTCTGAAGTCCTCAAGCAAGCCGAGACGCTTGAGATTGAAAACACGGGCCGCATGCGCAAGCAGGAACTGATGTTTGCCATTATCAAGAAACGCGCCCGTGCAGGCGAGCAAGTTTTTGCTGATGGTGTTCTGGAAATTTTGCCAGACGGTTTTGGTTTCTTGCGCAGTCCCGACACCAGCTATACCGCCAGCACCGACGACATCTACATCAGTCCAAGCCAAGTGCGGCGCTTTAATTTGCATACCGGTGACATGATTGAAGGCGAGGTCCGCATTCCCAAAGACGGTGAACGTTACTTTGCATTAACTAAGCTGGATGTAGTGAATGGCGGCCTGCCTGAAGCCAACAAGCACAAGGTGATGTTTGAGAATCTGACACCGCTGTTCCCAAAAGAGCACATGCGCTTGGAGCGCGATATCAAGACTGATGAGAACATCACTGGTCGCGTCATCGATATCATTGCCCCGATTGGCAAAGGCCAGCGCGCACTGATTGTGGCGCAGCCCAAATCGGGCAAGACGGTGATGATGCAGCACATGGCGCATGCTATTGCCGCCAACTACCCCGATGTGCACCTGATGGTGCTGTTAGTTGATGAGCGGCCCGAAGAAGTAACCGAGATGCAGCGCAGCGTGCGCGGCGAAGTCATAGCCTCAACTTTTGACGAACCCGCCGCGCGCCATGTGCACGTGGCCGAGATGGTGATTGAGCGCGCCAAACGCTTGGTTGAACTAAAAAAAGACGTAGTGATTTTGCTCGACTCCATCACCCGTCTGGCCCGCGCTTACAACAACGTGGTGCCCTCGTCCGGCAAGGTACTCTCTGGTGGTGTGGATTCCAACGCATTGCAGCGGCCAAAACGCTTTTTTGGTGCTGCCCGCAATGTTGAAGAAGGTGGCAGCTTGACCATCATTGCCACCGCACTGGTAGACACTGGGAGTCGGATGGACGAGGTGATTTTTGAAGAGTTCAAGGGCACTGGCAACAGTGAGGTGCACCTTGAGCGACGGCTGTATGAAAAGCGCGTGTTCCCGGCCATTCACTTGAACCGCAGTGGAACGCGCCGTGAAGAACTTTTACTGCCGCCCGAAATACTGCAAAAAACCCGTATTCTGCGCCAGTTCATGTACAACATGGACGAGATTGAATCAATGGAACTGATGCTGAAGAACATGAAGGCGACTAAAACCAATGTGGAGTTCTTCGACATGATGCGCAGGGGCGGCTAGGCCCTCTACTGCTACCCGTGGCATAATGTGCAGTTAAGCGAAAAGTAGGTTGGATGGTCCAACCCGGCTGTTGCACATGAACTGAAAGAAGCACCATGAAAGACGGAATTCACCCCAATTACCGCGAAGTTTGTTTTTTGGACTTGTCCAACAACTTTAAATTTGTCACCCGCTCGTGCGTCAATGCCAAAGAGATGACCAAGATGGAAGACGGTCGTGAATTGCCGCTCTACAAGTTGGATACTTCAAGCGAATCTCACCCGTTTTATACCGGCACGCAAAAAACCGTGGACAACATGGGCGGGCGTGTAGAGAAGTTCCGCAACCGCTTTGGCAAGACCACCGCCAAATAAATAGGCGCTTTTGTATTAAGTGCAGGCAGCCCGGTTACGCCGAGCTGCCTTTTTTTCGCGCTATCGTACGCACTGCGTTGATACTCAGCATCAGCGTCAAACCTATCCGTGAACACCACCAATCCAGCCATCGTTTCTCAGAGCGCGGTCCGCCGTTTGCCCAGAATTCCCCTGCTGATGTTGTGCCTGGTTTATGTATTGGCGGGCTTCATTGGCCGTGCGCCATGGCGCAATGCGGACATTACTGCCTTTGGCTACATGATGGAGCTGGCATCTCAAGGTGCTTGGGCTAGCCCTACGTGGCTTGAACCAAAACTCTTGGGTTTGGCACCCGATTCGCCCGCCTTGTTACCTTATTGGTTAGGGGCCTGGGCCATACAGCTGAGCGCTGGCTGGCTGGCACCCGATACGGCGGTACGCCTGCCGTATGTGGCTCTTTTGGGTTTGACGCTATACGCCACTTGGTACGCCATTTACCACCTTGCCAGAAGTCCGCAAGCCCAACCTGTGGTGTTTGCTTTTGGAGGCGAAGCGCAACCGGTAGACTACGCTCGCGCCATAGCAGATGCCGGTTTATTGGCATTAATCGCCTGCCTGGGCATGGCGCAACTCTCACATGAAACCACCCCAGCTGCGGCGCAAGTGTGTTTTGCGGCGCTGTGCTTTTATGGATTTGCGGCGCTGCCCTATCGATTTGCAAGCGCCATCATGGCGCTTTGCATAGGCTTGGTTGGTTTGACATTGTCGGGTGCGCCAGCGGTTACAGCCTTGCTGGTTTTGGGCGGTTGCTCGGCGTCTGCTTGGTCAGCTAAGGCCAGCCAAAACACGAACGCCAGACAAACGTATATCTTGCTGGGCATCGCCGTACTTGGCTTGCTCCTGTGCGGCTTGTCATGGTGGTTCGACTTGTGGCGCTGGCCATTGGGTTTTCCTGGATCCAGCACTAGTGAGTGGCGCCGTCTTGGCCGATTGTTGTTGTGGTTTACCTGGCCAGCCTGGCCTTTGGTGTTATGGACTTTATGGCGCTGGCGTCACCAGTGGCGCGCAGCAGAATTGCCGCTTCACTTGGCCTTGCCGACATGGTTCACCGTCTGTGGCGTTGGTGCAGCCCTGCTGTCGACCAGTGCCGACCGCGCCCTGCTGCTGACGCTGCCTGCCTTGGCCTGCTTGGCCGCTTTCGCCTTGCCAACTTTAAAGCGGAGTGTCTCCGCACTGATTGACTGGTTCACGTTACTTTTTTTTAGCGGTTCTGCCGTAGTAATTTGGGTTGTATGGATAGCGATGCAAACTGGTATACCACGCCAACCTGCAGCTAACGTCGCCAAGCTGCTGCCAGGCTTTGCGCCGAGTTTTTCCACTTGGCCTTTTGTGATCGCTGTGGCCGCCACAGTGGCTTGGTGTTGGCTGGTTCGGTGGCGAGTTGGCAAACACCCAACTGCTATCTGGAAAAGCCTGGTGTTGCCAGCTTCAGGCGCAGTGTTGAGTTGGTTGCTTTTGATGAGTCTTTGGCTGCCTCTGCTTGACCATGCACGAAGCTATGTGTTGTTTGTTAGGCTAGTGCAGCAGCAAGTACAACCTGCCGCATGCATTCAAGTAGCTGGCATCAGCGGTGCCGAGATAGCGGCTTTGCGCTACCACGGTGGTTTGCATCTCGTGCAGTCAAATAGGAATTCCACATGTCCTTGGCTGCTGGCTCACCGCTCAGCTATTGTTGCCAAAGATGAAAATACCATATGGCCTCTTTGGCAATCCTATTGGCAGATCCGGTCGCGCAGGTCAATAGCAGACAGTGACGATATTGTTTTGTTCAAACGCAGCGCCGAACCAGCACGCTGATTGCTCAAGGCACAGGCAAACGATCAGATCGAAAAATTGACTCCTGCAAGTTGCGTACTTGCAGTTCACGCAAATGAATCATCCGAACAGCGGGAAAGGTCATTAGAAATTTAGAGCCCTTGCCCAAGGTACTATCAATTACAAGCTCGGCGCCGTGGCGCTGCGCCACATGCTTAACAATAGCCAAGCCCAATCCGGTACCTCCGGTTTCCCTGGAGCGGCTGTGGTCAACGCGGTAAAAGCGTTCGGTTAAACGCGAAATGTGCTCTGGAGCGATGCCCGGGCCGCTGTCGCTAACGGAAAACTCTGCCCTTCCATCTGGAAGATTTTTCCATTTGATCTCAATCAAGCCGCCTGATGGCGTGTAGCGCACAGCATTGCTAACCAGATTGCCCATGGCGCTGAGCAGTTCGTTGTAATTTCCCGCTAGATCACCCACACCGTCGTCCGATGCGATGACCTCAAATTTAAGTTGCTGTTTTTTATTTTGGCCTTGCGTCAGTAGCTCAGACAAGGCGCGTCCGTCTTGTTCGCATTGCGTCAGCAATGCCTGCACCGAAGCCCTGTCATTCAAACCGGGCAAAGGACTGCCTTCGAGCTTGGACAAGGTCAGTAGGTCATTCACCAGCGTTTGCATACGACCTGCCTGCTGCGCCATTAAGGCCAGATAGCGATGCCGCTCGTCTTCGTTAAGTGACAGGTTTTGAAGTGTTTCCACAAAGCCTGTCAATACCGTCAAAGGAGTGCGTATTTCATGGGATACGTTGGCGACAAAGTCCCTGCGCATGGCCTCTGCCTGTTGTACCGCCGTGACATCGCGCGACAACAACAGGCGACGCCCTTCACCATAAGGATGCAGATGAACAGCCAGTTTGACCGGACGTGCTGGCGTGCTGTCGCGCCCCTGGATCACCGCCTCTTGCGAATAATTATTGGCCGTGTAGTAGGCCAAAAACGCGGGATCCCGAACCAAATTTCCAATCAATTGCAGCAAGTCACGCTGGGCGTCAAAGCCAAACTGTATGGCTGCCGTCTGGTTGCACCATTCGATGCGGCCCTGTGCATCCAACAACACCACACCATTGGGTGAAGCCTGGATGGCTGCCAAAAACTCCTGCAACCGGGTCTGTGATTCGGAAACGCGCTTCTCATGAAGCTTGAATTGGCGTCGCATCAAGTAACCCAACTCGGCCCACAGTCCAAGCATCGCAGGTGGATTAGATTGGTCATTGCGCTTTAACCAATTGCGCAGGCGTGTGCTCCAGTAAGTATCTCCGACAAACCACGCAAGACTGGCCAGGAAAACTCCCATCAGCAATCCCGCTTGACCTAAAGTCAACCATCCGGCCAAACCTGCTAGGCCAATTGCACCAGTGAAAAGTAAAAAACGCCACAACATGAATGCAATCATGGCATCAAAGCACCCACATAGCGACTAGTTAACAAAACAAGGGGGCCAAATTACGTCTGAACTGCAACTTGAGGCTGTGCTGTAAGGCGGTAACCCGCTCCCCTAACAGTTTCAACCATGGTGCCAGCAGAGCCCAAGGCTTCACGCAAGCGCTTGACATGAACGTCAACTGTGCGCTCCTCAATGAACACATGGTCACCCCAAACCTTGTCAAGTAGTTGCGAGCGGCTGTGCACGCGCTCGGGATGTTTCATGAGATAGTGCAACAGCTTAAATTCAGTGGGACCAATCTTCAATATCTGTGCCTGATAGTTCACGCGGTGTGTGGCAGCATCCAATTGCAGGGCACCAATTATCACTATGTCGTTAACTTGCTCGGGCGCTCGTCTGCGCAGCACAGCGCGAATACGTGCCAGTAATTCTTGGGTCGAAAAAGGTTTGGTAATGTAATCGTCGGCACCGGCATCCAAGCCCGCCACCTTGTCTGGCTCATCGCCACGGGCCGTGAGCATCAAAATGGGAATTGGTCTGGTTCGGGGTTCAGCTCGCCACTTGCGCGCTAGTGCCAAACCACTTTGCCCGGGTAACATCCAATCAAGCAAGATTACATCAGGCAAAACAGCATCCAGTTCGCGTTGCGCCGATTCGCCATCTTCAGCCCAAACCGGTTGAAATCCGTTGTGCCTGAGATTGACGGCTACAAGCTCAGCAATGGCTGGCTCGTCTTCAACAATCAATATGCGGGGTTGGGTTTTCATTGCATTAAAGGGCTTAGCGCACAGCAGACTCGATCTGCTCCATGGTGGTGTGTCGGACATCAGCACCTTTGACGATATAGATGATGAATTCCGCAATATTCTTTGCATGGTCACCAATGCGCTCAATCGCTTTGGCCAAAAACAACAAATCCAGGCTGGCAGAAATAGTGCGGGGGTCTTCCATCATGTAGGTGATTAGCTTGCGTACAAAACCATCAAACTCCCGGTCAATCAAGTCATCTTCTTTCAAAATCGAAACAGCAGCAGCCGTATCCAGACGAGCAAACGCATCCAGTGCTTTACGCAGCAAACCAGAAGCCATGTCAGCCGCCACCTTCAGATCGGTTGAAGGCAATGAGCGGGCTGACCCGCTGCGGATGATTGATCTGACCATTCGGGCAATTTTTTCTGCCTCATCACCCACACGCTCAAGATTAGCGGTAGTTTTAGAGATGGCAATAAGCAAGCGTAAATCACCGGCCGTTGGCTGGCGACGGGCAATGATGGAAGACAACTCGCGATCAATCTCAATCTCCATTGCATTAACGCGAGCTTCTGACTCTGTAACTTGATTAGCGACATCCACATTGAACTGGGATAAGGCGTAAATGGCCTGCCTGATCTGCGACTCGACCAAACCGCCCAGTTCCATGACTCGGGAATTGATATTGTTTAACTCTGCATCGAACTGCGAGGAAATATGTTTATCTGACATGAGTAGTCCTTAACCAAAACGACCAGTGATGTAGTCTTCTGTCTCTTTGCGTGTAGGTTTGAAGAACATTTGCTCAGTTTCACCAAACTCCATCAAATCGCCCAAGTACATGTAAGCAGTGAAATCACTGCAACGCGCTGCTTGTTGCATGTTGTGGGTAACGATGACCACGGTGTAGTCATTTTTCAACTCGGCAATCAGCTCTTCAATCTTTGCAGTAGAAATTGGATCCAACGCTGAACAAGGCTCATCAAGCAATAACACTTCTGGTTTGATGGCAATACCACGGGCAATACACAAGCGTTGCTGCTGCCCCCCAGATAGTCCGGAACCGCTTTGATCCAGCTTGTCTTTTACCTCACCCCACAAGGCTGCCTTGCGCAATGCCCACTCGACACGGTCATCCATGTCAGAGGCACTCAGGTTTTCAAACAACTTCACGCCAAACGCAATGTTGTCTCGAATCGACATAGGAAATGGCGTTGGTTTCTGAAACACCATGCCGACCTTGGCGCGGATTAGGGCTACATCCCGCTTGGTCGTCAGCAAATCCTCACCGTCCAGGATGATCTTTCCTTCAGCGCGCTGCTCGGGGTACAACTCATACATGCGATTGAATACACGCAATAGAGTCGACTTCCCACAACCAGAAGGACCGATAAAAGCAGTAACTTTTTTCTCTGGAATTTCCAAGTTAATGGATTTCAACGCATGGAACTTGCCATAGTAGAAATTTAAATCCTTGACAGAGATTTTTGACTTTAAGTTGGTTGCTGTTGAAGTGTTCATTGCTAACCTTGTTTCTTGAAGTAAATTGACATCGGTATCTGGGATTTGCGTTAATGCTTTTCTTGCGTGAGCAAGCGCGCCAAGATATTGAGCGCAAGTACTGCCACCGTAATCAAGAAAACGCCCGCCCAGGCTAATTGCTGCCAGTTTTCATATGGGCTTAAGGCAAATTTAAAAATGGTAACGGGCAAACTGGCCATAGGCTCACTCAAGCTGGAGGTCCAAAACTGGTTGCTGAGTGCGGTAAACAGCAGAGGCGCCGTTTCACCAGATATCCGAGCCACAGCAAGCAAAATTCCGGTAATCACGCCCGCCCTTGCCGCCTTTAGCGTAATGCTCATGATGACTTTCCACTTCGGTGCGCCCAAAGCGTAAGCGGCCTCACGCAATGCCGATGGAATCAACTGCAACATGTTCTCTGTGGTTCTAATGACTACGGGAATAACGAGCAAAGCGAGTGCAAGCACGCCAGCCCAGCCAGAAAAAGATTTAAAGCGCGACACCACAACTGCATAAATAAACAAACCCACCACAATCGACGGTGCCGACAACAAAATATCATTTACATAGCGCGTGACCGAAGCTAACCAGGTTTTGTTGTCATATTCGGCCAAGTAAATCCCCGCCATGATGCCAATAGGCGTGCCCACAAAAGTAGCCAACATCACCATCAAAAAAGAACCAAAAATCGCATTAGCCAAACCCCCAGCCTCGTTAGGCGGTGGTGTCATCTGTGTGAACAATGCCACCGAGAGGCCAGAGATTCCCAATCTAAGCGTTTCCCAAAGAATCCAAGTCAGCCAGACTAGGCCAAACAACATGGCAGCCATTGCCAAAACAATGGCTAATTGGTTCACCAACTTGCGCTGGTTAAACTTCTGCAGACGCGCATCTTTCATAACGGCACTCATGCTTTAGTCCCCTCACTTTTTGCAAGTTGCGACAGCAATAGTTTCGATAGAACCAGTACGACGAAGGTGATAAAGAATAATATGAGGCCCAAATAAATTAGGGAAGCTTGATGCAGCCCCTCGCCTGCCTCGGCAAATTCATTGGCCAATGCAGAGGTAATGCTGTTGGCAGCCTGGAACAAGCTCAACGAATCCAATTGATTGAAGTTACCAATCACAAATGTGACCGCCATGGTTTCACCAAGCGCTCGACCCAGTCCCAGCATGATTCCGCCAATGACACCGGCTTTTGTGTAAGGCAGTACAACCTTGGACACAACTTCCCAAGTAGTTGCACCTAAACCGTAAGCTGATTCCTTAAGCAAGGCTGGCGTCACATCAAATACATCTCGCATCACCGACGCAATGAATGGGATGATCATGATCGCCAAAATAATACCGGCTGACAAAATTCCAATGCCAACCGGTGGGCCACTTACCAACGCACCCAACACGGGCACACCAGTAAATACCGCCTGCAAAGGTGCCTGAACATACTCGCCAAGAATCGGCCCAAATACCAGCAGGCCCCACATTCCATAGACGATCGAAGGGACGGCTGCCAACAATTCAATAGCCGTTCCCAGCGGGCGCTTCAACCATGCTGGCGAGAGCTCAGTCAAAAACAAGGCAATGCCAAAACTGACAGGTACAGCAATCACAAGGGCAATCAGCGATGTGGCAATCGTGCCGTAAATCATCACCAAGCCACCAAATTCGAGTTGCACAGGATCCCAGACTGTGCTGGTTAAAAATCCCAAGCCATATTTGGAAATCGCTGGCCACGCGCCCACTACAAGTGACGCCAAAATTGCAAGGAGCAAACCCATCGTCAAGACAGCAGCCGCCTTGGCCAGAAAGCCAAACACAACATCAGCTAACTGACCTGTGCTTTGTGAAGCCGGGGGAGGATTTGAAGCAGAGCGCATGCGCGAGTTGGTTTTAGCAGGCAAAGTGGCTTTGCCCACGGGCAGAGTGCTTGACACGTTGTTGGCCTTAGTAAATCAACAATACCACCAAGCCAGTTTGCTTGGTGGTATTAAATTTTTAACGATGCGCTTTATAAACCGGGAGAGCTCACCAGTTTTACTTGTATGCAATCGCCTTGCCTGACGCGTCTTTTACATCACCCCAAGCTTTTTCAATGATGAGCTTAACGCTGGGAGGCATAGGCACATAGTCCAAGCTGGCAGAAGTTGCATCACCATTTTTGTAAGCCCAATCAAAAAACTTGAACGACGCTGCTGCTTGCGCTGGCTTGTCCTGAACTTTATGCATCAAGATGAAGGTAGCGCCGGTGATTGGCCATGATGCCGCACCAGGCTGATTGGTCAAGATTTGGTAGAAAGTTTTGCTCCAGTCGGCACCGGCCGCTGCGGCCTTGAAACTATCGTCTTCAGGGGAAACATAAGCGCCAGCAGCGTTTTGCATCTGCGCATACGTCAATTTGTTTTGTTTGACATAAGCGTACTCTAAGTAGCCAATGGAATTCGGCAAACGACCTACAAAAGCTGCTACGCCTTCATTGCCCTTACCGCCTGCGCCGGCCGGCCAATTCACCGCAGTTCCTTCACCAACCTTGGCCTTCCACTCCGCATTTACCTTACTGAGATAGTTTGTGAAGATAAAGGTGGTACCCGAGCCATCAGCACGTCGTACGGGCGATATGGCAGCGTCAGGCAAAGGCAACGTGGGATTCAGCGCCTTGATTGCGGGGTCATTCCATTTGGTTATTTTGCCCAGAAAAATATCACCCAAAACCTGGCCAGTAAGCTTCATTTGCCCAGGCGCGATGCCTCGGATGTTGATCACAGGAACTACCCCACCAATAACAGTGGGAAACTGCATCAAACCGTTTTTGGCCAGTTCGTCGTCTTTCAGTGGCGCGTCTGAGGCACCAAAGTCCACCGTTTTGCCAACAATCTGGCGAAGGCCCGCACCCGAACCGACCGACTGGTAGTTAATGCGCACACCAGTGGCCTTGTTGTAGTCGGACGCCCATTTGGAATACAGAGGAGCCGGAAAACTGGCACCTGCGCCAGTAACTTCTTGTGCCGACGCCGTAGCAGCAAAAATGGCCATACCAAGCGCAGCAAGTTTCAGATTCAGTTTCATCAAAGGTACCTCATGAGTGATTGAAATTACAACGTCACTGTATGCGCCTCATATGACGTTCATGTGACAGCTCCGGGAAAAATCTTGTTGTAATTCAATCGCTTACGTAAATAGAAATGTGCCTCAAGTCTGGGATGTCATGGTTTGGTCACACAAAAAACTTAACCTCGTCTGGTCTAAACCCTAGGAGATAACAACCATGCTGACGCGTAAATTTTTGTTGTCCGTTGCCGCTGCTGCCATTTTGGCTGGTTGCGCAACGGGTCCCACCACCGTATCTGTTGCCGACACCATTGCCGCCACTCCAGACTTAAGCACGCTTAACGGCTTGGTTGGCAAAGCTGGTCTTACTGAAACACTGCGAAGCACTGGTCCATTCACCGTTTTCGCGCCAAGCAATGAGGCCTTCAAGGCAGTCCCCGCCAAAACCATGGAAGCGTTGGGCAAAGACCCGGCTTTACTAGCCGCAGTTCTCAAGTTTCATGTGCTTCCAGCTTCGGTGAATGCGGCCGCTGTTAAAAACGGCAAAGTCACGACGGTAAATGGAGCTACCGTGGAAGTCTCTAAAGCGGGCGACTTCGTTACGGTTGAAGATGCATTGGTGCAAAAAGCTGATGTGGTGGCTAGCAACGGCGTCATCCACATTGTTGACCGCGTGCTGACACCCCCCCCAGCGAAAAAGTAATAGGTGCAGGGCCGGAATTCCTGCAAGTCCTACTTAAAATAATCTGCGGCTTCTACTCACAATTAGTGGGTGGGAGCCGTTACTTATTTATAACTACTATTTCTCTGTTTTTGAGTCTTTGAATGCAAGCCACAGCACTGCTAACTCCCCCTCGCTTTCGGCTTGAATGCTATGCTGGCCAAAGCAAGACGAGTACACATGCAATGCAAAACGGAACGCGCCTGGCGGCAGTAGATTTAGGCTCAAACAGCTTCAGGCTGGAGATTGGCCGTCTTGAATACGGCCAAATTCACCGTACCGAATACCTCAAAGAAACCGTGCGCCAGGGTAACGGCCTCGACAGCGAACGCAACTTGACTCCGGTGGCCATGCAACGCGGTTGGGAATGTTTGGCTCGCTTTGGCGAACGACTGGCGGGCTTTGATTCGACCCATGTGCGGGCTGTAGCCACACAAACATTGCGCGAAGCCCGTAACCGGGACGAATTTCTCGCTGGTGCTCACCGGGCTTTGGGCTTTCCCATCGATATTATTTCCGGACGTGAGGAAGCGCGCCTGATTTACCAAGGCGTTGCACACCTCCTACCTCAATCCGACGAAAGCCGGTTGGTCATTGATATTGGCGGGCGCTCAACTGAATTGATATTGGGTAGCGGCTTGGAAGCGCGCGTCACCGAGTCGTATAGGGTAGGTAGCGTGGCTTGGTCCATGAAGTACTTCCCAGACGGCAGCTTTACAACCGGGGCTTTTCAAAGCGCTGAAATCGCCGCCAAGGCCGTTTTGGACGAAGCCCTGGAGACATACCAACGCAATGCCTGGGAAATCGCTTACGGTTCATCAGGCACTATCGGAGCGGTTTGTGATGTGTTGGCTGCTAACGGCTGGCCAGCAGGTGAAGTCAACCGCGCAGGCCTTGACTGGCTGCTAGATAAACTGGTGCGAGCGCAAAGCGCAGACCGTGTACGGCTTGATGGTCTCAAAGACGATCGCCGCGCTGTTTTGGGTGGCGGAATTAGCGTGCTGCGCGCAGTGTTTAACCTGCTTGATATTGATATCCTGCACGCAGCGCAAGGCGCGCTGCGTCATGGCGTCTTATACGATTTGCTTGATCGTGAACAAAACCAAACTGACCACCGATCTGCCAGCGTGCAGCGCTTGGCACGTAAATTTGAAGTTGACATCAAGCACGCGACACGGGTGAGTCGAGTAGCCAACCAGCTCTTTGCTCAGATCCAGCCCAAAACCACGTCTACCGAAATTTCCCGCTACCAGCGCAAGCTCGATTGGGCCGCTTGGTTGCATGAAATTGGTACCCATGTCTCGCACAGCGATTACCACAAGCATGGTGCCTACATTCTCGAGCATGCCGACGCGCCTGGATTTGCCCTGCCCGAGCTGCATCGCCTTAGCTTGCTGGTGCTGGGCCACCGTGGCAAGCTACGCAAGCTGGAAGTAGACTTTGACGACGACGTATTCGTCAAGCAGTTGTTTGCGCTGCGCCTTGCGGTTATTTTTTGTCATGCCAGGCGCGAGCCTGATTTAGCGGGCATTTCATTGCAACACCAACCCGCTGGTATGCGCGATATCCATTTAACCTGCCGTCCGGGCTGGTCAGACAATTTTCCCCAATCTGCACACCTATTGCGGCAAGAGGCACTTGCCTGGCAAAAAACCAGTTGGTCCCTGGTTTTGTCAGGCTGTAACTCGGGCTAAAGAAATTCAGGCGACTGCACGGCAATCACTACCGTTTGGTTTGCGTCATCTCGGTCTCGGCTGCGCAACCACCACACCATGCCTTTTTTTACCGGGAAATCTGGCGTTGTCAAGTTCATCAAACGCGACACGACTTGCCCCAAAACCGGCTGGTGCCCAACCACCAGCACCGGGGCGCGGCTATTAGGCCACTGAACCAATTCCAGCAATTGCCCAACCGTACCATCAGGGGAAATTTCGGACCGCAGCTTGTACTTGCGTCCTAACGCCATGACAGTTTGTTCTGTGCGCCGCGCTGGGCTGGCCACAATACGGGCGCCTTCAGGTAACTGCCGGTCCAGCCAATTGGCCATACGGGCCGCCTGCTTCTCGCCGCGCGCCGTGAGGGAGCGCTCCAAGTCATTGCAGCCTGCTGTCCATTCTTCGGCCTCGGCATGGCGCCACAAAATCAGGTCCATGGTCACAATCGGGCGCTTGGCAAGTCAGCAACGTAGCGCAGCATCAGTGCAGCTTGCGCGCTGTGTCCGGTGGCGCTTGGGCTTGCGGCCACGCTGACATAGGAGCCATCAGCATGGAGGCTCCACGCATCTTTGCCATCATGCAAGTAAGGCACAAGAGCCTCATCCACAATTTTTCGTTTCAGCGCAGCATCTGTGACGGGCCAAGCGACTTCAATGCGGCGGTGCATGTTACGGCTCATCCAATCGGCACTGGCAAGATACACGCTGTCTTTATTTCCTATGCTGAAATAGAAAATACGAGAGTGCTCCAAAAAGCGCCCGACTATCGAACGCACACAAATATTGTTGGTTAATCCTGGCAACTGCGCCGGCAGCATGCACGCCCCACGTATTACCAAATCTATCTTCACGCCCGCCTGAGACGCTTTCACCATAGCTAGTATCAGCGCCTCATCAGTCAGGGCATTCATTTTTGCAATCAGGCGCGCGGGCTTTCCCTCACTGGCAGCTTGCGCCAACTGGGTTATTTTTGCCAGTAAATTGCTATGCAGATCAAAAGGGGCAACCCACAGCATATTGAGCTTGGGCAAACGGCCCTGGCTAGCCAGATGTACCAGCACATTCTCTACGTCAGCAGTCAGATCCGGATCAGCGGTAAGGTGGCTCATATCGGTGTACAGTCGCGCAGTGCGAGGGTTGTAGTTGCCCGTAGACAGGTGTGCATAGCGCACAAAGTGTTTGCCTTCTTTGCGCGTGATCAGTAGCATTTTTGCGTGAGTTTTGAGGCCTACCACACCGTACACCACTTGTGCCCCAATAGATTCCAAAGCCTCAGCCCAGTTGATATTGGCCTCTTCATCAAAGCGCGCCTTGAGCTCGACCACCACCATCACTTCCTTCCCACGGCGCACAGCCTCACGCAGCAGTTCCATCAATGCGGAGTCAGCCCCCGTTCGGTAGATGGTTTGCTTGATAGCCAGCACTTTCGGGTCATGTACCGCTTCACGTAAAAAAGCGAGGACACCGTCAAAGCTTTCAAAGGGCTGGTGTATCAGTACATCGCCCTGCTTGAGTCGGTCAAAGAACGACTGGCCTTGCGTCAACTGCCTGGGGTACACCGCTTTATAGGGTGCAAAGCTCAAACGGGGTTCGTCCACCAGGTCAATCAGTTGCGTCAGCCGCGCCAGGTTGACTGGGCCTTGCACCCGGTACAACGCCAATTCTGGCAGCTCAAACTGCTTGAGTAAAAAGTTCACCAGGTGTTGCGAGCAGCCCGCCGATACTTCCAGGCGCACAGCCTGCCCGTAGTGGCGGTGCTGCAAACCCAGCCGCAACGCTGTAAGCAAATCCTGCACATCGTCTTCATCAACCGCGAGATCGGAATGGCGGGTCACGCGAAATTGCGAGAACTGGCCCACCTGGCGGTCTGGAAACAAATCCACCAGGTGGGCGCGGATCACGCTAGAGAGGGAAACAAACAAGGTCTGATGCCCCGACACCCTGGCTGGCATGCGAATCAGGCGTGGCAGGGCGCGTGGCACCTTCACTATGGCAATGTCGTTCTCACGGCCAAAGGCATCTTGGCCACCTAGATGGACCACAAAATTCAGTGACTTGTTGGCCACTTGCGGAAATGGATGCGCAGGGTCGAGCCCCACGGGAATAAGCAAGGGTTTTACTTCGCGCTCAAAGTAATCAGCCACCCAGCGCAGTTGGGCCGCATTGCGCTCGCTGTGTGCCACGATACGAATGCCTTGCTTTTCAAAGGCCGGCAACAGTTCGTCGTTGTACAGCACGTATTGGGCATCCACCAACTGATGCGCTGCCAAGGCCAAGGCCTGCATACTGGCCATACTGTAGAGGCCTTTATCGTCTTGATTACGAAACGCGCTCAGATGCAGTTCGGCCCGAACCTCAAAAAACTCGTCAAGATTGGCAGAAACAATGCACAGGTAACGCAAGCGCTCCAGCAATGGAATGCCAGGCTGCCGCACTAATTCAAGCACCCGGTGGTTAAATGCCAGGATGCTGTGGTCGCGGTCTAGAAAAGGAAACGGTGCCTCGGCTGCTACAGCCTGCAAATTGGCAAAAGAGTCTGTCATTGGAAATACGGCGAGAAAGGCTATATCAGCGTAGGGAAAGCATACCGGCAGATTTTTTACGGTGCAAGTGGGTTTGGAAGCCGTTGCGGCTGGGCACTGGCAAGTGTTTGCTTGGTGGGCACTACATAAGCAATAAACAAGCTAGCGGCGCGCGCCCAGGTGAAGTCCAGTGCACGCGAACGCGCCTCGTGGCGTGCCACCGTTAACGCGCTGTAACTGGCTTGCTGCAAATCGGCATGCATTACACCACCCCGGACGTTGTTCGGATCTTGCGGCGTACCTTTACCCAGAACCTGCAGCGGCCCATCAACTGGATAGGCAGCCACTGGCGTGCCACATGACATAGCTTCCAGCATAACCAAACCGAAGGTCTCGGATTTACTGGGGAAAACAAACACGTCAGCAGCGGCAAATAGTTTGGCAATCTCGGTACGAGTGAGCAATCCCACCCAACGCACATTGGGATAGCGCTGCTTCAAATCGGCTTCGAGTGGACCAACTCCGCACACAACCTTGGTCCCAGGAATGTCCAGGTCAAGAAATGCAGTGATATTTTTTTCATAGGACAAGCGCCCGACAAACAACGAAACCGGGCGCGACAGCACCCCTAGCGGCTCATAAACACGCGGCTCGGTGTGGTACTCGAACAGCTGGGTGTCCACGCTATGCGTCCACTCGCGCAAATTGTTGAAGCCGCGCTGCTGGAGCATCTCCAGCACGCCTTTGGTTGGCACCATTACACCGGCAGAGGGCCGGTGGAAATGCCGGAATAGCGCGTAGCCCCACGACAAAGGAATTTTCAATGCTGCGTGAAGAATTTCTGGAAATTTGGTGTGAAACGCTGTGGTGAACGCCAGCTTATTTTTGCGGCAATAGCGACGGGCCGCCCAGCCCAGGGGGCCTTCTGTTGCAATGTGAATCGCCTGCGGCTGCAACTGATCAAGCTGTCGCGTGAGGTCTTTGCTGGGCCGTATCGCCAAGTCAATGCCAGCATAACCGGGGCAAGGACGTGTTTTGAAGAGTGCTGGGTGGATCACGTCAACTTGGTGACCAAGCTCGCCAAGTTCCTTCACCAACTCCACCAGCGTCGTCACCACACCATTGACTTGAGGCAACCAAGCATCGGTAATCAATGCGATTTTCATGCGGACACCACTTTTTCTTCTGCTCGCCTGCCAGTGGTTTCAGCGTGTGCTGCCCATTCCAGCAATTCAAGTCGCCCGTCGTAATGCTCCACCAGCGCCGTGCGGCTTTCTACCCAGTCGCCGTCGTTGCAATACAGCACGTCGTCGATTTCCCGGATTTCAGCGCGGTGAATATGGCCACACACCACCCCTTGGTGACCACGCCGCTTAGCCTCATGCGCCACAGCTTTTTCAAAATCAGTCACGTAGTTCAAGGCAGTTTTGACTTTTTGCTTGAGGTAAGCTGACAACGACCAATACGGCAACCCCAAACGGCCACGCATGTTGTTCAGGTAGCGATTGAGCTTGAGAGTGAACTCATAGGCGTTGTCACCCAGATAAGCAAGCCATTTGGCGCACTGGATTACGCCATCAAAGTAATCGCCATGAATTACCCACAGCCTGCGTCCATCCGCCGTGGTGTGCACGGCCTCTTCAACCACTTCTATGCCGCCGAACTGATGGCCTAGAAAGCCACGGGCAAATTCGTCGTGGTTACCGGGCACATACACCACCGTACAGCCCTTGCGCGCGCGGCGCAGCAGTTTTTGCACCACATCATTGTGGCTTTGTGGCCAGAACCATTTGCGACGCAGTTGCCAGCCATCCACGATGTCGCCCACTAAATACAAGTAATCGCTGGGGTGCGTTTTCAGAAAATCCAGCAGCGCGACGGCCTGGCAGCCAGGCGTGCCCAGGTGCAAATCAGAAATGAAGACGGTGCGAAAACGTTGGCCTTCACCTTCCTCTTCATTTTGAAGGGTGTCTGTTGCCTCCGGCGCCGGTTGATTGAAGCTGGCAGAAAAGCCAGGGGTCAGGGCGTCGAAGGTGGTTCGCATCAAGACGCCTGCAACTGTTGGCTTTGAAAGTGTTTTCGATAGCGCGGCGGCAAATCCGCAATGCGCATCAGCATGGGCAAATCTGCGGTATTGAAATCAGGATCCCAGGCTGGCGGGCCCAGCACCTTGGTGCCCAGGCGCAAATAGCCTTTGATTAACGCAGGGGGCTCGACTTCAATCAAGGTGGAATAGCGCTCTACTGGCAGCGGTAGTCTAGGCAGCACGTGGTGTTCAATCGGTGCCAAGTGAGTCTGGCGCACCTGATGCCAAATGCTGGCAGCCGCATGACCACCAGACACGCCGTTGTGTTGCATTGGGATACTGGCGCAGCCAATCATCACGTCAAGCTGGTTGCGTATCATGAATTCGGCCAGTGCGCCCCACAGCGCCATGATGACGCCGCCGTGCCGGTGCTCATGGTGCACGCAGCTACGTCCCAACTCCACCATGCGTGAGCGCAGTGAGCGCAGGCGCGTCAGGTCAAATTCGGTGTCGCTGTAAGTGCTACCAACTCGTTTGGCTTGAACTGGAGTGAGCACCCGGTAGGTGCCAATGACTTCTTGCGTCAATTCGTCGCGCACCAGCAGGTGTTCGCAGTAATCGTCAAACAGGTCAATGTCGTAGCCAGGCAAGGTGGTGCTCAGACGAGCGCCCATCTCGGTGGCAAATACATTAAACCTCAGCCGCTGCGCTTGACGGACTTCATCCAGATGCTGGGCCCACGCGACCTGAATGCCACGTGCGCCTTTTGAAACGACAGCGCCATCGAAGTGGTTGCCGCTTTGATGAAGTGACCCCCTTGGCATTGCTGCCGGAGAAAGCGGGTAGGTTGGATTTGGCAGATCTTTCATTTATTCTCCTCGGTCGTTTTAATTCAATTGGATTGTTTTAAGCAGGGTAGCGGCTTTCGAATCGTCTAAGTACCCACCACGCCGCCGTCCTTGCGGCGAATTACCACCGTGGCAGAGCGTGGCCGGCCGCCGTTTGGCCCATCAGGCCAGTGACTGAATTTTTTGGGTTGCTCGGGGTTGCTGCGCTCACTGGCGGTTTCACCCGGATGTTGAATATTTACAAAAAGATTCTTGCGGTCAGGTGTGAATGCCACACCAGTCACCTCACAACCTGGGGGGCCTGTCAAAAAGCGTTTGGTCAAGCCAGTTTGCGGGTCGGCGCACAGCATCATGTTGTTGCCAATATTTTTGTAAGCACCTTTGCCTTGTGCAGACGTTGAAATATCGGTCTGAATCCACAGCATGCCACCTGCGTCAAACTGCAGGCCATCAGGGCTCCCATAAATGTCGCCTTTGATATTGCCCTGGTGCTCGACTTTTTCGGCATTGGGATCGCCCGCCAGCACAAAGTGCATCCAGCGAAACTCCAGCGCCGCCGCATCCGCACTGGACGTAGCCCCTTCGCGCCAACGAATGATATGACCCATGACGTTGTCCGCGCGCGGATTGGCATCGTCCACCACTTTGCCAAGCTGGCCACGCTGGCTGTTATTGGTCAGCGTGATGTAAACCTCGCCAGTTTGCGGATGCACGGCAATCCACTCGGGACGGTCCATCTTGGTGGCGCCCACAACATCAGCAGCCTGGCGGCAGCGTGTCACTACCTCAGCCTGACTGGAAAATCCGGCTTGCGCGTTCAACCCGTTTTCGCCATGAACCAGCGGCAACCATGTGCCAAAACCACGTGTGTCAAACCGGGCCACGTACAAGATGCCGTGGTCGAGCAGGTTTTGGTTGGTCTTGAAGCCACCGGGCTTAACACGGTCGCGGCTAACAAACTTATAGACATACTCAAAGCGCTCGTCGTCGCCCATATAAACCACCGCACGGCCATCTTGGGTCAATGCAGTGGTGGCACCTTCATGCTTGAAACGGCCCAGCGCGGTGCGCTTGACTGGTATTTGGCTGGCATCCATCGGATCGATTTCCACCACCCAGCCAAAACGATTGGGTTCGTTGGGCGTTTTTTGCACATCAAAACGCGCATCAAATTCGTGCCAGCGGTAACCAAAGCCGCCGGGGCGCAGGCCGTAGCGGCGCTGGTCTTCAGACGGCTTGGCGGGTGCCGAGAAAACACCATTCCAATTTTCTTCGCAAGTCAGGTATGTGCCCCAGGGCGTACGACCTGACGCACAGTTGTTAATGGTTCCCAGCGCCAGCAAACCAGCCGGATCATCCCCAGTTTTAAGCAGCGCATGTGCGGCGGCCGGACCAGACAGGCGCATCGGCGTAATGGCCGTAATGCGGCGTGCGTATTTGGAGTTCATCACTACACGCCACTGACCCTGCTGCTGCACCACCTCGATCACGCTCACACCATGCGCGGCTTGCGATTTTTTAACCTTGTCAGCCGTCCAATTGGTCATGCCATCGCTGTGCAGCAGGCCGTCATCGGTGTATTCGTGGTTGACGGCTATTACGCCATGACGCGGATTTTTATCCAGCGCAAAGTATTCCATGCCATCGTGGTGCATTCCCGCTTGCAGACTCTGCTCTTGCCAGCTGTTTGAAGCATCGGCATTGAACTGCGGTGCACCCGTTGGCATACCCGTGGCGTCACCCCAACGGTATAACACCTGCGCCTCATACTCTGGCGGCACAGTCAGCACATCAAGCATGCTAGGCGGCACTGCGGTAAAGCCCAGTGGTTTGCCCTGGCCCGTGGTGCCCCAGCCGTGTGAGCCCATTAGCAAAGCTACAGCGGTAGCAGTGCATTTCAGGACATGGCGGCGCTCAGCATCCACCTCGTGAATGCTGGGGTTTGATCCGGTATTGACGCCGTCATCGGATTCAAAATTTACGCCGAAGCCTTTGCCCATGGTGCGATGCTTTGCAGTTCTGTTGTTGTGATTGATAGTCTGAAAGCGTGTAGTGACGTGAATATGTCGGTTTGATTGCAAATATGTGACATGAATTTTATTTCTCGGATTGTCGTTCTCAATTGCATGATGCTTGCAATCCAATCAATATTTCAATATTATTTGAAATATGGAAATGAATACCGCTGATGAAACCCAAGTACTGAAATCGCTGACTGCCCTGTCACAGGCGCACCGGCTGCGCATTTTCAGGCTGCTGGTGGTAGCCGGGCCCACTGGCATGCCTGCGGGCTCAATTGCGCAGCAGCTGGCAATCAGCCCCAGTGCGCTGTCATTTCATCTCAAAGAATTGCTCTATGCCTGCCTGGTGCAAAACGAATCGCGTGGCAGGCAAGTGGTCTATCGCGCCAACTTTCAACACATGAACAGCCTAGTGGCTTATTTGAGCGAACACTGCTGCGAGGGCCAATCCTGCGAACTGACCGAAGTTGCGGCTTGCCTGGATTGCTAAGCCACCAATTTACGCCAACCCCCATCCACCCCAACCCAGAACACCTGCCATGAACGACAACACCCACCCCGTTATCAATGTGCTCTTTTTATGCACCCACAATTCCGCACGCAGCATCTTGGCAGAGGCCTTGCTGAACAAAATGGCACGCGGCAAATTCAAGGCTTACTCAGCCGGTAGTAGCCCGCGTAAAAATCAGCAGCCCAACCCACTGGCCTTGCAAGTGCTTGAGCATGCCGGCGTGCCCACTGAGGGGCTGCGTAGTAAAAATTGGGATGAATTTGCCCTGCCCGATGCGCCGCACATGGATTTGGTGATTACTGTGTGCGATAACGCCGCGGGCGAAGTTTGCCCGTTTTGGCCTGGCCAACCCGCCACCGCCCACTGGGGCTATGCCGACCCCTCTGAAGTGAAAGGTACAGACGCACAGCGTCTGGAGGCCTTTCGTCAAACCTTGCATCAGATTCGCCTGCGACTGGAGTTGCTGCTAAGCCTGCCGCTCTCCAAAATGGACAAGATGATGCTGCAAACCCAGGCGCGCGGCCTGGCGGGCACGGCCTCTGCCAGCGGTACGCCTCAAGTGGCGGCCGCCACTTGACCGCCCCGCCCTTGCGCCAGCGAGCGCTGGCTGAATTTGCAGGCACAGCCATGTTGCTGTGCGCTGTTATTGGTTCCGGCATCATGGCTGACGCGCTTTCAGGCGGCAACACGGGCCTGGCGTTGCTGGCCAATACCCTGGTCACGGTATTTGCGCTGTATGTGCTGATTGAGGTGTTCGGACCAGTCAGCGGCGCGCACTTGAATCCATTGATCACACTGGTTTTTACTTTTTTTGAACCCACTAACCAGCAATCCAGGGCCCAGCGCGTACGCATTGCAGCTGTTTTCATTGCCATGCAACTCGCTGGTGCGGTAGCCGGTGCCTGGCTGGCCCACCTGATGTTTGACCTACCGGTTTTGCAAGCCTCAGCCAAATTGCGCGCCAGCCCTGGCTTGTGGGTGGCGGAGGCAGTCGCTACGGGCGGGCTGATTTTTGTGATTCTGCGCAGCTGTGCTGTCGGCGTACATGCCAAGGCCAGTGTCTTGGTGGCCTGCTACATCGGCGCGGCCTACTGGTTTACTGCCAGTACCAGCTTTGCTAACCCTGCCGCCGTGCTGGGCCGCATGTTAAGCGACAGCTTTGCCGGGATTGCGCCTGCCAGCGCCCTGGCCTTTGTAGCGGCCCAATGCGTAGGCGCGCTGTTGGGCGTGGCATTGAACCGGGCTTTCAAGCCCACCTGAAAAGTACGGCCCAGCTAGATGAAAAATCCAATCCCAGCGTTTACGCGCCTGCGCAGCCTCGATGCACCCGGCCATTTGCCAGCGCTGCAGGGCGAGCTGCTGGCGTCAATAGGCACTGACGCCCTGCCTGACCTTTTGGGCCACCCGCCGCGCATCTTGCTGCTGTATGGTTCGCTGCGGCCGCGCTCATTCTCTAGGCTGGCGGTGGAAGAAGCGGCGCGCCTGCTGATTCACATGGGTTGCGAAGTGCGTATTTTTGACCCCGCTGACTTGCCCCTGCCCGACCAGTCGCTAGGCGACGACCACCCTGCCGTGCACGAGCTGCGCCAGCATGCGCTGTGGTCTGAGGGTATGGTCTGGTGCAGTCCCGAACGGCATGGCACGGTTAGCGCTGTCATGAAAGCGCAAATTGACCATTTGCCGCTGGAGTTAGGCGGCATGCGCCCCACCCAAGGCCGCACGCTGGCGGTTATGCAGGTGTCGGGCGGCTCGCAGTCGTTTAACGCGGTCAACACACTGCGCCTGCTGGGCCGCTGGATGCGCATGTTCACCATTCCCAACCAGTCAAGCGTGGCCATGGCGTACAAAGAATTTGACGACGCTGGCCGCATGCGCGCCAGCGCGTATTACTACCGCATCGTCGATGTCATGCAGGAACTGGTGCGCGTCACTGTGTTGCTGCGCCCGTACGCAGCTGCTTTGACCCAGCGCTATTCAGAAACAGCGCGCTGACGGCCAAGCGCCAGCCCTGCAAGCCTTGATCAGCCAATGCGCGTGGCCAAGCCAAAAATTGCAATTTTTTAGTCTTTTTTTGGACTGATTATTCGGCTCAAACACAGCATTGACGAGCGGGTAGCGCTATGCTTTTTTACTACTATTTTAATAGTAAAAATAGGATTTTTACCCACTCAAGGCTGCACATCCAGCCATTTTTGTAAAAACTGCGCGTGTCCCAGCTCCGGCTGAAGCTGGTAGGCGGCAAAGCCCAGGCGCTGGTAGAGGCGTTGGGCGTTGTGGTTGCCCGCCAGCACCTCCAGCGTAAGTTTGCAGGCACCGCGTTCGCGCGCAATGGTTTCCACCAGCGCCAGCATCTGCTGGGCTAAGCGCTGGCCACGGTGGCTAGGCAGTACCACCACATCGTGCACGTTCACCAGCGGGCGGGCGGCAAAGGTGGAAAAACCTTCAAAACAGTTGACCAGGCCGATGGCCTCAGTCTGGTTTGGTTCGCCCTCAAACGCCAGCACACTGAAGGCGTGCGAACGCTGCGCCAAACCGGCCACCACGTGGGTTTTGGCAAATTCGCCCAGCGGCGCACCACCACCCGCCGGGTCGTGCGCATACGCGTCGAGCAAGCTTACCAGCGCTTGCGCATGGGCGGGCACCGCGTAATCAGCGCGAACAATGGCAATGCCCATTGCGCAACTACAAAGCCTGCACCACATCCACCAGCCGCTGCGCGCAGGCCTGGGCCACAGTGGTTTGGCGCGCCTCCACCATGACGCGCAGCAGCGGTTCGGTGCCGCTGGCACGAATCAGCACGCGGCCAGTGCCCGCCAGGGCAGACTCCTCGCTGGCTAGCGCCTGGGTCAGCCGCGTATCGGCTTGCAGGCGCTTGCTGTCCTGCCCCGGTTTCAGGCGCACATTCAGCAAGGTTTGCGGAAACAGTGTCACGTCGCTCAGCAACGCCGCCAATGTCTGGCCACTGCGCTGGGTGGCTTGCAGCACTTGCAGCGCGCTAATGAGGCCATCGCCGGTTGTGTGCTTGTCCAACGCCAGTAAATGGCCCGAGCCCTCGCCGCCAAGCAGCCAGCCGCGCTGCTCCAGCGCTTCCAGCACATAGCGGTCACCCACCGGACTGCGCACAAATTCAACGCCACGCGCGCGAATTGCCAGTTCAACCGCCATGTTGGTCATCAGCGTGCCCACAATGCCCGGCACCGCCTCGCCGCGTGCCAGCCGTTCGGACAACATCAAGTACAGCAGCTCGTCCCCATTGAACAGGCGGCCCTGGGCGTCCACAATTTGCAGCCGGTCGGCGTCACCGTCTAGCGCGATGCCGTAATCGGCGCGATGCTGCGCCACCGCTTGCACCAGCGCCTGCGGATGCGTGGCACCCACGCCGTCGTTGATGTTGAAGCCATCGGGCGCGCAGCCCATGGGCACCACCTCGGCTCCGAGCTCATGAAACACCTTGGGCGCTATCTGGTAGGCCGCGCCATGCGCGCCATCCACCACAATGCGCAGGCCCTTGAGCGTCAAATCATTGGCAAATGTGCTTTTGCAAAATTCGATGTAGCGGCCCGCGGCATCATCAAGGCGGCGGCTTTTGCCCAGGTGTGACGAGTCTGCCCAGGTGGGGGGGATTTCCAGCGCCGCTTCCACATCTTGCTCCCAGGCGTCGCTGAGTTTGGTTCCGGCGGCGCTGAAGAACTTGATGCCGTTGTCTTGATACGGGTTATGGCTGGCACTGATAACCACGCCCAGGCTAGCCCGCAGCGCGCGCGTCAGGTAGGCAACGCCGGGTGTGGGCAGTGGCCCAAGCAGCACCACGTCAACCCCCGCAGAATTAAAGCCCGACTCCAGCGCCGATTCGAGCATGTAGCCCGAGATACGCGTATCTTTGCCAATCAGCACCGTGGGGCGGGCTTCGGTTTTTTTGAGCACGCGGCCTACGGCATGGGCCAGCATCATCACAAAATCCGGCACGATAGGGTGTTGTCCCACTGTGCCCCGAATGCCGTCGGTGCCGAAATATTTTCTGGTCATAAACGATTCTTTTTGGGGTTTTCAAGCAGCAACAGACTACACCGCTTTTGAAACCTGGTCTGTGCGGTAGTTGTCCTAAGCGATTGCGGTATTTTGCATCGCTTGCCAGATTTTCAGCACTTGCACGGTATCGCGCACATCATGCACCCGCAACACGCGTGCACCACGCTCAGCCGCCAGCACAGCCGCTGCCACGCTGGGCACCATGCGCTCCTTGGGGTCGAGCGCGGCGGCGTTAGCCAAACTGGGATTGATAGCCGCAGCCAACGACGACTTGCGCGACCAGCCCACCAGCAACGGGTAACCCAGCGCCAGCAACTCACTTTGCCGAGCCAGCAGCGCGAAGTTTTGTGCCACGGTTTTGCCAAAGCCAATACCGGGGTCAATGCAAATGCGCTTAGTCGCAATGCCCAGGTTTTTCAAGGCATCGGCCTGCTGCTGCAAAAACAAAGCCACTTGTGGCACGGCATCGCCCGCCATGGGCGCGCTTTGCATGGTTTGCGGGTTGCGGTGCATATGCATCAGGCACACACCGCAATTAGGATGGCACGCAATCACTGGCATTGCACCAGGCTGGCGCAATGCCCAGATGTCATTGATGATGTCAGCCCCGGCATCCAGTGCAATCTGCATTACCTGCGGCTTGTAGGTGTCTACCGATACCGGAACGCCGAGCTTAAGGGCCGCTTGCAGAACAGGTAGCAGGCGTGCCACTTCTTCCTCAAGCGGCAGGGGCAACGCACCGGGACGCGACGATTCGGCGCCTAAATCGAGCATGTCAGCGCCGTCGTGCAACAGTTGCTCGCAGTGGCGAAGCGCCGCGGCAATGCCGCCACCCGGCTGGTAACACGCACCACCGTCAGAGAAAGAATCCGGCGTGAGATTGACAATGCCCATCACGCGCGGCTGCGCCAGATCAATTGTGAAGCGGGTGGTTTGCCAAAGCATGGGCGTCATCTTGCCAAAAAAAAACGGGGCATATTGCCCCGTTATGTTATGCCGTCAAAGGCATGTCTGATTCAAGCTGCTGTGGGAGCCGCCTCGGGTTGCACGACCGGGCTGCCACCACTGCCGCCGCCAGCAGGTGGGACACGCGGCGTCCAGTCTTTTGGCGGGCGCGGCGCGCGGCCCGCCATGATGTCGTCAATCTGGTCAGCATCAATGGTTTCCCATTCAAGCAGGGCTTTGGCCATTGCATGCATTTTGTCTGAGTTGTCTTCAATAAGCTTGCGCGCCAGTGCGTACTGCTGATCGATGATGCGGCGGATTTCCGTATCGACCTTTTGCATGGTTTGCTCGCTCATGTTGGTGGTTTTGGTCACCGAGCGGCCCAAGAAAACCTCGCCTTCATTGTCGGCATAGACCATGGGGCCGAGTGCCTCGCTCATGCCGTAACGCATCACCATGTCACGGGCCAGTTGCGTGGCGCGTTCGAAATCGTTGCTGGCACCCGTGGTCATTTGTTTCATGAACACTTCTTCAGCAATGCGGCCACCAAAGAGCATGGCAATCTGGCTGAGCATGAACTCGCTGTCGTAGCTGTAGCGGTCGGCGGCGGGCAGGCTCATGGTGACGCCCAGGGCGCGGCCGCGCGGAATCACCGTGACTTTGTGCACCGGGTCGCACTTGGGCAGCAGCTTGCCCAAAAGGGCGTGGCCAGACTCGTGGTAGGCCGTGTTGCGGCGCTCTTCTTCGGGCATGACCATGCTCTTGCGCTCAGGGCCCATCAGGATTTTGTCTTTGGCTTTCTCAAAGTCCTGCATTTCAACCACACGGGCGTTGCGACGCGCAGCCATCAGGGCGGCTTCGTTGCACAAATTGGCCAAATCCGCGCCGCTCATGCCGGGCGTACCGCGGGCAATGATGCCCGCATTGACGTCTTGGCCAATCGGCACTTTGCGCATGTGCACACCCAAAATCTGCTCGCGGCCGCGAATGTCGGGCAGCGTTACATAGACCTGGCGGTCAAAGCGGCCAGGGCGCAGCAATGCAGCGTCCAAAATATCGGGTCGGTTGGTTGCGGCCACCACGATCACGCCAAGATTGGTTTCAAAGCCGTCCATCTCCACCAGCATCTGGTTGAGTGTCTGCTCGCGCTCGTCGTTGCCACCGCCCAAGCCTGCGCCACGCTGGCGGCCTACAGCGTCAATCTCGTCAATAAAGATGATGCAGGGCGCATTCTTTTTGGCGTTTTCAAACATGTCGCGTACGCGGGCTGCGCCCACGCCCACAAACATTTCCACAAAGTCCGAGCCGCTGATGGAAAAGAACGGCACTTTGGCCTCGCCCGCAATGCCCTTGGCCAGCAAGGTTTTGCCGGTGCCGGGTGGGCCAACCAAAAGCAGCCCGCGCGGTATGCGGCCACCAAGTTTCTGGAAGCGTTGCGGGTCTTTGAGAAAGTCCACCACTTCCTTGACTTCTTCTTTGGCCTCATCGCAGCCCGCCACATCGGCAAAAGTCACCTGGTTGGTGTTTTCATCCAGCATGCGGGCTTTACTTTTGCCAAAGCTAAAGGCCCCACCCTTGCCGCCGCCTTGCATTTGCCGCATGAAATAAATCCACACGCCAATCAGGAGCAGCATCGGGCCCCAGCTAACTAACAGGGTAACCAGAAGCGAGCCTTCTTCACGCGGCTTGACGTCAAACTTGACACCGTTGGCGATCAAATCACCGACCAAGCCGCGATCAAGGTAGGTAGCGGTAGTGCGCACGCGGCGCTCGTCATTGGTGAGCGCCACGATTTCCGTGCCACCCTGGCCCTCCTGGATAGTGGCGCTCTTGATGCGATTGCTGCGCACTTCTTCCAAGAAGTCAGAGTAGCCCAGATAGCCCGAATTGGCTGCACTGCGCGTATCGAACTGTTTGAATACAGTAAACAGCACCATGGCAATCACTAGCCAGATAGCCACTTTGGAAAACCATTGATTGTTCAAGCTGTACTCCGATTCAAGAACATGTCATTTTGACGACTCATTTTAAGGCTACAAGAGGCTTTTGCCATTGGCAATGCTTACTGCGCCCATAGGCTGTGCAAGGGTAAAGCAAGGTTTTGGGCGTGATTTGCATCACGCAAGTGGCGCATTCTTGACGCCCACACCTACCAAAAAAGTTTCTGACGACTTGTCGCGCGAGGCCTTTGGTTTAAAGGGTTTAACCATTTTGAAGCGATTTTTGAATTCCTTGACCAAAGGCGCGTAGGCACCACCATGAAAAACTTTGGCTACCAATGCTCCCTCTGAGGTGAGGTGTTTTTGACTGAACTCAAGGGCCAACTCCACCAGATGGCTGATTCGCGCAGCGTCAGCCGAATCAATGCCCGACAAATTGGGGGCCATGTCCGACACCACCACATCAACTCGGCGTCCGGCCAAAAGCACCTCAAGCCGCGCCAACAAATCGGCTTCGCGAAAGTCGCCCAGAAGAAACTGCACACCTTCCACGGGTTCCATGGGCAGCAGATCGAGCGCCAAAATCTGGCCATTAAGCATGCCTGTTGCCGCTCCTTGAGGCGACAGGCGACGGCGTACGTACTGGCTCCAGGCGCCTGGCGCACTGCCCAGATCGACCACCAGATTGCCCGGCTTGATTAAACCCAATGTTTCATCGATTTCCTTGAGTTTGTAGGCTGCGCGTGAGCGAAAACCTTCTTTTTGAGCCAGCTTGACGTAGGTGTCGTTGACATGGTCGTTCAACCACGCCTTGTTAACCTTTTTGCTTTGAGTTTTGACCTTCATTGCCCATATTGTCACTTGGTGACCACAATGACCGACTGTATTGCAGCTGCATTTTGCAAGGCGAGGCAAAGTAGCGCAGCAGCAGCCGAAGCGATAATAGGTCCATGCCCTTGATTCAACTTACCCCCGCCCAGCGCAAAAGCCACCGCGCTGATGCCCACCACCTCTCGCCTGTGGTGATGATTGGCAGCGACGGCCTGACGCCTGCTGTGCAAAAAGAAACCGAGGCTGCGCTTAGTGCTCATGGCCTTATCAAAATTCGCGTGTTGGGCGATGATCGCGCCCAGCGCGAACAGTTATTTCAGCACTTAGCCAATGCGCTGAACGCCGCGCCCATACAGCACATTGGCAAGCTGCTGGTGCTGTGGCGGCCCTTACCGGAGAAAGTCAAAACCCCCGACGAAGACCGCATGGGTGGCCCGCGCGATTTCAAGGTGCTCAAGTACAGCTCGCGTGGTGGCCAGCGGCCTGAGGTGAAAACCCTGCGTGTTCTTGGCAACCAGCGTTTGACGCAAGGCGGCACCGTAAAACGTGCCAAGACCAAACAAAAAAGCGTCAAGCGTTCGCAACTGGGTTAGTCGGGGTCATCGCCCTTCACAGCGGCGGTATCGCCAGCTTCGCTAACCACCGGGGCACTCAAGCGCCAAAGCGTCACGCCAGCGCAAATCCACTGCACCAAATACACGGCACTGCCTAAGCTGTGCCAAAGCTTAAGGTCCGTACTGGTCGCGCCTGCCAACGCACGAGCCGACACAATGCGCGGTGCAATGGCAAACTCACCAAGCAATGCCAGTAAGAGGCCCAGTACTAAAAAAATGAGGGCAGAACCTACAAGCCGGGTGGGGACTGGTGCTTTATCTGACCTTGAAATTAGCAGCAAGCAGGTAGCGCACACCACGCCCACCCAGGTTTGCGCCGTAAAGAGCTTGGCCGCCATCGTGCCTGCCAGGGCAGGCGTAGCCAGATGCACAAACAAAAGTGGCACAACCAAAAAGCCTACTGCGCCCAAACTGGCCCACCAGAAGGCAGCCAAAAACAAGGGCAGGCGCTGGTAAAGCAAAAATTTCATGGCCAGCGCGCTGTGGGATCAACCATTAGGGTTAAACGTATTTAACCAACACAATTTCGTAGCGCTTAATGCCACCAGGGGCTACCACTTCAGCCACATCGCCTTCGTCTTTGCCAATCAGCGCGCGCGCAATCGGACTGGAAATATTGACTAAGCCCAGTTTCAAATCTGCCTCATCTTCACCCACTATTTGATAGGTGACCTTATCGCCAGTGTCTTCGTCTTGTAACTCCACGGTGGAACCAAATACCACTTTGCCCTCGGCATTCAAGCTGGCTGGGTCGATGACTTGCGCCATCGAGAGCTTGCTGTCAATCTCTTGAATACGACCCTCAATAAAGCCCTGGCGGTCTTTGGCGGCATCGTATTCGGCGTTCTCGCTCAAATCGCCTTGGGCGCGGGCTTCGGCAATAGCATTGATGACCCAGGGACGGTCCACCGTTTTAAGTTTATGTAATTCGGTTTTGAGCTTTTCAGCGCCGCGTTTGGTAATGGGTAAAGTGGCCATGCTTGTTTGTCTTTGAATACGAACCGCCAGGCGGTACAAATGGAAACCGCCGAGCTTGGCCCGGCGGTTTTGATGGCTGATTATGCCGTTATGCGGTGCCGCACGCTGCCAGCTGGGCGTGCATCTCCTGCACCGATATGACACCCAGCTGATCGATGTACTTCATGCCTTCCACCGCTGCTTCAGCGCCGGCAATGGTGGTGTAGGTCGTAACCCGCGCCAGCAGTGCCGAGGTGCGGATGGCGCGCGAATCCTTGATAGCATTGCGGCGCTCTTCCACGGTGTTGATGACCAACGCAATCTCATCGTTCTTGATCATGTCCACTACATGTGGCCGACCCTCAGTGACTTTGTTGACGCTCTCGCAGGTTACGCCTGCAGCACTGATGGCCGCTGCCGTACCCTTAGTTGCGACGAGCTGAAAACCTTGCGCCGCCAACTGGCGGGCCACCTCGATTGCTCGCGGTTTGTCTGAATTTTTGACAGTGAGAAACACCTTGCCCGCCGCGCTGCCATCGGCTTTGAACGGGCGTGGCAATCGGGTGCCCGCGCCCAATTGGCTTTTTACAAAGGCCTCGCCAAAGGTTTTTCCAACGCCCATGACCTCGCCAGTGGACTTCATCTCGGGGCCCAAAATGGTATCTACCCCAGGAAACTTGACGAAGGGAAATACCGCCTCCTTGACGCTGAAATATGGCGGCGACACTTCGCCCTGAATGCCTTGCGCATCAAGCGACTGACCAACCATGCAGCGCGCCGCTACTTTGGCCAGCTGGATGCCGGTAGCCTTGCTCACATAGGGCACCGTACGGCTGGCACGGGGATTAACCTCCAGCACATAGATTACGTCGCGTACGACGCCGGCTGCATCGGGGATTTGCTGAATAGCAAATTGCACATTCATTAATCCCACTACTTTCAATGCATGGGCCATAGCTGTGGTTTGGCGCTTGAGTTCGTCAACCGTCTCCTTGGAGAGTGAATACGGTGGCAGCGAGCATGCCGAATCACCACTGTGCACACCAGCTTGTTCAATGTGCTCCATGACGCCCCCGATGAACACGCGGTGGCCATCGCAAATGGCGTCCACATCGCATTCAATTGCATCATTCAAAAAACGGTCGAGCAGCACCGGCGAGTCGTGCGATACCTTGACTGCCTCGCGCATGTAGCGCTCCAAGTCACGCTGCTCGTGCACGATTTCCATGGCGCGGCCACCCAACACATAGCTGGGCCGCACCACCAGGGGGTAACCCAGGGCAGCGGCTTTTTCCAGGGCCTCGGGCTCGGTGCGCGCAGTGGCATTTGGCGGCTGGCGCAAGCCCAGCTCGTGCAGCAGCTTCTGAAAGCGCTCACGGTCTTCAGCGGCGTCAATCATGTCAGGGCTGGTGCCGATGATGGGTACACCATTGGCCTCCAGGGCAAGCGCCAGTTTGAGCGGCGTTTGCCCGCCGTACTGCACGATAACGCCAAGCGGCTTTTCCTTGTCTACGATCTCTAGCACGTCTTCGAGCGTAAGCGGCTCAAAATACAGACGGTCGGAAGTGTCGTAATCCGTCGAGACGGTTTCCGGATTGCAGTTGACCATGATGGTCTCGTAGCCGTCTTCGCGCATGGCCAGTGCTGCATGAACACAGCAGTAGTCGAACTCAATACCTTGGCCAATACGGTTGGGGCCTCCGCCCAGCACCATGATTTTTTTATTGCTTGTAGGCTCAGCTTCGCACTCATCCTCATAGGTGGAGTACAGGTAGGCTGTGTTGGTGGCAAATTCGGCCGCGCAGGTGTCCACTCGCTTGAACACCGGGCGCACATTCAAAGCCAAGCGGGCTTGCCGCACAGCGGTGTCGGTAGTTTTAAGCTGACGCGCCAAGCGGCGGTCTGAAAAGCCTTTTTTCTTCAGAGCCAGCAAAGTGGCACGATCTAGCTGGGCCAATGTCTTGGTTTCCAATTCGATTTCGATTTTGACAATCTCTTCAATTTGCACCAGAAACCATTTGTCGATTTTGGTGAGGTCGTATACCTCGTCCACCGACAAACCCAGCGCAAACGCATCACCCACATACCAGATGCGCTCTGGGCCAGGCTCGCCCAATTCTTTTTCCAGCACTTCGCGGTCCTGGGTTTTCTCGTTCATGCCGTCAACACCCACTTCAAGGCCACGCAGCGCTTTCTGGAAACTCTCCTGGAAGGTACGGCCAATCGCCATCACCTCACCTACCGACTTCATTTGCGTGGTCAAGCGGGAATCTGCCGTGGGAAATTTTTCAAAAGCAAAGCGCGGTATTTTGGTGACCACGTAGTCAATACTTGGCTCAAAGCTCGCAGGTGTAAGACCGCCCGTGATGTCATTGCGCAACTCATCCAGCGTGTATCCCACCGCCAGCTTGGCAGCAACCTTGGCAATAGGAAAACCCGTGGCTTTGGAGGCCAGCGCTGATGAGCGCGAGACCCGCGGGTTCATCTCGATCACGATCATGCGGCCATCGGCCGGATTGACCGAGAACTGCACATTGCTGCCACCGGTATCCACGCCAATCTCGCGCAGCACCGCCAGGCTGGCGTTGCGCATGATCTGGTACTCTTTGTCGGTCAATGTTTGCGCCGGGGCCACGGTAATTGAATCGCCGGTGTGTACGCCCATCGGGTCAAGATTTTCAATGGAGCAAACAATGATGCAGTTATCTGCCTTGTCGCGCACCACCTCCATCTCATACTCTTTCCAGCCCAGCAGCGATTCTTCAATCAGCAGCTCACTGGTCGGCGAGGCTTCCAGGCCGCGCTTGCAGATAACTTCAAATTCTTCAGCGTTATAGGCAATGCCGCCGCCCGTGCCGCCCAGCGTGAAACTAGGGCGAATCACGGTAGGAAAGCCCAAGGTTTTCTGTGCAACCCAAGCCTCTTCCATGCTGTGCGCTATACCTGAGCGGGCAGAGCCGAGACCGATTTTCGTCATGGCGTCTTTGAACTTGAGGCGGTCCTCGGCCTTGTCAATGGCCTCGGGTGACGCACCAATCAACTCAACGCCATACTTCTCCAGCACACCGTGACGCCATAAATCCAGCGCGCAATTGAGTGCAGTCTGCCCACCCATGGTTGGCAAGATGGCATCGGGCCGCTCTTTGGCAATGATTTTCTCTACCGTTTGCCAAGTAATCGGCTCGATGTAAGTCATGTCCGCAGTAGCAGGGTCGGTCATGATGGTGGCGGGGTTGCTGTTGATGAGAATGACTTTGTAATCCTCCTCACGCAATGCCTTGCAGGCCTGCACGCCTGAGTAGTCAAATTCGCAGGCTTGGCCAATGATGATCGGGCCAGCGCCGATGATGAGAATGGATTTGAGGTCAGTGCGTTTAGGCATGTTAATTTTTCTCCGCCATTGCCATATGTCGCACCTGCATCAGCGCCATGAACCGGTCAAACAGATAGCCGATGTCATGCGGCCCGGGACTCGCTTCGGGATGACCCTGAAAGCAAAACGCGGGTTGGTCAGTGCGCATTAGGCCTTGCAGCGTACCGTCAAACAAGCTGATATGCGTGGCGCGCAAATTGACTGGTAGGGACTTTTCATCAACAGCAAAACCATGATTCTGGCTGGTGATGCTGACACGCAAAGTATCTAAGTCTTGCACGGGGTGATTGGCACCATGGTGACCAAACTTCATCTTGAAAGTTTTTGCTCCTGAGGCCAGCGCCATGATTTGATGGCCCAGACAAATACCAAAAGTAGGTGTACCACTTTCAATAATTTCACGGGTAGCGGCAATCGCATAGTCACAAGGCTCAGGGTCGCCCGGGCCATTAGACAAAAACACACCGTCTGGTTTGTATTTAAATACTTCAGCGGCACTGGTTTGGGCAGGCACTACCGTCACCTTGCAACCACGCGCGCACAGCATGCGCAAAATATTCTGCTTGACACCAAAGTCATAAGCCACCACATGAAATTTTGACGCTGCCAATTCGCCATACCCCGGCTTGCCATCGGCATTGGCCAGCATCCACTCAGTTTGCGTCCAAGCATAAGGCTGAGCCACTGAAACCACTTTGGCCAAATCAAGCCCCGTCATACTGGGGGCGGCTTGGGCAGCAGCAATTGCCTGATCGATGCGTGTTTGAGTGGCAACCTCACCCTGTGCCAAACCCATGACACAGCCGTTTTGAGTGCCTTTGGTGCGCAGCAAACGGGTCAGCTTGCGGGTATCAATATTGGCAATAGCTACCGTCTTTTCACGCTGCAAATATACATTTAGTGGCATGCTCTGGCGAAAATTGGAAGCCAGTAAAGGCAGGTTTTTGATTACCAGCCCGGCAGCGTGGACGCGCGAAGATTCCACATCTTGTTCATTGACGCCATAGTTGCCAATATGTGGGTAGGTCAGTGTGACAATTTGCTGGCAATAGCTTGGGTCAGTGAGGATTTCCTGGTAGCCGGTCATGGCAGTGTTGAACACCACCTCACCTACTGCCTGGCCTGAAACGCCAATGGAATTACCCAAAAAGACTGTGCCGTCAGCGAGCGCCAAAATAGCGGGAGGGAAGGTTCCCTGAAGGGACAAAAGCACCGGGTTCTCCGTTTTAATTCGGGTACGCCCAAGCACATTCAAGATCTGACTTTTAAGAGCTCAGTCTGATTGTTGCTTTTGATTGGAAGGTGCTTGAATGGCGCGTGGGCGGCGTGTGAGAAAAGCCCTTAATTATAGTCCAGCCTAGCGGTTACCCTAGGAATTCAGTGCCGCGATTGCGCTTGCATGCAGGCAAATAGCGGCCGCAGCTGCCACGTTTAATGATTCTTGGCCACCAGGCTGCGCAATCCGCACTGAAAGTTCCGCGCGTGCCATCAGATCCAGGGATACGCCCTGCCCTTCATGCCCAAAAACCCAGGCACATGGTTGTGACAGCTTAATGACCTGCAAAAATTCCCCTTGGTGTGAACTGCTAACCACCAACGGCAATTGCAAAGCACTCAAATCATCTGCTGTAGCTTGTTCAATCAGGTGCAAACTGAAATGCGCACCCATACCAGCACGCACGACCTTGGGGGCCCAAAGCGCCGCTGTACCTTTGAGCGCAATCACCTGCCCTACCCCAAAGGCCGCCGCACTGCGCAAAATGGAACCCACGTTACCCGCGTCTTGCACCCTGTCAAGCACCAGCGTATGCATCAGCCCGTTTATGCCGGGCGTTGCTGGCAAGTCAACCACGAAGGCCATCGGAGCGGGTGAATCATGGGGGCTGATAGCAGCGTATAGCTGATCCTCGACTACAACCGTTTCCACGGCAGGATACGCACTTTGACACTGCGCCCGAGACCAATAGGAGGCGGAAAATACTGCCATTACAGGCGCTACACCCTGACTCAATGCGCTGCCACACAAGTGATCACCTTCCAGCCAGACCTGGCTCAGGTTGCGATAGGCGACACTGTCCTGCGCCAGTTTTTTCAAGCGCTTAAGAAGCGGGTTATCGCGTGAATTGATGTGACGCACGACCATTAAGCAACCCCGGACTCAGTTGCTTTTCAATGCCAGCACTACTGGCGCAAAACTGCGGCGATGTACCTCACAAGCACCAAAGTTGCGCAAGGCCAGTAAGTGACGGGCTGTGCCATACCCTTTGTGTACAGCAAACCCGTATTCGGGATAAAGGCTATCCATTTGCAAACAGAGCCTGTCACGATGCACTTTGGCCAATATGGAGGCTGCGGAAATCGCTTTGATTGTTGCATCCCCGCCAATCACCGCCTCGGCCAGAATATCCAAGGTAGGCAAGCGATTACCATCCACCAGCACCTTGACCGGCTTAAGCCGCAAACCGCTCACAGCCCGTTGCATGGCCAGCAAAGTCGCTTGCAGGATATTGAGCGCATCAATTTCCGCCACGCTTGCTTGCGCCACAGAGCAGCACAAGGCTTTAGCGCGAATTTCGTCATACAGCCGTTCGCGCTTGTAGGCACTAAGCTTCTTGGAATCAGCTAGGCCTGTTATCGGGTTCAAATCATCCAAGATCACAGCAGCGGCTACCACTGGCCCTGCCAGGGGACCTCGACCTGCCTCATCCACACCAGCCATGAGGCCTGGTGCATCCCAGACCAGGCAGGTTTGCTCAGTTTGCAATGACTTGCGCGATTGCATGGCTGGCCAGCGTGGGGGTATCACGCTGTAAATCAAGGTGAATTTTGGCAAACCGGCGTTGCAAGGCAGTGGTTTTCTCGGGCGCATTAGCCAGGTCATACAAGCAGCGCAAGGTGGCATCAGCCAGCGCTCGCGGTGTCGCGGCCTCTTGCAGCAATTCAGGCACCACATATTCGCCGCAAATAATGTTGGGCAAGCCCACCCAGGGTTGCAAACGCTTGTGCTGCGTAATCTGCCAGCTCAGCCAGTTCATGTGGTATGCGATTACCATGGGACGCTTGAACAACGCAGCCTCCAGCGTTGCCGTACCACTGGCTACTAAGGTGGCATCGCAGGCGGCCAAAGCTGTATGCGATTGTCCGTCGAGTAACTTCACACAAGATAAAACACCAGCAGCCTGTGCAGCTTCACGCATGGCAGTTGACAGCCCCGGCGCTACAGGAACAATAAATTGGAGCGCGGAGTCTGATTGACGCATCAGCGCCGCAGCACGAAAGAAACGGGGCGCCAAATGGGCAATCTCGCTTGCCCGACTACCAGGCAGCAAGGCAATCACATGGCCATGACTTTGCAATCCCAGTTGCGCACGTGCCGCGGCTTTGTCGGCTTGCATGGGAATCATGCTAGCCAGCGGATGGCCCACGTAGGTGGCTGGAATGCCGTGCTCAGCCAACAAAGCCGCCTCAAACGGGAATATGCATAGCACGTGGTCCACACTGGCGCGCAATTTATCCAGCCGTTTGGCGCGCCAAGCCCAGACCGATGGGCAGACAAAGTGCACCGTCTTTATGCCTTGCGCCTTCAAGGCAGCCTCAAGATCCAAATTGAAGTCAGGTGCATCAACGCCAATGAACACATCAGGCTTTACTGCCAGCAAGCACGCCTTCAATTGCTCGCGCATGCGGACGATTTTTCGGTAATGACGCAGCACTTCCACGTAACCGCGCACCGCCAGCATGTCACTTGGCCACCAAGCATTAAAACCGCGTTGGGCCATTAGCGGCCCGCCAACACCGTAGGCCTGTAGCCCTGGCCAATTCACCCGCAAGCCATCAATCAGCAAACCAGCCAGGAGATCACCAGAAGCCTCGCCAGCAACCAGTCCGAAAGATGCCACCACACGTGCCTCTCAGCGGACAATGCCACGCTGAGGCGAGCATTGCTCAAGAAACGCACGCATCATCAGCACATCCGGTTGCGATTCTGGGTTGTCTTTAGCAATATGGCCAATCCGCTCACAGGCTTTTTCAAGCGTTAGATCGTCGCGGTATAAGGCTTTGTGCATGGCTTTGACTCCAGCAACGCGTTCTGGTGAAAAGCCACGTCTGCGCAAGCCTTCATAATTCATCGAGCGCGCCTGTGCGGGCTGCCCCTGGCACATGACAAATGGTGGCAAATCGGCAAAAAGCAGAGAACACATGGCCGTCATGCTGTGCGCGCCGATACGCACAAACTGATGCGCCACGCTAAACCCACCCAGAATCACCCAATCACCCACTTCGACATGACCAGCCAATTGGGTATTGTTGGCAAAAATCGTGTGACTACCTACCTGGCAGTCATGAGCCAGGTGGACATACGCCATGAGCCAGTTGTCACTTCCTACCCGAGTAACTCCCCCACCACCCGGCGAGCCAATATTAAAGGTGCAAAACTCGCGGATGGTATTGCGATCACCAATCAACAGTTTACATGGTTCACCTGCGTATTTTTTGTCCTGTGGTATTGCGCCGAGCGATGTGAACTGAAAAATATGGTTGTCGGCTCCGATGGTGGTATGCCCTTCAATCACGCAATGCGAGCCAATTGTTGTCCCAGTGCCAATCCGCACATGCGGGCCAACTACAGTAAACGGCCCTATGCTTACGCTGCTGTCCAAACTGGCCTTTTGGTCAACCAAAGCCGTCGGGTGAATGCCGCCACTCATATACAGCTCGCCGCTTAAGCCACGCGGCGCATGGTACACATAAGCTCGGCCTCGGCTGCGGTTTCCTGCCCCACCAAGGCGCGCGCCTTGAACTTGTAAATACCGGCTCTTGCCCTGTCAAGCTCAACTTCCAGCAACAGTTGATCACCAGGTTCTACCGGACGTTTAAAGCGTGCATTGTCGATACCAGCAAAGTAATACACGGTTTGCTCATCAGGTGTCATGCTCAACATGTCAAACACCAGCAAGGCCGCAGCCTGAGCCAGCGCCTCTAGCATCAACACGCCCGGCATGACCGGGCGATGCGGGAAATGGCCCGTAAAAAACGGCTCATTGATGGAAACATTTTTGAGCGCAACAATGCGCTTGCCTTTTTCAAGCTCAAGCACTCTGTCCACCAACAAGATCGGATAACGATGAGGCAATTGCTTAAGAATTTGGTGGATATCCATCATGGCATTAGCAGTTTTTCAAGATGCAACAAGCGCTCGCGCAAACGGTGCAATTGTTTAAGTGTGGCAGCGTTTTTTTCCCAGCTTGCATTGTCGTCGATGGGGAAGATACCGCTGTAATGCCCAGGCTTGAGTAGCGACCGAGTAACCACTGATGCCGCGGAAATATGCACATGGTCAGCTAGCACAAGGTGACCGAGAATGACGGCACCTCCACCCACCGTGCAGTGAGCGCCAATGACGGCGCTGCCCGCCACACCAACACAACCAGCCAACGCGCTGTGGCGACCAATGCGCACGTTATGACCAATTTGAATCAGGTTGTCGAGCTTGACGCCGTCCTCAATGACCGTATCGCCCAGCGCACCCCGGTCAATGCACGTATTGGCCCCCACCTCGACATCGTGGCCCAGGCGCACTGCGCCTAACTGTTCAATTTTTTCCCACTCTCCTTGGTGTGGCGCAAAACCAAAGCCATCTGCCCCTAGTACCACGCCAGAATGCAAGATACAGCGCTCACCCACATGGCAGTTTTCCCCCACACTGACCCTGGCTTTAAGCACACTGTGTGCCCCTATCGTGGCACCACGTTCCACCACACACAATGGCCCAATAAAAGCACTCGCGCTGATGCTGGCCAGCGGATGCACTACGGCGCTTGGATGAATGCGCGGCTCATTGCTCACGTCTTCACTCGCTTGTAAATGTTTTTTCCAGAACTGCGTCAAACGGGCAAAGTAGACATAGGGTTGGTCAGTCACGATACAGGCACCACGCGACAGTGCTTCAATCATGAACTCAGGTGCAACTATGATGCAACCCGCCCTGGAAGCAGCCAGTTGGCGCCGGTATTTGGGGTTGCTTAGAAAGCTCAAATCTGCGGAAGTAGCCGATTCAAGTGAAGCAAGCCCAGCAACGAGGGCCTCAGGGTCGCCATGCAAGACGCCGCCTAATGCCTCAATGACTAAGCCAAGGCGCACGGCCGTCATGGGTGCGGTGGGTAAAAACCGTCGCCAACTAGGCTATCTGCCTGCGGCCGCGTTGTTGCCGTTCATTACCTTGAGCACCTTGTCGGTAATGTCATGCTTGGGACTGACGTAAACAGCCTCTTGCAAAATAACGTCGTACTTTTCAGCTTCTGCCACCTGTTTGACAACCCGGTTGGCTCGCTCAAGGACTTGTTGAAGCTCTTCGTTCTTGCGCGCATTCAGATCTTCCTGGAACTCGCGACGCTTGCGCTGAAAATCGCGATCTTGGTCGACCAATTGCTTTTGGCGCGCCACCCGCTGACTCTCAGATAAGGTAGGCGCCTCACGCTCGAATTTTTCAGAGATTGATTTGATAGCAGCGCCCTGTTCAACCAAGTCTTTTTCGCGTTTGGAAAATTCCTGTTCGAGCTTGACCTGCGCCGCCTTGGCGGTGTTGGCTTCGCGGAAGATACGGTCGGTGTTGACAAAACCAATGCGAAATTCCTGCGCCTGAACCGTATTTGCCAAACACAAGGTTGCAGCAAGAATTAACTGCTTGTAAAACGTTGACCAGGAGAAATGATTCATTAGAACGATGTACCAATTTGGAACTGTAACTTTTGAATTCTATCGCCAGGCTCTGACTTGATTGGTTTGGCTGCCGCTATACGTAAAGGGCCAACTGGTGAAATCCAGCTCAAGCCGATACCGTATGAGGAGCGCAGACTGGCAAACCGGATTTTTTCATTTTCACCAAAGACATTACCCGCATCAACAAAAGCAAATAAACGCAAGGTACGGTCATTGCCAGTACCAGGAAACGGCGCCAGCACTTCCGCATTAAGCGTTATCTTCTCTGCACCGCCAGTAATCGAACCCGTCACATCTCGCGGCCCCAACGTGCCTTGTTCGAAACCTCGAACTGAACCCAAGCCTCCCGAGAAGAAATTCTTGAAGACGGGGAAAGGCCTGCCATTCAATCCGCCGCCAAGGCCCAGTTCACCATTTAAGGCGAAGGTGAATTGCCCGCCCAAAGGAATGAACTGCTGGTATTGGTAATTGGCGCGGTAGTAACGGGCATCTCCAGCAACACCCAATTCAGCACTCACCCTTTGCAATCGGCCCCGAGTAGGCACAAGGGCGCTATCCCGGTCGTCCCTGGCGTAACCAACGGTTAGAGGCAGCGCATTGCTGCTAAAACCAAAGCGGTTCGCATAAGCCAAATAAACAGCTGGAATATTTACACCAGGAACAATCCGGGTGCGCTCTATCGTCGCACCGAAAAAAACAGTATCAGTCTCACTGAACGGGACACCAAAACGCAGCCCAGCACCCGCGGTTTGCAGCTCATATGTACCGCCCTGGTTCTCTAATGGCCGTGAAGCGCGGTAAAAAACGTCAACCGTGCGAGAGATGCCGTCTTGCGTGAAATACGGCTCTGTAGTGTTGAAAACAATGGTCCGGTTGAACTTGCTGGTGTTAACTTCAACACCAAGAAAATTGCCAGACCCAAAAACGTTTTCCTGACGAACACTGAACGACAAGGCCAACCGTTCAGCGCTGGAGAAGCCCGCCCCCAATTGGAGGTTGCCGGTTGGCTTTTCTGTAACCACGACGCTCAGATCAACTTGGTCTGGTGAGCCAGGAACCTCTTGCGTATCGACATTCACGTCCTTGAAATAACCCAGACGATCAACGCGGTCACGGGACAATTTAATTTTGTCACCGTCATACCAAGCGGACTCGAGCTGGCGAAATTCACGTCGGACGACTTCGTCACGGGTACGGCTATTTCCGGCAATATTGATGCGCCTTACGTACGCCCTGCGAGCTGGCTCCGACTGCAGCACCAGCAAGACACGGTTATTAGTGCGGTCAATCTCGGGTCTGGCATCAACTTTAGCAAAGGCAAAGCCAAATTTGCCGAAATAATCACCAAACGCACGGATGGTTTGCGTTACGTCGTCAGCGTTGTAAGCTTCGCCTGGTTTGATGGTTACTAGCGATTTGAAATCGTCTTCCTTGCCGAGATAAGCGCCTTCAAGACGGACACCCGATACTACGTACCGCTCACCTTCACTCAAATTGATAGCAATCGTGATGCTCTGTTTGTCAGGGGAAATAGCCACCTGGGTCGAGTCGATCTTGAATTCCAAATAACCCCGGGTCAGGTAGTACGAGCGAAGCGACTCGAGATCCGCATTAAGTTTGCTGCGCGAGTACTCATCAGACTTGGTATAGAAACTCAGCCAACCACCCGTATCAAGGTTGAACAGACCGCGAAGCGTAGATTGGGAAAACGCGCTGTTGCCGACAATTTGTATATCTTTTATTTTTGCAGTGTCGCCCTCGATAACAGCAAATGTAAGGTTGACCCGGTTGCGCTCAATCGGAGTTACTGTAGTGACTACCTGTGCCGCGTACAAACTGCGGTTAATGTACTGTCGCTTGAGTTCTTGCTCTGCTTTGTCGGCCAGCGCCTTGTCAAATGGACGCCCCTCAGATAATCCCACCTCACGAAGGGCGCTAACCAAAGCATCTTTCTCAAACTCCTTGGTCCCGACAAAATCCACACTGGCCACCGTAGGGCGCTCTTCCACCACCACAATCAGTTCACTGCCATTGATTTCCAGGCGTACATCCTTGAACAACCCCAAACCGAACAACACCCGGATTGCTGTTGACCCCTTTTCATCGGTGTAACTGTCCCCAATGCGAAATGGCAGAGTGGCAAATATGGTGCCCGCCTCGACCCTTTGCAAACCTTCGACCCGGATATCACGCAAAACGAATGGGTCAATTGCCCAAGCGGTTTGTGCCGTTAAAGCCAAGCTTGCTACCGCTGACAAAGTACGCAAGCCGAATCGTTTGAATTGTTTTTTCATGTGTAATGCTGTCGCCCGCGACTGCTGTGCAGAAGTAGGCATTGAATTAGCCCAGGAGCCTAGTCACGTCGTTGAAAAGTGCCACCGACATCATGAGCAAAAGTACGGCCACACCGCCACGTTGTAGGCGTTCCATCCACGCATCGGACAGACCTTTGCCTGTGACCCCCTCCCAAAGATAATACATCAGGTGCCCACCGTCCAAAACTGGCAACGGCAATAGGTTTAACACCCCTAGACTCACGCTAATCAGGGCGAGGAACAGCAAATATTGCACTACCCCCAGGCTGGCTGATTTCCCAGCATAGTCAGCAATTGTCAAGGGGCCGCTAAGATTCTTCAATGAGGCCTCGCCGATAACCATGCGCCCCATCATTTTCAGCGTTAGTAAAGACACCTCCCAGGTACGTACTGCACCCAGCCAGACACCTTCAAACAGGCCATGCCGGATAGTCACCCACTCTGGTGGTGCGCCCACATAGGCCCCTATGCGACCCACTTTGCCCCCACCATCTTGCACCATGTCGGGCTGAACCAAAATTTCCAAGGTGCTGCCATTACGCTCAATTTGCCAGTTCTGTGGCTTGGCTACTATGGCAAGACTAGGATCACTCCCTGCACCCGCAGAGGCACGAATCAACTCGCGCAACTGCTGGCCATCTACCGTCGGCGTCTGGTCAACACGGCGCACTAGATCACCCTTGCGCAAACCCGCCCGGTCACCAGCCGCGCCGGGCACCAGTTCGCCAATCTCGGGGCGGGTCCACGGGCCAGTAATACCGATTTGGCGAAATAGCCGGGCATCGGCATCTTTGCTCTCAATCCGCTGTAACTCCAGCAACACCGTCTGCGGTACGCGGCCGTCAGGGGGCATTACCTCAAGGCGCATGGCTTTGCCAGCCAATGCTGCCTGCGTCAGCTTCCAGCGCAACTGCTCAAAGGAAGACACGGGCTCAAAAGCTGCGCCATCAATGGACTGGGCCAACACGGTTTCACCGCCCATCAGGCCGGCCTGGCGAGCCAAGGAAGTTGTGGCTGGGCTGGCCAGCACCGCTTTGGGCTCCTGCACACCATACCAATTGACGCCGGCGTAAATCAACACCGCTAACAGCAAATTGGCTGCCGGACCTGCCGCCACAATGGCGACACGCGATTTAAGCGGCTGGGTATTGAATGCCAAATGCCGTTCGTGGGCTGGTACCAGTGCTTCACGTTCGTCAAGCATCTTGACAAAGCCACCCAGCGGAAACAGTCCGATAACAAACTCGGTGGATTGCCCAGACTTCTGGTTTTTGGGTTGCCAACGGTACAGCGTTTTGCCAAATCCAACAGAAAAACGCAGCACCTTCACGCCGCAAGCTACAGCCACACGGTAGTGGCCGTACTCATGCACCGCGATCAACAGACCGAGAGCCACAACAAAAGCAACCACTGTCAGCATAAATGTCCCTAGGCAAAAAACCAACACAACAACCAGGCAGGCTGGTTGCGCGGTAGTCTATTTTTCCACATGCTGGACCCTTTGGTTGGCTGATTGCCGTGCCAGGCTGTCAAGGGCAAGTAAATCGGCCAGGCTGGATGGTGCAGACACTGCAACCGCCGCCAGCGTATCCACGTTAATGTGGTGGATCTGGTCAAAGCGGATGCGCTCATCAATAAAGGCTTGCACGGCCACTTCATTTGCAGCATTTAGAACAGCCGTTGTACCAGGTGTTGCCTGCAAGGTTTGCCAAGCCAACTTTAATCCGGGAAAACGCTGTGGATGGTCATTGGCTTCAATGGCTTCAAATGTCATGGCAGGCAACTGACAAAAATCCAACGCGGTTGCGCCGGACAGCATCCGCTCGGGCCAGGCCAGGCCGTAAGCAATTGGCACCCGCATATCAGGCGTGCCCAGTTGTGCCACCACTGACGTGTCGGTGTATTGCACCATCGAATGCACAATGCTTTGCGGATGAATAACCACTTCGAGCTGAGCAGGTGCCATGCCAAACAAATAATGCGCCTCAATGACTTCCAGCGCTTTATTCATCATCGTGGCCGAGTCCACTGATATCTTGCGACCCATGACCCAGTTGGGGTGAGCGCAGGCCTGCTGCGGCGTAACTTCGCGCAGACTGGCGGGCTCACGAATGCGAAACGGACCACCTGAAGCGGTCAAAATAATTTTTTGCACGCGTTGTGCCCAGGTCGCTGGCTCTTGTGGCAGCGATTGGAAAATCGCCGAATGCTCGCTGTCAATCGGCAGCAAAGTAGCCCCGCCTGCGCGCACCGCTGCAAGAAACACTGGCCCACCCACCACCAACGCTTCTTTATTAGCCAACAAAAGACGTTTGCCAGCATGAGCAGCCGCTAAGCAGGGGGCCAAGCCCGCTGCGCCCACGATGGCCGCCATCACAGTGTGCACTTGGTCATGAGCCGCCATTTCTTCAATGGCTTTGGGCCCCCAGCTCACTCGGGTTAGAAGGTTGTGTGATTTGATTTTTTCAGCCAACAAACGGCCACTGGTTTCATCGGCCATCACGGCATAGGCGGGCTTGAACTTGGCGCACTGCTGCAGCATCAAATCCACTTGCGTTGAGGCGGTCAATGCAAATACCTCAAAGCGCTGAGGATGCCGCGCGATAACGTCCAGCGTGTTGCAGCCTATGGAACCGGTAGAACCCAGGACGGCGATTCGCTGTTTTGTATAGGTTGTGATCATTTATTCAACAGAGAGTGCCACATCATGGCCAATGGCAGCACTGGCAATAACGCATCAACCCGATCCAGCACACCGCCGTGGCCAGGCAACAAATTGCTGCTGTCCTTGGCGCCGGCACTGCGCTTGATAAGCGACTCAAGCAAATCGCCCACCACGCTCATGGCGATCAAAAATACCAGAGCAAACAGCAACACCACCGGGCCCTGGGTAAACAGTTGGCTGTACAGACTCAATCCCGAGCCAGCCCAACGTTCATCTGCCCAAATCCATACCGCGGCAAGCAGCAGCACTCCAAGCAAGCCCCCGCAAACACCCTCCCAGCTTTTGCCTGGGCTGATAGTCGGTGCCAGACGTCGACTGAATAACCGTGCGCCAAATCGGCGTCCAGCAAAGTAAGCGAAGATGTCGGCAGCCCACACCAGCAAAAACACCGACAGTAGAAAATTAATGCCTATCAAACGCGCTTGCGCTACTGCCAGCCAGGCCAGGCTGAGGGCAGCCAAGCCAGCACCCAAACGCAAAAACTGTGGCACCTTTAGCCAAGACGAAACACCACCAAGCAACATGGCAATGGCAGCACTAGTCCAAACTATGCCGCTGAATGCCCATAACCACGGTAAGCGCAGTTGCGGCAGGCCCGATAACCACGCAGCCAGGCAAACCAAACTGCATAGCCCACCCATTAGCACGGCCGTGCCCGTATTCAAGCCGTTCAGGCGACCCCACTCCCAAGCACCAGCCGTCACCAGAAGTAGCATCAAGGCAAAAAAAGCATGGGTTGATGGGTAAAAAAGTGCAGGTATCAGCAAGCTCAACAAAACCAACGCAGTCAGAATCCGTTGCTTGAGCATGGCTTGACTAAATCAGAGCGCTTAGGCTGTTTGCCTCAGAGGCAAAACAGTCTTTTCATTGATGCCTGGTCCATTCACCTGAGATGAAGTCTGGCCAAACCGGCGTTCACGGTGCTGGTATGCGGCAATGGCTTCGTCCAACGCAGCTTCGTCAAATTCAGGCCAAAGTTTGGAGCTGAAGAACAGCTCTGCATAGGCCGCTTGCCATAGCAAAAAATTGCTGATGCGCTGCTCACCACCGGTACGGATAATCAAGTCAGGGTCGGGCACATGAGCCAAAGCCATTGCCTCACCCAAATTTTTTTCAGTAACCGGCAAGCCTTGACCAGCGACTTTGGCTGCTGCCTGTGCAATATCCCAGCGGCCACCATAATTAAAACAGATATTCAACAGCAGACGTTTGTTGTCGGCCGTGAGAGATTCGGCCTGCTCTAAACCGAGTGTGACGCGCTCAGATAAACCGGCTCGCTCACCCACAAACAGAAGGCGTACACCGTCTTGTCGCAATTGCGGTACTTCACGGCCCAGCGCCAGCACCAGCAATTCCATCAAACACGACACTTCGTCCGCCGGGCGATTCCAGTTTTCAGATGAGAACGCAAACACAGTCAATACTTCTACGTCGCGGTCTACACAGGTTTTGACGCAGCGGCGCAACGCATCCACGCCTTGACTGTGGCCAGCTACTCGTGGCAGAAATCGGCGTGTTGCCCAGCGGCCATTACCATCCATAACAATCGCAATGTGGCGAGGTATTGAGAGATTGGCAGTCATGTTGGGCGGGGCTTGAGATGTATGGATGTATTTAGACGGCCATAATTTCATGCTCTTTGGCGGTCACGAGTTGATCAACCTCAATAATGCGCCGGTCAGTGACTTTCTGAATATCGGCCTCAGCACGCTTTTGATCATCTTCAGACGCCAGTTTATCCTTGACCAATTTTTTCACTGCCTCATTCGCATCACGGCGCAAATTACGCACAGCGATTTTGGCGTTTTCTCCTTCTCCTTTGACCAATTTAGTCAGTTCCTTGCGGCGCTCCTCGCTCATCATTGGCATGGGAATTCGGATCAAGTCCCCCATTGAGGAAGGATTGAGCCCCAGATCGCTGTCGCGAATGGCTTTTTCAATCTTGGCACCCATACCCTTCTCCCACGGCTGCACGCTAATAGTTCTGGCGTCAAGCAAAGACACATTGGCCACTTGGTTGATGGGCATCATGGCACCGTAATAGTCCACCTGAACCGTGTCAAGCAAAGCAGGATTGGCGCGGCCGGTACGGATCTTGGTCAGATTGTTCTTGAACGCCGCAATTGACTGGTTCATTTTGGCATCGGTATTGTTTTTAATTTCTTCAATCGACATGGTCTACTCCTCAAACAAAAGCCGACAGGCACATGACGCCTGACTCAAGCATGAACCAACGTGCCTTCATCCTCGCCCATCACCACGCGGCGCAATGCACCATGCTTGAAAATGGAAAACACCTTAATCGGCAATTTCTGGTCCCGGCACAAAGCGAAAGCGGTGGCATCCATGATGCCCAGATTTTGAGCCATGGCTTGGTCAAATGAAATTCGGTGATAGCGGGTAGCGGTTGGGTCTTTTTTAGGGTCGGCACTGTATACGCCATCCACTTTGGTGGCTTTGAGCACTACTTCAACACCCATTTCGGCTCCGCGCAATGCGGCAGCGGTGTCAGTGGTAAAAAACGGGTTGCCAGTTCCTGCTGCAAAAATTACCACTTTGCCTTCTTCCAGGTACTGCAGCGCTTTAGGGCGTATGTAGGGCTCAACCACTTGCTCAATCGCAATTGCCGACATGACACGTGCAACCAAACCTGCCTTGTTCATAGTGTCAGCCAACGCCAGCGCGTTCATTACGGTGGCCAGCATACCCATGTAATCAGCGGTAGCGCGATCCATCCCTACCGATCCCCCAGCCACACCTCGAAAAATATTCCCACCACCAATCACCACTGCCACCTCCACACCTAGGCGAGTGACCTCCGCCACCTCCTCCACCATGCGCACAATGGTGCTGTGGTTGATGCCAAAAGCATCTTCCCCCATTAAGGCTTCACCCGACAGCTTGAGCAAAATGCGTTTATGCGCTGGCTGGGCATCGGACATGGTGAAACTCCGGACAAAGAATAGATTTGGGGGATTGTGTTTAGCGGTCTGCAGGCTCACCTGTAGTTAGCTAACGTTCAGGCAGCACCTTTGGCAGCCGCCACTTGCGCAGCCACCTCAGCCGCAAAGTCATCCACCTTCTTTTCAATTCCCTCGCCAACCACATACAGCGTGAACGCCGCGACGGTCGTTGCAGCGCTCTTGAGCATTTGCTCAACAGTGAGTTTGTCATTCTTGACAAATGGTTGATTAAATAAAGACACTTCTTTCAAGAATTTCTGCACGCCGCCTTCTACCCGCTTGGTCACAATCTCTGGCGGCTGTACAGGCTTGCCTTCAGCCACTGCCTTGGCGGCGTCTTCGGCCGCCTTAGCAGCCGCCACTGACCGCTCACGCACCACCAGCTCGACAGGCACCTCGGCACTGGACAGCGATACAGGTTTCATGGCAGCCACATGCATCGCCACGTCTTTCGCTGCAGCCGGATCACCGGCAAACTCAACCACCACACCGATTCGGGTGCCGTGCAGGTAAGTGGCCAACTGGGCGCTACCGTCAAACCGTTTGAAGCGGCGAAAGCTCATGTTCTCGCCAATCTTGCCAATTAGTCCCTTGCGGACATCCTCCAGCGTAGGGCCAAAGCCATCTTGGCTGTAAGGCAAGGCACCCAACGCGGCAATATCAGCCGGGCTGTGCTGGGCCACTAAATTGGCGGCAGCCTGGGCAAGCGCCAGAAAGCTGTCGTTTTTGGTTACGAAATCGGTTTCACAATTAACTTCAAGCATGGCCCCCGCAGGGCCGGCGCTGGCAATGCAAACTACGCCTTCAGCCGTAACGCGCGAGGATGCCTTGCCCGCCTTGCTGCCAAGCTTAACGCGCAACAACTCCTCGGCTTTCACCATGTCACCAGCAGCCTCGGTGAGGGCTTTTTTACATTCCATCATGGGTGCGTCGGTCTTGCCGCGTAGTTCAGCGACCATGCTTGCTGTAATTGCAGCCATTAAAAATCTCCGTCGTCAGTTCAGTTTAAAAAATTCAACACCAAAAAAAGGGGCACACAAGCCCCTGTTTTCGAGCGTTTTGGAGGTTCAGGCGTCAGCCTCTTGCACTTCAAGGTATTCGTCGTCAGTTTCCGAGGCAACCGCTTTAACCACCTCGTTCATGGCATTGGCACGACCTTCCAAAATGGCGTCAGCGACACCGCGCGCGTACAGCGTGACGGCCTTGGAAGAGTCGTCGTTACCAGGGATAACATAGTCAATCCCGATTGGAGAATGATTCGAATCCACCACACCAATCAGGGGAATGCCCAGCTTTTGCGCTTCGGCAATCGCAATTTTGTGGAAGCCCACGTCAATCACAAAAATTGCGTCGGGCAGCGCTGCCATATCTTGAATGCCACCAATATCTTTTTCCAGCTTGGCCAACTCGCGGTCAAAAGTCAGCTGCTCCTTCTTGCTCATGGCGTCAAGCCCGGCTTCTTTTTGCACCTTCATGTCTTTGAGGCGCTTGATTGAGGTTTTGACAGTCTTGAAATTGGTGAGCATGCCGCCCAACCAGCGCTGGTCGACAAACGGCACGCCAGCACGCTGGGCTTCCATGGCCAATGTTTCGCGCGCCTGACGCTTGGTGCCTACCATCAAAATGGTGCCGCGGTTGGCAGAGAGCTGGCGCACAAACTTGAGTGCATCCTGGAACATCGGCAACGACTTTTCCAGGTTGATGATATGAATCTTGTTGCGATGGCCGAAAATAAACGGTGCCATCTTGGGATTCCAAAAGCGCGTTTGGTGTCCAAAATGGACCCCGGCTTCCAGCATTTCACGCATGGTGACTGACATAGACTGACTCCAAAGGTTAGGTCTTAAACCCGTTCGTTTTGCATGCGCTAAAAATAATTAGCGCTGTTGCAACACCTTGTTTGAACGGGCTTGCGGATGGTAAAAATGCCTAAATAAAAGACTCTTGATTTTCACCAGAAGCTGTTTAGCTAAGCCTGTCGAATATACCATATTGCAAGCTAAACCAATGCTTGTGCCGCCTTCCGATCGCCTACTATTCGCTGCGAACTGGCCCGCTGGCCAATAAATTTGGCGTAACTCTTGTAATCCACGTCTGCCGCTAGCAGCAAGTCTTGGCCATAAACCACTTTGGTTGCCATGCCCACCAAAGGCAAGTTGGCGAAAGCGGCACAGTCTGCCTGGGTAAAACTATCACCTGCCACATAAGGTGAAAACTGGGCTAGTTGCTTAAACCCCGCAATGTGTTTTTCAAGCACAGCACGAACCCGAGCTTGGTTGGCATCGCTGAGCGAGCCGCCAAAAAAAGCCAGTGGGTAGAGTTCACGTGCCACCATCTCCAGTTGCCAGTCAATAAACGCAATCAGCTCACGTACCTTTGCGGCTGCAAACGGATCAGCGGGCAACAAGGCAGGAAGGGGATAAGCCGCCTCGATATATTCCAGAATTGCCTGGCTTTCGCACAGGCCCCCTTGTGGCGTGCGAATAAACGGGATTTTGGCCAGCGGTGAGTCCGCCAGCACTGCGGGGTCCGTACTTTTAATGGATACCAACTCTTCGGTAAACGTCACCCCTTTTTCAAGCAGTGCATGCTTGACCTTGTTGTAGTAATTGGAAATGGGTGTCCCGCAAAGTATCAGCATAAGTGCCTCCTTGAATGTGCTGCAAAACTGTAACCCCGCTGTCGGCATATAGCTGCCGCTGCCGCGACACCACAACACCTGCGTGCTAGCATTGCTTATGACTGTTTGTCCAACTCAACCACCAATACGGCTTAAGTATGCAGTGGATATTGAGTACTGGGTTCGCACCAGCGGATCTGATTTTATTTTCAATGTTCAAGCCGCCCGCACCAGGCACCAGCTGGTATTGCAGGAACGCCTTGAATTGAGTCAGCCAGCGTTGTTGCAGACTTATATCGACTCGGCGACTGCAACTCGCCAGTTGCGACTGCGCGCAGATGCTGGTCCACTGCATCTGCACTACGATGCGGTGCTGGATATTACGCACTATCGCAGCGAATCTTCTGCAATTGCAGAGATTAGCGTAGCCGATTTGCCTGGCCACGTACTGCCCTATCTCTACCCCAGTCGTTACTGCGAATCTGACCGATTGAACCGCTTTGCGATGACCCAGTTTGGCAATATGTGGCAAGGCTATGGTCGCGTGCAGGCCATACGCGATTGGGTGCTGTGCCATGTAATGTTTTGCTCCAACAGCACCAGTGGCACCACTTCAGCGTGCGATACATTGGTAGAAAAACGCGGTGTTTGCCGCGACTTTGCCCACCTGATGATTGCGTTGTGCCGTGCTGTCAACATTCCCGCACGCTTTACCACTGGTATCGACTATGGTGCCGATCCTGCTTTAGGCCCGCAAGACTTTCATGCGTATGTTGAGGCGTATGTGGGCCACCGTTGGTATTTATTTGACCCTTCTGGCACGGCAATTCCGATGGGGTTTATTCGCCTGGCTACTGGCCGCGACGCTGCCGATGCGGCATTTGCCTCAATCTTTGGCGGCGTTGAAATGAACCAAATGACACTCAAAATTGAGGCATTGCCCGGCAGTGATGGCGTTTTAAGGGTACCCGTACACGGTGCAGATGCGCTGTCTACCGATGATGGTCTGCTGATTTTTTGACGCTGGTGAAACCCACCGCCTTTGCATCTCTTGGCCTTACCGCCGAACTGGCGTATGCCGCCAGCGCATCCGGCTTCGACATACCCACGCCTATTCAAGTCGCCGCCATCCCCTCCGTGTTGCAGGGTGCCGATGTGTTGGTCAGCGCGGAAACTGGTTCGGGTAAAACCGCTGCCTTTGCCCTGCCAATTTTGCAGCTTTTGCAACGCCAGCCACGCTGCACATCGAATGAAGCACAAGCACTCGTTTTGGTACCCACTCGTGAATTGGCAGCACAGACAGGCGAAGTCTTCCGCCGTCTGGCGCAACATCTGCCACAACCCCTAAAAATAGCAGTGGCCTTTGGTGGTGTCTCCATTAACCCGCAAATGATGAGCTTGCGTGCTGGAGTCAACTTGTTAATAGCCACCCCCGGCCGCTTGCTGGATCTGGTGGAGCACAACGCCCTCAAGCTCACAGCGGTCAATCTGCTGGTACTCGACGAAGCTGACCGCTTATTGGAGCCGGGCTTTGCAGACGAGTTGAACCGAGTGCTTTCGTTGTTGCCTGTGCAGCGCCAAACCCTGCTTTTTTCAGCCACCTTTCCGCCAGTTGTACAGGCGCTGAGCCAAAGCCTGTTGCGCGATCCGCTACGCATTGAGATTACCGGCCCCCAGCAAGGCGCTTCACCTGTACCCTCAGCTATTTTGCAGCGCGTGATTCAGGTTGATGCGGCGCAACGCACTGTGCTGCTGCGCCACTTGATTAAAACCCATGCTTACCAGCGCGTGCTGGTATTTGTAGCGACCCAATACGCCGCTGAGCACGTGGCAGAAAAACTCTACAAAGCAGGGATTTTTGCGGCCCCTTTTCATGGCGGTTTGAGTCAAGGCGCACGCACCCAAGTACTGTCCGAATTCAAGGCAAGCCGCTGGGATGTTGTAGTCACCACCGACCTGGCTTCGCGCGGTATCGACATCGCGCAATTGCCAGTCGTAATTAACTACGACCTGCCCCGCTCCGCTGTGGATTACATTCATCGTATTGGCCGTACCGGCCGTGCCGGCGAGGTTGGTTTGGCTATCAGTCTGGTAAGCGCAGCTACCGAGCCGCACTTTAGATTGATTGAAAAGCGTCAGCACTTAAGCCTGCCACGCGAGCAGATTGCCGGTTATGAACCCACTCAGGCCGAACCCGTCCCACTTGATTTAGCGCCCGTCACCGGCGCTGGCGGCATCAAGGGCAAACGCCCCAGCAAAAAAGACAAGCTGCGCGCCGCAAAGCGGCAAAACGCAACGCCAATTTAACCGCCACCCGTGGTAATTGTTTCTGCCCCTTGCGCCGTGACCGAGGCAGCTTCAATCGGTTTGACTTTTCTGTAACCTGGTTTGGCCAGCAACTCCAAATAAAACTGCGTGCAACCTGCCTTGGCCGCGCCCTCTATCAAAGCCATCAATTCAGCCGGGTGGGCCACTTGCGCTGTCTCCACTGCCGTGCCGAATTTGCAATCAAAGTCCAAGAAATCCACCCCCTCAGGCAAGCTACGCCGACGCTCGCGCTTGATGTACTTGCGAATTTCGTGCTTGACCGCATCCAGCACGCGGTCAGGATGTTTGCCCTCACTGTGCAGTTGAAAAGTTTTTTTCATACCGTATGGTAGCGCTTGTTACAGTGAGTTTTGCAACAAAACAGGGCAAGCCATGACACAAACCAACCCATGGGCGGGCAAAGTACTGGCGCTCATCAAGAGCGGCAATACAGCAGCAGCCATTGCGCAAATTAAAGTCGCGCCCAGTATCAAAGATCTCAACGCCTTGCACAGCGCTATCGTGGCCGCCAAGCTAACTGGACGTTGGCGCGATGTAGACGCCGCCATTGCAGACAACCTCGCGCTGTTAGCCGCGCCGCGCTTGCACCGTTCGCCCTAGGCGGCAAAGCTGCGCTGCGTCTGATAGCTCAGTGCCGCCGCAGTAAATGAAAATTGAGCAAGCGCGTTGCAACCACGGTCTCAGCCAAAAAGCACAGCAACGCCAGCAAAAAACACACCACACCCGATAGAAAACCGCCCACAGCCCAGCGGGCGCTTTGAAACGCAGTGGTCTCGCCCAAAAACAGCAAGATGATGGTCAGGCCGATCAAAAACGCACATGAAGTAAGCAGCGCAATGCAGCTGTTGGCAAGCTGACCGCGCAGGCGCAATTCGCCCAGTTCAGTAGCGGCGCGCGCCAAAAAATCAGCATCGGCTGAATCACGCGCCCGATCTTCCACCACGCGCGCCCGGTCAATAATGCGCGCCAGCCTACCCGCTACTGCCCCAATCATTCCGGATACAGCCGTAAGCAAGAAAACCGGTGCCACCGCCAACTGGATGCCGTGGGTAATGGTTTCAGGATCAAGTGGAAGGGCCATTGCAAGAATTAAGAATTTGGTTTCAAACCATTGTGCCCGCGCAGCAACTGACAAGCACAAAACAAGACCTGTAAATTGAACTCAGACTCGCCTCATTCAAAAAACGCCTGGCCCAGCCGGCCCATTCCCTCTTCGATCTTGGTTACATCTGCTGTGGCAAAACTCAGCCGTAGTGTGCTGGTATCAACCCCCGCTGCATAAAACGGCGCGCCAGGTACAAAGGCCACGCCTTGCTTGATGGCACGCTTGGCAAACTCTGCCGCATCCCTGGTTTTGTTGCCTGCGCCAGTCAGCCTGGCCCAAAAGAATAAACCGCCCTGCGGTTGCGTAAATTCAATTGCCTCACCCAGCTCGCGCTGCAACGCAGCGCCCATGGCAGCAGCGCGCTCAGCGTAAACGCTGCGCACTTTGGCTAATGTGGCAGGCATACGGCCCGCCTTCAAATACTGCGCTGCGGTGGCTTGGGCAAAAGTGCTGGTGTGGGCGTCACTGAACTGCTTGCACATGGTGGCTTTGGCCAGCAGCTCGGGCGGGGCCGCCATCCAGCCCACACGCAAGCCAGGACTGAGTACCTTGCTTAAACTGCCGCAATACACCAGTAAAGCCAGCGCCGCCTCGCGCTGGCTAGCGGGCAATTGCGCAGCCAGGGCCAGCAAGCTGGGTGGCGGCGGATTGCCAAAATACAGGTCTCCATAAGGGTCGTCTTCCACCACCACCGTGTTGTACTTAACGGCAAGTTCCAGCACACGCTGGCGGCGCTCCAAATTCAATAATGTCCCGCTGGGGTTACCAAAGGTGGGTATCAGGTACACGAGCTTGGGTTTGTGCTCAGCGATCAACTGCTCTAGTTTGTCAACCTGTACGCCCTGCCCATCTATGGGTGCGCAAATTAGCTTGGCACCATAGAGGCGAAAACATTGGATGGTAGCCAGGAAGGTGGGGCCTTCCACGATTACTTTGTCACCCGGGTTGATCAGGGTCTTGCCAATTAAATCCAGCGCCTGCTGGCTGCCGGTAGTCACTATCAAGCCCTCAGGTGCCATCCCATGCACACCTTTGCTGCGCATGAAGCTACTGATTTGCTCACGCAGCGGCTGATAGCCCTCGGTGGCGCCGTATTGCAGCGCAGCACCAGGTTCTTGCTCCATGGCGCGGATACTGGCTTCGCTGATGCCCTGAACATCAAACAAACTGGCATCAGGAAAGCCGCCTGCAAAGCTGATGATGCCGGGCTTGCCCAGCAGCTTGAACAGTTCGCGAATGGCAGAGGTTTCTATCAGCTCGAGACGGGAGGCAAATTGCATGGCTTGACGGGTGTACGGTTGACCAGGCTGCATCGTAGCGAAAAGTCAGCCTGCTCTGGGCAGTGCACCTGTAGCTGAAAAACGTCTTAGCGGGTAGACAGCTTGCCGTCTCGCGTGACCAGTGCCAGCTCGACAAACTTGCTGCCATGCTGCGCGCCTGGCGCAAAGCTGATTTTGAAGCCGCCTAGGTCATAGCTGCCCAGGTTAGACAGCGCCTCCAGCACCGACTGCGCGTTCACGGGTTTTTTGGCCCGGCGTATACCTTCAGCCAGCACTTTGGCTGCAAAACAGGCCTCAAGCTGGGTCGTGTTCATGGGGGTTTTGCTACCAGCTGCAGCCAGCGCGCCAGCGCATTCGCGCACCACCGGCATGGGTGAGTTGGGACTGGGCACTACTTGCGCAATAGACACACCTGCACCGGCTGGCCCGACCGCCGTGACGTATTGATCGGCACCCACAAAAGACAGGCTCGAAGTGGGTATGACGCGGCCGACGGCGACCAGCTCTTTTTGCAGCGCCGCAGCGGCACCAGAAAGCACGGTGTTCAGAATAACCTGCGGCTCCTGCGCTACCAGCGCCTGTGCTTGCTCTTTGCCAACTTGCGTGTTGCGCTTGAGTGGCAGCGCCTGCGGCGAGAGATTGATTTTCTTGAGATATTGGCTCACTACCTCCAAATTTTGCTTACCCACCTCGTCGTCGTAATGCACTACGCTGACGCGTTTGAAGCCCAGACTGGTCCAGAAATTGAGCATCTTCTCCATTTCTTCGCCGTAAGAGGCGCGCATGGTGAACAACACCGGCTTGTTAACGCGAACCGGATTAGCGCCAGAAAACGGTGCAAAGAACGCCACGCTTTTGGCTTCGGCTTGAGGCATGGCATCCAGACTCAATGTTGCCGATGCATAACCAAACAACGCCAACACGTCTTTGTTGTCGAGCAGGGTTTTGGTGTTGGCACCCGCGGCTTTGCGGTCGTTCTTGTCATCCAGCGTAAGCAGTTCGATGTTTTTACCTTGTACACCACCCTTGCTATTGAGCATGGCAAAGTAAGCTTGTGCGCCGCTTTGAATATCGAGCCCGAACTTGGCATTGCCGCCAGTCAAGGGGGCTGATTGACCTACGATCCATTTGTCTTGTGCCAATACCGTAGCCCCGCTGAAAAGAGCGGCGGCTACAGTGGCGGTGTAAAAAAATTGAGGCTTCATTTGCAAACTTTCATCGTGCTGGCTTATTTTTAACTGCTGGTTCGGTATGGCGCTAGTGCTAATGGCCGTTAAAGGAATATGAATGAACAAGTCCGACATACCCCATTTCTTCGCCACTTTGCAAGCTGTCAATCCCCAGCCCCAAACCGAGTTGAACTACACCAGTGTATTTGAGCTTTTGGCCGCGGTGCTGCTGAGCGCGCAAGCCACTGACATTAGCGTGAACAAAGCCACGCGGCGGCTGTTTCCCAAAGCCAACACACCCCAGAAAATTCTGCAACTGGGCTTGCCGGGGCTGGAGAGCCACATCAAGACGATTGGCCTGTTTCGCAGTAAGGCCCGTCACCTTATGGAGACCTGCCGAATCCTGGTGGCGCAGCATGCGGGCCAGGTGCCGCGCAGCCGCGAGGCATTGGAGGCATTGCCCGGCGTAGGCCGCAAAACAGCCAATGTGGTGCTCAACGTAGCCTTTGGCGAGCCCACCATGGCGGTAGACACGCACATCTTCCGCCTGGGCAACCGTACCGGGTTGGCACCGGGCAAAACGCCATTGGCGGTGGAGCAGGCTTTACTCAAACGCATTCCACCGGCTTATTTGGTGGATGCGCACCATTGGTTAATCCTGCATGGCCGCTATGTTTGCCAAGCGCGCAAGCCACTGTGCTGGCAGTGCGGCGTAATGCCGTACTGCAGCTTCAAACCTAAAACAGTTCAGCCTTGATGTCATTCAATCACTATCAAAACTATAGTAAAAAAGCATAGCGCTACCTACTCGCCTTGTATGGCTTAAATCCATATTTAATGCCTAAAAAATAGCTTTTTTTTCTAGATTTTTGGCTAAATCGCCACCTGCGACACGCCAGCAGCCTCAAAACTGGCCATTTCGCTCAAAATCCGGCAAGCCGATTGCAGCAGTGGCCAAGCCAGCGCTGCGCCCGAGCCCTCGCCCAAACGCAGGCCCAAGTCCAGCAGTGGTTGGGTATCCCAGTAGTTGGGCATTAACTGCGCCAACATCAGTGCATGGCCGCGCTCACCCGAGCGATGCGCCAACACGCAGCGCTGCAACACCCACGGTTGCAGGGCTTGCGCCACCAGCACGGCGCTGCTGCTGATAAAGCCATCCACCACCAGCACGCGACGCTCCAGCGCGGCTTGCAGCACCGCGCCCACCATGCTGGCAATCTCAAAACCGCCAAAGGCCGCCAACGCGTCCAGCGGCGCAGTGGCAGCCGCATGGCGTTGCAGTACCTGGCGCAGCACAGCGGTTTTGTGCGCCACGCCCGCAGCGTCCAGCCCAGTGCCTGCGCCGGTGCAATCGGCGATGTCCAGGCCCGCCAACCGCGCCAGCAATAACGCCGCCGCCGAGGTATTGCCAATGCCCATTTCACCCAGCAGCACCGCGTTGCCGGGCAGGCTGCGTACTACCTCGCGGCCATTGGCCAGCGCCTGTTGGCATTGCGTGGGCGTCATGGCGGGCTGAACGAATGAATCTGCCGTGCCGTGGGCTACTTTTTTATCAATCAGCCGGGGGTGTGGCGCAAAGTCATGGCGCACGCCGCAGTCCACCACCGTTAAATTCAAACCTACTTGCCGGGCAATGGCATTCACGGCTGCGCCGCCATCCAAAAAGTTTTGCACCATCTGCCAGGTCACATCGCTGGGGTAAGCCGACACACCCTGCGCCGCCAAGCCGTGGTCGCCGGCAAACACCAGCAATTGCGGCTGCTCCAGTTGAGGCGATTCAGTGCGCAGAATTAGGCCCAGCTGCCGTGCCAGTGATTCCAGCTGACCCAGTGAGCCAAGCGGTTTGGTTTTATGGTCAAGCTTGTACTGCAGGCGCTCTGCAAGCGCAGGGTTGGACAAGTCATCAATTAAGGAAATGGACATGGTGTCTTACGCAATCAGTGAATCCAGGAAGCCAGTAGCAAAGTGCGTGTTGATGTAGTCGGCCAGGCCGTCAAACACCGCGTCTAGGGTCGGTACGCTGGCACCAAACAGGGCCTGCAAAACTGACGGATCTTCAAATAAACCATGCAGGTAAACGCCCAACACATTGCCACTGGCGCTTTGCCAAGCCAAGCCACCTGTCATCACGGCCTGCGCGCTGGCCATGGCGGGATGCTGGGTAGGCATTGCGGCGGTTTGTCCATGGTGAATTTCATAGCCTTGCATTGCCACGCCTGAAAGCGCAGACCAGGCGCCGGTGAGTGCGCCGAAAGTAGCCTGTGTGCGCTGCACGGTTTTCTCAGGTGCAAAGTGAGTTACCAAAGGCAGCAACCCCAGGCCGGGGGCATTGCCGTCAATGCCGTGGGCATCAATCAAGGCCTCACCCAGCATTTGCAGGCCCCCACAAATACCCAACACAGTCCCGCCTTGAGCGGCGTGCGCGGCTATGGCGGCGTCCAGGCCCTGTGCTCGCAACCAAGCCAAGTCGCCACTGGTGTGTTTGGAGCCGGGCAAGACAACCCAATTTGCGCCCTGCAACTCGGCTGGACTGCGCACCCATATGAGCTGCACACCAGGCATATTTTTAAGCGGCTGAAATTCATCAAGGTTGCTAATGCGGGGGTAGGCAATAACGGCAATGGTCAGTGTGATTGCACCCGACGAGCGGGTTCGATCATCAAAAATACCGTCTTCCTCTGGCAACCCGTGTTGCCACCACATTGGCAGCGTGGCCACCGTAGGCACGCCAGTCAACTCTTGAAGCATCTGTGGCGCTGGAGCCAGCAGCGCCGCATCACCACGAAATTTATTGAGGACAAAGCCTTTGATCAGCGCTTTCTCAGCCTGCGGCAGCAGCAGGTAAGTGCCATACAAATGCGCAAATGCGCCTCCTCGGTCAATATCGGTCACCAGCAGGCAGCGGGCTTTTGCATGCAGGGCCACGCGCATGTTGACGATATCACTGGCGCTCAAGTTGATCTCAGCTGGTGAGCCTGCGCCCTCTATCACCACCACATCGTTTTCTGCCAGTAATCCATCCAACGCCTGCGCCACCACGGGCCACACCTGCGCGCTACGGCCACGCCAGTCCATGCGGGTGAGTTCGTGATTTACCTGGCCCATCAACACCACTTGGCTGTGCGTGTCGCGCTCAGGTTTCAGGAGCAACGGGTTCATGCGCACCTCGGGTACCGCATTTGCCGCCAAAGCCTGGAAATACTGCGCGCTGCCAACCTCACCGCCACCAGTTTCTGAAGCTACCACCCTGGCGTTGTTGCTCATATTCTGGGCCTTGAATGGCGCCACCTTCAAACCTTGGCGGGCATAGTAGCGGCACAGCGCAGTTGCCAGCCAGCTTTTACCCGCGCCACTGGTGGTGCCCAGCACCATGACGGCTTTGGTTTTTTGTTTGGTTTTTTGATCCATTGGATTCATCGTCATGCCGTAGCCAGCCAAGCCTTGCGCAAGGCATTTTGCGCCGCAGGCGGCTGCACACTGAGCCGCGCATGGCCTGGCAAGCCAAAAGAGCTGGCCTCACGCAGTTTCACGCCCAAGCCTCGCAGTCGGGCAACGCGTTGAATCAGGGCATCGGTTTGGTCATCCCCCGGCAACCGTGCTGTAAAAAAGTTGGCATGGCTGGGCATGCACTCAAAGCCGAGGGCGGTACACAAGGCAACTTGCTGGGCTTTCCACTCGCGCAGCACTGGCAGGCTCTCTTGCACCCAGACTTGCACGGATGGCGTTACCCAAGCCTCAAGCATGGCCAAGCCATGCGCGCCCAGCAGCCATGAGGCTGCGAGCTGTTCGGCTTGCCTGGCCAGTGCAATTGCGTGAACCGGTGCAATCGCATAGGCAGCGCGTATGCCGGGTAGGCCCAGTGCCTTGTTGGGCGTCCAGAGTTGCCACAGGACATCAAGCGCTGATTCGCCCACTGGCAAGGAGCCATGCAAGCGCAGGGGTTCGTAAGCACGGTCGAGCACCACCCAAGCAGAGCGCGGGTTGGCGGCTGAGGCGATTGCATCTGGTAGGTGCGTGTCATGCAAGCCCAGCGGGCTGCTTGGGTCGCAACACCACACGAGTGAGGCTTGCTCGGGCGAGTCTGCGCGTTGCAGTTGGTAGGCCGCCGCAGCCTGGGCGTAGTCGGCATAAGCTTGCGGTGGAATCCAGACACTGGGTTTGCTGACGCAACTGCCGCTGCCAGTGATGCCGATTTGCATTGAAGCCAATGCCGTTATGCGCACAATAAATTCGCTGCCGCTGGCAGCAATCAAAATTCGGTTTGAATCAACGCCATGGAAACTGGCCAAACGCTGACGCAGCGACACGTAGCCCGGTTCTGGGTAACGGCCGGAATCAGCCTGCTGGATGTGCCGCAATGCCTGCGGGCAAGGTCCGCAGGCATTGGCATTGCTGGAAAACTCTACTTCGGGCTGGCCCCAAACATCATTGCCACCATGCAGGCGGGCCGCTAAAGGCGCTTGTGCAACAGGCTGGCCAGGCGCGGGCGGCTCATTCAGCATGGGGCTCACTGCGTGCCCTCCAGTCTGCCACCCGACCACAAGGCTGCCCAAGCCATACCGGCACACACGGTCATCAGCAACACGGCGCGGGCGGCCAGGTGCAGCGCTCGGGCGGTGTCGGCAGCCTCCGGCACACGCCCGGCAGTGTTCAACACATAGACCCCGGGTTTGCCTAGGCAGATCCCCAGCGCCAGGGCCATGGCGGCCATGGGCCAACCGCTGTTGGGCGACGGAGTTTTGCCCGCATCACGCAACAGGCGCATCAATGGCAAACCGCCTGCCACCATTGCCAGCAAAACCGCCGTTATGCGCGCGGGCAACCACGACATGGCGTCGTCAGCACGGGCCGCCCATTTGCCAGCCCACTCCCATTGCTGGCCGTTGCGCACGCCGCGGTAGCCCCACATCGCGTCGGCGGTGTTGGCAAAACGGTAAAGCGCCGCGCCGGGTAAACCGAGCAAGACAAACCAGAACACGGGTGCCACCACAGAATCGTTCAGGTTTTCGGCCAGCGACTCAATGGCCGCCTCGCGCACTTGCTCGTCACTCAATTGCGCTGTGTCACGGCTAACCAGCAATGCCAAACGTTTCCGACCTGCCCCCAGCGATTGCCCCAGGGCTGCCTCAACCGCCAGGGCCTCGCCATGCAGCATGCGCCAAGCCAGCAGTGGTTTGAGCAGCAACCCCAGCAGTAACACGGCTACCGCCGCTGGCAATTGCAGTACATGCTTTTGCAGCACGGCGGCGTATACAGCTACAACAGCAGCGCCGGCACACCAGAAAAGCGCGCCGAGCACGAAAGGCCTCCACTTCTGCGGCTTGGCATTGGCTGGCGGTGCAATGTACTGACCCACCCGCCCGAGGTAGCCGCCGATCCACACCACCGGATGCAGCCAAGCAGGCGGCTCGCCAAAGCGCCAGTCCACCGCCAGCGCCAACAGCAGGGCCGCGAATAAAACCAGAGGCAAAGGTGCTGGCTCCATACGCAATCGTCAATCTTCAATGCCGCGCTGTGCCGGTATACCGATATTGAAGGCGTGCTTGATCTTGCGCATCTCGGTCACGGTGTCGGCCAGCTCAATCAGCTCGGGCGGACAGCGCCGGCCGGTAATCACCACATGCACATCACGCGGGCGGTCAAACAGCGTTTGCACGACCGCCTCAATGCCGCCAATGGGTTCCAGCCAGCCGTAGATGAGCGGGTAGGTAAATTCATCAAGCACCACCATAAAGTAGTCGCCGCTTTGAATTGCGGCTTTGGCTTTTTGCCAGCCGTCCCGCGCGAGTTGTGCCGAGTGCTCCAAATCCTGGCTTTTCCAGCTAAAACCATCACCCAGGCCTTCAATCGGAATACCGATTTGCTCAAACATCCGGTGCTCGCCAAAGCGTGCCGTAGGCACTTTCATGAACTGAAAAATCTTGACCTGCTTGCCGTGCACATGGGTGCGGCCAAAGGCGCGCAGCGCCAACCCAAAAGCGGCCGTGCTCTTGCCCTTGCCATCGCCCGTGTTGACGATGAGCAAACCGCGCCGCTCACCTTCGGGTTTTTCGTAGGGCTTGTGCTGGGGTGGTGTTTCGATTTGCATGGTGTTCAATCCCTTAATTGGGGTCAGATTCCAATTATTTTCCAGTGTGCTGCTATTCAAGGCTGGGCAGGGCCAGCCATTGTTCGGCTACGCGATGCACGGCAATGCGCTTATCAAACACCGCTTCCAGCGCCCGGTGTGTTGCCGCATCGCTGCACAAACCCTGATGCATGATGCGGCCTTGCGCCATCAGCACCAGTTCATCCGCATGCAACGCAAACGAGATTTCATGCAGCACACTGACCACGGTTTTTCCACTGGCCACCAGGGTATGCGCCAGGCGCAGCCAGTCGGCCTGGTGTGGTGGGTCGAGGTTGGCCAGCGGCTCATCCATCAACAGTACCTGAGCCTGCACTGCGAGCGCACGCGCCAGCAGCACGCGCTGGCGCTCGCCACCTGAGAGCTGGCCCAGCGGGCGCTCACGCCAGTCCCAGGCATGGGTCACGCGCAAGGCGTGCTCTACGGCCGCACAATCAGCGGGTGATGGTGCAGCCAGCCAGGGCTGGTGTGGCAGGCGACCCAGCATGGCAACGTCGTACACCGTGAGGTCGTCGGCTGTGCTCTCGCCCATCGCTCCGCTTTGGCCCAGCCACGACAGTTGTTGCGCACGCAAGCGGCCCGGCTGCTGCGCCAGCGGCTGGCCCAGCAGCCATACCTCGCCAGAACAGGGCAAGAGGCCCGCCAGCGCTTTGAGCAGGGTTGATTTGCCCGCGCCATTGGGCCCGACGATGCTGGTCCAGCGGCCCGTAGGAAATGCCAAGTCAATGCCGTGCAGCACTTCACGCCCGCCCAGGCTGGCGCTAAGTTGGCGTACTTGCAACGCAACCGTGCTCATGCCCCCACTCCGTGCGCGGTGCGCCGGTGCATGAGCCAGAGCAAATAGCCTCCCCCCAGCACGGCCGTGAACACACCCACCGGCAGCTCCTGCGGGGCTATCAGCCAGCGCGACAAAATGTCTGCCGCCATCAGCAGCGTGGCCCCCATCAGGGCGCTCAACACCAGCAGGCGGCCATGCGTACTTTTAACCACGGCACGTACCAGGTGTGGCGCCGCCAGGCCCACAAATGCAATCAAACCGGTTTGTGCCACTGCCGTGCCGGTAGCCAACGCCAGTACCAAAATCAAAACGGCCCGCATTTGCGGCAGCGGCAGACCCAGGCTTGTCGCGGTGGCTTCGCCCAGCGACAAACCGTCCAGTGCCGGGCTGAGCAGCCAGGCCACAGCGACACAGACCAGCAGCACCACCACCATTAGCATGCACGCTGTCCAACCCACAAAACCAGTGCTGCCCAGCATGAACCCCTGCATCGCCTGCAGCACATCGGGTATGGCCAGGGTGACAAGGTCTTTCAGCGCACCCAGCACCACCCCCACAATGACCCCCGCCAATAGCAGGCGCAGCGTGTGCTGCACGCCACGCGCCAGCAACAGCGTCAGCAGTACGCCAGCTACAGCACCCAAAAAGGCCCCGCCAGTCAACCCCAGGCGTGCCACCCATTGGGTGGCAAATGGCGAGAAACCAAACAACGCGAGCGTGAGTGCCACGCCCAATGAAGCACCTGAGGCACTGCCCAGCAAATACGGGTCTGCCAGCGGGTTACGAAAAAGCCCTTGTGCCACCGCACCGGCCAGCCCCAGCAATGCACCGGCCAGCCAGGCACCCAGCGTACGCGGCAAGCGGATGTCCCAGACAATTTGCCAGGCCACGGGGTCGGTACCCGCTTGCAGCACACTGTCAAAGCCCGTGCTGCCAATGCTGGCTCCGACCAGCAGCAAACCCGCACCAAGCACAGCAGTGAGCAGGCCCAGGCCCCAGGCCCTGCGCTGTGGCGTTGTGGTTTTCATGGCGGGGCTTTTTCAAGCAGGCATTGCGCCATCAAACGCGCTGCCTCGGACATGCGCGGGCCGGGACGCACCAGCACATCCGACTGGGCTGGGGTAAAGACGCAAATGCGTTGCTCACGCAGGGCGCGCAGGGCAGCCCAGCCGGGGCGATTTTCCAGACCATGCACGCTGCGCTGGCCAATCATGATGACATCGGGCTTGGCACGCACCACCAGTTCGGGATTGATCTTGGGAAATGGCCCCAACTCGGGACCAATGATGTTTTGTGCGCCTAGACGGGCCAGTGTTTCACCCATGAACGAGGTGGTGCCTGCTGCATACGGGCCATTGTTAACCTCAAAGTAGACCCGCGTATTTTTGACATAAATGGGCAATGACTGCACCGCGGCCTCCACTCCCGCATCAATCTCACGCCAAATACGCAGGGCGTCGGGCACCTCAAGCAGTGTGCCCAGTGTGGTCAGCACGCGCTGTACGTCGGCACTGGTACGCGGCTCCAGTGCGACCACCTGAATGCCCAATGCCTGCAAACGATCACCGGCGCGCGATGAAACCGAGAGCAGCACAACATCAGGCCGCAGCGCCACAATGGCTTCGATGTTGGGGTCAAGCCCGCCACCTACAACTGGCAAGGCCAGCACGCTGGCGGGATGGTTGGAGTAACGGTCTCGGCCCACCAAGCGGTGGCATTGCCCTAGCGCACACAGACTCTCAGTCAGTGAAGGCAGCAAACTGACAATGCGCTGCGGCGACTTCGGCAAGGTCACCACCACGCCACGCTGGTCTGTGACCTGCAATGCTTGCGCCCAAGCAGCGGCAACGCACAACGCAAAAATCAGCCCGTGTTTGAACCACTGCAAGGGATGTCTCATGCATCGGCCTTTAAAGTCAGCGGCAAACCAGCCACCATCAGCGTAACGCGACTGCATGCCTGGGCCACCTGCTGATTAAGCAGCCCCAACGCATCGACAAACCCGCGCACCTGGTGCCCCAGTGGAATAACCCCCAAACCGATCTCGTTACCCACCAGTATGAGTGGGCCAGGTGCCTGCGCAATAGCTGTCATGAGCGCCGCCCTAGCTGGTAGCTGCAAGCCTGCTGAAGCCTCGCCTGATGCGGCATCAGCATCTGCATGCGGCATCAACCAGTTGGTGAGCCAGAGGGTTAAACAATCCACCACCAGCAGGCGGCTGGCGTTGCTGTGAGCGCGAATGGCATGAGCCAGTTGCAAAGGCTCTTCCAGCGTACGCAAGCCAGGCACACGCACTGCGCGGTCTTGCTGATGGCGGGCAATGCGCTGGCGCATCTCGTCGTCCCAGGGCTGGGCCGTAGCAATTAACACCGCTTCATGGCTGGTGTGCGCTTGCAACCACTTTTGCGCCAACTGCTCAGCACGCCGGGATTTGCCGCTTTTTTGGCCGCCCAAAATCAACTCATGCATGGTGCTTGGCCCAGTCCATCACGATGCGGTGCAATTGCGCCACACCATCCGTTAGCGCTGCGGGGCCAGGCTGCAAAATATCGGCTGATTTAATTTCAAATAATTGACCACTCTTGACGGCACGCACATCTTGCCAGCCCGTACGGGCTGCTACTTTTTCAGCACGAAATTTCTTGCCGCACCAAGAGCCAATGATGATGTCTGGGTTGCGTCGCACAATCTCAGTGCCGTCAGCAATGATGCGATTTTTGCCTAAGGACTCGCCCGCGAGCTCAGGAAAGCAGTCGTTGCCACCGGCAATGCCCAACAGCTCGGATACCCACGCAATAGCGCTGATATGCGGTTCGTCCCATTCTTCAAAATAAACCACGGGGCGGCGTTTAAGCTGGCTGGCGGCCACCTGCATTTGCAGCAACTGCGCTTGCACAATAGCTATCCAAGCCAACGCGGCATCAGTCTGCCCCACTTGAGCGGCCACCTGAAACAGCATGGAATATATTTCGCCTACGCTGCGCTGGTTAAAAACCGTCACTTGCACGCCCTGGCGAATCAATTCAGCCGCAATGTCAGCCTGCAAATCAGAAAAGCCAAAGACACAGTCGGGTTTGAGCGCCAAAATTTTGGCGATTTTGGCGCTCAAAAACGCACTGACACGCGGTTTTTCATGGCGCGCCTGAGGTGGTCGCACGGTGTAACCGGAAATCCCCACAATGCGGTGCGCCTGACCGAGCAGGTACAACCACTCCGTGGTCTCCTCGGTCAGGCAGACAATGCGCTGAGGTCCTAGGTCAGTGCTCACAGCGCTTATTTGGGTTGATAACGCAGCGTCACAAACACCCCGCGTCGCGGCTGATTAAAGCCAAATGCCGTCTCGTAGACTTTGTCGGCGATGTTATTGATTTTGGCCTGCAAGCGCCACTCTTTATCCAAAGCGTACTCTGCGCCCAAATCCAGCGTGGCAAAGTCAGCTAACGCACGCGCGGGCGTGTTGTTGGCATCGTCAAAACGATCCCCCACATAAAGCAGTGTTGCCCCAAATTTCCACAAGCCCGTGGCATAGTCTGCGCCCAGCGTAGCCAGCTCTTTGGCGCGGCGTGGCAGTAAACGACCGTTCAGTTCATTGCGCGGATCCAGTGCATCCAGGCTAGCGCTGAGATGCAAACCCTTTAAGCTGCCATCAAACGTGCCGTTATAAGACAGCGAAGTGCCCTCGATACGCGCACGGGGGATATTGGCAGCCAACGTAGTGTTGGTAATAAAGCCACGAATCTTGTTGTCGTAGCGCACCAGCTTGAACTCGTGTGCGTTTACCCGGTAGCTGGCACCTAGTTCGGTATTGCGGCCTGCTTCAGGCTGGAGCGCTGAGTTGCCAAAACCGGGGAAGTACAACTGGTTAAATGACGGGGCGACAAAACTGGTGCCATAGGAACCGTACAAGCGGAATTCTGGCGTGAACTGGTAGCCATAACCGATAAAGCCGGTGTCGTTGCTGCCAAATTGGGAATTTTTGTCGTACCGAAAATTGGCTTGCACGCTGTGCCCGCCTATTTGCTGGTTAAACCCGGCAAAGGCGGAGCTAATGGTGCGGCGGGTCACCGTGTAGGCTGTGTCACTGTCGATTTTTTGTTCCCGCTGCTCCAGACCCAGCAGCAGTTGGCCAATGGGTGTGGCCACATCGTTTTGCCAGGTTATTTCGGTTTGTGTGGTGTTGAAACGCCCGGGAAAAGCCGATACCGTGGCATTGGACTGGTCTTTGCTGCTACTGGCACGCAGCTCACTTTGCCACCCATCCGTGAGTTTGCCTTTGAAGCCCAGGCGCGCCACCTGGGTTATGACATCGGTGCGCGAGTCGCGCGTGGGGCCGTCGTCAAACTGCAAGGTGCCATCCGAATACAGCAGGCCGGCATTCAGGCTGAAATCGGGTGCAATTTTGTAATTGAACGACCCGTTGAATGCGCTTTGCCGAAAGCCGTCATTGTCAGCATTGAAATTGCCAAACAAGACACGCGGATTGGTTGAAGAAAATCCGGTTTCGCGCACGCCCTGCACGCCCACTGCGTAAGTCAGCACATCTGTGCCACCCGACGCGCCAGCCGTGAACTCGCGGTGGCTCTCGCTGCCCAAGGTCAACGAAGCATAAGGCGAAAATCCGGCCCTCCCTTGCTTGGTAAATATCTGAATCACACCACCCACACCCTCGCTCCCGTAGAGTGCGGAAGCCGGGCCTTTGAGTACCTCGATGCGCTCGATTAGCTCCACCGGAATATTGTCCAGACTGGGCGCGCCGGTTGTGGCCGAGCCATAGCGCACACCATCAACCAGCAAAATCGTGTGGCGGCTTTCGGTGCCGCGAATAAACACGCTGGAATTTTTACCCAGGCCCCCATTGGCCGTAATTTGCAGGCCCGCGTTGCGGGCCAACAATTCGCTTAATGTGCGGGCAGTAGAGTTCTCAATGCTAGCGCGGTTAATGACCACCACATCGCTCACCAATTCGTCTTGGCGCGTAGGTATGCGGGTGGCAGTGATCACGATTTCGCCCAGTTGGGTTTGGCCCAATGCAACGGGCGATACAAGAGCGGCTGAAATGGCCAAAGGCAGCACAGCCAGATGTGCACATGGAAAAGTTTTCATGAATGAACCAAAGCTACAGTGCTCTCACTGGCCTCCCCGCCAGTGCATGAGCGTTACGGCTGCGCCTTAAATCAAACAGGCGCAGCCACCGTATTGGCCGGTATCCGGGCTGGCGGAACAACTCTCATCGCCTTCCCGGAGCTGGCTGAAAATCAGCTAGCACCCAGTGGCCTGGATGAAAACGGAGTCTGTCAGGTACTGCACAGAACTCGTCCACTTACCGTTGCGGGGGCAGCGCAGGTTAGATTGGCCCCAACTGACTTGGCTGGCTTTTCCCCCTGCTTCCCGTTGAACTGCGGCATGTGAACCACACCGCGAGCACCAACACCACAATTCTACGCCTGCAAAACCAGCGTCAACCCTACAATGAATCCCTGCATGAGTGCCCCTACTGAAATCGACCAAATTGCTGAACGCGTAGAGCGCCTGCTGTTGCGCTACGACGAGCTATTGCGTACTAACGTGCTGCTGTCCGAACAGGTGCAATCGTTAACGCATGAGCGCGATTCGCTCATGTCGCGGCTTGGCGCGGCGCGCGCGCGCGTTGACGCGCTGCTGCTTCGCCTACCAGAAACTCAAGCGCACCGGGACAATGCATGAAACAACTCGAAGTTCAAATCATGGGGCAAAGTTACTTGCTCGCTTGCCCCGAAGGTGGTGAGGCACAAATGCGCTGCGCAGTCGACAAGGTTGATACTGCCATGACACGTATTCGGGATGCAGGCAAAGTAAAAGCGCGCGACCGTATTGCAGTGCTGGCCGCACTTAATCTGGCGTTCGAACATTTCCCGGCCACTTTGGGAAACCCAGCACCAGGCAAGATGACAAATAACGACAGCGACCCACGCTTGTCTGCCCTGCTCGAGCGGCTTGATCACGCCCTGGCACGCGATGACAGGCTGTTGTAATTAAGCCCCGCCGGTATTAAAAATCTCCAGTGCGGCGCTTTGGCACACCTAGAATGAATCGGTCTGCGATGCCCACCGGGCTTTATATTTCCTTGAACCAATGCTCATAGAGCACGGGCTTGGTACATTGCCAGTGCAGCGTGATCGTCTCGCGTTAGACGAACCCAAGCGCTGGCTGCCCTCGCCCACCTGAACCCCGGTTCAGGATGCGGCCCGGTGGCATTTGCAGACACCTATGCCTCATGGATCTATCTCCCCTGTTAATTGTCGAGTTGGCTGCCATTGGTCTGTGCACGGGTTTTTTGGCTGGGCTGCTCGGCATCGGGGGCGGGATGCTGATGGTGCCATTCATTACCATCATCCTTAGCGCCAAAGGCTACCCGGACGAATACACCGTCAAGATGGCGGTAGCCACCTCACTGGCCACCATCTGTTTGACCTCATTGGCATCGGTGCGTGCGCATCACCAACGCGGTGCTGTGCTGTGGCCCATCGTGCGCCTGCTGACCCCAGGCATTTTGCTGGGGTCACTGGTTGGCGCGCAGCTGGCAGCCGCACTCTCTGGCAAGACGCTCAGTATCTTGTTCGCGGTATTTGTGGCTTTTTCTGCGACCCAGATGTTTTTGGATCGCAAGCCTCGCGCCACCCGAACCTTGCCAGGCAGCCTGGGAACTTTTGGCATGGGCTGGTTGATTGGCATGCTGTCATCGTTGGTGGGCGCAGGCGGCGCCTTCATTTCCGTACCATTCATGACTTGGTGTAACGTAAAGATTCATAACGCTGTTGGTACCTCGGCCGCCCTGGGTTTCCCAATTGCACTGGCTGGCACCGCAGGCTATATCTGGGCTGGGCAAAACTTGCCGCAAATGCCATCCGGTTCAGTGGGCTATCTTTACTTACCTGGCTTGGTTGTCATCTCACTGGCCAGCATGAGCACGGCACCACTGGGCGCGCGCACCGCGCATAGTATGGATATACGGCCACTGCGCAAGGTATTTGCTGGTGTCTTGTACGTTTTAGCCGCTTATTTCCTGCTGCGATAAACCGCCTGACTTCAACAGTTTGCAAAAGTTCTCGTCTTCAGCAGACCCCCGGATAAACCCTCGACGCTTTGAAAAACTTGACCCTCGTCAAGAGTCATATCACTCGGTTAGCATGACCATACTGCCTTGGCGTCGCAAGCATCCAGACGATGGTGGTATTTGCGGACTGAATCAGAATTAGTGAACACAGGAGACAACGCGATGAAACCCACACTTGCGAATATTAAAAGCGGATTGACGAGCGCTGCCCTAGGCACGATCGCAGCAGCTGTGCTGGCGCTGGCCGGCCCGGCATATGCCGCATGGGAGCCAACCAAACCCGTTGAGTTTGTAGTGCCTGCGGGAACTGGTGGTGGTGCCGACCAGATGGCACGCCTGATTCAAGGCATTGTCATCAAACACAAGCTGATGAAAGAGCCACTGATCGTAGTCAACAAATCCGGTGGCGCTGGTGCCGAAGGCTTTCTTGAGGTTAAGGGCGCCAAAGGCGATCCACACAAAATCATCATCACGCTGTCCAACTTGTTCACAACGCCGTTAGCAACGGGCGTGCCTTTCAACTGGCGCGACATGACCCCCGTTTCGATGATGGCGCTCGATCAGTTTGTGCTCTGGGTCAATGCTGAGAGTCCGCACAAAAACGCCAAAGACTATCTGGCTGCTGTCAAGGCCGGTGGCCCCAATAAAACCAAAATGGGTGGCACTGGCTCGAAGCAAGAAGACCAGATCATCACTGTCGGCATAGAGAAAGCCACGGGTACCAAATTCATCTACATTCCGTTCAAAGGCGGCGGAGAAGTTGCGGTGCAGTTGGTAGGCAAACACCTTGATTCCACTGTAAACAACCCAATTGAAGCAGTCGCTCAGTGGCGTGCCGGTCAATTGCGTGCCCTCTGCGTGTTTGATGAAAAGCGCATGGCCTACAAAGCTAAAGTCACTGACACCCAATCATGGGCTGACATACCAACCTGCAAAGAAGCCGGCGTTCCAACTGACTACACCATGCTGCGCGGTATCTTCATGGCACCTGGCGTGTCCAAGGATCAACTGGATTTCTACACCGGCTTACTCAAAAAAATCCGTGAGACCCCTGAGTGGAAAGACTACATGGAAAAAGGTGCCTTTAACCAGACTTCAATGTCAGGCGAGGACTTCAACAAGTGGCTTGGAACGGCCGAGCAGCGCCATCGCGAATTGATGAAGGAAGCTGGTTTTATTGCCAAGTAAGCACATAGCCCTCTCAGGGCTCCGCACTAGTTAGTCAGAGGCATAGAGCCCTGCCAGCCGCCCAATCTCTTTTGCCCTCACCCTGAGGGCCATTCATTTTTGCGGGAGTTCCTTATGGAGCCAAACGAGTCATCCGACACCGAGCAGCGTACTGGCATTGCCACCAATATTGTTGAAGCTGCTGTCGCCTTTTTAATCTTGGTTTTGGGCGTGGTGGTTGTTCAAGCCAGCTGGAAATTAGGCGCAGGTTGGACCAGTGATGGCCCGGGCGCTGGCTACTTCCCGTTCTATGTCGGCATTATTCTCTGCATCTCTGGTGCAGGCACGATGTTTCAGGCACTCTTGGGCAAGAAAAAGAACACCGAAGTTTTTGTCGATAACGAGCAACTCAAGCGGGTTTTATCGGTATTGCTGCCCGCCGTGGTTTACGTAGGCGCGGTTCAATTCCTCGGGCTTTACGTGGCATCGGCCCTTTATATTGCTTTGTTCATGATCATCTTGGGCAAATTTTCCCGCTTGAAAAGCGTGCTTGTGGCGCTGTCAGTTGCCACGCTATTTTTCTTCATGTTTGAAGTCTGGTTCAAAGTCCCCTTATTTAAGGGCCAGTTTGATCCATTGCGCTTTTTGGGCTTTTGAGCCTTACGCCCACATTCCTGTATCGAACCTTATTAACTGCACATTGCCATGGATGAATTAAGCGCTCTTTTTCACGGGTTTAGCGTCATCATGACGCCAATAAATATTGGCCTGATGTTCGTTGGCATCATCTTGGGCGTGTTGATCGGGGTATTACCCGGTTTGGGCGGAGCTAACGGCGTGGCCATCTTGCTTCCTCTGACTTTTTCAATGTCGCCGACCTCAGCCATCATCATGCTTTCATGCATTTACTGGGGCGCTTTGTTTGGCGGTGCAATTACTTCCATCTTGTTCAACATACCAGGCGAGCCTTGGTCTGTGGCAACTACCTTCGACGGCTACCCGATGGCCCAAAATGGGCATGCAGGTGCTGCACTTACCGCGGCCTTCACCTCTTCTTTTATTGGTGCCTTGGTCGCTGTAATCATGATTACCTTCTTGGCACCCTTGGTCGCCAAGTTTGCGCTTAAATTTGGACCGCCAGAATTTTTCGCTGTTTATTTGCTGACTTTTTGCAGCTTTGTTGGCATGGGCAAGGGCTCCCCTTTCAAGATTTTGGCTTCAATGGCAATAGGTTTCGCTTTGGCTGCTGTCGGTCTGGACACCGTCACGGGCCAATTGCGATTGACGTTTGACATTCCTGACCTATTGCGCGGCTTCGACTTTTTAATCGCCGTTATCGGCTTGTTTGGTATCGGTGAAATCTTGCTCTCCATGGAAGAAGGGTTGGCCTTTTCCGGAAAAAACGCCAAGATCAACGCCAAAGTGGTTTTTGAGACTTGGAAGAAGCTGCCTAGGTATTGGGTCACCTCCATTCGCAGTTCATTGATTGGCATTTGGATGGGTATCACGCCCGGTGGCGCTACCCCCGCTTCTTTCATGAGCTACGGCTTAGCCAAGAAAATGTCAAAGAATGGTGCCAATTTCGGCAAGGGCGAGATCGAGGGTGTGATCGCCCCGGAAACGGCAGCTCATGCGGCCGGTACCAGCGCGCTGCTGCCCATGCTGGCCCTGGGCATTCCTGGTTCACCAACAGCAGCGGTGCTGTTGGGCGGCCTTCTTATATGGGGTTTGCAGCCAGGCCCCCTACTGTTTGTTGAGCAAAAAGACTTTGTTTGGGGCCTGATTGCCAGCATGTACTTGGGTAACCTTGTGGGTCTGATCGTAGTGCTGACCACCGTGCCGCTATTCGCTTCCATCTTGCGTATCCCGTTTTCCATCATTGCACCCGTAATTGTGGTGATCTGCGCCATTGGTGCGTTCACTGTGCACAACGCCATGCTGGACATCTGGTTCATGCTGCTGTTTGGCGTGATTGGTTACTTGTTCAAGAAGCTTGATTACCCGCTTGCGCCTTTGGTATTAGCCTTGGTGCTGGGCGATAAAGCAGAAGACTCGTTTAGGCAGGCCATGCTGGTATCGCAAGGCGATTTGTCCATCCTCTGGTCCAACGCCTTGGTTGGCGGCATCACCAGCTTGGCTTTGGTGCTGCTGTTTTGGCCATTGCTGTCTCGTTTGCTGGCAAAAGTGCGCCCACCCAAGCCCAAGGAATTGCCTGTTGAGCAGCCAGTTGATTGAAAAAAGGGGTTGACTTTCGTCAACCCCAATGTCAAGTTCTGCCTGAAACCAAGCGGTCGACTCAAATCCGCTATTTGATAAATCTGCCGTTAGGGCCAATGATAGTGAGGTCCACAAATTTGGATCCTTGCCTGATGTCTTTGCCGTAGTTGACATCAAAGCCGCTGAAGCTGACTTTTTGCATGCTTTCTGCCGCTGCAATGAACTTGGCACGGGTGGGTTCTCGCCCAACCCGCTGCATGATTTCGGCAAATACGCGGGCGTAGGTTTCAAAGCTCACGAAGCAGCAAGCGCGCGAGCCAAATGCCAACTAATACGCGGAATCAGCCAATACCATGGGTGACATCAGATTGGCCGCTTTTGGCTGCTAGGTAATAAAGCTTTTCGCGTATACCTAGATCTTGCCGCGTTGTTTTAGCCGGCTCAAAGTCTCAGCTGAAAGGTTAAGATAAGACGCAAGTTCCTTTTTGGGTATGCGATCAAACAACTCGGGGTGTTTGCGCAAAAAGCGTTTGACGCGCCCTGATGCGTCGAGCAAGTGCAAAGTAATGGTGTGGCCCATGATTTCACTCATCAGACTCATCACCTCGTATTCAAACAGCTGCTTGATGGCATTGTGGCGCTCCAAAAATGCCACCCATTGCGGCAAAGGCAGCTTTGCGATTCGAGCCTTGGTAACGCAAACAATACTGTACGGAGTGGGTGTGCCTAAGCGCCAGGCCGCGTAGCTGGTTTCCATTTCCCGCTCTGCGGTAAAGCGAAGAATCATCTCCTTGGCCTCTTGGTTCGTCACCACTCGCTTCAAGATACCATCCAAAATGAAGTACTGCTCCATCTCGTGTACACCCTGGCTGAGCAATGAGTCATTTTTTTGGCAATCCACAATTACCAGGTGCTGCTCAAGTTCAACACTCTGTTCAGCTGTCATTCCCTTTAAAACAATGTTTTGTCCAAGCTGGACACGGATGACGTTTCTGTTGGGATGGGTTTCTACTGACCACATGGGGTTCGGTGGGGCTGGGCGTGAGGCAGGAAAAAGCTTCGCCTCACCAGAGCAAACGCTAAAAATTGACCGTGGTCAATGGCGAAATTTGAATCGATTCCTATGATACATCGATCATCAGCGCTACTGCCTGCACTCATTGCGCACTGCTCGAATTGAAGCTAACCAAGAGATACCCACTATGACTAACGACACGCCATCAGAAGACACGACCGATGGATTTCACCTTCTTATCGACGCGCTGAAACTCAATGGCATTGACACTATTTTTGGCCTCCCCGGCATTCCAATTACCGACCTGACTCGCATGGCACAGGCTGAAGGCATGCGCATGATCTCGTTTCGCCACGAACAGCACGCGGGCAATGCCGCCGCCGCTGCTGGCTTTTTGACGCAGAAGCCTGGGATTTGCCTGACGGTATCAGCCCCTGGCTTTTTGAACGGCTTAACTGCGCTGACCAATGCCACCACCAACTGTTTTCCGATGATTCTGATCAGCGGATCCAGCGAGCGCGAAATTGTCGACCTGCAGCAAGGCGATTACGAAGAAATGGACCAGCTTGCAATTGCCAAACCGCTGTGCAAGGCCGCGTTTCGCGTGCTGCATGCGCAAGACATCGGCATTGGCATTGCGCGCGCCATCCGTTCGGCACTGTCGGGCCGCCCTGGCGGCGTCTACCTGGATCTGCCGGCCAAGTTGTTTGCACAAACCATGGACGCAGCAGCCGGCAAGCGCTCGCTCGTCAAGGTGGTGGACCCTGCGCCGCGGCAAATTCCGGCACCCGATGCCGTGCAGCGTGCGCTCGATTTGCTCAAGGGTGCCAAGCGCCCGCTGATTGTGCTTGGCAAAGGTGCGGCTTATGCCCAGGCTGACGCCGAGATTCGCGCCCTGATCGAAAAGTCGGGCATACCCTACCTGCCCATGTCCATGGCCAAGGGCGTGCTACCCGACACGCATGCCCAATCGGCTGCTGCAACCCGCTCGTACGTGCTGGCAGAAGCTGACGTAGTAATGCTGGTTGGCGCGCGCCTGAACTGGTTGCTCTCGCACGGCAAAGGAAAAACCTGGGGTGGTGCCAACGCCGATACCCGGCAGTTCATTCAGATCGACATCTCACCGACCGAAATGGACAGCAACGTGCCGATTGCTGCACCGTTGGTGGGTGACATCGGCTCCTGTGTATCGGCATTGGTAGCTGGCCTTGGGGCCAATTGGGCCAAGCCGCCAACCGACTGGACCAATGCCATTACCGAGCGCAAAGACAAGAACCTGGCAAAAATGGCGGCCACGCTGGCACTCAATCCAGTGCCCATGAACTTTCACAGCGCGCTCAACGTCATTCGTAATGCCGTCAAGGCGCGCCCAGACGCCATTGTGGTCAACGAAGGTGCCAACACGCTCGACTTTACCCGCAGCATTGTCGACATGTACGAGCCGCGCAAGCGCCTTGATGTGGGCACCTGGGGCATCATGGGCATTGGCATGGGCTTTGCCGTTGCAGCAGCCGTGACCACCGGTAAGCCGGTGATTGCCATTGAGGGCGACAGCGCTTTCGGCTTCAGCGGCATGGAGGTGGAAACCATTTGCCGCTACAACCTGCCAGTTTGCGTGATTGTGTTCAACAACAACGGCGTGTACAAAGGTACCGACGTCAATCCACGTGGTGGCGATGTAGCCCCCACTGTCTTCGTCAAGAATGCGCGCTATGAGATGATGATGCAGGCTTTTGGCGGGGTAGGCGTGTTGGCCAAAACTCCTGAGGATTTAGCCAAGGCGCTTGACGAAGCCATTGCTTCGGGCAAGCCCACCTTGATCAATGCCATGATTGACGAAACAGCCGGGACCGAAAGCGGCCGCATCACCAGCTTGAATCCGCAAACTGCGAAAAAGAAGTAACTCCCCTAAACACTTGATAAGGAACCAAACACCATGACCAAAGCACTCGACGACATCAAGATCATCGACTTCACCCATGTGCAGGCCGGACCGGCCTGCACCCAAATGCTGGCCTGGTTTGGCGCCGACGTCATCAAAGTCGAGCGTCCTGGCTCGGGCGACGTCACGCGCAGCCAGTTGCGTGACATCCCCAACGTTGACGCGCTGTACTTCACGCAGCTCAACAGCAACAAGCGCTCACTGACGCTCGACACCAAAACGGCTGAAGGCAAGGAAATTCTGGAAAAACTGATCAAGGTCTCCGACGTGATGGTCGAAAACTTTGGTCCGGGCGCGCTCGATCGCATGGGCTTCACCTGGGAGCGCATTCTTGAGCTCAACCCCAAGATGATTTTGGCTTCCGTCAAAGGCTTCTCTGATGGCCACCACTATGAAGACCTCAAGGTCTATGAAAACGTGGCTCAATGCGCTGGCGGTGCAGCCTCCACCACCGGTTTTTGGGACGGCCCACCCACCGTGAGCGCCGCCGCTCTGGGCGACAGCAACACCGGCATGCACTTGGCCATCGGTATTCTCACGGCCCTGCGCCAACGCGACAAAACTGGCCGTGGCCAAAAGGTTGCCTGCTCGATGCAAGACGCTGTGCTCAATCTGTGCCGCGTCAAGCTGCGCGATCAGCTGCGCCTTGACCGCCTGGGTTATTTGGAAGAGTACCCCCAGTACCCGCATGGCAAGTTCACCGACGTGGTGCCGCGTGGCGGCAATGCCGGCGGCGGCGGCCAGCCGGGCTGGGTACTCAAGTGCAAGGGCTGGGAAACCGATCCCAACGCTTACATCTACTTCACTATCCAAGGCCAGGCCTGGGCACCCATTTGCGATGCCATTGGCAAACCCGAGTGGAAGAATGATCCCATGTATATGACGCCCAAGGCACGCCAGCCGCACATCACAGACATCTTCGCCACCATCGAAGTGTGGTTGAAAGACAAAACCAAGTTTGAGGCGGTCGACATTCTGCGCAAGTTCGACATCCCCTGCTCACCCGTCATGTCCATGAAAGAACTCTCTGTCGACCCGTCGCTGCGCGCTAGCGGCACCATCGCCGAGGTGGACCATAAAGAGCGCGGCAAGTACCTCACCGTGGGCAGCCCGATCAAGTTCTCCGACATGAAAGTCGAGATCACCGGTTCTCCACTGCTGGGCGAACACACTGACGAAGTGCTGGCCGAGCTGGGTTACAGCAAAGACAAAATCGCCACGCTGCACACTGCCAAAGCGGTTTGAAGACGCCTTTTTGATAAACGGGCCTTGATGGTCCAATAAGACGGCGTTCAATATGAACGCCGTCTTCGTTTGGGGGACCGTTTTACCCGTACAAGGAGCACATTCATATGCAATCAACCATTGATTCCAAACAGGTCATAGAGGCAATCGGCGACGCCATCATGGCGTCGAACGCCAAGGGTCTCATCACCTTGTGGAACCCGGCGGCGCAGCGCATGTTTGGTTACACCGAGGCCGAGGCGCTCGGCCAGTCGCTGGACTTGATCATTCCGCAGCGCCAGCAGCAGCGCCACTGGGACGGCTACCACAAGACCATGGCCACTGGCATCACGCGTTATGGCAACGACGTGTTGCGGGTACCCGCCGTGCACAAGGATGGGCATGCCCTGTCAATCGCTTTTACCGTGGCCCTGCTGCATGCGCCTGACGGCAATGTGTCATCGATTGTGGCGGTGGTGCGCGACGAAACCAAACGCTTTGCCGAAGAGCGCGAGCTACGCAAGCGCCTGGTGGAACTTGAACGCCCACGCGCTGATTAAGATAGCAGGTTGATTGGTCAACCTACCCAACAGGATTTTTCATGAGCAAAGCGCTAGACGGGGTTCGCATCCTCGATTTCACCCACGTTCAGTCGGGCCCAACCTGTACGCAGCTGCTGGCCTGGCTGGGTGCCGACGTGATCAAGGTTGAGCGCGCTGGCGTGGGCGATGCAACACGCGGGCAGCTGTGCGACATTCCTGGTGTGGACAGCCTGTACTTCACCATGCTGAACCACAACAAGCGCTCCATCACACTGGACACCAAAAACCCCAAGGGCAAGCAGGTGCTGGATGCCCTCATCAAGCAGTGCGACGTGCTGGTCGAGAACTTTGCGCCCGGCGCGCTTGATCGCATGGGCATCACCTGGCAGCATATTGAGCAGATCAACCCGCGCATGATTGTGGCCTCGGTCAAGGGCTTTGGCCCGGGACCATATGAGCACTGCAAGGTCTATGAAAACGTGGCCCAGTGCGCGGGCGGCTCGGCCTCCACCACTGGCTTTGACGACGGCCCCCCCATGGTCACCGGCGCGCAAATTGGCGACAGCGGCACCGGCCTGCACCTGGCGCTGGGCATTGTGGCCGCGCTTTACCAGCGCAACAGCACGGGCCGCGGCCAGAAGGTATTGGCCCCCATGCAAGACGCGGTGCTTAACTTATGCCGCGTCAAACTGCGCGACCAGCAGCGCCTGGAGCGTACCGGCACCATGCACGAGTACCCGCAATACCCCGACGGCAAGTTTGGCGCAGCCGTACCCCGGGCTGGCAACGCCTCAGGCGGTGGCCAGCCAGGCTCCATCCTTAAATGCAAGGGCTGGGAAACCGACCCCAATGCCTATATCTATTTCATCACCCAGGCAGCGGTGTGGCCTGCTGTGTGCAAAGTGATTGGCGAAAAGGGCTGGATCGAGGACGAGGCCTTTGCCACGCCAGCAGCGCGTTTGCTGCACCTCAAGCCCATTTTTTCGCGCATTGAGCAGTGGACCATGACCAAGACCAAATTTGAGGCCATGGAAATCCTGAACCAGTACGACATTCCCTGCGGCCCAATCTTATCGATGAAGGAAATCGCAGAAGAGCCCGGCCTGCGTCAGACGGGCACCATTGTGGAAGTCGAGCACCCCACCCGCGGCAAATACCTCACGGTGGGCAACCCCATCAAAATGTCAGACAGCCCCACCGAGGTGATGCGCTCACCGCTTTTGGGCGAGCACACCGACGAGGTGCTGACCCAGCTGGGCTACAGCAGCAGCGAAATCGCCGCGTTGCGCGCAGAGCGCGTGATTTAAGAACCGAGTTTCCTGACACCAGCGGTGTGCTTTACCCTCTGAACAGCCGTTTTGGCTGTCCAGAGGGTAAAAACGCGAAAAATTATAAAATATGGCTTTATTTCAAGTGCCAAATTGGCACTTGAACCAATAGCGGTGTGCGGGTACCGCTATGCTTTTTTACTACTTATTCAGTAGCAGATTAAGCTCAAGAGTCGACCCGCACATTGGCCAGTTTGGCCACCTGCGCCCATTTTTGCTGCTCGGCTTTGATGAAGTTGGCAAATTTTTCGATGCTGCCGCCGCCATCTTCTGCGCCAAATTGCTCGAGCTTTTCCTGCACATCGGGCATGGCTAGCACTTTGTTGACGTCCTCATTCATGCGCTGCGCCATGGCGGCGGGCATCTTACCGGGGCCCATCAAGCCGTACCAGACCGTAGCCTCAAAACCAGGGAAGCCCGACTCGTCCATGGTCGGCACATTGGGGTGGCCCTTGGCACGTTTAAGGCGGGTTTGCGCCAGTGCAATAGCCTTGCCCCCCTTGATGTGCGGCGTAGCCGAGGTCATGGTTTCAAAGCAATAGTTGACCTGGCCGCCAATCAGGTCGGTAATCGCCGGACCAGAGCCGCGGTAAGGCACGTGCAATGCAAAAATCTTGGCTTGTAGTTTGAACATTTCCAGCGCAAAGTGCTGGGCCGAACCACCCCCGGCGCTGGCGAAACTGATCTTGCCGGGGTTCTGGCGGCACAGGGCTACCAGGTCTTTCACGTTTTTGGCGCTCTGGTCGGCATTGCAAATCAGCACATTGGGTGTCACGCCCACCAGGCTGATGGGCACGAAGTCTTTGGCAGCGTCGTAGTTGAGCTTGCTGCCCAAGGCCGGAGCCAGTGCATGGCTGTTGATGTGCGCCATCAGCAAGGTGTTGCCGTCGCCGGGTTGCTTGCTGACAAAGTCGGCAGCAATCACGCCAGCCGCACCCGCCCTGTTTTCAATGACGACCGAAACATTCCACAAGGTCGTGAGCTTTTGCCCCACTACCCGCGCCAGCGCATCGGTGCCACCACCCGGCGGAAAACCCACAATTATTCTGACCGGGCCGCTAGGCAGGGTTTGCGCCTGAAGCATTGGCGATGCCAAGCTCGCCACGGCGGCACCACTGGCTATGAATGTTCTGCGTTGCATGGTTTGTCTCCTGTTTTTAAAAATTAATTGGCCAGCTGTCACGGCTTGGCATACGGATAGAGCTATTAAATTACTAGCAACTAAATGACGGTACCAGCTTTAGGCCGCCCGCGCCAGAGGAACGGGTACAGCGTGGCTGGCAAAGAAATCCATAGCCGCCTGCACACCCGAATCCGCCAGCTTGACGCCTGAGAGCTTCAAACCCATCTCGCAGCCGGCCAGTGCGCCCATCAGTGTCAAATCATTGCAGTCACCCAAATGGCCAATGCGGAACATCCGGCCCTTGAGCTTGCCCAAGCCAGTGCCCAGCGAGCAGTCAAAGCGCTCGTAAATCAGGCGGCGCACGGCATCTGCGTCCACGCCTTCGGGCAGCAGCACGCCAGTCAGCACTGGTGAATAAACGGCCGGATCCGCACATTGAATCGGCAAACCCCAGGCGCGCACCGCTGCACGCACCCCACCGGCCCAGCGCTGGTGGCGGGCAAACACAGCGGCCAAGCCGCCATGCGCCGGATTCAGGATCATGTCGCAAGCCTCGCTTAAGCCGTAAAGCAAATTGGTGTTGGGGGTATAGGGCCAGTAACCGCCCTTGTTGATTTCAATAATTTCGTCCCAGGCCCAAAACGCCTTGGGCAAGGTGGCGTGTTTGGCCACTTCAATGGCTTTGGGTGACACCGCGTTGAAGCTCATGCCCGGTGGCAGCATCAAACCCTTTTGTGAACCGCTGACTGTTACATCAACACCCCATTCGTCGTGCCGGTAATCGGCGCTGGCTAGGCCGCTGATGCTATCGACCAGGAGCAGCGCCGGGTGCTTGGCAGCATCAATGGCTTTGCGCACAGCCGCAATGTTGCTGGTGACGCCGGTGGAGGTTTCGTTGTGCACCACGCACACTGCCTTGATTTTGTGTGCTTTATCGGCGCTCAAGCGCGCTTCAATCATGTCGGCCTGCACACCGCGCCGCCAGCTCACTGGCACGCCATGCTCCATGCCGGCTTGTGCCAAAAATTCGGGCTGCAAGCCCAAACGCAAAGCCATTTTTTGCCAGAGCGAGGCAAAGTGCCCAGTCTCAAACATCAGTACCGCATCACCCGGGCTGCACACATTGGAGAGCGCAGCTTCCCATGCGCCTGTGCCCGAGGCGGGGTAAATCACCACAGGATGACGCGTCTGAAAAATCCGCTGGGTATCGGCCAGAACTTTTAAGCCGAGCAGCGCAAACTCGGGGCCACGGTGGTCAATGGTGGGTAGGCTCATCGCCCGCAAGATGCGGTCTGGCACTGGCGAGGGCCCCGGAATTTGCAGAAAGTGCCGGCCTGTGGGGTGAAAGTCGAGCGTTAGGGCCACGGTTAACTCCATATGTTTGACTTATTTTTTGCATACAAAAATATTTTGTCAAGCGAGTTAGTACGTTAATTCAGATTGACGCTGGTATTTTTTGCATACAAAATAAAAATATGACGACTGAAACCATTTCCATTACACGCCCTGCCCTACACGAACAAGTCGCCCAGCAACTGCGTCAATTGCTGGTTGAGGGGCAAATTGCGCCGGGCGCCAAGCTCAATGAGCGGGCGCTTTGCGAGGTACTGCATGTGTCGCGTACCCCATTGCGTGAGGCCATCAAAATGCTCGCCGCCGAGGGCTTGGTCGAACTGCTGCCCAACCGGGGGGCGATTGCCGTATCGCTCAGCGCGGGCGATGTCTTGCACACTTTTGAAGTCATGGCCGGGCTGGAGGCGCTGTCTGGCGAACTGGCAGCACGGCGCATTACGGATACTGAACTGGCCGAGATCCGCGCCCTGCACTTTGAAATGCTGGCCACCTGGATGCGGCGCGATTTGTCAGCGTATTACCGGCTCAATGCGCTGATTCACCGCGCCATCAACGCCGCTGCCAAAAACCCGGTACTCACTGCCACTTACAACCAGGTCAACGCACGCCTGCAAGCCCTGCGCTTTCGCTCCAACCAAGATGAAGACAAGTGGTGCGAGGCCGTACAAGAGCATGAACAAATGGTGCAGGCACTAGCTGACCGCGACGCCGCGGCCATGCGCCGGGTACTGACGCAGCATCTGCTGCACAAGCGAGATGTAGTGCTGGGGCAATTGCAAAGCCTTGCCAATTCAGTCCAGCCGGCACACGCCATGCAAGCTCGATTTGCACTAGGCCTTGACGCATGAACGCCCCCCTGCCCCTGTCGGTTACCCGTCAAAGCGCCAGCCACGCCTACGAAGCTACAGCCCGCATTAGCAATGAAACCGCTGGTGAGCTGGCCCGCGAACTGGCTGCGCACACCCAAGGCGAAGTGCTGTTTTCTCCCGCAGACCGGGGCCGCTACGCTACCGACGCATCAATTTACCAAGTCATGCCAGTGGGTGTGCTGGTGCCGCGCACTGCGGCAGATGTGACCACCGCGTTGGACATTTGCCGCAGCCTCAAAGTACCCATCGTGCCGCGTGGCGGCGGCACCAGCCAGTGCGGCCAAACCGTGGGTGCAGGACTGGTATTGGACTTCAGCAAACACTTGCGCAGAGTTTTGCGCATTGATGTGCAAAAGCGCGAAGTCGAGGTTGAGCCCGGCATCGTGCTCGATCATTTGAACGCCACACTCAAGCCACACGGCTTGTGGTATCCGGTTGATGTATCCACCAGCGCGCAGGCCACGCTGGGCGGCATGGCCGGCAACAACTCTTGCGGCAGCCGCAGCATCGCTTACGGCAACATGGTGCACAACGTACTAGGTGCCAGCGCCTGGCTCAGCGACGGCAGTCTGCTTGAACTGGGGCCCTATGAAAATACGAGCGGCAGAGGCAAGCAAATCGCTGACGCTGTGCGTGTATTGGCACACGAACTGCGCCCTGAGATTGAACAGCACTGGCCCAAGGTGATGCGCCGGGTTGGTGGCTACAACCTTGATATTTTTTGCAATCAAAGTAACAGACCTTACACACAAGACGGCACGGTGAATCTGGCGCACCTGCTGGTAGGCAGCGAGGGCACGCTGGCACTGACCCGCTCGCTCACCTTGCAATTGACCGAGCTGCCGCGCAGCAAAGTGCTGGGTGTGGTCAATTTCCCCACCTTTTATGGCGCCATGGACGCCGCCCAACACATCGTACGCATGGGTGGCGCCAGCCTAACCGCAGTCGAACTGGTGGACCGCACCATGATCGAGCTGAGCCTGCAAAACCCGGCATTTGCGCCCACCGTACGTACCGCGCTATCGCCCCACATCAAGGGTGGGCAGCCCGATGCGGTGCTGTTGGTGGAATTCTCCGGCGCGAACAAAACCGACCTGCTGCCCAAGCTACGCGAACTGGTGGAACTCATGGGCGACCTCGGCCTGCCCGGCAGCGTGGTCGAATTGGTAGACGATGCCGCGCAAAAAAACTTGTGGGAGGTGCGCAAGGCGGGCCTCAACATCATGATGAGTTTGAAGGGCGACGGCAAACCCGTGAGCTTCATTGAAGACTGCGCCGTACCCTTAGAGAGCCTGGCCGAATACACCGACGCCTTGACGCAAGTGTTTGAGCAGCACGGCAGCCGCGGCACCTGGTATGCCCATGCGTCGGTTGGTACGCTGCATGTGCGGCCCATTCTGGACATGCGCAAAGAAGGCGCAATCAAAATGCGCGCCATTGCCGAGGAAGCCTCTGAGCTGGTGCGCAAGTACAAAGGAGCGTACAGCGGCGAGCACGGCGACGGGCTGTGCCGCGGCGAATGGATTGAGTGGCAGTTTGGCCCGCGTATCAATGAAGCGTTTCGGGCCATCAAACAGTTGATGGACCCCCTCAACCTGCTTAGCCCGAGCCGCATCATTGACCCGCCAAAAATGGACGACACCCGATTGATGCGCTACCCGCCAGGCTACCGCGTCATCCCATTACAGCCCGTGCTTGATTGGTCAGCCTGGAATGTGCAAAACGACCCGGTCACCGAGCAAACCACCACACCCGGCAGCGGCGGCGACCCGGCGCAGGGTTTGGCCAAAGCGGTGGAGATGTGCAACAACAACGGCCACTGTCGCAAGTTCGACGCAGGCAGCATGTGCCCCAGCTACCGCGTTACGCGCGACGAGCAGCATGTGACGCGCGGGCGCGCCAACACACTGCGTTTGGCCTTGAGTGGCCAATTGCAAGGCATGCCCGCGCAAGACGCCTTCACCAGCGAAGCGGTGCGCGAAGCGATGGACTTGTGCGTCGGCTGCAAGGGCTGCAAGCGCGAATGCCCCACCGGCGTAGACATGGCCAAGATGAAGGTGGAGTTTTTGCACCACTACAAGGCTAGGCATGGCTATACGCTGAAAGACCGGTTGGTGGCGTACTTGCCTGATTACGCCGCTTGGGCGAGCCGCTTGGCACTGCTACTCAACCTGCGCGACCAGGTGCCCGGCCTGGCATGGCTGAGCGAAAAACTGCTTGGGTTTTCAGCCCAGCGGCGCTTGCCGCAGTGGCAGCGCCAGACTTTTTTCAACACCCCTCCTGCCAGCGCCAGCCGCGAGCAAGTACTGACCGCTGCGCGCCCGGTGGTGCTCTTTGTAGATACCTTCAATGGCTATTTGGAGAGCGCCAACGCCCATGCCGCGCTACAAGTTTTGCAAGCGGCGGGCTATACGGTCCACATCGCGGTCAAGGGCGCGCAAGGAGACCAACCGCTGTGCTGCGGGCGCACGTATTTGTCGGTAGGTATGGTGGATGCAGCCCGCAACAAGCTGCGCGGCTTGATTGACGCGCTGCTGCCGTTTGCTGAAAAAGGCATTGCCATTGTTGGCCTTGAGCCAAGCTGCTTGCTAACGCTGCGCGATGAAGCATTGGCTATGGGTTTGGGCGCGGCAGCGCAAACGGTGGCCAACCAGTCGCTGCTGCTGGAAGAGTTTCTGGCGCGGGAAGCTGCCGCAGGCCAACTTGATGTTTTGAAGTCAAAACTAAAGCCATTCAACCAGCCCCTGCTGGTACACGGCCACTGCCACCAAAAAGCCTTTGGCGCGGTGCCGCCGATCCTTGAAGTGCTCAAACTCATTCCGGGCGCCAAGCCGCAACTGATCGACAGCAGCTGCTGCGGCATGGCCGGCAGCTTTGGCTATGAGGCCAGCCACTTTGAGGTCTCGACGCAGATGGCTGAACTCAGCTTGCTGCCCGCCATCCGCCAGCAGCCCGATGCGGTGGTGGTGGCGGACGGGACCAGTTGCCGGCATCAGATTGCGGATGGCACGCGGGGGAGTGGGGAGCGGGAGGCGGTGCATGCGGCGGTGGTGTTGGCGCGGCAGTTGGATTGACACTTTGCGATCTGGGTAAGAAGCCACAGGAATCGGTGAGGCTTTTGCGGAGTGGGGTCGCTATCATCTGAAACGAATCGGCCAGATTGACGGATTTCACAAGCGGAAATTGGCCAAGATAGGCGACGGGGTTTGACGCCCGAAGGAGACTCAAAATGTTGATGGCGCATCGCCTGGGAACCAACGCCAATCGCGGCTTGGAGTCATCTGGTACAACTGACTTCGCGAGCGCTGAGCCAGATGTTTTTGTCGTCTATTTTGAGAACGCCAAGAGTGGACTTCACCCGTTTTCGTAGACATAAATCAACTTCCGGTTTGAAGTTGCTCGAACGCAAGCGGACTCATTTGGTCAAGATGACTGTGCCTGCGGACTCGATTGTAAAAACCCTCAATGTAGTCAA
>JAKFVA010000025.1 GCA_021732385.1 Burkholderiales bacterium | reverse complement strand
TTGACTACATTGAGGGTTTTTACAATCGAGTCCGCAGGCACAGTCATCTTGACCAAATGAGTCCGCTTGCGTTCGAGCAACTTCAAACCGGAAGTTGATTTATGTCTACGAAAACGGGTGAAGTCCACACACTGCGCTGGGCCTGGAAAGATGGTTTTTTTACAGCCTCGTTAGGCCTCTGAATTAGTAGTGATAGCGCAATTGAGCGATCAGCAAGGAATCACCATCAACACGGTAAACCATCCGATGTTCGTCTGTGATTCGGCGAGACCAAAAGCCAGAAAGCGCATGCTTCAAAGGCTCTGGCTTGCCAATGCCTGTAAATGGTTCGCGCTGAACTTCCTTGATCAGCTTGTTGATGCGCTCTACCATGCGCTTGTCTTTTTGCTGCCAGTACAGGTAGTCTTCCCAAGCCGCATCAGCAAATATCAGTTTCATTCAGCAAGCTTTCGCTCTGTTCCTTTGCCGACTGTCAGTTGCTCAATCGCAGTCATCAAACGTTTGGTGTTTGCAGGGCTGCGCAGCAAATATGAAGTTTCTTCTAGCGCGGTAAAGTCTTCCAGCGAAAGCATCACAACAGACTGTTGGCCGTTGCGCGTGATAATGAGTGGTTCGTGGTCTTCGCAAACGCGGTTCATGGTTGTAGCCAAATTTGCGCGAGCGGTAGAGTAAGAAATAGCATCCATCGGAGGACTCCATATTGTACGTGAAATTGTACCTTCAATGCCTCCATTTGTCCAGCGCAATCTGGGGCTGGCCTAACTCGTTGGTCAGTCAAGCTGACGCCAAAAGCTGCGCTTTTAGTGCCCTCCGCTTCGCTCCGGCGCAGCTGACCAGGGCGTTGGTGGCACCACCAAACGGCCTACCAGCACTTGACCGCCACGCTTGGCCCGCCAGCGGCCTCCCAACCCGCCGCAATTAGCGGTGCTCGCTTGCACGGCTGGCGGCTTGGCAGCGGCGGGGCCGTTTTCTTCAGCCGCGATCGTTCGCTCAACCCATTGCAGTGGAGTGCCATTTATTGGCGCAGTCCGTCGGCGTGCAAGCGTGAAGCCTGCTTTCAACGCCGCTAGCGCTATCTGGCGTGGTTTGTGAAATCTGATTTGTTGTCTATGTGCTATCTAAACCATAGTAAAAAAGCATAGCGTTACCCGCACGTCGGTATTGGATTTTCGTTAACTTTAATGCATAAAAAATGGCTAAAAAATACCAAAATTGACCCCCCGGGCAAGTTAGGGCGGCATTTTTAGCGGCGTTGGCGTAAAAATACCAAAAATTAGGCCATTTTCAGGCATCAAAAATGGCTTTTAGCTAACAGGCACGTGCGGGTAGCGCTACGACTTTTTACTATCTATTCAATAGCAAATAATGCCGTTGGCCAGACCGCCCAGGCGGTCCAGCCGTCCCGGTCTTACTGCGCCTTGACTTGCCCGCGAATCTCGCCCGGCTTATTGGCGGCGGTGTGGATGTTCACATACCACTTGCCAGCCAGCAAATCGGCGGCTTGGGCGGGGGTGAGCGTAGCTTGGCCGGCAAACGGGCTGGTCACCGGGTTGTTAAAACCCAGCGCAATACCGGCGTTTTGTGTTTCCGACGCGGGGCCGTGGAAGTGGCCTGCGGTGGCGGGGCCGCTCAGGCCGCTGTAGCTCATGCTCCAGGTCAGCAAATTGGTGTCTTTGTTGAGCTTGGCTTCTACCACGCCGTTGGCGGCGGTGGCTACGGGGGGCACTTCGCTGGCACCGTTCAAGGTGGCTTTGAAGCTGACGGTGTTGCTGGTGGGGGCGTAGCTGCAGGCGGCCAGGGCCAGCGCGATTGCGCAGGCGGCCAGGGTGGTGCTGAAGGTGCGGCGGGTGTTCATGGGGCGGTCTCCGGTGTGTTGTGAGTCGTGGGACGAAGCGTCAGGATTGACCGGGGCAAAATGACCACGGTGTTTGGAATTTACCACCAGCGCACTGCCGCCATGGCGACAGCCTGCAAAGCGCGCCTAGGTGAATACCGCATGGCACGCTGGCATGGCTAGCTATTTAATCTCAGCATCTAGTCCACGTATCATTTTGTCCAACCGGAGCACCCGCCATGAAACGCCGCCACATTGTTCAACTCGCCGCCGCCACCGCGCTAGCGCCCGTGCTGGTGCAAGCCCAAAGCTTTCCCGCCAAACCCATCAAGCTGGTGATTGCTTTTCCCGCCGGTGGCCCCACGGACGTGACCATGCGCGTGCTGGCCGAAAACGCCAGCAAAATCCTGGGCCAGCCGGTCATCATCGACAACAAACCCGGCGCAGGCGGCACGCTGCCCGCGCAAGGCCTGCAAATCGCCCCGCCCGACGGCTACACCCTGGCGCAAATTCCGCTGGGCGTGTTCCGCCTGCCCTACACCACCAAAATCAGCTGGGACCCGGTGAAAGACATTGCCTATGTGCTGAACGTCACCGGCTACGCTTTTGGCCTGGTGGTGCCAATTGACTCGCCACTTAAAACCTGGACCCACTTTGTGGGCTGGGCCAAGGCCAACCCCGGCTTGCTCACTTTTGGCTCCACCGGCACGCTGACCAGCCCGCATTTGACGATGGAGCTGATTGCCCAACAACTGGGTTTGCAATTGCAGCATGTGCCTTACCGCGGCAGCGCCGATTTGATGCAGGCGATTTTGAGCGGTCAGCTCATGGCCGCCGCCGACTCCACCGGGTTTGCGCCGCAGGTGGCGGCAGGCAAGCTGCGCGTGCTCAACACCTGGGGCGAAGAGCGCCTGGCCAAGTTCCCCGACGCGCCCACGCTGAAAGAACTGGGCTTGGGCCTGGTGCAAAACTCGCCGTTTGGCATTGCCGCGCCCAAGGGCACGCCACCCGCCGTTATTGCCCGTTTGCACGACGCCTTCAAGCAGGCGATGGAGCAAGAGAGTTACACCACCGCGCTGGGCCGTTATGACATGGTGCCGCGCTACATGAGTACCAAAAACTACACCCAGTTTGCCGCAGAGACCTTTGCCAAGGAAAAAGCCCTTGTGGAGAAATTGGGGCTGGCCAAAGCGCAGTAAGCCCACGTGTGGTGCCGGGCAGTAGCCAGGCCCCGCATTTATGGCAAAACTCAGCCGGCTTTGCCCAGTGCCAGACCTGCATGCTCGCGCAGCGGGTGAAAGTGAATTTTGGGAAAGCGCTCTTGCGCCAGCCGCACGTCATACGGTGAGGTGCACAAATACGCCAGCGTGTCGGCGGCGTCCAGTGCCAGCCGCTGCGGGTAGGCGTCGGTAAAGGCTTTGAGTTCAGCGGGTGTGTCGGCGGTGATCCAGCGCGCGCCGGTGTATGCGCAGCCCTCCAGCCGGATGTCGGCGTCGTACTCGGCTTTAAGCCGGTGCTGCACCACTTCAAACTGCAATTGCCCCACGGCACCCAGCAGCATGGGGCCGCCGATTTCAGGGCGAAAGACCTGAATCGCACCTTCTTCGCCCAATTGCGCCAGCCCTTGCTGCAACTGCTTGGTGCGCAGTGGATTTTTCAAAATCACCACCATAAACAGTTCGGGCGCGAAGAAGGGCAAGCCAGTGAATTGCAGGGAAGCACCGTCGGTAATCGTGTCGCCCAATTGCACGCCGCCGTGGGTGGTAAAGCCGATGATGTCGCCCGCATAGGCCTCATCCACCGCCTCGCGGCGCTGGCTCATGAAAGTCACCACGCTGGTCGGGCGCAACTCCTTGGCAGTGCGCTGCACCTTGAGCTTCATGCCCGGCGTGTATTTGCCCGAGGCCATGCGCACAAAGGCAATGCGGTCGCGGTGATTCGCGTCCATATTGGCCTGCACTTTGAACACCACGCCGGAGAAGGCCGTGTCGTCAGGCTGAATAATTTTTTCTACCGGCTGGCGGTTCACCATGACCGAGCTTTTGCGCGGCTGCGGCGCGGGAGCCAAATCAACCAGCGCGTCGAGCACTTCCATCACGCCAAAATTATTCACGCCGGAGCCAAAGAACACCGGGGTTTGCTTGCCTGCCAAAAAGGCAGCGTGGTCCCAGGTGGGCGACGCGCCCACGGCGAGTTCCATGCTTTGCTCGGCGGTTTCAAATTCTTGGCCAAAGCGCTTCAACAAGGCATCGCGTTCGGCCAGCGGCATGGCGTCAAAGTCTTGCGGGCGCTTTTCGGTGCCGCTCTCAAACACCGTCATGGCGTGCGTGCGCAAATTCATGATGCCGCCAAAGGTTTTGCCCTGGCCCACGGGCCAGGTCATGGGCACGCAAGGCATGCCGAGCTCGCGCTCAACCTCATCCAGAATGTCCAGCGGTTCGCGCACCTCGCGGTCCATTTTGTTGACAAAGGTGATGATCGGCGTGTCGCGCTGGCGGCAAACCTCGATCAGGCGGCGGGTTTGCGCCTCGACGCCGTTGGCCGCGTCAATCACCATCAGCGCGCTGTCTACAGCCGTCAGAACGCGGTAGGTGTCTTCGGAAAAGTCTTTGTGGCCCGGCGTATCCAGCAGGTTGATCACGTGGTCGCGATACAGCATTTGCATCACGCTGGAGGCCACCGAAATGCCGCGCTGCTTTTCAATCTCCATCCAGTCGCTGGTGGCGTGGCGGCTGGCTTTGCGCGCCTTCACGCTGCCGGCAATCTGGATCGCACCTGAAAAGAGCAGCAGTTTTTCCGTCAACGTGGTTTTACCGGCGTCGGGGTGGGAGATGATCGCAAAAGTGCGTCTACGCCGCGTCTCATCTAGGTTTGAGAGGGATGCCATGGGATCAAATTCGCAAATATGTACACAGTTATGTACACGGATCTAAGGGATGCGCCAAGGCCGCGAGGGGCGACCGGCAATGCCCCTATTGTCGCGGGTTCAGGACACTGACGCGAAAGGATTGGCCGAGCATTTTGGAAGGCGAATTCTGCGCCATCCTAGCTGCGCTTTAAATCTGCCTCTACGAGGGCGGTCACAGCCCATTCCGGCGCGAGAAGGTCGCACAACAAGTCCAAGCCGTGTTCATCGCTTGGCCGCCCTTTTTTGCACAGCAGGAATGCCATGTTCGAGTGCTCTTCGAAGATGGCTAGACCTTGCGGAGTAACCGCCAAGGTGAATTCAGGCTCCTCGATGCCTGGAGTCAGCGCAGGCAAGAATTGACCTGCGGGATCGCAGATGCCTTTGGCAAGCGCTCGCAAAAAACTGTGGATGCGATCTTCTGCACGTGTAAGACGCATGGGTGTCCGGGCAGATGTGAGACCGAACCCAGGCCCCATAAATGCTTTTCCTTCGATGAAGATGGGCGTATTGACGCCTTTGGACCGAAGGGTGTGAATTTCTTCATCCGTTAAGGGGTCTCCCGCAAGCATCCCTCTGAGTTCATATTGCTTCAGGTACTCCGGCCAGTTTCGATACACGGTTCGCATCAGTTCCTGATTGGCGAAACCCCGTGCATCGGGATGGGGTAGCACGTCTATGAAGGCTACAGATGCAGCGTCAATGATGCAAAAAGCCAGGTAGTCGGCCGGCCGTGAGAAAAACTGGCCTTCGGGGATAGGGTCTGGGGTGAGATGGAGGTGATGAACGCCCCAGTCCGCCCAGAGGAAATCCGTGCGAGTGGACCCATCAGCACCGCTGGTGTCGTTTCTGAATGTCAGGCCTCGCCCCTGGTAAGGGTTGATGTCTCCGCCCTCGTTGATCTGGACGAATAGCTTTAGCAAACCTCTCGTTGCTTCTTCCGGGATTGCTAGCCTTGCCATCCTGTCCGACAGGACGACCTGACGCGGCTGTGGGTCGATATATCTGAATCTGAAATCTAGCCACCGCATCAGCGGCGAGCTCAGGTGGTCCAACGCTTTGGTGAATTTCAGTCCATATGCTGTGATCAGTGAGGAGGCTATTCCTTCTGCGTCGCGTCTTAGCCGAATGGCAAGTTCACGTTCGTCCAACTTCGCCATTTCTACATTCGCCTCCATGATGCTTAGGATGATGGATAACCGTCTACACGGATAGCTGCCCGGTTTGCGGTTAGCGGACTTTGCCACGTGGTTTGCCAGTTTGGCTAGGGTCTTGGTCTCGCCAAGACCAATGCCGCAAGGAATACCAATCCACTGCTCGATCCGGTCGCGCATCCTGAAGGCGCGTTTCGTGATGTCCCTGATCCCGGCCACGTCCACGAAGCATTCATCGATGGAGTAAATCTCCTGATAAGGTCCGAGTCCGGCTGCCAGGCTCATGAGCCGGTTGCTCATGTCGCCGTAAAGCCCGAAATTCGCGCTCAAGGCGACGACTGTCCCGGCCGGTATGCGGGGGAAGCCAGACTTGCCAATAGCTCAGCTACAACGTAAGGTCAGGCACGGAGGACAAAATGCAAGTTTCAAGTTATCGCAGTGCGGGAGCATGGTGCGAAGTTAAACCGCCACAGACGGATGACGATGACAAGCCCATACCAGATGAAGCGTTAGGAGAGATCTCACGCAGTCTGTCGGATTGTTTCCGCTGCAACAATCTTGTGGTGCTGACCGGGCTTGGAACGTCACTTCACGTCAACATTGTTCCACCGCCAGTTGATAAGCCGTTCGAGCGCATTGCGCAGGCAGGCAAAAAGATCGCGCCCACTATGGGGGACCTCTGGACTGCAGTGAATGCGGTCGATCCAACCGCATTCGCGGAGGCTCTCAAGCTCTCAAAGTTCCCGCCAGCAGCGGGAGAAAACATTGAGACGCTCCTGTCATATTGCAAAGTCGCAGCGGAATTCATCGATGACGAGAATGACAAATCGAAAATAACTACCTTCATAAAACTAGCGGAAGACACAGTTCGCGACCAAGTGCGGTTCCTGGATGCCGATGATGACTTGACCCTTCACGCAGACTTCTTGCGCAGGCTGGCCCGAAGGTCTTCGAGAAAAGTTCGATCAAAGGTATTCACCACGAACTATGACCTTTGCTTTGAATACGCTGCGCGAAAGGGACGATATGTGGTGGTTGATGGGTTCTCACATACGACGCCACAAGTCTTCGACAGCATCTTCTTTTCCTACGATGTAGTCAAGCGGGATAGCAATCCGGATAGTCACGATTTCATTCCCAATGTATTCCAGCTCTACAAACTGCATGGGTCAGCCGACTGGACTAAGAATCAGAAAACGAAAGAGATCGAGAAGGACCCCAAGAGTCCGTCCCCGCTTCTGGTGTATCCACGAAACACCAAATACGAGCTAGCTTTTGAGCAGCCTTATCTTGAAATGATGTCGGCATTCCAGGCCGCGCTTCGTCAACCAGACACCGGCTTGCTGATACTGGGATTTGGGTTTAATGACAACCACATTGCCGAACCAATACTCTCAGCTATCAATTCAAATCTGCATTTGAAGGTTGCGATCTGTGATCCCGCACTTGGCCCAAGAGAGGTTGCGGGGGTGGCCAAAGACGGCTCTGAAGTCTCAAACCCCCATCTGTCCAAAATCCAGTACCTCATTAAGAACGGTGATGCTCGCCTTGCATTGATAAGCGGGCTATTCAAGGACATAGTCCCACTTTTGCCAGATATTGCCGCTCAGACCGATTTGGAACAGCATATGGATCGAGTACGGCAGTTGCGAGGCATTACTGCATGACTAACAAACTCGCGACGAGTCCATTCGACCCAAGCCGATATATTGGGTCGGTAACATTCATTAGCCCTGACGCAGCGAAGATCAATCTTCCTTATGCAGCGAGCGTGGCACCAAGGCAGTATTCTGGATACGCCATTCTGGGTGGACAAGTCGGTGAGTTCGTTTTTATTGAGGGAGAGGGCGTCGCGGTGCTTGGACGCATCACAGAGGTCAAGCTTCCGGACAGTGAACGACTCAAAGCGGAACCTGTTATCGGTGAACCGCCAGACGCAAATCCGATTGGATTTGTGCAGCTCTTGACGACTTTGGAGCTGACTCAAGGGAAAGTGATTTCAGGAATTCCGCAACATCCCCGTATCGGCCAGCACGTTTATTCGGCACATCCCCTGCTTGTTAAACACGTGGTTGAAGGCGCAAGCGAACTTTCCTCGGGGGTGATTGAGCTCGCCACAATCACGCAGGACTCCAGCACCAAGGTTAACGTCCTTCCCAAGCATTTGTTCGGACGACACTGCGCCATTTTGGGAGCAACAGGCGGCGGGAAAAGCTGGACGGTTGCCCGTATCGTGCAAGAGTCAGCAAGGATCGGCGGAAAGATAATTCTGGTCGATCCTACTGGAGAGTTTCATACGCACAAGGAAGGCGTGAGAACTGTCTTTCTAGGGGGCCAGCGAGATGATGAACAAGACGCGCGTGCATTCGTTGCTTTCCCATACTGGCAATTGACCGAAGGCGATTTGTTCGCGATCTTTCAGCCAAGTCCGGGATCTCAGGTCCCCAAGCTACGTGAAGCTCTAAAGAGTTTGAAGCTGCGGCACGTTCTTGATGCGGAGACGCTGGCCGCAGCCGCAGCCGCTGCAGAGGCCTCAGAGGCTGCGAGTGCTCCAGAAGAGAAAAATTCTGATACCGGGCAGGTCGATGTTCAGACCGTCGAGGAGCCAGAAAAAGATCCCAAAGAAGGTCTGTTTGTAAAAGCGTTCACTCCGCGTCGCGACTATCTTCGCGCTTGGGCGCAACGTGTTGCCAAAGTGGACGCGGATGGAGCTTGGTATGACATTCATAAGCTCTGCTTCCAAATCACAGAAGAGTGTGTGCAGGAAACAAGCGGTCCAAAATGGGGCGGATATGACGACCGCACCAAAGGGTATTGCGAGACCTTGATCTCGAAGATTTTCTCTCTGTTGAGGTCTAAGTCATTGAGGTGTCTCTTCAAGCCGGAAGAATTCCTTTCGCTCACCGATCAAATTCAGAAATTCCTAGAGTCAGATGACAGCGTTCTCCGAATCTCGATGGAACTACTTCCGTTTGAGCACAATGCGCGTGAGCTTCTTATCAATGCCGTGGGGCGTCATTTGCTAGGGCTGGCACGAGAAGGTCATTTCAAAAAGCTGCCGACCGTCGTTGTTCTTGATGAAGCACACCAGTTCTTAAATAAGAATATGGGTGATGAGCACAATCGGATTGTTCTTGATGCTTTTGGTCTGATTGCGAAGGAGGGCAGAAAGTACGGCTTGACCACAGTCTTGGCTACCCAAAGGCCACGTGATATCCCCGAAGATGTTCTGAGCCAGATGGGAATGTTCGTCGTTCATAGATTGATTAATGAGCGCGACAGAGAGGTTGTTGAGAAAGCTTGCGGCAGTTTGGACGCGTCAGCAGCCGCCTTTTTGCCCACGTTGGGGCAAGGTGAAGCTATTTTGGTTGGCGTGGATTTTCCAATGCCTACGCCTGTAAAGGTAACTGAGCCCATATTCCCGCCAAAGTCAGAAGGGCCTGCCTACGGCAAATACTGGAAAGTAAAAGCCGCTGCAGTGGCTGAGTCTGCGTCTGCAGATGCGCCTACTGGTACGAGCGAGGAAAAGGAAGCCGTCGCGGTCAGAGACCTCCTCGACCGCCTTGCGTGATTTGTCGTTGTTGGCCTTGAGCCAAGTGTCCGAAAGAGCCACGATGCCACCCCGCTGTGTACATATTTCCAAGCACGTCCCAGAGGGCAATTTATGTACACGGCTATGTACACGCAACGCGTGGCACGACCTGTCTGGCCGTGTCGCGGGTTGTCTCGATGCTTGGAAAGCTTCCCCAATGAAAAGGCCGGAAATGCCTTTAAAACTGTCCCGGCCTGACGGCCCCTGTCGCCAAGAGTGCGCTAGGGGTGGGAGATGATCGCAAACGTGCGGCGGCGAAGGGTCTCAAGGGCAAAAGACAAGGGGCGGTCCAGGTGATGGGGTGCGCAGATTGCGCAAGGGTGGATTTTAAGTGGTGTGAAAACAAAAAGCGTGTGGGCATTTAACGCCGCGTTGACCCATGCCAGCCCTGCAAGTGCACAATTTGTCCACCACCCCAGGAAACCACATGGCCATTTCTCGCACACGCACACGCAAGTCACTGGCCGTTAAATCGGCCGAATTGGCCTTGGCCGTTCCCCAAGTTGTCGCGCACCGCGTCACGCGCATGGCCATGGCGGGGCCGACGCTCTCGCCGCGGGATCGAAAAGAGTTTGACCTGATGGTGGCGGAGAAAGAGTCCGCATTCGCCGCGTCCTGGAGCGCCATGGCCACGCAAACGGTTCGCGCCAACCAGGCGCTGGCCACTTCCATGTTCCGCTCGTTTTGGTCCGCAGCGCTTCGCGGCAAGCCGGTTAGAGCGCCATCAGCTGCTGCCTTGCGGCGCGCGGCCCTGGGTATTGTGGGCAAGGGGCTGGATCCCGTGCACCGCAAAGCGGTGGCAAATGCCAAGCGGCTGGCCAAGACACGGCTGCGTTGAGAGGGCTGACGGGTTGCCGCCAAGCGGCGTTGGCGCAGGTCGATGGGCCGCCAGTGAAATGGCACAGTCTCGAAGATTGGGTATAACCAGCGCCTGGATCAACCCACTTTGGCCTATTTGCCGTGGTTTACCGCCTGCGCTTTCTTTTCATGATCTTCCACTCGCTGTGGGAGCCGACGCAGTCCATTTATGGCCTGCGGCGTCTGAGCTTCTTCCCATTGCCGCTGATGGACACCGACATGAAGCGCATGTTCACCCACAGCTATGTGAGTTTGACGGCGCTGGGGCGCTGGCATGTGTTTTTTACCTCGGAACTCAAGCGCCTGGCCTGGCAGCACAAATGGGCACCACTGACGACCGCCGAACTCATGACTTACCGCGGTTCGCTCTGGGCCTGGCAACGGTTTGAAGTGACCACCCGTTTGCTGTACTGGGACGAGAGCCACTTTTATGTGGAGCATGCGTTCATTGCCAAATACCGCGTGCCCAGCAAGAACCAGGTGTTTGCGCGCGCGCTGGCGCAAGGCGTGGTGCGCAGCGCCAAAACCGTGTTGCGCCCGCCGGTGATTTTTGCCACGCTGGGGCCTTCGCCCGCGCTGGCAGACCTGCCGGCGCGCACGCAGGACGACATTGCGCAGTTGAAAAAAATCGCGGTGTGAAGGCGGCGCTGTTTATGGGCTGCACGCAGCGCGCCTCATTTTTGGCATAATTGCCGCTTCCGAGGAGCGTTGCAGCGGCCCATCACCAGATGCAGGCCGTGAGGCTCGGAACAAGCTGGCACTGGCTGGCCCACCGCAACGACGCTCACCCACTGTTCTGTGTGGTGAGAGGCTTCCCCAGCGAGGCATCAAATTCCCAGAGAGTGGTCTATTCAATTGATTTTGGAGAAAACCATGAACGCACGCATCAATCCCGCCCTGTTTACCGACCACGCCATTGCCGACATTGGCTTGGCCGAATGGGGCCGCAAAGAAATCAAAATCGCCGAGACCGAAATGCCTGGCCTGATGGCCATCCGCGAAGAGTTCGCCAAAGCCCAGCCCCTGAAAGGCGCGCGCATCACCGGCAGCCTGCACATGACGATTCAAACCGCCGTGCTGGTGGAAACGCTGCAGGCACTGGGCGCGCAAGTGCGCTGGGCTTCGTGCAACATTTTCAGTACGCAAGACCATGCCGCCGCCGCCCTGGTCGCCAATGGCACGCCGGTTTTCGCGCACAAGGGCGAGAACCTGGATGACTACTGGAAGTTCACCCACAACATTTTTGAGTTCAGTGGTACCAAGGGCAGCGCTGAAGAAGGCCCCAACATGATCCTGGACGACGGCGGCGATGCCACGTTGCTCATGCACCTGGGCACCAAGGCCGAGACCGATCTCAGTGTGATTGCAAATCCGGGCAGCGAAGAAGAGATTTGCCTGTTCAACGCCATCAAGGCCAAGCTGGCCGAGGACGGCACTTGGTACAGCCGCCGCCTGAAAAATATCATCGGCGTGACCGAAGAAACCACCACCGGCGTGCTGCGCCTGAATGAAATGTCGGCCAAGGGCACCTTGGCTTTCCGCGCCATCAACGTGAATGACTCGGTGACCAAGAGCAAGTTCGACAACCTGTATGGCTGCCGCGAGAGCCTGGTAGACGCCATCAAGCGCGCCACCGACGTGATGGTGGCCGGCAAGGTTTGTGTGGTGGCCGGTTACGGCGACGTGGGCAAAGGCTCGGCCCAGGCATTGCGCGCACTCAGCGCCCAAGTGTGGGTAACCGAGATCGACCCCATCAACGCTTTGCAAGCCGCGATGGAAGGCTACAAAGTCGTCACCATGGAATACGCCGCCGACAAGTGCGATATTTTTGTCAGCGCCACCGGCAACAAGAACGTCATCACCTATGCGCACATGGCCGCCATGAAAGACCAGGCCATTGTTTGCAACATTGGCCATTTTGACAACGAAATTGACGTGGCCTCACTTTCCAAATGCACCTGGGAAGAGATCAAGCCCCAAGTGGATCATGTGATTTTTCCGGATGGCAAGCGCATCATCCTGCTGGCCAAGGGCCGGCTGGTGAATCTGGGTTGCGGCACGGGCCACCCCAGCTTTGTCATGAGCTCCAGCTTTGCCAACCAGACCATTGCGCAAATCGAGCTATTCACCAAACAAGGTGATTACGAGAGCGGCAAGGTTTATGTCCTGCCCAAGCACCTGGACGAAAAAGTGGCGCGCCTGCACCTGAAAAAAGTGGGCGCCATGCTAAGCGAGTTGAGCGACGAGCAGGCGGCCTATATTGGTGTGGAAAAAGTCGGCCCCTACAAGAAAGACAGCTACCGCTATTAAGCCGTCATGCGCGTTGACCAATTGCTGGTAGAGCGTGGCCTGGCCACATCCCGCGCGCAAGCCCAGCGGCTGATTGCGGCGGGTGTGCAGTGGCGCGTGGGTGCAGCAGCGTGGAAGGCTGTAGCCAAGAACGGCGATGTGCTACCACCGCTGGCCGAACTGCAATTGCAAGATAGCGCTGAAGCGCGTTATGTGTCGCGCGGCGGGCTCAAGCTGGAGGCTGCCCTCGCGGCCTGCAGCGTGGAGGTGGCGGGCAAGCTGTGTCTGGATGTGGGCCAGTCCACCGGCGGGTTTACGGACTGCCTGTTGCAGCACGGAGCCGCGCAGGTGGTGGGGCTGGATGTAGGCCATGGTCAGTTGCATCCCAACCTGCGAGCTGATCCGCGTGTGGTGTGCGTCGAAGGCGTTAACGCACGGCATGTGCAGGCAGGCGATGTCCCTGCGTTGAGTGATTTGGTGGACGGCTTTGACGTGCTGGTGGCCGATGTGTCCTTTATCTCCCTCACCTTGGTGCTGCCCGCGCTGATGCCGCTACTCAGGCCCGCGGCGCATTGCCTGTTGCTGGCCAAGCCGCAGTTTGAATTGCAGCCCGGCCAGGTGGGCAAAGGCGGCATCGTCAAAGATGCCGCCCTGTATGCCGTGGTTGAGCAGCGTTTGCGTGCTGCCTGCGCCGCGCTTGGACTGCATGTGCTGCATTGGCTGGTATCGCCCATAGAGGGTGGTGACGGCAACCGTGAATTCTTTATCCATGCCCAAACCCAGGCCTGAAGATGAACGACCCAATTGCCTTGAGCTTTGAATTTTTCCCGCCAAAAACGCCGGAAGGCGTGGACAAGCTTGCCGTAGTGCGCCAGCAGCTGTATGCCCTGCAGCCGCAGTTTTGCTCGGTGACCTATGGCGCGGGCGGCTCCACGCAAGACGGCACGCTGCAAACCGTGCAAGCCATTTTGGCCGAAGGGCACCAGGGCGCGCCGCATTTCTCGTGCATTGGTGCCAGCCGTGCCAGTGTGCGCGAGCAGCTGGTACGGTTTGCCGCTTTGGGCATCCGGCGGCTGGTCGCGTTGCGCGGCGACTTGCCTTCGGGCTATGGGGCTTTTGGCGAATTCAAATACGCCAGCGAGCTGGTGGAATTTATCCGCGCCGAGACGGGCGAGCAGTTTCATATTGAAGTGGGTTGCTACCCCGAGGTGCATCCGCAGGCGCGCTCGCCGCAAGCTGATCTGCAGGCGTATGCGGCCAAAGTGAAAGCCGGCGCCAGCTCGGCGATTACGCAGTATTTTTTCAACAGCGACGCTTATTTCCGCTTCGTGGAGGAGGCCGACAAGCTGGGCGCGGCCATCCCTGTGGTGCCCGGGATCATGCCCATTACCAGCTCGACCCAGTTGCTGCGCTTTTCGGATGCCTGCGGTGCCGAGGTGCCGCGCTGGATCCGCCAGCGTTTGCAAGCTTATGGCGACGACACGGCGTCGATCAGGGCGTTCGGCCTGGAGGTAGTGGTTGATTTGTGCGAGCAAATGCGCTGTGGCGGCGCGCCCGGCCTGCATTTCTACACCATGAACCAGAGCGCTGCCACGCTGGCTATTTGTCGGGGGCTGGGCTGGGCCGCTTAATCGCGGCCTCAGTGCGGCCTTAGTGCTGCGTATTCGTTAACCGCCTGCCTCCACCGCCCAAGCCTGGCCGGTGCCGCGCCCCAGCAGTTTGAGCACATCCGGCAAGGCCGCCTGAAGCTGCGCCTTGAGCGTGTGCGGTGGATTGATCAGGAAGATGCCGCTGGCAGTCATGCCGCCCCGGCGCTGCTGCTCGCCCGGCATTACCACCTCCTGCATACCGGGGCGCTGGCCGATGTGCAGGGTGGCTTGAAGCCAGCTTTTTCCCGCCTGCGTGGCCAGGGTTTTGAGGCGGCGCGGCAAATCATGGGCCTCGGGCCGTGGGATCACTGGGTACCAGACCATGTAGGTGCCGGTGGCAAAGCGCCGCAGGCTGTCGGCAACGCAGTCGGCAACGCGAGGGTAGTCGCTTTTGATTTCGTAGCTGGGATCAATCAGCACCAGCGCGCGTTGCGAACCAGTGGCTGATTTGGGTGGTGGCAACAATGCCTTCAAGCCTTCAAAGCCATCTTGCCGGGCCATGACAACCTGGCGCTTGGCCTCAAGTTGCGCGATATGTCCGGCCAGCGCCTTGCTGTCGGTGGGATGCAGCTCAAACAGCTTGAGTTTGTCGCGCGCCTCCTGGCGCAGCAGGGCCTGCACCACAAACGGCGAGCCGGGGTAGATTTTGAGCGTGCCAGAGCGGTTGAAGCCAGCCACCAGTGCCAGATAGTCTTTCAGCAAAGGCGCGCAAGCGGCCCCGGAACCCGCTACGGCAGCCGCTAGGGGAAATGCGGCAAACAGTTTGCCGATACCGTCTATTGCCTCGCCCGAGGTAGCGGCGTAGTCGCCATCCAGCCGGTACAGCCCGGCTCCGGCGTGGGTGTCCACCACCGTGAGCGGCGTGTCTTTTTGCGTCAGGTGGTTGACCACCGCCACCAGTGCCATGTGCTTGAGAACGTCGGCGTGGCTGCCCGCATGAAAGGCGTGACGGTAGGAAAACATGGAGCGATGGTAACGCCCTGGTGGCCTGGTTTGACTGCTGGCACTTGCTGGCCGCCTGATTTTTCATATAATGGAGGGCTTCGCAGCGTTTTGATGCCGCGGCGGGGGCATGGGTTGGTGCAAGCGCGCCAGCCCATGTGCAGCACCTAAGAGATTCCCGTTAGAGGAACACCGACCGTGCAAAAGCACCAACGATCACCCGCCGCGAGAGGCGGGTGTAGCCCGCTTGCCGCGAAAGGCAAGTCAAACCGGCAGCCGCAGTCAAATGCGGCTGGCAACTCAAGTAAAACCATGAAAACTTTCAGCGCCAAACCCGCTGACGTGGTGCATGAGTGGTTTGTGATTGACGCGACCAACAAGGTTCTCGGACGGGTAGCCAGCGAAGTGGCCCTCCGATTGCGCGGCAAACACAAGGCCATTTATACGCCTCACGTCGATACCGGTGACTACATTGTCATCATCAATGCCGCGCAATTGCGCGTGACCGGCGCTAAACCGCTAGACAAACTGTACTACCGCCACTCGGGCTTTCCCGGCGGCATCAGTTCAACCAATTTCCGCGACATGCAAGCCAAGCACCCAGGCCGCGCCCTGGAAAAAGCCGTTAAGGGCATGCTGCCCAAAGGCCCATTGGGCTACGCCATGATCAAGAAGCTCAAGGTCTATGGCGGCGCCGAGCATCCACACACCGCCCAGCAGCCCAAGCTGCTGGACATTCCGGCACTCTCCAGCGGGGTTACACAATGATTGGTGAATGGAACAATGGCACCGGCCGCCGCAAATCCAGCGTCGCCCGCGTGTTTCTGAAAAAAGGCACCGGCAAAATCACCGTGAATGGCAAGGACATTCAGGCGTTCTTTGGCCGTCAAACCTCAATCATGATCTGCAAGCAACCGCTGTTCTTGACCAACCATGTTGAAACCTTCGACATCATGATCAATGTGCATGGCGGTGGCGAGTCAGGCCAAGCCGGTGCGGTACGCCACGGCATTACCCGCGCGCTGATTGACTACGATGCGGCGCTCAAGCCCGACTTGAGCAAAGCCGGTTTCGTCACGCGTGATGCACGCGAGGTTGAGCGCAAGAAGGTTGGCTTGCATGGCGCCCGTCGCCGCAAGCAGTTCTCCAAACGGTAATTTGCTACTGCGAAACCGGGATGCGTTGTTGCAAATCCTCACAAGGTGCATAACCTTGTTCCGGTTTGCGCCTAGCCTGCCGGTTTCTCGCTACGCAAATTAAACAAACAATAAAAAACCGCCTTCGGGCGGTTTTTTTGTTGTCAGTCCCGCAGAGTAGACTTCACAGCTCATGCGTTTTCGCCTACTTCGTCGTCGCCTAACCATTAGCGCCCCGCGCATGGCTGTGCGCAGCGCTATGCCTTGGCCGCTGCGCTGGGTCATGGCGGCGACAGTGCTTGGGTTCTGTGCGGCTATTGCCTTGTGGACCTTTGAATTTGGCAAGAGTATTGCGGGTTTGGAGCCCAATATTCATCATGAGCTGGCGGCTTTGCGCGTCGAGGTCGCAAACCTGCGTGGGGAGCGCGACAAGGCGCAATCAGTTGCCAACACTTCAGGCAGCTTGCTTACCGCTGAGAAAGCCGCGCAGGAGGTATTGGGAAGCCAAATCAAGCGGCTGGAAACCGAAAACCGTGCCTTGCGTGATGACTTGGGATTTTTTGAAAAACTCATTCCGGCCAGCAGCACCGAAGGCATCACTATCCGCGCCTTGCAGGCAGAACTATTAGGCGGTTCACAGGTCAAGTGGCAGGTTTTGGTAATGCAACCCGTCAAGAATGCGCCTGAATTTAATGGCAGACTGGAGTTGACTTTTAACGGCTTGCTGGCCGGCAAACCCTGGACTCTAGGACTGCCCGGTGGAGCGCAAAGCCTTGTGCTGCGGCAGTACCACCGGATGGAAGGTGTGATTGACCTGCCGCCACAGGCCGTGGTAAAAACTGTGTCAGCCCGGGTGCTTGATGGCGTGGTCGTACGCGCGATGCAAACCGTCAAGCTCTAGCCACGCTGTTACCAACTCGCCCCTTTCATCCCGGATCGCCCTCCATGTTTGCGAAAAAAAAACAACCCCCCATCAAAAGCTTGATTGCCCAAGGCAGCCAGATTGAAGGATTTTTAAGGTTTACCGATGGCTTGCGTATCGACGGCGAGGTCATGGGCGATATCCGGGCCAACCCCGAGCAGCCCAGCATTCTGGTGATTTCCGAAACGGCCACGGTCAACGGCGAGATCCATGCCGACCACGTCATCATCAACGGCAATGTGAATGGCCCGGTGCACGCCGGCGAGTTGCTTGAATTGCAGCCCAAGGCGCGTATTCATGGCGATGTGCATTACAAGGCACTGGAGATGCACCAGGGTGCCATGATTGCCGGCCAGCTTTGCCCGATTGTGAGCGAGCAGGAAAAGCCCACACTCAAATTGGCGGCAAGCAGCGCCTGATGGGCGTGCCGCTTTGTATTGCAGTAGTATGAGGGGCTAGACAACGGAGTTACCCATGAATGCCCTCGCCCAAACTGTTTCTACTGAAATGCCCAGCCCCATCTTGTTCACCGACAGCGCGGCGGCCAAGGTGGCAGACCTGATTGCCGAAGAAGGCAACCCCGATCTGAAATTGCGCGTGTTTGTGCAGGGCGGTGGCTGCTCGGGTTTCCAGTACGGCTTTACGTTTGATGAAGTCACCAACGAAGACGACACCACCATGACCAAAAATGGTGTTTCGCTGCTGATTGACGCCATGAGCTACCAGTACCTGGTGGGTGCCGAAATTGACTACAAAGAAGACCTGCAGGGTGCGCAGTTTGTTATCAAGAACCCCAATGCCACCACGACCTGCGGTTGCGGCTCATCGTTTTCGACCTGAGCCCGCGCAGCAAAAATTGCCTTAGCGCGGGTAAATAGCGCCAAGTACACGGGGGCCAAGGGCCCCCGTTGCTTTTGGCAGGTTGCCAGCGCTGCGGCTAATGCATTGGCGCGCCAGCCAGGCAAAGGCCATGGCTTCCACCTGTTGCGGGTCGATGCCGACGCTGGCGCTGCTGCTGACTGTGACAGTGGGCAGCAAGGCCTGCAGGCGCTGCATCAAATGCGTGTTGTGCGCGCCACCGCCGCACACCAGCAATTGCCTGCACGTGCTGGCATGGCGCAACACATCCGCAGCGCATACTTGGGCAGTGAACTCAGCCAGGGTGGCTTGTACGTCTGCAGCCGCCAGTGGGGGGAAATTTTGCAAACGCTGGCCCAGCCAAGCGGGGTTAAACAGGTCACGGCCCGTGCTTTTGGGTGGTGGCAAAGCCAAGTAAGGCTCGCAAAGCAGTGCCTCCATCAAGGGCTGAATAACCTGGCCTGTTAGCGCCCACTTTCCCGCATCGTCATAGGGTTTGCCGGTGTGCTGCTGGCACCAGGCATCCATCAAGGCGTTAGCCGGGCCGCAATCAAAACCCAGCACAGCCTCCTGGGGGGCATCCAGTGCGGGCAAAACCGTGAGATTGGCAATACCGCCAAGATTAAGCACCGCCACGGACTGGTCGGCTTGCGAAAACACAGCCTGGTGAAAGGCTGGCACCAAAGGCGCGCCTTGGCCGCCAGCGGCTACATCGCGGCTGCGAAAGTCAGCCACCACATCAATACCGGTGAGTTCGGCCAGCAAAGCGGGGTTGTTCAGTTGCAGGGTGTAGCCTGTGGCGTCGTGCACGCCCGGTTGGTGGCGCACGGTCTGACCATGCGCACCGATGGCGACAACCTGGGCAGGCTGCAAACCGCTGTTTTGCAGCAGCATCTGCGTAACTTGGGCATAAAGCCGTGCCAGCGCATTGCCTGCCAGGGCGGCAAGGTGCAGCTCGTTGCTGCCGGGGCTGTTCAGCAGGAGTAAATTTGCTCTTAAATCAGGGGCTAAAGATGCATGCCAGTGCTGGATTAAAGCCAGTTTGGCGCCTGAAAAATCGACCAGCACGCCATCCACACCGTCAAGCGAGGTGCCTGACATCAAACCAATGTAGGTGCCGCTTGATGGTGCCACAGCGCAATCCGCCCCAGTTAACCGAGCATCGGGGTAAAACGGCTTACTGCGCGCTGGCCAGTTGCAGGCTGGCTGCGGCCTCAAGCTGCGGGCGCATAGCCAGCACTGCCTGGTTAAACAAGGGCCGGGCGGCGGGCGACACGGGCACAGCCTCGCTTTGGCGGGCAATGGTCAACGGATCGTGGTGCTGGCCGTTGACGCGGAACTCAAAATGCAGATGCGGGCCAGTGGCCCAGCCGGTGGCACCTACCAGACCCACATGCTGGCCCTGGCTCACGCCCTGGCCCTTGCGCAGCAGGATTTTGGACAGGTGTGCATAGACCGTGGTGTGGTTGTTGCGGTGTTTGACAAACACCACGTTGCCAAAGCCGTTTTGCCAGCCCGCAAATTCGACCATACCGTCGGCCACGCTGCGCACGGGCGTGCCGCTCGGGGCGGCGTAGTCCACACCCAGATGCGCGCGCCAGGTTTGCAAAATGGGGTGAAAGCGCATCTTGAAGCCGCTGGAAACGCGCGAAAACTCCATGGGGGAGGCCAGGTAAGCGCGGCGCAGGCTGGCGCCATCTAGCGTGTAGTAGCCACCCTTGTGAGCTGCACTTGTAAGTGGGTGCACACCCTGTTCCTGGAACCAGATGGCCTGCAAGGTTTTGCCGTTGTTGACAAATTCGGCGCTCAAAACTTTGCCACTGCGAACAGGCTCGCCATCAGCCTCCAGCGTTTCATAGACCACGCTGAATCGGTCGCCCTTGCGCAGAGCCCGGTGGAAATCGATATCGCCCGAGAAAATGTCGGCCATCTGCACTGCAATGGAATCGGGTATGGCGGCTTCGTCAGTGGCGGCAAACAGTGAACTGCGGATAGTGCCACTGGCCAGGCGCTGGCTGGCTTGCAGTGGCGCGGTTTCCAGCCGGGACTGCAGCCCCTGCGCGGTACGCTCCAGTATCCAGCGTTTGAACTGGCCATTGTCTTCGGGGCTCCAGCGGGCCGTCAGCTTGGCCAGGCTGTAGTCGTTGTTGACCTCGGCTTTGACCAGCCGCCCGGCACGGCCCAGCAGGTGCTGCCGCGCTTGCGGGTCAATGCTTAAAAAGCTGGCTGCCGCCACATCGTCTATGCCCAGGCGCTTGAATAGGCTTTGCGCCGTATCGGTTGAGCGTGAGACGTCTTGGCGAAACAAGGTGTAGCGCTGGCTTTGCAGCGCATCGCTTTGTACTTGCAAGGGCAAGGGCTCGACGGCCTGCAGCAATTGCCGCACTGGCAACTGGGCGGCGTCGGGCGCAAGCGAGGCCACAGCCAGTGCCGCACCACCACCGCAAAGCAAGATGGCAGCCACGCCAGCGGCAATCCGCTTGGGGTGGCGATGCAAACCTGCCGCACAACGCAAAGCCAAGGTTTGCAACAACTCAAAAAAACCTGGATTCAAAATCGCAATCTCCAAGACGCAGCACCAGCCACAAAAGCGGGAGCGCAGCACAAATCTGAGGTGCCAGGCGTCACAGTACGAGCCAAGCCAGCCAGCACCTGTCGCCATTCAGCAAAGTGGACAACTACAATCTGTCAGTGTTGTCCTACGCAAGGGGCTTGCCAGTATAGCCATACCTAAGGTGTAACAAGTCCACGCTTTCATCCATTTCCCGCCTGTTTATCAAGCTTTACCTGATGCGCGCCCCTCTATCTGCATCGCAATCCGTACTCGCTATGTCCCTACTATCCGATAAGCTGCAGCAGGCACTAGCGGTCACCTTGCGCGGCTGCGAAGAGCTGATACCGCAAGACGAATGGGTAAAAAAACTGGCCCGCTCCGAGGCTACCGGCAAGCCACTGCGCATCAAATTGGGGCTGGATCCCACCGCGCCCGACATCCACATCGGCCATACGGTGGTGCTCAACAAGTTGCGGCAGTTGCAAGACCTGGGTCACCAGGTGGTCTTTTTGATTGGCGATTTCACCAGCATGATCGGCGACCCCTCAGGCCGCAACACCACCCGCCCGCCACTCACCCGCGAACAAATCGAGGCCAACGCCCAGACCTATTACAAGCAAGCCAGCCTGGTGCTTGACCCGGCCAAAACCGAAATCCGCTACAACAGCGAGTGGAGCGACCCGCTGGGCGCGCGCGGCCTGATTGAGCTGGCTGCCCGCTACACCGTGGCACGCATGATGGAGCGCAACGATTTCTCGGAGCGCTACCAAGCCGGTACGCCAATCAGCGTGCATGAATTTTTGTACCCGCTGATGCAGGGCTATGACAGCGTGGCACTCAAGGCCGACCTGGAACTGGGCGGCACCGACCAGAAATTCAACCTGCTGGTGGGCCGCAGCCTGCAAGCCGAATACGGCCAGGAGCCGCAGTGCATTTTGACCATGCCGCTGCTTGAGGGCCTGGACGGCGTGGACAAAATGTCCAAAAGTAAAAATAACTACATCGGCATCAGTGAAGACGCCAACACCATGTTTGCCAAGGTGCTCTCCATCAGCGACGTGCTGATGTGGCGCTGGTACACGCTGCTGTCGTTTCAAAGCGAGGCGGCGATTGCCGCGCTAAAAAAAGAAGTGGATGGGGGCCGCAACCCCAAAGACGCCAAGGTGCTGTTAGCCAAGGAAATTACCGCGCGCTTTCACTCCCGGCAGGCGGCCGATGCCGCGGAGCAGGATTTCATCAACCGCAGCAAGGGCGGCGTACCCGATGAGATTGATGAAATCACGCTGTCTTTGCCAGGCGGCGCGCCCCTGGGGATTGGTGCCTTGCTGAAAATAGCCGGCTTGGCGGCTTCCAGCGGTGAGGGCAACCGCCTGATAGACGGCGGCGGGGTGCGGGTGGACAGCGCCGTGGTGAGCGACAAGGCGCTCAAGCTCGGCGCGGGCGTGTATGTGGTGCAGGTGGGCAAGCGCAAATTTGCGCGGGTCACGCTGGGCTAGAAAATCTGCGGCTAAAACGGCTGCAAGTCAATACGGGCAGTCAAAGCCCAGCGCCATCAGCAGCAAAATCTCCAGCGACTCCATCTCCAGCGCGTCGGCTTCGCTGGTTTCGTGGTCGTAGCCTTGCGCATGCAGTGCGCCGTGCAACAGCAAATGCGCGTAGTGGGCCTCCAGTGTTTTGCCCTGCGCCAAGGCCTCGCATTCAATCACCGGCCCACACAGTACCAGGTCGGCCATCACCGTGGGGCTTCTGGCATAGTCAAACGTCAAGACATTGGTGGCGTAATCCTTTCCGCGAAATTGCAGGTTCAAGGCGCGCCCTTCTGCTTGGCCCACAATGCGCACCGTGATTTCAAATGCGCCTGGCAGCGCATGGCTGATCCAGCGCAACACCTTGGCGCGCGTTAGCACAGCCCGGTGGGCTGCACTGGTGTCAAAGCGGGCGAACTGCAGGCTGAACGCCATATGCCTCGTACGCATCGACAATCCGTGCCACCAAGGGGTGGCGCACCACGTCTTGGCTGGTAAAGCGGCTAATCGCTATGCCGCTGGTGCGGCGCAGCACGCGCTCGGCGTCGACCAAGCCGCTGAGCTGCTCTTTGGGCAGGTCAATCTGGCTCACATCGCCGGTGACCACGGCTTTGCTGGCAAAGCCAATGCGGGTTAAAAACATTTTCATTTGCTCGGGCGTGGTGTTTTGCGCTTCGTCCAAAATCACAAACGCGTGGCTTAGGGTGCGGCCGCGCATAAAGCCCAGCGGGGCGATTTCGAGTTGCTGGCGCTCAAACGCCTTGAGCACTTTGTCAAAACCCATCAGCTCGTACAGCGCGTCGTAGAGCGGGCGCAAATAGGGGTCGATTTTTTGGTTCATGTCGCCAGGCAGGTAGCCCAGGCGCTCACCCGCTTCCACGGCGGGGCGCGTGAGCACAATGCGCTGCACCGTGCCGCGCTCCAGCGCATCTACCGCACAGGCTACCGCCAGATAGGTTTTGCCGGTGCCGGCCGGGCCAATGCCAAAAGTGATGTCGTGCGCGGCAATGTGGTCGAGGTACGCACCCTGGTTGGGTGTGCGCGGGCGCAGGTCGGCGCGGCGGGTGCTCAGGCTGGGGCCGTCGCCAGTGGGCTTGGTGGCGGCAGACCCGCGCGGGCCGTCGCCTGCCAGCATCAATTGCACGGTGTGCGGTGCTATGGGCTGCGCGGCAATCTCATACAGCGCCTGCAGCACTTCCATGGCCTGGGTGGCGCGTGCCTTGGGGCCATCAACCTTGAACTGTTCGTGGCGGTGTGCAATCTTCACCTCCAGGGCTTGTTCGATGCTGCGCAAATGCTCATCTACTGCGCCGCAAAGGTGGGCCAGCCGGGTGTTGCTCTGCGGGGTGAAGATGTGGCGAAGAATCAAGCGGGTGTCCGGTGAGGTTGATAATTCCGTAAAGTACGACTGATACAGACAAATTCAATGATAGGCAAATTAAGCGGCATCCTGGCCGAAAAGAACCCACCCCAGATTGTGCTGGATGTGCAAGGTGTCGGCTATGAGGTGGATGTGCCTATGAGCACTTTCTACAACCTGCCCGCGTTGGGTGAGGCGGTGGTGGTACTGACGCATCTGGTGGTGCGCGAGGACGCGCAGCTGCTTTACGGTTTTGCCACTACGGGAGAGCGCGAGGCGTTTCGCCAACTCATCAAGATTTCGGGTGTGGGGCCGCGCACGGCATTGAGCGTGTTGTCGGGCATGAGTGTGCAAGACCTGGCGCAGGCCATCACGCTGCAAGAAGCCGGGCGGCTCATTAAGGTGCCTGGCATTGGCAAGAAAACCGCTGAGCGTTTGCTGCTGGAGCTCAAAGGCAAGCTGGGTGCAGACATGGGCATTGCGACTGCTGGCGGTTCCATGGCCAGCGCCGACCAAGCCGATATCTTGCAGGCGCTGGTGGCACTGGGCTACAGCGACCGCGACGCCGCGCTGGCGCTCAAGGCGCTGCCTGCCGGTGTGGGGGTGAGTGAGGGAATCAAATTGGCGCTGAAGGCATTGGCGAAATAAGCATGACCATCCAGACCGACAACTTCAGCGACGACTTTTCAGCCCCCCAGCACCGCGTTATTTCTGCTGCGCCCACTTCGCCGGCAGAAGAGGCGATAGAGCGCGCGCTGCGGCCCAAGTTACTGGATGAATACATCGGCCAGATGAAGGTGCGTGAGCAGCTTGAAATTTTCATCGGTGCGGCCAAAAAACGCGCCGAGGCGCTCGACCATGTGTTGCTGTTTGGTCCACCGGGCTTGGGTAAAACCACCCTCAGCCACATCATTGCGCAAGAGCTCGGCGTCAATTTGCGCCAGACCAGCGGGCCGGTGCTGGAAAAGCCCAAGGACCTGGCGGCGCTTTTGACCAATCTGGAAAAAAACGATGTGCTGTTCATTGACGAAATCCACCGTCTGTCGCCAGTGGTGGAAGAAATCTTGTACCCCGCGCTGGAGGACTACCAGATTGACATCATGATTGGCGATGGCCCGGCAGCGCGCAGCATCAAGCTGGATTTGCAGCCGTTCACGCTGGTGGGTGCCACCACCCGCGCGGGCATGCTGACCAATCCGCTGCGCGACCGCTTTGGCATTGTGGCGCGGTTGGAGTTTTACAGCGCCGAGGAATTGGCGCGCATCGTCAAACGCAGTGCGGGCTTATTGAAAGTACCGATGGACGAGGCCGGTGGCGTGGAGATTGCGCGGCGCTCACGCGGCACACCGCGCATTGCCAACCGTTTGCTACGCCGTGTGCGCGACTATGCCGATGTCAAAGGCGCAGGCGTGATCGATGAAGCCATTGCCAAGAAAGCCCTGGTGATGCTCGACGTGGACCCGCAGGGCTTTGACGTCATGGACCGCAAACTGCTGGAGGCCGTGATCCACCGCTTTGACGGCGGCCCAGTGGGGCTGGACAACATTGCCGCCAGCATTGGCGAGGAGGCAGGCACGATTGAAGACGTGATTGAGCCGTATCTGATTCAGCAGGGCTTTTTGCAGCGCACGCCGCGCGGGCGCGTGGCCACGCTGGCGGCTTACCGGCACCTGGGGGTAGCAGCGCCTGCCGGGCGCGGCGAAGCGGGAGTGGGCGAGTTGTTTGGCTAGGCTACAGCGCCGCGCGCATCAACCCGCAGAATGCGCTCAACCGTGCCGTGCAGCAGGCCGCCACGCACGCCAATCATGAAGTCGTGCAGGTGCACGGTGGGGTCGCAGTGGCCAGGAATGAGCCACAGCATCTGACCCAGGGCGGGCAGGCGGGTGGCGCTGCCCGCGGCGCGCAGCATGCCATGCTCGTCGGCTGACTTGAAGTACTCCAGCGCGTAGTCGTCCCCCATGCCAGCGCCCAGCGGGTGTACCAGCGGCAGGCCCGATTCGACCGCATGGCTTTTGTGGCCGGCATCGCACACCGCATGGCCGCCAGCCAGCTCGGGGCGCACGCTGATGACCTGGGTTTTCACAAACAGCGCCTGTTCAAAATTGGGTTGTGCGGCATCGCGCTCGTTTTTGGCGTAGTCCACATCCATGAACAGGTACGAGCCAGGCTGCAGTTCGCCGTACACGCCACTGGCGGCTTCCAGCATGAAGCTGCCAGTGCCTGCGCCGGTGATCAAGTCCACCTTGATGCCAGCGTCCTCAATCAGCTGGCGGGTGTAAACCGCGTCTTGCACCGCAACCGACACGGCGTCACGCCGCCCCTGGGCGGTGCGGGTGTGCTGGGTGCGGCCGTTGTAGGCGTGCAGGCCGGCAAAGTGCAGCCCATCGAACAAGCTGATTTGCCGCGCTAGCGTTAGCGCGGCCTCGCCAGGTGCTACGCCGCAGCGGTTGTGGCCCACATCAATCTCCACCAGCACATCAATCACGCAACGCGGGCCACCGGCCTGCACTTGGGCTTGCGCCAGCCGCGTCACGCCGAGCGCGCTGTCCACCGTAATGGCCAGCTTGCCATTGGTTTGCGTGAGCAGCTGCGCAACAGCCACGGCACGCAGCAGTTTGGCGGGCGAAACAATTTGGTTGGTAATAAAAATATCGGTCACGCCGCGCTGTGCCAGCGCCTCGGCTTCGGCCAATGTTTGCACGCACATACCCACCGCACCCGCCTGCATTTGCAGCTTGGCAATCACCGCACTTTTGTGGGTTTTGGCATGCGGGCGCAGGCGCACATTGTGTTTCTTGGCAAATTCAGCCATGCGCGTGAGGTTGCGCTCCATGGCGTCGAGGTCAACCACCAGCGCCGGGGTAACAATGGCTTCAACTGGCTGGCCCACCAGTTGCGAGAGGCGCTCGGGGCGGGGTACTTTGTCTTTGTTCATGCAAACCTCAGGCAGCGGAAGTGGCGGGGGGCATTGTGCTGCTGAGTACGGCATCAACCGAAGCGTCATCGGCAGCCAGTGCCGCCTCGGCCATGTTGTCCAGGTGCTGGGTGTCAGCCCAGCCGACCAGCGCCAGGCTCTGCTCGCTCCAAAGCAGCCGGTTGATGGCAGCGTTGCCAAGCGCCCAGGTGCGTTTGGCCTGCAAGTCCTGCCCGGTAGCATGCCGGTACAGCACATCCATCACACCGCCGTGTGCCACCAAAATAATCTGACTGCCGACATGCTCTGCGGCAAGCCGGTTGAGTGCTTCCAGCACCCGCTCGCGAAACGCCAGCAGCGACTCGCCACCCTCATTGGGTGCGAAGTCGGGCTCGCGCTGGCGCCAGCGGCGTGAGGCATCAGGCCAGAGGGCTTCAATCTCGGTGAATGTTTTGCCTTCAAACGCACCCAATCGGCGCTCGCGCAGGCCTTCCTCAATCTTCACGCGCTTGGCGCTTGTGCTGCCGGCAGCGCTGGCAATGGCGTGCGCCGTGTCCCAGGCACGCCATAAGTCGCTGGCATAAATGGCCTCCACAGCCTCGCTAGCGAGCGCCTGCCCCAGCCGCGTAACCTGCTCGCGCCCAATGCTGTTGAGCGGAATATCCAGATGGCCTTGCACGCGGTTACCCACATTCCAGGCAGTTTCGCCATGGCGCACGGCAATGATGCGGGTGGCCTTCATGCGCTATTCACCAGACAGTGCTGCCCGCATTCCCGGCATGGCCTGCAGGCCTGTGGCATTGATAAAAGGGAGACTTCCAATACTGCCAGACAGCGCTGGCGGGAAAGTCGGTGGGTCAAATGCCGTGTCGCCTTCTTCGCAGGGCAGGCCTGTGGCTTGCAGACCTTTGAAATTGTGCAGTTTGCCGTCCATCAAATGCGAGGGCACAATATTTTGTAGTGCGCCAAACATAGTCTCCACACGGCCCGGGTGCTGGCGCTCCCATTCGTGCAGCATAGCGGCCACTTGCTTGCGCTGCAGGTTTTCCTGGCTTCCGCACAGCGTGCAGGGAATGATGGGAAAAGCCTTGTGCGTGGCCCAGCGAAGCAGATCTTTTTCGGCCACATAGGCCAGTGGGCGGATCACCACATGCTGTCCGTTGTCGCTGACCAGTTTGGGTGGCATACCCTTGAGTTTTCCACCAAAGAACATATTCAAGAAAAAGGTTTGCAGCATGTCGTCGCGGTGGTGGCCTAGCGCAATTTTTGTGGCCCCCAGCTCAGTGGCCACGCGGTACAAAATACCCCGGCGCAGGCGGCTGCACAAACTGCATAGGGTCTTGCCCGGCGCGATTTTTTCCTTGACGATACTGTAAGTGTCCTGGTTTTCAATGTGAAATTCCACACCCAGCTTTGTCAGGTAGGCGGGTAATACATCGGCCGGGAAGCCGGGTTGTTTCTGGTCCAGGTTGACGGCAATGACGTCAAAGTCAACAGGCGCACGCGCGCGCATTTTCAGCAGGATGTCGAGCATGGCGTAACTGTCTTTGCCGCCACTCACGCAAACCATCACACGGTCGCCCTGCTCGATCATGTTGAAGTCCACAATCGCCTGGCCCATCTGGCGACAAAGGCGTTTTTCGAGTTTGTGAAGCTCACGAGCAGCGCGCGCACTGGCATCGCTGCCAATCTTCAACTCGGCGGCGAGTGATTCAGTTTCAATCCAGTCGGTATTCATGCGGCCATCATTTAATTAGGGTCGCCATTTTCCTGCTGGCTGAACACCTCTACAGCCACTGAGTCGCAGTCGATAAAAATGCTGGGCTTGTCCACCCGCACCCGTACCGACTGAACTGGCTTGTGCGCTAGCAGGCGACGCACAATGCGCCCTGCCAGTGTCTCCAGCATGTTTACATGGCCCTGGTTGGCCTCTGTCAGCGCGGCGTCACGCAGATTGCGGTAGTCAAACACATCGCTCACGGCATCACGCGCCGGCACTATGCTGCCGTCAAAAAGCACAACTTCAATGCTGACTTCCAGAGGCTGCTTGCTGGCCAGCTCATGCTCCAGAATACCGACACTGGCTTGCAAACGCAGGCGGTCAAGGTAGATTTTTTTCATGGGTGGTTGCGGACAGGTTCAAAAAAATTACCCAGGGTAGGCAAGCTGGCAGTTAAAGAAAACTCACGTCTCGGCTCATTGGTGTGAGGTGCTGGCCTGCATCCACCATGACCACCGAGCCGGTCATGGACGAATTCTCCAGCCAGAAGCGCACTGCAGCTGCTACGTCCTGCGGCTGCGAAATACGGTTGAGCAAAGAATAGCTGGACGCGCGTTCAAAGTCGGTTGCCGACTGCAGGCTGCTGGGGTAGGTCAGGCCCGGCGCCACCGCCCCCACGCGCAGGGTCGGGGCAAACTTTTGTGCCAGCATCCGGGTGGCAAATTGAAGCGCCGCCTTGGACAGCGAATAGCTCAAAAAATCGGGGTTCACGTTCCACAATTTTTGATCCAGCAAGTTCACCACGCAGCCCTGCGCCTGGCGCTGACTCAAGTGATCAAACAGTGCTGTAGCCAGCACGATGGGCGCACCAGCGTTGGTGTGCATGTGGCGCGCTAAGTGGTCATAGCTGAAGCTGCTGGGCTCGTCAAACTCAAACAATGAAGCGGAATTGATGACCGCATCCACGCGGCCAAAATGGTGCTCTACCTGTGCAAACAAAGCGCGGGTGGCTGGCTCGTTAGCCAAATCCGCGGCAAAGGCTTGCGCCCCCGCAGTGAGGGCATTGCAAGCCGCCGCTGTTTCCAGTGCTTCGCTGGCAGAGCTCCGGTAGTGCACGGCTACGCGCCAGCCCACAGCGGCCAGCGCCAGCGCAATATCGCGGCCCAGCCTTTTGGCTGCGCCAGTAACAAGAACAGTTGAAGGGGGCAACATCAGGGAAAATATAAACCAGTGAAACAGCAAACATTGAGTTTACAGACTGCCGCCATGGCCAGGCCCTGCCGCGCGTACATCCAGCAAGCCATTGAAGTCACGGGTGGCTGGTTGCCTTTTGACCGCTTTATGGCCTTGGCGCTCTATGCGCCAGACATTGGCTACTACGCCAGCAACGCCCCCAAATTTGGCCTCTCGCCGCAATCGGGCAGCGATTTTGTGACCGCGCCGGAACTCTCTCCGCTGTTTGGCCAGGTGCTGGCAACGCAGTTGGCGCAGGCTTTGCAAGTCACTGGCACCGATGCGTTGTGGGAATTTGGCGCAGGCAGTGGCGCACTGGCAGGTCAGGTGCTGGCTGCGCTTGATGCACAGGGCGCACCGTTAACTAGCTACACCATTGTGGAATTGTCGGCTAGCCTGCGCGCTCGCCAGCAGCAGACGCTTGCGGCGTATGGCCAGCGGGTACGCTGGATCAATGAGCTGCCCGCGCAAATTCAGGGCGTGCTGCTGGGCAACGAGGTGCTGGACGCGATGCCGGTGAAATTGCTCGCGCGCACGGGTGGCGTCTGGCATGAACGTGGCGTGGCATTGCAGGGGGATGCGCTGGTGTTTGAAGACCGCCGCACCGATTTGCGCCCGCCCGTTGTAATTGAAGGCGCGCACGATTACCTGTGTGAAATTCATCCCCAGGCAGAAGCTTTCATCAGCACGCTGGCTGACAAGTTGACGCAAGGTGCAGCCTTCTTTATCGACTATGGTTTCAGTGAGGCCGAGTACTACCATCCGCAGCGCCACATGGGCACGCTGATGTGCCACCACCGCCACTTGGCGGATCCCAACCCGCTGGTGCAAGTGGGCGAGAAAGACATTACCGCGCATGTCAACTTCACGGCAATGGCACTGGCTGCGCAGGAGGCGGGGCTTGGGGTATTGGGCTACACCAGCCAAGCGCGATTTCTCATGAACTGCGGATTGCTGGCGCAACTGGAGAGCGCCACGCTGCACCAGCGCGCCCTGGCGCAAAAGCTGCTGACCGAACACGAGATGGGTGAGCTGTTTAAGGTGCTGGGCTTGTTCAAGGGCAAGCCTTGGGAGGCCCTGGGTTTTGTGCAGGGCGACCGAACCCATACACTGTGATCTCACTTACCCCCACACCATGCTGCGCTGGCTGATTGTTGTTTTCCTTGCGTTGATGCTGATCAACTGGTTCACGCCTGCGCTGCACAAGCTGGGGCTGGGCCGCTTGCCGGGAGACTTTCGCTTCAAGCTGTTTGGCCGCGAATGGTTCATTCCCTTGGCCACCACTGTGCTATTGAGCCTGCTGGCGGGCCTGATTGCCAAGCTCATCTGAGCGCCTCACTGCCAATTAAAGCGCAGGGAAAGCGCAGTGAAAGCGCAGAGAAAAACTCAAGGAAAAATGCGCCACGAGTGGCTGCATTTGCGGCAACACACCTCGGTTTCACCGGTGCGCTTGTCGTCTTGAACCACCGTAAAGCGCCCATATTCCGTGCATTGCGGGCAGTTGGCCTGGTTGGCTATGGCCTCGGCATGCATCAGCAGGTAGAGGTAGCGCCGCAGCGACCACAAGGCAATGGCGGCGCACACAATCACAAACAACACGTTGAGCAGCTTCTCCCCGGTACTGGCGCCATTGAAAGCCTCAAAACTGGCCATCAACGCAATGGTGGAAAGCAAGGTGAGCAACATGTGCGCATGGCCTGACAGCAGTTCACGCTCATACCATTTGCGAAACCCCACCCGGCGGATTCCTTCAGCCAGCGGGCGGTTCAGCAGGTTGCGGTTGGCATCAGGCATACAACTGCATCTTGACGCATGACGGCGGTTCGCGCACCAAGCGTGCTTAACCTGCTGTTTCAGTAGGTTAATTGCCTTCGGCCAGGCGCTGCGCCACGGCCTGTATGCGGGCCTGCTGAATATGCTGGGCTACGGCAGGGCCAGCAAGCCCTTGTGCCTGGGCTTGCTGGGCCAATGAGGCTGTGGATACGCTGGTAGCCGCGGCCAGCGCGACCTGCAGGCGTTGGCCGGTGGGCGTCATGGTGCCTGCGCCATGCGCCACCTGCGCTAGGCACTCGCTGGCCAGTAAACCCAGTTCAAAGCGCTGCGGTCTGCGCCAAACGTCACTGCGATCCAGCAACTGAACCAAGGCGGACGCATCCAACTCCCCCGCGTTTTGTACCACCGTGTGTTCCCGCGCCAGCCACAGGGCCAGATCGCGGCAATCGGCGGGCACGCGCCAGCGTGTGCAAAGCTGTTCCATGTGCTTGGCGGCACTGTTGTCCAGCCCACATTGCGCCACCAGCCAGCCAGCCCAGCGAACCGGCAAGGGCGCGTTGCGCGCGGCAGCTGCGTCCACAGTGGCCAAGCTGTGCTTGAATCTGGCGGCATTTTCTGCCGTAGCGGCATACGCCAACTCGGGCGCAAGCCGCCACAACGCGCCGCTTTCATGCAAGACGTGTAGCAGCCGCGAGGGGGTTGTTTCCATCAAACCGCGCGCAATCTCCTGCCACACGCGCTCGGCCACCAGCGCATCAATTTCACCAGCCTGTACCATGGCCTGCGCCAGCGCTTGTGTCTCGGGCGCAATGGAGAAGTCGGTAAAACGCGCGGCAAAACGCGCTAGCCGCAACAGCCGCACCGGGTCTTCGCGGAAGGCGGTGGTGGTGTGGCGTAGCACGCGGGCTGAAATGTCGGCCAAGCCGCCAAAAGGGTCAATCAGCTCAGCATTTTTTATATCAAACTGGCCTACAGCGCTTTCTGAATGTGCGCGTGCTGCTATGGAATTGATAGTCAAGTCGCGCCGCGCCAGATCTTGCTCAAGCGTTACTTCAGGGGCTGCATGAAAGGCAAATCCCTGATAGCCAGGCGCGGTTTTGCGTTCGGTACGGGCCAGCGCATATTCCTCTTTGGTCTGAGGATGCAAAAACACCGGGAAGTCGCGGCCTACTGGCGTAAAGCCCTGCGCCACCATCTGTTCAGGTGTGGCACCCACCACCAACCAGTCGCGGTCTTGTACCGGCAAGCCCAGCAGCGCATCACGTACAGCACCGCCAACCAGGTAAATTTGCATGGCCGCAGCGCTAAAAACGGCCCGCTGAGGTTCGCATAGCCAATAAATTGCTGCGTGGCCCCGAGGCACCACCTGCACCCAGGTAGCCAGGGGCAACCGCTTCCAGCGCGGCTGTTGCAATACCCAATGCGTCCAACCCCGGTAACCGACCCGTGGCGATGTTGTCCACTTGCAATGAGGCAAGGTTGTCACGGCTCATCAAAGGCGCGCCGGGCAGCATTTCCATAACCGTGGCCTGCAATTGGGCCAGCGCTGCGGGCAAAGCCAGTACAGGGCGGCCTTGGCCAGCGTTTGCGCCGCTCAAGCGCCCGGCCAGTTGCACCAGCTGGCGCAAGGTGAACACGCCAGGCCCGCAGGCTTCAAAAGTTTGGTCGCTGCCAACTTGCAGACGCTCGCCACTGGCAGTGCGTCGCAACAAGCTGTTGACAATCCCTTGCGCCAGGTCCTCTACCCATACGGGCTGGAAACGGGTGTTGGCACCCGCCAGCGGCATCACGGGCAAAAAGCGTTGCAGCCTCGCAAAGAGGTTGAGAAATTGGTCTTCAGCACCAAAAACCACGCTGGGACGCAGCACCGTGAGCGCCAGGTTGGCGGATTGCAGTACGGCCTCGCCGCGCGCCTTGCTGCGCTGGTACATCGACGGCGCATCCAGGGCCGCGCCCAGGGCGCTGACATGCACCAGCCTGCGTACATTGGCTGCTGCGCAAGCGCGGGCTATTTTTTCTGGCAATTGAACATGTGCATGCTCGAACGCGTCTTGGTTGCCGTGCAACACGGCAACCAGGTTGACCACTGCACTGTGGTCGGCCACGCAGCGCGTGAGCGCAACTTCATCATGCACATTCAACGGCGCTAGCGTAACGAGCGGCAAAGTTTGCACAGCGCGCGCATGGGTAAGGCGGCGCGTGGCTACGGTCACAGGCACTTGTGCCTGAGCCAGCTTGGCGCAGACATGGCGACCAACAAAGCCACTGCCGCCGAGCAACAACACACTTTTGATGGGGCTGTGGTTTGTCATGGCAATTCCCGATCAACCGTGATGCCCGCATCGCGCGGGCCTATGGTGCCCAGCCGGGCCTTGAGCGACTGCGGCTGGCCAGTAATTAGCGCAGCGTAAAGCGTCGTGTTGGCCAGTACTTTTTTTACGTAGTCACGGGTTTCATTGAAAGGCACGTTCTCAGCCCAAATGGCGGCCTCAAGCACCGGACCGGTGGTGCCACCCTCATTGGGTGCGCGCCACTTGCGCGGGCGGCCCGGCCCGGCGTTGTAAGCGGCAGCGGCCAGCGGCAGCGAGCCAGCGAAATCATCGAGCACCAGCTTGAGGTAGCCAGTGCCAATGGCAATGTTGATGTCTTGCCGGGTAATCTGGTCACCCGTAAAGCCGACCAGACCGATTTTCTTGGCCGTCCAGCGCGCAGTGGCGGGCATCACCTGCATCAGGCCCGAGGCACCCACGTGCGAGCGCGCATCCATGATGAAGCGCGATTCCTGGCGAATCAGGCCATACACATAAGCCGGATCGAGCTCGATTTCGCGGCTGCGCTTTAACACGGCGTCTTTGAACGGCAGCGGGTAGCGTTGCTCCAAATCAATCACGCTGCGGGTGCGTTCGCTGGTATTGATACAGCGGTCCCAAACCTGGCTGTCGCAGGCAAACTGCGCGGCGGCCAACAGCTCGCGGTCAGTCAGGCCGCCATGCAGGCTGGCGCTTTGGCCCTGGCTGTTGACCAGGTTGGTGGCGTAGTTCCACTCACGCACGCCCTCGGGCCGCAAGCCGATCAAAATTGCGTACAAGGCGCGGTTCAAGCCGACGTTTTGTTTGGCGGCCAGCATTTCCGCCGTGCTCAAAGGGGTTGGTTTGGCGGGCGCGTTGATAGAACGTCCCAATTCTTCCAACGCCAGCATTTCATAAAAACCGGTGGGCGCGGCAATCGACTCCAACAGCACCAAGGCTTGCGCCATGGGTGTATTGGACAGCGTGCCGGCAGGGCCAGAAGCCGCAACTGCCGGACGTGGCAGCGGGTTTTGGGCTAACAGGGCACGCGCGCTCCAATAAATCCAGGCGGGGTCTTTGCGGGCTTCCTCGCTCATGGCATTGATAGCTTGCGCCACCAGCGGCCAGCGTGGGTTGGGATGGGTTGGGTTGGACGCGCGGAGCGCAGCACGCACTTTCCAGCCCAGCATGTCATCGCTCAAGTCGCTGTCCTGCGTGACCTTGGCGTAGTAGCTCAGTGCCGTGCTGCTCAGGTTGAGTGCTGCTTGCTTGCCCAAGGCACCCCAAACCCAATTACGCTGCTCGGTGCTTAGCCGCTCAGCCCATTTCTGGTTGAGCAACTGGGCTGTGGTCTCCACATCGCTGGTAGCCAGCCTGATGAGCGCCAGCAGTGCCAACTCCTGGGCTATCGCGCCGGTTTTGTCAGTTGCGATCGTTTCGCGTGCGGCCGTGCTCAGATACTTGGCTGCGCCACTGGCAATCACTTGCATTTGCCCCAGCGCTTGCGGCGCAACAATTGCCACCGCCTGGCTGGCTGCCCTGGGCCGGTTGGTGTCCATCGCCAGGCGGGCTTTGCGCCAGGCAATTTCAGGGGGAAGTTTTTTGGCTTCAATCAGCCTGTCTGCGGCCAGCGTGCAGCCGTCGTCGGCCTCGCGCTGGGCCAGCCAGTTACGCCGCACCACGCCCGTAGCCTGCGCGACTGGTGTGGGGCCACCTTGCAAGTGCTCAATCAGCAATTGATAACAGGCAACTTCACGGTCATCACGCATGCGGTAGTTGGGGTATTCCGCTGCAAAGGCGCTCCAGTCGCGGCGCTGGCCCAGCAGCAACAACCAGTCATTGCGCAGGCGGTCTTCCTGGTAGCTGCCCGCGTTGCGAGTCAAGAAATCTTGCACCTCGCGGGCGCTGGCTTCACTCAGGCGGGCGCGCAGCTCCCAGTAAGCGGCCCAAGGCTCCAGCGGGTGGTTGCGCGCTTGCGGCAGCAGCTGCGTCAGGCGCTTTTTGTCGCCTTTCTTGAACGCTGAAGCCATTTCGGTTAGCACTTCGTCGCCTTTGCTGGCATCGGTTTTGGGTGCTGCGGCGTGGACGCTCAGCAGCAGGCTGGGCAGCGCGCAAAGCGCAGCGGCCAGACTCTGGCGAAGCAATGTCAGAATCGAAGGCGTTCGGATTGGGGTTGGCATGAGGAGGATTATGGACAAGTCGGCATTGCGTAAAACACTGGTGCAAGAGCGGTTAAACCTGCCCGACAGGCTGGCGCGAGCGGAGCGCATCCAGCGCGTCATGCGTATCTGGCTGGTGGGCCGCCCCGACACGGTGATTGGTGCCTACTGGCCGATCAAGGGGGAATTTGACCCCTTGCCCGCACTGTACCGCTGGCAGGAAGATGCGCTGCTGGGCATGGAAGCGGCTACTTTGCCGGTAGCAAGCACGCAGCTGGCCACGCAGTCGCTGGCGATGCGCTCGCCGCGCCGCATTGGCTTGCCGGTGGTGGACAAGCAAAGTAAAACCATGGTCTTTCATGCTTGGTATCCCGGTTGCCCGATGGAGGACGATGCCTACGGTATTGCCAAACCCAAAGACACTGAAGTAGTGCAGCCCACGCTGTTGTTTGTGCCCTGCGTGGGCTATGGACCGGGTGGCTACCGGCTGGGCTATGGCGGTGGCTTTTTCGACCGCATGCTGGCGCACCTGGAGCCGCGCCCCACTACGGTGGGCCTGAGCTTTGCGCAGGGTTTCGTGCCTGACTTTGAGAGCGAGCCGCACGATATTGCGTTGGATGCCGTGCTCAATGAAGAAGGCGCGGCCTGGCCCGTGGGTTAAGGCGGGTAACTCAGGGCGCCAGCAGGGCGCGCAAATCATCTTCATAGCCCTTGAGCCGGGTGACGGCTTGCTGGCGGTGTGCGGGGCTGGCGGCATTGTGAATTGCGGAAAACACCGCGCAGCCTTGCGCAATGGCCTGCTCCTGGTAGCGCCGGTACTGTGCATTTGGCGAGCTCAGTGAGCGCGCCAAATAGTCGCGCAGCACCTCCTGCGCCTGCGGGGGTGCCAGTTTTTCCTGGGCGATGCGGCGCAGGGTTTGCAGCTGGTCTTGCTGGTTGCGCAGCCGCTCGGCGTAGATCATTTGTGCATCAAAGCTGGTTTGCGCCAAGCGGGCTTGCAGCGCGGCTTTTTGTGTGTCCTGCAAATTTTCGTAGACCAGTTCAGCACGTTTAACGAAAAATTCGTAGCGTTTTTTCTGCGCGGCCTGTGGACTCACATCCAGCCATTCCTGACGCCACTCGGTGTTGGTTTTTGTGTATTTGCGCTCCAAGTGCTGCAACTGCTCGGTTGAAACATTGCTGGTCAGCCACACCACCGCAGGCTCAATTTGCTGCGTCATGGCCGCAACTTTGCCGCGGGCCTGATCAAACAAAGCGCAGACCTGGGGTGCCTCAGCCGGATTCGCCACGGTCTGCTGCACTTTTTGTAGCAAAGTGATGTATTCAGGCAGTTGGGTATTGCGGTGCCACTGGGCAAATCGGGCCAGCTCCTCGCGCGCACGCGGTGCCTGTGCTTCGGTGAAATCAATGTAGCTGTCAAAACGCCAGTACAACAGTTCAGGGGCCTGGTTGTAGGCCAGCTTGACCACACTGCAGCCCTGCAAAACCAGGGCCAGTCCCATCAGGCAGATAATCCGGTGCAACAAGCGACGCAGTGAAAAAGGATGGGGCATGGTGAATAAATTGACTCCGGCAGACGTTCGGTGCGAGGTGGTCATCATGGCGGCGGGTAAAGGCACGCGCATGAAAAGTGCCTTGCCCAAAGTATTGCACCGCTTGGCTGGGCGTGCATTACTGGCCCATGTGATGCAGTGTGCTGCTGCTTTGCAGCCGCGCCAGACGGTGCTGGTAACCGGCCATGGCGCTACTGAAGTAGAAGCAGCAGTCGCCCGCCCTGAATGGATTTCAGGCGCATTTGATATAAAAAAGCAGCTTCAGTGCGTACGCCAGATACCCCCACTCGGTACAGGGCATGCCGTGCAACAGGCCGTACCTTGGCTGGCTGACGACGGCATCACGCTGGTGCTCTCGGGTGATGTGCCGTTGATGCAGGCGAGCACTTTGCAGGCATTGCTTGATGCCTGTGCCCAAAACCCGCCCGCGCTGGCCTTGCTTACCCTAACGCTCGACAAGCCCGACGGTTACGGCCGGGTTTTGCGCGAAGGCGGCTGCGAGGGCGGGCCAGTGCTTGCCATCGTTGAGCAAAAAGATGCCACTGCCGCCCAGCGCGCGGTGCGCGAGATTTACAGCGGCATCATGGCCGCGCCCACCCGCAACCTAAAAAAATGGCTCGCGCAACTGGACAACCGCAATGCCCAGGGCGAGTATTACCTGACCGATGTGGTCAAGTTCGCCGTGGCTGACGGCGTGCCCGTGGTGGCCCACCAGATTACCGATGCGGTACAGGTCGCTGGCGTCAACAGCCCGGTGCAACTGGCGGAGCTCGAACGGGCTTACCAATTGCGCCAAGCCCAAGCCTTGATGGAGCAGGGCGTGCGCCTGGCTGACCCGGCGCGCTTTGACGTACGTGGCGAACTGCATTGCGAAGCCGATGTCGAGATTGACGTGAACTGCATCTTTGAAGGCCGTGTGCAACTGGCTGGTGGGGTGCGCATTGGTGCTAACTGCGTCATTGCCAATGCACAGATTGCCGCGGGCGCGGTGATTGCGCCGTTTACGCATATTGATGGCGAGGCGCTGGGCGTGCAGGTGGGCGAGGGCGCGCGCATTGGGCCGTTTGCCCGTTTGCGCCTTGGCACGCAATTGGGTGCGCAGGTGCATATTGGCAATTTTGTCGAGGTCAAGAATTCCACCTTGGCGCAAGGTGCCAAGGCCAATCACCTGGCGTATTTGGGCGACACCACGGTGGGTCAGCGTGTCAACTACGGCGCTGGCAGCATTACCGCCAACTACGATGGTGCCAACAAACACCGCACCGTGATTGAGGCCGATGTGCAAATTGGCAGTAACTGCGTGTTGGTGGCACCCGTCACCATTGGCGCGCGTGGCACGGTGGGTGCGGGTTCGGTGATTTCCAAAGACACACCGCCAGACACATTAAGCGTGGCGCGCGGCAAACAAGTGAGCCTGGCAGGTTGGCGCCGGCCCGAAAAAAAATCATCTTGAGCGCAGCCAGCGCCAAAGCTGGCCCAGTGTTCGCTAGCGCACAAAAAAATGCGCCGCTGGTATGTTAAAAACTTCTTTTGCCTTGGCCGCTTCCAACCGGGCACAGTCTAGTCATCAATAATCTAAGGGGCGTTGGTTATGTGCGGCATCGTCGGCGCGGTTTCCACGCGCAACATCGTTCCCATTTTGGTGCAGGGCTTGCAACGGCTGGAATACCGGGGCTATGACTCCTGCGGCGTGGCCGTTAACGTGCAAGGGCTCAAGCGTGCCCGCAGCACAGCGCGGGTGGCCGAGTTGATGGCGCAAGTTGATGCCGAGCAGCTTGGCGGCAGTACCGGCATTGCCCACACCCGATGGGCTACGCATGGCGCGCCGGTGGTGCACAACGCGCATCCCCACTTTAGCCACGGGCCGGGTCGTGAAGCCAACCAGATAAGTAAGGGCCGAATTGCGCTGGTGCACAACGGCATTATTGAAAACCACGACGACCTGCGTGCTGCGCTGCAAACCCAGGGCTATGTGTTTAGCAGCCAGACTGACACCGAGGTCATTGCCCATTTGATCGACAGCCTCTACCAAGGGGATTTGTTTGCCGCCGTTAAGCAGGCCTTGGGGCAACTGCACGGTGCCTACGCACTGGCTGTAATTTGCGCGGATGAACCACAGCGTGTGGTGGGCGCACGGGCTGGCTCGCCACTTATTTTGGGTGTGGGCAAAGACGCCAGCGAGCTGTTTTTAGCCAGCGACGCCATGGCCCTGGCGGGCGTAACCGACCAGATTGCCTACCTGGAAGAGGGCGATCTGGTGGATTTACAGCTGGGCCACTACCAAGTGCTGAACAAAGCGCAGCAAGCCGTCACGCGCGAAGTAAAAACCGTACTGGTGCACAGCGGAGCGGCCGAGCTTGGCCCCTACCAGCACTACATGCAAAAAGAGATTTTTGAGCAGCCGCGCGCCATTGCCGACACGTTGGAAGGCGTGCTGGGCATTGCCCCGGCACTGTTTGGCCAGGGCGCGCAAGCGGTCTTTGAGCAAATTGACTCTGTGTTGATACTGGCCTGCGGCACCAGCTACTACAGCGGTTGCACTGCCAAGTACTGGCTGGAGGGCATTGCCAAAATGCCCACCCAGGTGGAAATTGCCAGTGAATACCGCTACCGCGACTCGGTGCCCAACCCGCGCACGCTGGTGGTCACCATCACGCAGTCAGGCGAAACCGCCGACACGCTGGCCGCGCTGCGCCACGCGCAAAGCCTGGGTATGGCGCACACGCTGACCATCTGCAATGTGGCCACCTCGGCCATGGTGCGTGAGTGCGCGCTGGCCTACATCACCCGTGCCGGTGTGGAAATTGGTGTGGCCTCCACCAAGGCGTTTACCACCCAACTGGCGGGCTTGTTTTTGCTCACACTGGTGCTGGCCAAAATCAAGGACCGGCTGAGTGCAGCGCAAGAAATGGAGCACCTCAAGGCCATGCGCCACTTGCCCGCCGCGCTGTCTGCCGTGCTGGCACTCGAGCCGCAAATCATCAGCTGGTCACAGGACTTTGCGGCCAAGGAAAATGCGCTTTTTCTGGGCCGCGGCCTGCACTTTCCGGTGGCGCTTGAAGGGGCTTTGAAGCTCAAAGAAATTACCTACATCCACGCCGAGGCGTATGCGGCGGGCGAGCTCAAGCACGGCCCGCTGGCGCTGGTGACCGATGCCATGCCGGTAGTAACGGTGGCACCCAACGATGCACTGTTGGAAAAGCTCAAAAGCAATATGCAGGAGGTGCGCGCGCGCGGCGGCCTGCTGTATGTGCTGGCTGACGCCGACACGCGCATTGAAAGCAGCGAGGGCGTGCGCGTCATTCGCATGCCCGAGCACTACGGTGCATTAAGCCCGCTCTTGCATGTGGTGCCGCTGCAATTGCTGGCCTACCACACCGCCTGCGCGCGCGGCACAGATGTGGACAAGCCCAGAAACCTGGCCAAAAGCGTGACCGTCGAATGACGGGGACGGCGCACGAAGTGCGCAGCGGCCTTCAGCAGCCCAGTTGCGTAGCCAGATCAACCAAATTTTTAGCGTGCAAGGTGTTAGCCGTATCGGCCGATACATCTTTGGCGTGCCCTTCGCCATACTCCAGCGGCCGCTCGATGTAGGCGGTTTGCAGCCCGCAGGCGCGGGCACCCGCCAGGTCGTCCTGATGGGCTGCCACCAGCATCACCTGCTCGGGCGGCACGCCAAAGGTTCGCGCCACGCCCAGGTAGGTGGCCGGGTCGGGTTTGTAGGCCTGAAACACCTCGGCGGACAATATGCAGTCCCACGGCAGGCCAATGTTCTTGGCCATGCGCGTGAGCAAATTCAGGTTGCCGTTGGACAGCGAGCAAATCAGGTGGCGTGATTTCAGCCGTGTCAGCCCTTCTACCGTGTCGGGCCAGGGTGCCAGCCGGTGCCAGACCAAATTGAGGTGGGCTTTCTCGTCTTCAGACAGATGGGTCACGCCAAACTGCGCCAGCACCTGCTCCAGAATCAGCCGGTGCAAATCATCAATTAGCGTCCAGCCCAGCTCGCCCGACATCACGCGCTGCATGGCTGGTTTGTAGCCGGCGCGCCAGGCCAGGGCAAATTGGTTGCCGCTCACGCCCAGTTGCATGGCTTCGACCTCGCGTGCCACGCTGCCATGCCAGTCCACCACCGTCCCAAAAACGTCAAAGGCCAGAATTTGTGGCGTGGTGGCAAGCGGGGCGGACATGGGCAATGGGTTTAAAAGCAGCGCAGCAGTGGCGAGGTGCATATTCGCATAAAAACCCCAAAAATACGCACTTTCTGGCCTTTTTGGTCATGGTTCACTTTGAATGAGGGCTGTTACAAAGTGGGTTGCCCGGCTAAATTACCAGCTTGGCGTTGAGCCGGGCTTTGTAGATGCGGCCATTGAAACGCCTTACCGGCGGCGGCGGCGGCGGCTCTGCACTTGCAATTTGCTCCTGTAGCAGACGGTGCAAAAGCCCCTGAAGCATCGTTAAGTCACCTACTTTGTCGGCTTCTCTTAAAGCCATTTCGTATTCATCATGGTCTCGATTTAGAAGCTCCGGAATTATCTTTGTTCCCGGCAGAAGCTTCCCAAACTTTAGGCAAAGGACAAAATAGCACGCGGCCCTGGCTGTGCGCCCATTGCCATTGATGAAAGGATGAATGTGGTTCAGTCTCCACAGGACGAAAGAAGCCAAGACTATGGGGTCTGTAGCCTCAAAGTGGCGGTTCACAGAGTTAACAAAGTCGTCCATCAGCGCTTGCACAAGATAAAACCGTGGGGGAACGTGTGATCCCACAGTTACTTCGCAAGGCCGAAACTCACCCGCATTTGTATGAAGGCACGTAATCGCCTGAAAATTTAGGGCCTTGATTATGTGTGTGGACAAAAAGCCTTTGCCCACTTGGAGACTGGCAGATACAGCGGAAAGAAGAAAGTCGTATTGCCGTCCGACGTTCGATATTTGCAGTTCCTGATAGACCGGATGATTTTCTGTCTGTCCGGCTATCAGGTGCAATATCATTTAGTGTGTGCAGGCTCTCCAGCCTGTTTCAACATGACTTCCCGAACTTGCTCTTTGGTCATGCTGTTGCGGTCAATGGAACCAAAAACAAAAGATACCTTCTGTTCAAACATCTCGTGCGGGCTGCGTTTTTCTGGAGCAGCGCGTACCGCGTCCAGAAGTCTCTGGTCAGTAGTGAAGCTGGAAGTAATGCGCATGGCGGTCTCCGGAGGTTGACAAATCAAAAGCCTGCCAACTAGCAATTGTATTGTGCGCCGCAACATTGTCGAGGCGTATTACAACTCTAGTTGACTCTGCCCAAGGGACACTTGGTACATTCCCCCATTTAACGCACATCTCCATCTGTTTGCAGTAGGACAATGTCGCTACCTGCATACGCAGCAAGTTCCGGGCCAATGACGCCCGATAAGCACAAGCTATTGGGAGTCTCAATTACATCGTCTCAGCCATCAAGACAATGTCCTCCATGCTCCAGAGATAGCTAGTCACGCCAGCTTCCATCGCTGGGGTTGTCTTGATGCTATTGTGAATCTTCACGAAGTTGTAGACCATGAAATAGAAGCTAACTGCGTGCATGTGGTTTTCCAGCTTTTTGCTGAATGCATTGGTCAACCGAGTGAAGCGCCGCATCCCCATTCGCATAGACAAATTGGCCCGCTCTACGTGCGATGTGCTGACGTGGTTGCTATCGGGATTGCCAAACACTTTTATCTTATCGCAGCTTGTCATTGTCGCTGGGCTATATCGGCGCTTGGCTTCTTTTAGGCCGTACTCATTGGCGTAGTTCTTTTTCAGCACAGCAAAGTCCACATTGCCCTTGAAGGCGGCCTCTACAGCGTAGGGTAAGCCGTCATACCGTCCGAAGTCAGTTGAACCCGGTTAGCCAGCCGCGAAGCCAAGTCTTCCATAAAGTCAAACGTGCATTCGCGTGACCGTGTGCCAATCAACCAGCAAGGCATTAGCTTCGTATCTGGGCAAATTGCTGTGAAGGTGTAGCAGTCACCGAACCCCCGGGGTTGTCAGTTGGCGCGTTCTTTTGCTTCATGCCCACAAACGACCAAATTTCATCCACTTGCACGCGCTTGATGGTCAGGTTACGCAGGCCTGATCTTGGTACACAGCGCCAGCGCGCCCAACGTCAGCCAGCAACTTTAAAACCGTGTTCTTTGACTTGCCGGTGATGCGGCAAGTGGCATTGATGCCCACGCCCTCAGACAGAGCAGTCAGGATGTGTACGCGGTCTTGGGTGGAGAGCTGGTTCATGTTTTACTCAAGCATTTAGTTCAGATTAAATTATGCTTGCATTATAATTTTTTGCAAGTAAAATGCGTGCAATATAAACTTTGCATGGAAAAATTATGCATGAAACTGCTGACAAACCAAAGGGGCGTGCAACTGGTGGGCACGTTAAGAATGCGCTCATGACTCCAGAAGAGCGAAAGGCTCAGTCTGGAAAAATGATGGAGGCCAAAAAGCAAAAGGCGGAGGAGCGAAAAATGATCGCCACCCTTCCAAGGACCTCACATCGGGGCGAAATTGCTATTGGGGAGCTCCACATTCCTTGCTATGTGCTTAGCGATAGCCGCAGACTGATAAGCGAGGGCGGAGTAACCGCGATATTTGGAACATCGGGCGGAAAAACGTATCGCCTGCGGGATTCATCCTCTCCTGAAGAGAGTGGACCACTACCGCTTTTTTTGGCATCAAAAGCCCTGCAACCCTTTATCCATGAGGCTTTCGACGGTATGGACCTTTCGGTGGTCGAATTCGTCGATGGAGAAAAAACCCTTACCGGTTATGAAGCAAAAATACTGCCAAAGGTTTGTGAGGTTTGGCTGCGAGCCAAGGATGCAAAGACACTTCAAGCCTCTCAACACGTAAAAGCTAAAAAGGCCGAGTTGCTCATGAGGGGACTCGCTCACATTGGCGTGATCGCGTTAGTCGATGAAGCCACCGGCTATCAGTACGAGAGGCCCCGGAAGGACCTAGAAGAGCAACTCAAAAAGTATCTGTCTGACTCCTTGCGTAAATGGGTCCGCACTTTCCCCTCAGACTACTTCAAGCATCTATGCAGACTACGAGGGGTAGAGCTTAGGCCTGATATGCGTTTGCCACAGTATTTCGGCAAGCTCACGAACAACATTGTCTATCGAAGGCTGGCCCCAGGCCTTTTAGCAAGGCTAAAAGAAAGGCGCAACGAAAAGGGCAGAGCCGGTGACAAGCTGCACTCATGGTTGAGTTTAGATTTTGGATTTCCTGAAGTGTTAGTCCACCTTGGCCTAGTTGTGGCGGTGATGAAACAAAACACTGATTACGAAGTCTTTGAGCGAGAGCTTGAAAAAATTGCACCCACTTATCCAGAAGTCCCCGGTCTATTTGATGACCCCAAAGACTGGGAACCTGTTTAGGTAATGTCCCATCGGCTTTGCGCCGCCTTCTTTGCGATCTCAGAGCGTTGCTCTGCCGTAAACTTTGCTGCATGGGCAGCGCCACCCTTATCGCCGCCTTTGGCTGAATTGACCTGTCTCGCAGTTTTTGCGGGCGGTTTTGGCACCTCCCCTGTGGCCTGCTGAACCACAGCAAAAGCCACTTGAGTAAAGTCTTTTTTAGGCATCGTCATACCTTAGCAGATAGTGCAGGCTGAATCCAGCGGTCTGTAACAATTGCGCTTTCAAACTAGACCACTACCGCATTTTTCAACCGTTCGGGGGCTGCCCGCCCACGGTAAACCCCGGCCGCGTGCCGCTTAAACCGCCGCGCCCAGCAGCGCCTGCTTGAGCTGCGCATCGGCCGGCCGTGCGCCCAGCCAAATGCGGGCCAACGCGTTAAATCGCGCCTGGCCTTCAATGGGCTCACCAAAACGCTCGCCGTTGATGCTGACCACAGTGTGGGCGTCGGCTGTCCAGTCGATTTGCACCACATCACCCGCAGCCAGGCCCTGGCCGAGCGGCACCAGCGTGCCAAACTGAAACAGCACCGGCATGGCATTGGCCATGTCCTCGTTGCTCAAACTGGTGCGCACGGCCTGTGCCAGTTGCGCTTGCCATTCGCTGGCGCTGAAGCTGCGCAAGGCGACCCAGCGCAATTGCTTGGCCTGCGGGTTGTCCAGCGCTTGCTCGGTGGTGCTGGCCGGGTGGCTCAGGTACAGGCCCAGCACGTATTGCGGTTGCGCACCGAGTTGGCGTGTGCCCGCGCCATTGAGTTGCAAGCGCTGGCCACCAACCGCCAGTGTGGGTGCCATGGTGGCCGCCGCAGGCGTGGCCAAAGCCAAGGCGCTGCCGGGTTGTTGGGCCAGCGCCGGGCCGCTGGCGCACAGCAGTGCGGCCAAAATCAGGGATGGTGCGTAGGGCATGTCAACTCCTCAAAAAGCCGAGCGGGTTTGCTCAAGGGCAATCTAAGCAAGTTGCGTGACGCCGCAGTGCTTTTTGTCTAGAGGAAGCGCTCTGGAATACGCTGGCGCCGGGCTCAAAGTGCTATGTAGTTGATAGTAAAAAATGAGAGCACGACCCGCACGTCCTTGTTAGTTAAAACGCAGATTCAATGCCTGAATTAAGCCCTATTTTTAAGAAAATGGCGCTTCCAGCCACCTGCAACGGGCTTGGAGGCGCAGTCAAAGCTAATTTTTTAAGTTTTATGGCCAAATCAAGATGCCAAATAGCTATTAAAGCCAATACTGGTGTGCGGGTAGTGCTATGAAAATTTACTATTGTTTTAGGAGCATTTAACGCCAGCTCTGGCGTGGCTGCCACGCCGCACGGCTAAATCCGGACGAAAAAAAGCCCCTCAGCGTTTCGCCTGAGGGGCTTGGGGGATTCGCGCTGCGCAAGCGCAGTACGAAACGGCTGTGAACTTACATGTCCATGCCGCCCATGCCGCCCATACCACCCATGCCGCCGCCCATGCCAGCGCCGCCGCCAGCGCCCGACTCGTCTTTCGGCGCTTCGGCCACCATGCACTCGGTGGTCAGCATCAAAGAGGCCACAGAGGCTGCGTTTTGCAGCGCGGTGCGGGTCACTTTGGTGGGGTCCAGAATGCCCATTTCGATCATGTCGCCATAGGTGTCATTGGCGGCGTTGAAGCCGTAGTTGCCTTTGCCAGCCAACACGGCAGCCACCACCACGCTGGGTTCGCCACCGGCGTTAGCCACAATGATGCGAATCGGCTCTTCCACCGCGCGCAAGATCAGCTTGATGCCGGCTTCCTGGTCGGCGTTGTCGCCCTTGATGGTGCCAGCCGATTGCTTGGCGCGCAAAAATGCCACGCCGCCGCCAGCCACAATGCCTTCTTCCACCGCAGCGCGCGTGGCGTGCAGCGCGTCTTCCACGCGGGCTTTCTTCTCTTTCATTTCAACTTCAGTGGCAGCGCCCACCTTGATCACGGCCACACCGCCGGCCAGCTTGGCCACGCGCTCTTGCAGCTTTTCTTTGTCGTAGTCGGAAGTGGCTTCTTCGATTTGCACGCGCACTTGCTTGACGCGCGCTTCAATGTCGCCCGCAGCGCCAGCACCGTCGATGATGATGGTGTTTTCTTTGTTCACTTCGACGCGCTTGGCCGAGCCGAGGTCAGCCAGGGTGACTTTTTCCAGCGTCAGGCCAACTTCTTCGGCAATCACTTTGCCGCCGGTCAGGATGGCAATGTCTTCCAGCATGGCTTTGCGGCGGTCGCCGAAACCAGGCGCCTTGACGGCCACAACTTTCAAGATACCGCGAATGGTGTTGACCACCAGAGTTGCCAGCGCTTCGCCTTCAACTTCTTCGGCAATGATGAGCAGCGGGCGGCCGCTCTTGGCCACTTGCTCCAGCGTGGGCAGCAGGTCGCGGATGTTGCTGATTTTCTTGTCATACAGCAGCACAAAAGCGTTTTCCAGAATCGCGCTTTGCTTTTCTGGGCTGTTGATGAAGTAGGGGCTGAGGTAGCCGCGGTCAAACTGCATGCCCTCGACCACGTCGAGCTCGCTCTCGAGCGATTTGCCGTCTTCCACGGTGATCACGCCTTCTTTGCCGACTTTGTCCATTGCATCGGCAATGATCTTGCCAATGGTTTCGTCAGAGTTGGCGGAAATCGAGCCGACTTGCGCGATTTCTTTGCTGGTGGTGGTGGGCTTGCTGGCTTTTTTCAGCTGCTCGGTCAGGGCGGTGACCGCCTTGTCGATGCCGCGCTTCAAGTCCATCGGGTTCATGCCAGCGGCCACATACTTCATGCCTTCGCGCACGATGGCTTGGGCCAGCACGGTGGCGGTGGTGGTGCCGTCGCCAGCGTTGTCGGAGGTTTTGGAAGCGACTTCCTTGACCATCTGCGCGCCCATGTTTTGCAGCTTGTCTTTGAGTTCGATCTCTTTAGCTACGGATACACCGTCTTTAGTAACGGTTGGCGCGCCGAACGAGCGCTCCAGCACCACATTGCGGCCTTTGGGGCCAAGGGTGACTTTGACGGCATTAGCCAGGATGTTCACACCCTCGACCATGCGTGCGCGGGCTTCGCCGCCGAAAATTACGTCTTTTGCTGCCATGTTGATTCCTTGATTCGTTAAATTGGGTGAATGTGCGCTGTTGGAGGTTTATTTCTCAACGACAGCAAACAAATCTTCTTCTTTCATGACGAGCAACTCGTCGCCGTCGACTTTGACGGTCTGGCCGCTGTACTTGCCAAACAGCACGCGGTCGCCGACTTTCACGCCCACGGGGTGCAAGTCGCCCTTGTCGTTCTTTTTGCCGGGGCCAACCGCCAGGATTTCGCCCTGGTCGGGTTTTTCAGCGGCGGCGTCGGGGATGACGATGCCAGAGGCGGTTTTGGTTTCGCTGTCGATGCGCTTGACGATCACGCGGTCATGCAGGGGGCGTAGTTTCATGTTGACTCCTGTGTTTTTAACTAAAAGGGTGGCATGGGCTCTGTTTGCGCTCTTTAAGGGCGGCACCAGAGGGCCATGGCGTAGAAGCTGGCGCCTGCGCAAGGCGTGTTAGCACTCAACTTCTGCGAGTGCTAATGATAAGGGCAAACCGTGGCAGTTTCAAGACAGTCAATACAAAACTGCTGATTTCAGGGGTGATAAAGCGCAGCCAGCTCCCAATCAAGCGGCTGCGAAAGCGTTAGCGCACGGCGTTTGGCGCAGGCTTCAGGCCCGCTTGCTCAGCCGAATATCCACCTCACGCTCCACATAAGTCCACTCTTTGCTGGCACGCAAGCGCACCAGCATGTGGTTAAAGGCGGGCGTGTCTTGCGGGGCAAACTCAAACCAGGTCAAAAAATCAAACGGTTCGCCCAAGTCGCGGCAATGGTGCAACTGGCGGGCAATCGCGGGCAGGTATTCCAGCCCAATGGCGGTGTGGTGGGACTGCGCTTCAAAAATGGCACGCCGCTCGTCTTGCGCCAGCGCCCACCAAGCGGCGGTTTTTTTAATGGGAATCAGCGCGGCGCAGGTTGATGCCGGACGGTTCAAGCCTTGCTGAATGCCTTTTAACGCATTGACCTCGTCACGCACCGCATAGCGCACGTTGCTGGTAAAGCCGTGCAGTAGCCAGGTGCCCTTGTTGTGCAATTGAGCGGGCGGCGCGTTGACCACATCGAGGCAAGCCACCGCGTCCAGCCCAGCGCCTGTCACGGCTTGCATGCCGTCAACGCGCCAGGGGCCGTGCGCGCCGCCTATAAAAGAATAGGTATTGTTCATGGTGAATTACGGGGTTAAACAAGGCCTAATGGCAGCATAAGCCGTGCCAATAAAAAAGCTTAGCCGATGTCGCTTAAGTTGGCTCTGACGCGTTCTAAATGAACCTTGATCGTTTGTTGCGCAGTCAAGCCAATGGCATTGCGGTAGGCCGCATCGGCCAAAGCGTGCGATGCCTTGCCAAGTTTGCACAGTAGATGGCCCCGCGCCACCCACCAGGGTTGAAAGCTGTGCGTCAAGCGGGTATCCATGGCATCGAGTTGTTGCAACCCAGCGGCTACGTCACCGGCCTCTGCCAAGGCCACCGCACCGGCAACCAGCGAGCCTTGCGTGGGAAAGTGCGCGTTGATCTGCTGGTACAACGTGGCAATCCCGCTCCAAGGGGTGGTACCAGTAAACAGGCGGTGGCAATGCGCCGATTGCACGGCGGCCTCCAGTTGAAACGGCCCAGGCTGGCGTTTTTGTGCTGCCGCCCACAGCCATTGATCGGCACGCACAATCGCATCACGGCTCCAAAGCGCCGCATTTTGCTGGTTCAAGGGCACAAACCGGCCCAGCGCATCCGTCCGTGCGGCCCGGCGTGCCTGGCAAAAAGTCATCAGGGCCAACAGGCCCCAGGCCTCGGCCACTCCATCTGCTTGAGGCAACAACTGACAAACAATGCTGCACAGGTAAATGGCTTCTTCTTGCAGGTCCGTCACCCGAGCTTCGGCACCGTCCAGCGCGTCAATACTCAGGCCAAACGCGCCGTAAATGCTTTCCAGCACATTCGACAAGCGCTCGGGCAGCTCGCGTGCCTGGGGTTCTTCAAAGCGTAGGCCGGTGTCGCGAATTTTCTGCTTGGCCCGCACCAGCCGCTGCGCCAAAGCGGCGGGCGACACCAGCAGCGCCGGCGCAATCTCGGCCACTTGCAAGCCCAGCACGGTTTGCAACATCAGCGGGATGCGCACTTTTTCATCAAGTACCGGGTGTGCGCACACAAACAAGAGCTTGAGCCGGGCGTCTGGAATCGCTGGCGCGTCATCCTGTGTTTCATTTTGCGCCAGCAAGGCGACCACCGCAGGTTCGCTGCGCAATTTGTCGTGCCGCGCCGCTTGCAGCAACTGGCGCTTGGCCACAGCGAGCAGCCAGGCATCGGGTGCGTCCGGCACGCCGGTTACGGGCCACACTTCAAGCGCTTTGAGCAAGGCATCGCCCAGCGCGTCTTCTGCCGCAGCAATATCCCGCCACTGCCAAGCCAGATACGAAACCAGCCGCCCGAAAGAAGCTCGGGCGGCCAGTTCAGCAGCGCGCTGCGGTGTAGCGGGAGGCAACAAAGTTTACAGCGCAGGGGGTGGCATTACCGGGCGCACCTCGGTGGTGCCCGTGGCGGCGTTGGGGCTGCGAGCCGCCCATTCCAGTGCTTCGTCGAGGCCAGGTACTTCAATGATGACGTAGCCTCCCAAATGCTCCTTGGTGTCGGCGTAGGGGCCGTCGTGAATTACGCGCTTGCCGTTGCGCAATTGCACCCGCGTGGCGGTGTGCGGCGCTTCCAGCCCGTTGCCGCTGACGATAACGCCCGCCTGCCCCATGGCGCCAATGTAGGCGTTCCAGGCACCCCAGTAAGCGGGCGCGGTTTCGGGGTTGGCGCGTTGGGCAAGGTCGGCAGCGGACTCTTGGTAAATTAACATGAATTGCATGGTGGGCTCCAGATAAAGAAGGGTGATGGAATCAGGAATAAATCGCGGTGGCTTATTGGGGTGCGGTCATTGTCGGGTTAGGCCGGTGCGCCACTACTTCCACCGCCACAGCACCTGCTGGCGCTTTTTGCGCCCATTGTTTGGCTGCTTCAATGCCCGGCACGTCAATCACAAAGTAACCGCCCAAGCGCGCGCCTGGCACCGCCCGGGTTGAGCCACCGTGCCCGCGTGTTATGGTGGTTTTGGTTTCATTGAGCGCCGATCCGCCGCGCAGCACACCGGCCTGGGCCAAGGCACCGGCAAACTGGTTGTAGCCAACCCAGTAGGCCGGGCCGTCTGTGCTGCTGGCTCGTTTGGCCAACTCAACGGACGATTCGTAGATCAACACAGTAAATTCGGCGGCCTGGGCAGACCAAGCCGTCGCGTTCAGCAGCAGCGCAGCGGCAATTTGCGCTGGTAGCCGCATAAATAATGGACGCATAAAAGGTTCTCCTTGGGTAAGAGTCATCGGCGAAATTGCTGGACTCAGCCTGTAGATGCGCGAGCCTGCGGTCAATCGACACCGGTACAGAAATATTTTTCAAAATGCACCACACTGCCTGTATTGCCCACTGTATGCGGTTCAAACTGTGCAGAAATTACCCTCAACCACCCGCCTGAAAACGCTTGCTGTGCAGATGGCGGCTGCCGCAATATGCAGCCTTGTGTTCTTGAGCCTGGCGCAAACGGCCCAGCCACCGCGCTACGCCACCGTGCCCGCTAGCGCCGACGGCATTGGCAAGCAATACCAGGGCCGCGAGATTGCTGGCGTCATGGGTTTTCAGGGCGCGGCCTGGCTGGAGCGCGAAGCGCGTGAACGCGAAGAGCGCACGGATTTGCTGATGAAGGCGCTGGCGCTCAAGCCCGGCATGGTGGTGGCTGACATTGGCGCGGGTACGGGCTATTTGTCTCGCCGTATGGGCAGCGCTGTAAAGCCCGGCGGCAAGGTGCTGGCGGTGGACGTGCAGCCCGAGATGGTGCAACTGCTGAAAAAACTGGCCACCCAAAAAGGCGCTCAGAACATCGTCGCATCGCTTGGCACCGAACAAGACGTCGGCCTGCCTATGGCCACGGTCGACCTCGCCATCATGGTCGATGTGTACCACGAGCTGGCCTACCCGCATGAGGTGCTGGCCAGCATCATCCGTGCGCTCAAACCTGGCGGGCAGCTGGTGTTTATCGAATACCGCGCCGAAGACCCGGCAGTGCCCATCAAGGCGCTGCACAAAATGACCGAAGCCCAGGTACGCCGCGAGGCACTGGTTCACCCGCAATTGGCCTGGGAAAAAACTGTGGGCACGCTGCCCTGGCAGCACATGGTGGTGTTTAGAAAGCGCAGCTAGGCAGCGCGGCCAAGCAACCAAGCCAAGCCGGCACACGGCAGGCGGGCCTGAAATACGATGACATCAGGCGCGTTTGGCAGGCAAATGCAGTTGGACCGATGTGCGCGCGTCTTGCGCCCTATTGAGCAGCCTTGAATCGCCCTAAAAACGCCAGCACCGCCGCCCAGTTCTCCTCGGCCCCAGCCGCATTCCGATCGCTGCGTAAGGTAGACGAGCCATGCACGCCGCCTTTGCGCGGGACGAATTGTTGTTTGTCTGCCGCGGGCACCATTTGCAGGGCGTCTAGAATGCGGCGCGCTGAATTGATCTCGTCTTTGTCGCCCGACTGGGTGATGAACACCGGCACCGTGAGCTTTTGCGCGGCGCTGCGCACGGCGCTGGGGTTGCCCAGGTACTCCCCGGGCGAAAAGGCCAGCAGGCCCTGCACCTGCAAAGGGTCGGGGCTGGGGTGTCTGGCCGCCAGCACAAACACCATGGCCGCCGAATAGCTGGAGCCCCACACAATCACCGGCGCACCTGCTGCCTGGGTTTTGGCCCAGGCCAGCGCGGCTTGCATGTCGGGCAGGGCGGCGTCGTAGTTGCCGGATTTGCCCAGGGCGGCCACGGTCTGGTTTTTTCCGCCAAACGAGCTGCCACCGGATCGCTGGTCAATGGTTAGCACGCCAAAACCGGCCTGGTTAAGGCGCGGCAGCAGCGGGGCATATTCCGCGCGGTTGGAGCCGGCCTGGTGAAAAGCCACGATTAACGGGGCCTTGCCGCCGGGGCTTGCGGTGGCGGGCGAAAAGTCGGCAAAGACCTTGACGCCATCGGCAGCAGTCAGGGTGACTGGCTCAGCCCACGCGGCGCAGATGCCCAGACCAAAAAAGGCGAACAATGCAAACAGACGCTTCATACGGGAGCCTTTGGCGAGCTGGATTTTCGCGGACTAGTTTTGTGTGGGGCGGGCAAGACCAGAGGGTTAGTCGTTGCCCGCAGTGCTAACTTACGTCACGAGCCAAGAAAGCCCCGCTTAAAGCCCGGCCGCTTGGCGCAGGGCTTGCACCTTGGTCAGTTGCTCCCACGAAAACTCCGGCTCGTCGCGGCCAAAGTGGCCATACGCCGCGGTTTTTTCGTAAATCGGGCGCAGCAAATCGAGCATCTGGATGATGCCTTTGGGCCGCAGATCGAAATGCTCGGCGACCAATGCCGAGAGCTTTTCATCGCTCATTACGCCGGTGCCAAAGGTGTAGAGCGTAATGTTCATTGGCTTTGCGACCCCAATCGCATAGGCCACCTGTACTTGGCATTCGCTGGCCAAACCAGCCGCCACAATATTCTTGGCGACAAATCGTGCCGCGTAGGCGGCAGATCGGTCGACCTTGGTGGGGTCCTTGCCGCTGAAGGCGCCGCCGCCGTGCGGGCAGGAACCGCCGTAGGTGTCGACAATAATCTTGCGCCCCGTCAGGCCGCAGTCGCCTTGCGGGCCGCCAATGACAAAACGGCCGGTCGGGTTGATGAGGTATTGCGTGTCTTTCAGCCATTCCTTGGGCAACACCGGCTTGATGATTTCCTCGATCACCGCCTCGGTGAAGCTGGCTTTCATCTTCTTCGGGCTCTCGCTCTGGTCCGGGCTGTGCTGGGTACTCAGCACCACGGTCGCAATGCTGTGCGGCTTGCCGTCCACATAGCGCATGGTGACCTGGCTTTTCGCGTCGGGTCGCAAAAACGGCAAGCGGCCGTCTTTGCGCAGCTGCGCCTGGCGCTCAACCAAGCGGTGCGCGTAGTAAATCGGTGCGGGCATCAAATCAGGCGTCTCGGAGCAGGCGTAGCCGAACATCAAGCCCTGGTCGCCCGCGCCGGTGTTGAGGTGGTCGTCACTGGCCTGGTCGACGCCCTGCGCGATGTCGTTGCTCTGCTTGTCATAGCAGACCATCACGGCGCAGCCTTTGTAGTCGATGCCGTAGTCGGTATTGTCGTAACCGATGCGCTTGATGGTGTCGCGCGCCACCTGGATGTAGTCCACCACAGCATTGGTGGTGATTTCGCCCGCCAGCACCACCAGACCGGTGTTGGTCAGCGTTTCAGCGGCCACGCGCGAGCGCGGGTCTTGCTTGAGAATTGCGTCCAGAATGGCGTCAGAGATTTGATCGGCCACCTTGTCAGGGTGGCCCTCAGAGACGGATTCAGAGGTAAAAAGATAGTCGTTCGCCATGTGTGAAACTCCAGCCAGGTTGAAAGTCGCGTTGCCGGGACTTTTGACATGGTGTCAGGAGCTTTGGCGAACGCTTTAGCGGAAATTTATGAATCGCCCCGCAAGTAGTTCATAACTCGGCGATGCAGGTATTTTAATCAAGCTTTGAAAACGCTCTTTCGTTGCCTGTCGATTTGCCCCCTGTGGCTGCTGCATGGCTTGGGCTGGCTGCTGGGCTGGGCCGCGTTTGGCCTCTCGCACACTTACCGCAAGCGCCTGCTGGCCAATGCGCGGCAAGCCGGTTACAGCCTGGCCGATGTGCGCGCCGCCGTGGGCGAGGCGGGCAAGCTGGTGGCCGAGCTGCCGCGCTTGTGGCTGGGCGCGCAGGCACCAATTTTCTGGCAGGGCAGTGAATTGATTGACGCTGCGCTGGCGCAGCGCCGCGGCATTGTGTTCATGACGCCGCACATGGGCTGCTTTGAGGCCACGGCCCAGGGTTTTGCGCGGCGCTATGGGCCGGGTGGCCAAAGCATCACCGTGCTGTACCGCCCGGCGCGCAAAGCCTGGCTGCGCGCATTGGTGGGCAGCGCCCGCGCGCGCCCAGGCTTGCTGGCCGCGCCCACTACGCTGGGGGGTGTCAAACAGCTTATCAAGGCGCTGAAAAACGGCCAGGCCGTGGGCCTGTTGCCCGACCAGGTGCCGCCTGCCCACATGGGCGTGTGGGCGCCGTTCTTTGGCCAGCCGGCCTACACCATGACGCTGGCCGCGCGCCTGGCGCAGCAGCCCGATGCGGCGGTGCTAATTGCCTGGGGCGAGCGCCTGGCATGGGGCCGTGGCTACTGCATTCATTTGAGCGCGCCGCAGCAAGCCTGGGCACCTGGGCTGGAGACCGCCGCCACCCAAATCAACGCCGAGATGGAGCGCATCATCCGCCAGCGCCCCGGCCACTACCTGTGGGGCTATGCGCGCTACAAGCGACCTGCGGGGCTGGTGGCCACAGCAGACACGGCAGCGGCAGAGTCGGCAGCGGCACCATGAGTCGCCTAGCCCTGAAAGCCACCCCATGCTAGGCGCTGCCTTCAGCCGCCTGGGCATTGCTGCCATGCATGTGATGGCCTGGCTGCCGCTGGCCTGGCTGCGCTTGCTGGGCGCGGCGCTGGGGTATGCGTTGCACGCGCTGGCGTGGTCGCGCCGCCATGTGGTGCGGACCAATCTGGCATTGTGTTTCCCGGGCTTGCCCGAAAAAGAGCGCCGCCAGATGGCGCGCCAGGTGTTTGTGCACTTTGCCTGTGCCTGGCTGGACCGCAGCTGGCTCTGGCATGGCAGCGAGGCGCGGGCCCTGGCACGTTTGCAGTTGACGGGCGAGTTGCAGGCCCTGCAAGCGGCTGGCCCAGTGGTTATTTTTGCGCCCCATTTTGTTGGTCTGGACGCCGGCTGGACGGCGCTGACCCTGGGCTTGCCGCGCGCGCTGGCCACCATCTATACCGACCAGTCCAACAAGGTGCTGGACGCCTGGATTTTGCGCGGCCGCCAGCGCTTTGGCCGCGGCAAGCTGTTTGGCCGCGGTGCAGGCGTGCGCCCCGTGCTGGAGTCCATTCGCCAGGGCGATGCGCTGTATTTGTTGCCCGACATGAACTTTGGCCCGGAAGAATCGATTTTTGTGCCGTTTTACGGCCTGCCCGCAGCGACTGTGCCCTCGCTCTCGCGCTTTGCCCGGCTGGCGCGTGCCCGTGTGGTGCCAGTGGTCACGCGCATGACGCCCGGTGGCTACCAGGTGCAGGTGCTGCCCGCGTGGACGGACTTCCCCACCGCCAACGCCGCCGCCGACACAGCGCTGATGAACCACCGCCTGCAGGGCTACATCAATGCCATGCCCGCGCAGTACTACTGGGTGCACAAGCGTTTTAAAACCCGGCCAGCGGGCCAGCCGACGGTGTACTAAAGCGGTTTTATTGTCAAAACAGATAGCATTTTTTCAGAGCGCTACCCGCACGCCAGTAAAGGCTGTCGGGCTGATTTGATGCCTGGAAAATGGCTTTATTTTGTGATTTTTGGCTTTCAGACGGTTTTTGAGCGCCGCCAAATGCCAAAAATGGCCTGAAAAAGCCAAAAACAGGCTGTTTTCAAGCATCAAATTGGCCTTCAGGCCAATAGATACGTGCGGGTACAGCTACGCTTTATGGAGCAAGAAAATCGGCCAGAAGTGCGATGACCTGCTCGGGCTGCTCGTGCACGATCCAGTGGCTGGCATCGGGCACGCGGTGCACGCTAAGTTGGGGGATGTAGTCGGTCAGGCCATCCAGCAAACCGGGCAGCAGGGCGTGGTCTTGCAGGCCCCAGATGACCTGCGTGGGCACTTGCACCGTCAGCATTTCGCGCGGCAGGCTGATGGCTTGGGCGGCCGGGTCGTCGGCGCGTGGCGGGCGCAGCGGCGAGGCGCGGTAGTAGTTGCAGCCGCCGCGCAAGCCCGTGCCCAGCGCTGTGCCCGGTGGGTCGGCCCAGACGGCGCGGTACTGCGCCTTGACTGCCTTGGTCAGCCAGGGCGCGCCTTCGGTTTGGCCCAACTGGTTCAGAAACACCCACAGGCGGCGGTAGTCCTGCTCGGCGAGCTTTTCTTCTGCGTCCGGGCGGATCAGAAAATTCATGTAGGCGCTGGCCGCCTGCTGGCGCGCATCATGCTGCATGTCGCGCAAAAAGGTGCCTGGATGCGGCGAGTTGAGGATGCACAGGCGCTGCATCAAACCCGGCTGCTGGTTGGCCAGGTTCCAGGCCACCGCGCCGCCCCAGTCATGCGCCACCAGGGCAGCAAGCGGCTGGCCGGGCGATTCAATGGCGATCAGCGCGGCAATATCTTGCACCAGGTGTTTGGCGCGGTAAGCGGCGGGCTCGGGTGGCGCACTTGATTGTTCAAAACCGCGCAAATTGGGTGCCACACAGCGAAAACCGCCGTGCAAGGGCTGGCTGAAGTGCGCCAGCAGCGCGTCCCAGACAAACGCGCCCTCGGGGAAGCCATGCAAAAACAGCAGCACCGGCCGCCCCGGCGCACCTGCGCTGCGCACGCTCAGGGTGATGCCGTGTGGCAGCGGCTGAAGCTGGGTCGTGATCATGTCGGCGTGGGCGTTTCCGCTGGTGCTTGCGATGCAGTTTGCGATGGTGTCTGCGTGGGTGCGCCCGGCGGATGCGCCCAATGCCACAGCACCAAAGAGGCTTCGTCGATGCCGATGCGCTTGGGCGCGGAAAACAGTTGCACCTGGCCGCCCGCGGTTTGCAGCTTGGCAATCGACAGCGCCTTGGCGGCTTCCGAGCGGGTGAGCTTGTCGGCCTTGGTCATCAGCACCAGCAGCTTGAGGCCGTCTGCAATGCGCTGGCGAATCACGTCGAGCAAAATTTCGTCAAGCTCGGTCAGGCCCAGGCGCGGGTCGCACAGCATCACCACGCCGCGCAGGTTCTCGCGGCTCATCAAATAGTTGGCCATGACTTGCTGCCAGCGCAGCTTTTCTTGCTTGGGCACGGCGGCGTAGCCATAGCCGGGCAGGTCGGCCAGGATGGCGTCGGTCACGCCCTGCTTGCCCAGGGTGAACAAATTGATGTGCTGCGTGCGGCCAGGTTTCTTGGAGGCAAAGGCCAGCTGCTTTTGCTGCGTCAGGGTGTTGATGCAGGTGGATTTGCCGGCGTTGGAGCGGCCCACAAAGGCAATTTCCGGCCAGTCGTGCGTGGGCAAGTGCTGCAATTGCGGCGCGGAGGTTAAAAACTTGGCGGTGTGCAGCCAGCCGGTGGCCACCACGGGCGTGACAGCAGGGGGTGGCAGCAGCGCGGCGGGCGGGGCAGGGGCGTCGGACGCGGGGGCGCTGGCAGAGGCGCTAGCAGAGGTGATTTCGGGTGAGGTCAAGTGCAACCAGTGGTTAAGGCAAAGCAGGGGCAGTGGCAATAAGCGGGCATTGTAGAATCCCGAGGTTTTGTGACCATTTCGCGCCCTGCCCTGAACCCCCCCGACAAGCCCCTAATAAATTCCCGCCATGAAGATGACTGCACTGTTGAAATGCCTCGGGGTGGCCGCCCTGTTTGCCGCTGCCCTGGCCCTGCCTGCTGCGGCTGCCGATGAAAAAGCCGCCGCCCAACCTGCGGTGAAAAAAGCCGAAGTCATCAAGGCCGCGCCGCCGGATCTGGCCAAAGGTGCCGCCAGCTTTGCCACCGTGTGCGTGGCCTGCCATGCGGCTGACGGCAATTCAAGCATTCCCGCCAATCCTAAGCTGGCGCAGCAGCACCCCGAATACCTGATCGAGCAGCTGCAAGACTACAAATCGGGCAAGCGCAACAATGCCGTGATGAAGGGTTTTGCCAGCGCCCTGTCGGCTGACGACATGAAAAACATTGCCTACTGGCTGGCCTCGCAAAAAGCCAAGCCCGGCTTTGCCAAAGACAAGGCCCTGGTGGCCCTGGGAGAGCGCATTTACAAAGGCGGTATTGCCGACCGCCAGATTGCCGCCTGCGCGGGCTGCCACAGTCCTAATGGCGCTGGCATTCCCAGCGAGTACCCGCGCCTGTCGGGCCAGCATGCCGACTACACCGCCACCCAGCTCAATTATTTCCGTGATGGCACGCGCAAAAACAGTCTGCCCATGACCCAAATTGCCGCCAAGCTGAACGACCGCGAGATAAAGGCGGTGTCTGACTACATTGCCGGTTTGCGCTAGCCCGCAAGGGCGCTAGGAACTGCGCGCCAGCAGCTGACTCTGACAAAAGCGGGCCTTTCAAGCAAGGGCCCGCTTTTTTAATTGCCCTGCCCGACAATAGCGCCATGTCTGTTTCTACCCACGGCCTGCGCCTCAAGCGCGTCAGCCCAGCCGCGCGGGCGGCGGTAGAGCTGTTGTCGTCAATGCGCTTTTCTATCTCGCTGCTCAGCGTGATCTGCATTGCCTCGGTGATTGGCACGGTGCTCAAGCAGGGCGAGCCGGTCAACAACTACGTGAACCAGTTTGGCCCCTTCTGGGCGCAGGTGTTCAAGGCGCTGGATTTGTATGGCGTCTACAGCGCCTGGTGGTTTTTGCTGATTCTGGCGTTCCTGGTCATCAGCACCAGCCTGTGCGTGGCGCGCACCTCGCCCAAGATTTTTCGCGACTGGAATGTCTACAAGGAAAACATCCGCGCCCAAAGCCTCAATGCCTTTGCCCACAAGGCACAAACCACGCTGGCCGAGACACCGCAGGCCGCAGCCCAGCGCATTGGCACCATGCTGGCTGGCGGCGGCTGGCGTGTGAAATTGCAAGAGCGGCCCGCCGCGCCAGGCAACGCAGCGGGCTGGATGGTGGCAGCCAAAGCGGGCGCGGCCAACAAGCTGGGCTATATTTTTGCGCACAGCGCCATCGTGCTGATTTGCCTGGGCGGCCTGTTTGATGGCGACCTGATGGTGCGCGCGCAAACCTGGTTTAACGGCAAGTCGATTTACGCGGGCGGCGGGCTGATTGCCGATGTGAAACCCGAGCACCGCCTGCCCGTCAGCAACCCGACTTTCCGCGGTAACCTGATGGTGGCCGAGGGCGAACGCTCCAGCACGGCGCTGTTGGCCCAGCCCACTGGCGTGCTGCTGCAGGATTTGCCGTTTTCGATTGAGCTGAAAAAATTCATCGTGGAGTACTACTCCACCGGCATGCCCAAGCTGTTCGCCAGCGAGATCGTGATTCACGACAAGGAAACCGGCGCGCAGATTCAGGAGCGCGTCGAGGTGAACCACCCGGCCAGTTACCGCGGCATCCAGATTTACCAGTCGAGCTTTGACGACGGCGGCTCGCGCGTCAAGCTCAAGGCCGTGCCTTTGGGGTTGGGCCCGGTGGCTGGGCTTGCAGGCGCGGCAACATCCAAGCCGGTTGCTTTTGCGCCATTTGAAATTGAAGGCACGGTCGGTTCGTCGCAACCATTTCAGGCTGGCACCGGCGCGGGCAATGTAAGCGTCGAACTGGTGGCCTTGCGTGTCATCAATGTGGAGAATTTTGGCGCTCCAGGTTCGGGCTCTGCGGTGGATGTGCGCAAGGTCGACTTGGCTAGCGTCAACCCTGCAGCGGCGGACGGCCCGCAAGCCAGCTCGGCAGGCCTGAGCAAGCTGCTGCAATCGAGCAGTCTCGGCGCAGCGCTGGACAACCGCCTGGGTGCGGCGAACAAGACTGTCACCAAGCGCGAGCTGCGCAACGTTGGCCCCAGCATCACCTACAAGCTGCGCGATGCCGCGGGCCAGGCGCGCGAGTTTCACAATTACATGCTGCCAGTGGACACCGGCGACGGTGTGCGGGTGTTTTTGCTGGGGGTACGCGACACCCCATCCGAGGCGTTTCGCTACTTGCGCGTACCCGCCGACGCGCAAGATTCGATGCAGGATTTCCAGCGCATGAGCGCCGCACTGGCCGACCCGACCGCGCGCGAGCGTGCGGTGACCACCTATGTGCGCCAGGCGGTAGACCCCAGCCGTATTGAACTGGCCCAGCAGCTCAAGGAGTCGGCCACCCGGGCGCTGGCCCTGTTTGCTGGAGCCGATGCGGCGGCAAAGCCAGTTGGTGAAAAATCCGTGGCCCAGTCAGGTTTGCAGGCGCTCGTGACATTTATTGAGTCGCGCGTACCCGAGGCCGAGCGTCCTCGCGCCAGCGAGGTACTGGTGCGCATTTTGAATGGTGTGTTGTTTGAATTGATGCAGGCCACGCGCCAGCAGGCGGGCCTGGCGGCGCTGCCTACCAATGAAGCCACTCAAGCCTTCATGACCCAGGCGGTGCTGGCGCTCAGCGACGCAGCCCTTTACCCGGTGCCCGTGGTGTTGCAGTTGCAGGACTTTACCCAGGTGCAGGCCAGCGTTTTTCAGGTGGCCAAAGCCCCCGGCAAGGTGGTGGTGTACAGCGGTTGCGCGTTGCTGATTTTGGGTATTTTTGCCATGCTCTATGTGCGCGAGCGCCGCCTGTGGGTTTGGCTCAGCGACGCCCAGGGTGGCCAGGCCCGTGCCATGATGGCATTGTCTAGCAACCGCAAGACGCTGGATGGCGACCGGGAATTCCAGACATTGGCGCAAAAATTAATGGGCGCAGTGGCGCAAAAGCCCGCTGCCTGACGGCCGCCTGCCACGCAAAAATTGCAAGGACACACGATGAATACAGCCACCACCAATTTGCCTGCCGCCATGGAGCCGCCATCGGGCTCCCTGTTGCCCGCACATGCACCAGTGGGCCCGACCCTGCGTTTGAATCCCGGGTTTTTTGCCCAACGCTCGGTGTTTGACTGGGTTTTTGCGCTGTTGGTAGTGCTAGCCACCGGCTATGCCTGGACGCGCACGCAGTCGGTCATGGACGTTTATGAGCGCGCGATTTTGTGGAGCACTGTGCCTGCGGCTATCTGGCTGGGCTGGTTCTGGAAGCCGGTGCGCGTGTTGATGCTGTCGGTCACCTGCTTTGCACTGCTGGCCATCATGGCCTATCAGGTGGACGGGCAGGGCAGTCTGGCGCGTGCCGAGAGCGTGTTCTGGCTGAAGTTCTTCTTGTCCAGCCAGTCGGCCATTTTGTGGATGTGCATGCTGTTTTTTATGAGTACGGCGTTTTATTGGCTGGGTTTATTTGCCAAAGGCCAAGGTGGCGCGATGGAGCTGATTGCCTCGCGCCTTGCCTGGGTGGCGGTGGGCATGGCGCTTTTGGGCACCATGGTGCGCTGGTACGAAAGCTATTTGATTGGTGCCGATGTGGGGCATATCCCGGTCAGCAACCTGTATGAAGTGTTCGTGCTGTTTTGCTGGATGACGACGGCGTTTTATCTGTACTTTGAAGACCAGTACCAGACCCGTTCCATGGGCGCGTTTGTCATGCTGGTGGTTAGTGCTGCCGTGGGCTTTTTGCTCTGGTACACGGTAGTCAAGGAAGCGCACGAGATTCAGCCGCTGGTGCCAGCGCTGAAAAGCTGGTGGATGAAGCTGCATGTGCCAGCCAATTTTGTGGGTTACGGCACTTTTGCGCTGGCTGCCATGGTGGCATTTGCCTACCTCATCAAGCAGCACGCCAGCGAGACACGCTGGTACAAACTGGCACCGCTGTGGCTGCTGGGCATTGTGCTGTGCTTCGAGCCCATTGTTTTTCGCCGTGGCGTATCGCAGGAGAGCAGTTACTGGCTGGTGTACTTTGGTATTTCGGCGCTGATCATGGCTGGCATTTTGATGGCGCGCAAACGCATTGCAGAGCGCCTGCCCAGTTTTGAGGTGCTGGATGATGTGATGTACAAATCCATTGCTGTGGGCTTTGCATTTTTTACCATTGCCACGGTGCTTGGCGCGTTGTGGGCGGCAGAGGCCTGGGGCGGCTACTGGAGCTGGGATCCCAAGGAAACCTGGGCGCTGATTGTCTGGCTGAATTACGCCGCCTGGTTACATATGCGGCTGATGAAAGGCTTGCGCGGTGCGGTGGCCTCCTGGTGGGCGCTAATTGGTTTGGCCATCACGACGTTTGCCTTTTTGGGCGTCAACATGTTCTTGAGCGGCTTGCACAGCTACGGAACTTTGTAAGCTAGCGCGGTTTCGCCCGACCAATTCAAACTAAAGGACTCAGGCAATGCTCATCAAAACCAACGACAACGGCTTCATCCATCCGGTTCCCAGCGAAATCACCCCCCGCGCAGCATACGGTGAGCGGCGCGAGTTGATCAAGCGCATGGCCGCGGGTGCTGCCGGGGCCACCCTGGCGGGTTGGGCAGGGCGTAGCGCCCTGGCGCAAACCGCCACCACGGCTGTCAGTCCGTCTTACCCGCTGCCAGGCAAGCTGGCGGCCTTGCCGGGTGCCAAATCTAGCGCGGCAGGCACTACCAATCTGGAAAAAATTACCCCGTACGCCGACGTATCCACCTACAACAACTTCTATGAATTTGGTACCGACAAGTCTGACCCGGGGCGCAATGCGCACACCCTAAAGACCAAACCTTGGGTGGTCGAGGTGGAGGGGCTGGTCAAAAAGCCCACCAAGTTTGCCATTGAAGATCTACTCAAGCTCAGCGCCCAGGAAGAGCGCATTTACCGCCTGCGCTGCGTTGAAGGCTGGTCGATGGTGATTCCATGGGTCGGTTATTCGCTCAGCGAACTGATTAAAAAGGTGGAGCCATTGGGTTCGGCCAAGTTTGTTGAATTTGTAACGCTGGCCGACCGTGCCACCATGCCCTATGTGGGCTCGCGCGTACTTGACTGGCCGTATGTGGAAGGCATGCGCCTGGACGAAGCCATGAACCCGCTGACGCTTTTGACGTTTGGCATGTATGGTGAGGTACTGCCCAACCAGAGCGGTGCGCCGGTGCGAATCGTCATGCCCTGGAAATACGGCTTCAAAAGCGGCAAAAGCATTGTCAAAATCCGCTTTACTGACAAGCAGCCCGCTACCGCCTGGAACAAGGCCGCCGCCAGCGAATATGGTTTCTATTCCAATGTGAACCCGAATGTTGATCACCCACGCTGGAGCCAGGCAACTGAGCGGCGGATTGGCGAAGACGGCTTCTTCACGCGCAAGCGCAAGACGCTGATGTTCAACGGCTATGAGGCGCAAGTGGCTTCTTTGTACGCCGGTATGGACTTGAAAAAATTCTTTTGAAGCAAGACAGGTCATCAGCGGCAGCCAACTGCGGCAATGCACCATGAGCGCCACCCGCCTGCTGTTGCATTCCGCTGCCAAGCCAGTACTGTTTGTGGCCGCCCTGCTGCCATTTGCCTGGCTGGTGTTTGGCGCATTCTCGGGCGGGCTGGGTGCCAATCCGGCGGAGTACCTGATTCGCTCAACCGGAGACTGGACGTTGCGCTTTTTGTGCATCACGCTGGCGGTTACCCCGCTGCGCACCATCACCAACTTGCCTGCGGTCGCGCGCTTTCGCCGTATGCTCGGGCTGTTTGTGTATTTTTATGTGGTGCTGCACCTGCTGAGCTACAGCTGGTTTGACCAGGGTTTTGATGTGCCAGAGATCGTCAAGGACATCATCAAGCGGCCGTTCATTCTGGTGGGCTTCCTGGGTTTCCTGCTGCTTACGCCGCTAGCCGCTACATCGTTTAACCGTGCGGTAAAAGCCCTGGGTGCCAAAAGATGGCAGACGCTGCACAAGCTGGTGTACCTGATTGCCGGTCTGGGCATCCTGCACTTCTTCTGGATGCGTTCGGGCAAGAACGATTTCGCCGAGGTGGCGGTTTATGCCGCCATTTTGGCTGTATTGCTGGGCTGGCGCGTGCAGCAGTACTTGCGCAAGAGGCGGCTGATGACAAAGTCTGTCGGGCGCGCGCAGCTACAAAATCCATAGCTTGCGGCTGGTTCAGTCGAGCAGACGCTCCCCCTGCACTTGGTCGGCCATCAATTCACGCGCTCGGATCAGGCGGGCATGACTGCCATCGACCAGCACTTCAGCAGCGCGTCCGCGTGTGTTGTAGTTGCTTGCCATGCTCATGCAGTAAGCCCCGGCCGAACACACCGCCAGCAGATCGCCGGGTTGCACGGCCAGGGTGCGGTCACGGCCAAGCCAGTCACCACTTTCGCAGACGGGACCCACCACGTCGTAGATGACCCCATCGGCGGAGTTATTTTGCGCCAGGTGGACAGGCGCAATGGCGTGGAAAGCCTGGTACATGGCAGGGCGCGGCAGGTCGTTCATGGCGGCGTCAACAATGCAGAAATTTTTCTCATCGCCGGGCTTGAGGTAGAGCACTTCGGTAACGCATACCCCCGCATTGCCCACCAGTGACCGGCCTGGCTCGATCAGCAGTTTGCGCCGACCATAGCCGCGCGCGTCGAGCTTGGACAGCAGCGTTGACCACAACGCATCGGCTTGCGGGGGCACCTCTTGCTGGTACTGAATGCCCAGACCACCGCCAAAGTCGATATGCGCCAAGGCAATACCGGCAGCTTCAATCGCATCGACCAAATCAAGCACACGGTCCATCGCATCCAGATAAGGGCCAGTCTGCGTGATTTGTGAGCCAATGTGGCAGTCAATGCCCACGATACGCAGGTTCGACAGCCCGGCGGCGTGCTGGTATGTGGCCAGCGCCTGCTCATGCGCAATGCCAAACTTGTTGTCCTTCAGCCCCGTGGAAATATAGGGGTGGGTTTGTGCGTCCACATTGGGATTGACGCGAACGCTCACAGGCGCTTGCTTGCCGCAAGCTTGCGCCACTTGGTTCAGCACGGTCAGTTCAGACTCGCTTTCGACATTGAAACAGCCAATACCGGCGGCTAGCGCCTGGTGCATTTCGCTGCGGGTTTTACCAACTCCCGAGAAGATAACTTTCTGCATGTCAGCGCCGACCATTTGTGCGCGCTGCAATTCACCGCCCGAGACAATGTCAAAACCGCAACCGGCCTGCGCGAACACCTGCAGCAGTGCCAGTGAGGAGTTGGCTTTCATGGCGTAACAAATCTGTGCATTACGCCCGGCAAAGCCGCGCTGGTAAGCCGACAACGCATGCAGCATGGCTGCCTTTGAATAAACAAACAGCGGCGTGCCATGCGAGCGTGCCAGTTCGGTCAGTGCATGGCCTTCCATGCACAAGACCGCACCTTGGTAAGCCAAGTGCGGCGCGCCGGGCAGAAGTGGCTCGCTCATCGTGCTGGCGTGCTGCTGGGCGCAGACGCAGGCGTTGCCCGGCCTGGCAAGCCAGGCAATTCGGGGCGCAGGGTTTCGGGCAGGCTGCTGCGTTGCGCAGCGGCAGGCGAGGTGGGCAAAAACAAAGCGCCTTTTTGGCCGCAAGCGGTCAGGCCGATGATGCAGACACTGGCCCACAAGCCGCGCACTAGAATGAATTTTGAAAGCAACATGGCGAAATTGTAATGACCGATACGGAATTCATGGACCGCGCTGAAGCCCTGCTGCAGGCCATCGAGCGCAATTGCGACCGCATTAACGAACAAACCGACGCCGATATTGACAACCAGCGCAGCGGTGGCATGGTGACCCTGACATTTGCCAACAGCAGCCAGATTGTGGTGAACCTGCAAAAGCCGCTGCACGAAATCTGGCTGGCAGCTCGCTCGGGCGGCTACCACTTCACACTGGACAACGGCCTTTGGCGTGACACCAAAAATCGCATCAGCGGTGAATTTTTCTCCACGCTATCGGGCGCTGCCAGCGAGCAGTCGGGCCTGCCGCTGGTTTTCAAGTCGGCCCCCTAGTTTTTGAACAAATCCAGAATTCGGTTTCTCTCGTCAGCCGGTGGCAGGGCCTGAGCCGGTAGGCCGCCGCTGGGGCCAAGCACGGGGCTGTCTTCCAGGCCCAGGCTGTTAACGCCATTGCCGGCGGCGTATTCGTTGTAGTACCACTCGCCACCCAGGTTGACCAGCCCTTCAGGCACCGGCCGCTCAAGCACTGGCACGCCTTTGAGCGCACTTTCCATGAAACTGATCCAGACTGGCAGGCTCAGACCACCGCCGGTTTCGCGGTCACCCAACTTTTTTGGATTGTCGTAACCAATCCAGACTACGGCCGCCAGTGTGGGCTGGTAGCCGGCAAACCAGGCATCCAGTGAATCGTTGGTGGTACCGGTTTTGCCATACAGGTCAGGCCGCTTGAGCGTGGCTTGTGCACGCGCTGCGGTGCCACTGCGCGTAACTTCCTGCAGCAAGCTGGACATGACATAGGCGTTGCGCACATCGATTACCCGCGCCGATTCGCCACCCGATTTTTGTTGGGGTTGCGCCAGCACCTTGCCATTTTGGTCCACCACCCGGGTGATTAGGTAGGGATTGATGCGGTAGCCCCCATTGGCAAACACCGAATAAGCAGTGGCCATTTGCATTGGAGTTACGGAACCCGCGCCCAGTGCCATGGTCAGGTAGGGGGGGTGTTTGTCGGCATCAAAACCGAAGCGTCCTACCCATTCTTGGGCATTGTGGGCACCCACAGCCTGCAATATGCGGATGGAGACCATGTTTTTTGATTTGGCCAAACCACGCCGCATGGACATGGGCCCTTCAAAAGTGCCATCGTAATTTTTCGGCTCCCATGGCTGGCCACCCGTAATGCCCGCATCAAAAAACAGCGGCGCATCGTTGATCACGGTAGCAGCCGTAAAGCCTTTTTCAAGTGCTGCCGAGTAAATAAACGGCTTGAAGCTCGAGCCTGGCTGCCGCCAAGCTTGGGTGACGTGATTGAACTTGCTTTTGTCAAAGTCAAAACCACCGACCAAGGCGCGGATCGCGCCGCTGCGTGGGTCCATTGCAATAAAAGCCCCCTCAACTTCAGGCAGCTGCGTCATTTCCCAACTGCCCTTGGCAGTTTTGGCCATACGAATTACAGCGCCACGCCGAATTTTGATGTTGGGCGGTGCCTTGTCAGACAGCCCGGACTGCGCTGGGCGCAGGCCCTCTCCCGTGATTTCCACCGTTTCGCCATTCAAGCGGATGGCGGTAATTTTTTTGGCGTTGGCTTCCAGCACCACGGCCGAAACGATGTCGCCATTGTCGGGGTGCTCCAGCAGGGCGTCGTCGATGGCGTCTTCTGCAATTTTGGGGTCGGTCGGCAGTGTGATGAATTTCTCGGGGCCACGGTAAATCTGGCGCCGCTCAAAATCCATGATGCCTTTGCGCAGCGCCTGGTAGGCGGTACTTTGTTCAGCCGTCACCAATGTGGTGTGTACGTTGAGTCCGCGGATATAACTGTCTTCGCCGTACTGCGAATAGATAAGCTGGCGTACCGATTCGGCCACGTACTCGGCATGGACGCGGTTGTTGTCGGGGCCGGATTTAATCTTCAATTCCTGGCGTTTGGCTTCTTCAGCCTGCGCACTGGTAATGAAGCCGTTGTCTTCCATGCGCTCAATGATGTAGAGCTGCCTGGAGCGTGCGCGTTTGGGGTTGTTAATGGGGTTGTAGGCAGACGGCGCTTTGGGTAGGCCAGCCAGCATGGCGGCTTCGGCAATGCTGATGTCCTTCAGGGGTTTGCCGAAATACGCTTCGCACGCAGCAGCAAAGCCATAGGCGCGGTGACCCAGAAAAATCTGGTTCATATAGATCTCAAGAATCTGGTCTTTGCTCAGTAGATGTTCCAGCTTGAAGGTCAAAAGCACCTCGTAGATTTTGCGCGTCAAGGTTTTTTCTGAGCTCAGGTAAACATTGCGTGCCACCTGCATCGTGATAGTTGAGGCACCCTGGCTTTTGGCCCGACCCACATTGGCCAGACCCGCGCGCACCACGCCTATGTAGTCGACGCCACCATGCTGGTAAAAGCGCGCATCTTCGATTGCCAGCACGGCGTTTTTCATGACGGGCGGAATGTCGTTGATGCGCGTGAGCTTGCGGCGCTCCTCGCCAAACTCGCCAATCAGGCTGCCATCAGCCGCAAACACGCGCAGTGGCAGCTTAGGACGGTAGTCCAGCAGCTCGGAGATGTCGGGCAGGTTGGGGTAAGCCACGGCAAGGGCAATGGACAAGATCAATACGCCCGCAAGAGCGCCTGCCAGTCCCAAGCTAATCAGCCACAGCATGCCGTACAAAATGCGTTTAACCCAATTTGGAATGCGCGTCTGTGGGCTATCAGGCCCGGCTGCGGGGGTCTCAGTCAAGTTTGAAGAGGGCATGGCGGCTCAAGTCGGGCAGGCAATCATTGGAACAAGACAAATTGTGCGTCATGCGATGCGGGTAGTATGAACAATATCCCTACCCAATGGCCGTGATGCACCAAATGCATTGCAACTGGGTCAGCCGCAATCCGCTCAGCGTCGGATTTTGGCAACGCCAATTTCGGTTAAAAAGCGAAAAAATCTTTGCGTGACAAGGTGCTTACTGCTAGCATTGAAGTGAATTCTCAAGTAATTTTGCGTCTGCGTTAACAGATTTTTGGGGCTTATCTTGATTTCTTTGGGGTCGTTATTCAACCGCCAGTCACCCGCTTTGCTTGGCCTGGACATCAGTTCATCGAGCGTCAAGCTGGTCGAATTGGGCCGCAGCAAGGAGGGGGTTTATGTGCTTGAGCGTTGTGCCATCGAGCCGCTTGAGCGTGGTTGGATTGCTGAAGGTAATGTAGAAAAATTTGATGAAGTTGCTGATGCAATGCGTCGGCTAGTTAAAAAAAGCGGTACCCGCACCAAGAATGTGGCTATGGCGCTGCCGCCATCTGCCGTTATTACCAAAAAGATTGTGCTACCCGGTGGCATGAGTGAGCAAGAGCTAGAAATACAGGTTGAAGCCGAGGCCAACCAGTACATCCCGTTTTCGCTGGATGAGGTTAGCCTGGATTTTTGCGTGGTTGGCCCCAGCGCTGCTTCGGCAGGCGATATCGAGGTGCTGATTGCTGCTTCGCGCAAGGAAAAAGTACAGGATCGCCAGGGTTTGGCGGAAGCCGCAGGCCTCAAGCCTGTCATCATCGATGTCGAGTCCTATTCTTCGCGGCTGGCTGCCAGTCGTCTAATTCTGGGCTTGCCCAACGGCGGCGTTGACGCCATGGTGGCCTTGTTTGAAGTCGGCGCGTTCACCACCAGCATGCAGGTGATTTGCAATGATGAGGTGCTGTACGACCGCGACCAGGCTTTTGGCGGCGCACAACTAACGCAACTGATTGTGCGGCAGTACGGTTTTTCCCCTGAAGAGGCCGAAACCAAAAAACGCAACGGCGATTTGCCGGAAGACTATGAATCGGGCGTTTTGCGGCCCTTTGTTGAGAGCATCGCCGAAGAGATTGGCCGCGCCCTGAACTTCTTTTTTACCAGCACGCCGCACAACAAGGTCGACTACATCATGCTGGCTGGCGGCTCCGCTGCCCTGCCTGGTCTGACCGAAACTGTGACTCGGCAGTCGTCCTTTAATTGCAATCTTCTCAATCCATTCGAAGGCATGGAAATTGGTGCCGCCATACGCGAGAAAAAAATTCGCCGTGAAGCCCCCTCTTACCTGACCTCATGCGGTCTGGCCATGCGCAGGTTCATGTCATGATTTTGATCAACCTGCTGCCGCACCGCGAGGCCGCCCGCAAGCGCGCGCGCGAGTCTTTTTACGTGACCTTGGGTTTTGCCGCGCTGGTGGGTGGTCTGATTTCGGGCTCGGTTTTCCTGTGGTTTCAAAATGAAATCACCTTGCAGCAATCCAAAAACACCTATTTAACAGGTGAAGTCAAGAAACTGGAATCTCAAATCAAGGATATTGCGGGCTTGCAAACCGAAATTGCCGCTTTGCGTGCGCGCCAGCAAGCGGTAGAGGATTTGCAGGCTGACCGTAACCTGCCGGTGCATTTGCTCAACGAACTGGTCAGGCAATTGCCCGATGGCGTGTACATCACCAATATGAAGCAGGAAAACCAGTCGGTTGAAATCAAGGGTCAGGCGCAGTCCAACGAGCGCATATCTGAGCTGCTTCGCAATTTGGCCAACAACAGTATTTGGTTGACCCGCCCTGAGTTGGGCGAGATTGTGGCAACCAATATTGCTGTCAGTCCGAAAGAGCAGCGCAGGGTAGCCAGTTTCACGATGCGTATCGGTCTAGTGCGCGCCAGTCAAGTCGGCAAAGCTGCATCGGCTGCTGGCTCGCCGGTGCCCGCCAAACCCACTGTTGCCGGTAAAACCTGATAAAGACGCGTTATGGCGAAATTACCGAAACCCAAGCTCGACTTTGCTGCATTCTCGCGGCAACTGTCGTCCCAATTTCGTGGACTCAATCCAAATGACCCAGCGTCCTGGCCGCTGCTGCCACGTCTGGCCATTTGCGTTGCAACGACTGCTGTGATTGTGGTCGCGCTGTGGTTTGTGTGGCTAAGCAATTCAAGCACTGAGTTGACCACAGAGCAAACGAAGGAAGTGCAGTTGCGTGAGGATTACCAGAAAAAACTGGCCCAGGCGGTCAATCTTGAAGTGCTGAAAAAGCAGCGTGAGCAAGTGCAGCAGTATGTGACGCAACTAGAGAAGCAATTACCCAGCAAAGCTGAAATGGACGCGTTACTGTCCGACATCAACCAGGCGGGCTTGGGACGCAGTTTGCAGTTTGACTTGTTTCGGCCGGGCCAAATTAGTGTCAAGGAATACTATGCCGAATTGCCCATTGCGGTACGCGTCACGGGCCGCTACCACGACATGGGTTCATTTGCCTCTGACATTGCCAATCTCTCGCGCATCGTGACGCTCAACAACATGATTCTGGCCCCGGGCAAAGACGGCAACCTGACCATGGACGCGACGGCCAAAACCTTTCGCTACCTTGATGTGGATGAGGTTGCCGCCCAGCGCAAGGCAGCACCTGCGCAACCAAAGGCGAAAAAATGAGGGCGTTATCACTTCTTATGGTTTTGAGCTTCGCGCTCTTGTTGTCGGCCTGCGGTTCCTCTGAGCAGACAGAATTGCAGCAATGGGTTGCCGAACAAAACGCTTTGTCCAAACCCAAGATTCCGCCTTTGCCCGAACCCAAAAAATTCACCCCGCAGGCCTATGGCGAAGATGGCCAGACGGACCCTTTCAGCAGCCAGAAGCTGACGCAGGCGCTCAAGCGCGAATCTAACCAGGCCAACGTCAACGCTGGCCTGATTACGCCTGAATTGTCCAGGCGCAAAGAGATTCTTGAAAGCTTCCCATTGGATGCCATGAGCATGGTTGGTAGCCTGATTCAAGCGGGCAAGCCAGTGGCCCTGGTCAAGGTTGACAGTCTGCTGTATCAGGTGAGAGCGGGCAGCTACCTGGGCCAGAACTACGGCCGCGTGATGAAGATTACCGAAACCGATGTGAGGCTGCGCGAAGTGGTGCAGGATGCAGGCGGTGAATGGATAGAAAGAACTGCCACATTGCAGTTGCAAGAGGGAGCAAAATGAACAACCGTAAAACGGTATTTGGGGCGCGCAACCTGCTCCTGGCATTGCTAGCGGCATTTACTGCTTGCACTGCGCTGGCCCAGAATGTGATCGAGTCTGTCACGGGTTCGCTGCTCGGCGGCAGCGAGGTCGTCCGGATTGAGTTCTCTCAGCCGCTGGCTGCATTGCCAGCTGGTTTTGTGGTTCAGTCGCCAGCCCGGATTGCGCTGGACTTGCCGGGTGCTTCAAACGGTATCGGGCGCTCGCTGGTCGATATCAACCAGGGCAATCTGCGCTCGGTCAATGTGGTGCAGGCGGGCGACAGAACCCGATTGGTGCTTAACCTCAAACAAGCCACCACCTACAAAACACAAATTCAAGGCAAGGCCTTGTTAATTTCGCTTGACAGCATCAGCCAGGCTGCGCCAGCGGCTGCAGTCAATCCAACCTTTGCCGAAAACTTGAACCGCGACACGCAGCCCTTGAAGGACATCGACTTTCGCCGCGGTGTCGAAAACTCGGGCAAGGTAGTTGTTGACCTGGCTAACAACCAGGTGGGCGTTGATATCAAACAGCAAGGTCAGAGTTTGGTGGTTGAGTTTCTCAAGTCAACCCTGTCGGAAGGCTTGCGCCGACGGCTCGACGTGGCTGACTTTGGCACGCCCATTCAAACTGTGACCACCTTTCAGGTGGGCGACCGTGTACGAATGGTCATTGAGCCCCGAGGAGCCTGGGAGCACAGTGCCTACCAGAGCGACAACCAGTTTGTGGTTGAAGTTCGCCAGCAGAAGATCGACCCCACCAAGTTGACACAAGGCAAGGGCTACAGCGGCGAAAAGCTGTCGCTAAGCTTCCAAAATATCGAGGTGCGCTCATTACTCCAGGTGATTGCGGATTTCACCAACTTCAATATCGTGACCTCGGACACCGTGACGGGTGCCGTGACCTTGCGTCTGAAGGATGTGCCCTGGGACCAGGCGCTGGACATCATTTTGCAGTCCAAAGGTCTGGGCATGCGCAAAAATGGCAACGTAATTTCAATCGCCCCGCGCGACGAGATTGCAGCCAAGGAAAAGCTCGATTTGGAGGCCTCTGTTGCCATTCAAAATCTGGAGCCGCTCAGAACGCAGGCATTTCAGTTGAATTACGCCAAGGCCCCGGCTGTAGCTGCCCAGCTTCAGGCGGGCGGTAGCGGCCCGAATAGCGCGGGGCGCATTCTCAGCACACGCGGCAGCGTAATTGCCGAGCCCCGCACCAACCAGCTTTTTGTGACCGATATTTCCAGCCGTCTTGAGCAGGTGCAACAACTCGTCTCCAAACTGGACGTAGCGATTCGCCAAGTACTGATCGAGGCGCGCATTGTGGAGGCGTCTGACAGTTTTGGTAAATCGCTAGGGGTGCGTTTGGGCGGCAGCGATTTGCGTGGTGTTCGCGGCGGTGATGCGGGCTATGCCATTGGTGGCGGCACCAGCAGCCGGGTAGCCATTGGCGGCACCTACAACGCTGTATCAGCGACCACACGGGAATCGTCTGGCGTGCTGGACACCAACAACACCACGTTTTTGAACCTGCCCGCCATTGGACAAGGTGGTTTTAGCCCGGCTACTTTCGCGGTGTCGTTGTTCAGTTCGGCAGCCAACCGTTTCCTCAACCTGGAGCTGTCAGCGCTTGAAGCAGATGGCAAGGGCAAGCTGGTTTCCAGTCCGCGTGTGGTCACCGCGGATGGCACCAAAGCCATCATCGAGCAGGGCACAGAGTTCCCGTTTCAGCAGGCGACTTCCAGCGGAGCTACAGCAGTGGCGTTTCGCCGCGCCACGCTAAAGCTTGAAGTCACGCCGCAAATCACCCCCGAGGGCAACATCATTCTCGATCTGGACATTGCCAATGACAGCCGCGGCGAGACCACGGCAGCTGGCATTGCCATCAACACCCGCAACATCAAAACCCAGGTGCTGGTGGAAAATGGCGGCACAGTGGTAATTGGCGGCATCTTCACGCTGGACGACTCGGAAACCGAAACCAAGGTGCCTGTTTTGGGTGATATTCCCTACGCTGGCAACTTGTTCAAATCGCGCTCGCGTGCCACGCGCAAATCAGAGATGCTGTTTTTCATTACGCCAAAGACAATTGCCGAGCGTTCTGCTGCACGCTAATTGCCGCCAGTTTTGTTTGCCCCCTAAATTCGTTCCAAGAGGATTGCAATGCGCTACACCACTTATTTGGCAGCCCTGCTGACCGCACTAGTTTTGACCGCCTGCGGCGGCGGCGGTGGCAGTCCGGGTGCCAACCCCAGCGCCCCCATTGGTGGAGCGACACCACTGCCGGTACCGGCAGCGATCACGATTTTGGCGGCGGCCAATACCTTGCCTTCTGCCAGCAGCGCGCAGGTGGCATTAACGGTGTTGGTCACTGACGCATCCAACAACGCCATTCCCAATCAGTCGGTGACTTTCTCCGCTACCTCCGGCAACTTGATTGGTGCCCTGCCAATTCCTCAAACCGGGGCCAATGGCGCGCTCAGTACGGTGCTTTTGTCTGCAGGTTCTGACTCATCTAACCGCAACATCACCGTTACGGCTGTAGCCGGTGGTGCGCGCGCCACGATTGCTATTCCGGTGGTCGGCACCAGTGTGTCCATTACCGGCTTGGGCTCGGTATTGGCTGGCGCAGCCACTTCCTTCACGGTTAGGGCGCAAGATAGCGCGGCACGGGCCATACCCAACGCCGTACTCCGAATCACTTCAAGCCTGAACAACAGTGTGTCGCAAGCCAATTTGACAACCGACGCTTCAGGTGTGGCCACCTTTATCTACACCGCCAACAATGCGGGCAATGACACACTGCGAGTCGACGGCCTAGGCGCTTCCGCGCAAACCGCCGTGTCTGTCAGTGCGGAAGACTTCCGCTTTACCAGCCCAGCTTCTGGCACCAGTATCGCTGTGGGCACCACGCAAACTGTCAGCATCCGGTTTGTTACGGGTGGCGTGCCTGCGGCAGGCCGCACGGTTACCTTCAGCACGACCCGGGGTTCGGTAACGCCGAGCACGCTGTTTACCGACAGCAATGGAGTTGCAAGCACAGTGTTGACGGGCCAAACTTCGGGCCCGGCCAATGTGCTGGCGCAAGTCAGCACTGCGCAAGCGACCCTGCCGGTTCAATTCGTGGCTATTCTTCCTGCCACTGTGGTGTTGCAAGCCAATCCCAGCTCAGTGCTGCCCAACACCGGTGGTGGCACCACCAACCAGATTACCTTGCAGGCAACCGTGCGCGACGCGGCCGGCAACCCCGTGCCTGGCCGAATCGTGAACTTCACGGCAATATCTGACGCCAGCAACGGCACCATCAGCCCAGGCTCAGGCACCAGCGACGCCAATGGCAATGTGTCTGTGCAGTTCATTCCTGGCGCGCTCTCCACAGCCAATAATGGTGTTGTCATCAATGCCTCAGTGCAAAACACGCTGGTCACGGGGCAAACTATGCTCACGGTCAGCGGACAAGCCCTGTTCATCAGCATTGGCCTGGGCAATGTCATCTCCAATTTTGACCCCACCACCTATGAGCGGCAATTCACGGTATTTGTGACGGATGCTAACGGTGCACCCGCATCCAACCGGGTAATCTCCTTGTCATCCGTACCCACGGTGTACCGCAAAGGTAGTCTGGTCTTTTCAATGGCAGATTCGGTTTGGGGATTTGCTTTGACTCCGCCAACTTCTTGTGTCAACGAAGATGCCAACCGTAATGGTTCGCTAGATACTGGTGAGGACTTCAATTCAAACGGCAGGCTCACACCCGGTTTACCCACCGTGGTGACACCGGGTTCCATCACCACGGACACCAACGGCGTGGCGACTTTCCGATTACGTTACGGTGAGAATTTTGTGCCCTGGATCACCACGCTAATTACGGCGCGTGCTGTGGTGGGTGGCACCGAGTCGGTGACTTCACTCAGCTTTGCTCTAGATGGCGTAGCATCGGATTTTTCTAGCGCAACTAATCCACCAGCCGGAGTCAACAGCCCGTTTGGTCTATCCACTGACTGTGCTATCGCCAACTGATGTTCAGTCTGGTCGGCCTACCCGGCTGTGGCAAATCCACAGTCGGGCGCTTGCTAGCCCGGCGCCTGGATCTGGAATTTGCCGATTCCGATGCCCTAATAGAGCAGCAAATTGGTTGCTCTATCAGGGCATTTTTTGAGCGCGAGGGCGAAGAGCCTTTTCGCGACATTGAACAAACCCTGATTGATGAGCTGACGCAGCGCCATGAAGGCGTGCTCTCGACCGGTGGCGGTGCTGTGTTGCGTGCCGCCAACCGGCAAAACCTGCATCAGCGCAGCCATGTGCTGTACTTGCGCTCCACACCTGAAGATCTCTACCGCCGCTTGCGCCACGACACCCAACGCCCTTTGCTGCAAGTCGCTGACCCACTGACGCGATTGCGCGAACTGTTTGACACCCGTGACCCTTTGTATCGTGAAACCGCGCACTTTGTGGTGGAAACCGGCCGACCGGCTGTTGGCGCGCTGGTCAACATGGTGGTCACGCAGCTTGAACTAGCTGGTTTGGTGCCACCCGGCTAATCCACAACACACCGCATGCTGCATGCCCTTTAACGCGGCGTTAGACTGATGTCATGCCCAGCCTTGAATCGCCCTCAGTTGCAGCGCAGTTAGCTGTGGCAACCAAAGACACTGCCAGCCACGTGCTGATTGAGCTCGGCCAGCGCAGCTACCCTATTGCCATAGGCAGCGGCCTGCTGGCCAACCCAGCCACGTTTGCTAACTTGCCAAAAGCCGACGCGGCGCTGATTGTCACCAACACCTGCGTTGGCCCGCTGTATGCGCAGGCCCTGCAAAACGCCCTGCAAAGCCACTACCGCCAGATTCACACCGTGGTCTTGCCAGACGGCGAGACGCATAAAAACTGGCAAACGCTGAATTTGATTTTTGACGCTCTGCTGGAAAACGCCTGCGACCGCAAGACCGTGTTGTTTGCCCTGGGTGGCGGTGTAGTGGGCGACATGACCGGCTTTGCCGCCGCCAGTTTTATGCGGGGCGTGCCGTTTGTGCAAGTACCCACTACGCTGCTGGCGCAGGTTGATTCGTCGGTGGGCGGCAAGACGGGCATTAATCACCCGCTGGGCAAGAACATGGTGGGTGCGTTCTACCAGCCGCATCGGGTGGTGTGTGATCTTGATGTGCTCAAAACCCTGCCCGCGCGCGAGCTCAGCGCCGGTTTGGCCGAAGTTATCAAATACGGCCCCATTGCCGACCTGGCCTTTTTGGACTGGATCGAACAGCAGATGCCAGCGCTGCGCAACTTTGACGCGTCGGCGCTGGCTTACGCCGTGCGCCGCTGCTGCGAAATCAAGGCCCAAGTAGTGGCCAGTGACGAGCGCGAAGCCGGCCTGCGTGCCATCCTGAATTTTGGCCACACTTTTGGCCATGCCATTGAAGCGGGCATGGGCTACGGCGCCTGGCTGCACGGCGAGGCGGTGGGCTGCGGCATGGTCATGGCGGCAGATTTGTCGCAGCGCCTGGGCCTGGTGGATGCAGCGTTTGTTGCCCGGTTGCGCCGCATCGTGGTGGCTGCCGGTTTGCCGGTCAAGGCCCCGGTACTGGACGCCCATGACAATGCCGGGCGTTACCTGGCCCTGATGCAGCTTGATAAAAAAGCCCAGGCTGGCGAAATCATTTTCGTGCTGTTGGATGGCCCTGGCAAGCCGGTGATGCGGCCAGTGCCTGAGGCGCTAGTGCGCGCCGTCATTGCCGCCGCCTGTGCATGACGCTGGCTGCCTACGCCTGCTGGCCGCAGCACACCCGCGGGCGTCTGCATCCTGAGCTTGCAGCGCCTACGCGCGATGAATTCCAGCGTGACCGTGACCGCATCGTCCACAGCAGCGCTTTTAGGCGGCTGGTCTATAAAACCCAGGTGTTTCTCAATCATGAGGGTGATTTATTTCGCACCCGCCTGACGCATTCGCTTGAAGTGGCGCAACTGGGCCGCTCGATGGCGCGCAACCTGGGCTTGAATGAGGATTTGGTTGAAGCCATTGCCCTGGCGCACGACCTGGGCCACACGCCATTTGGCCATGCCGGGCAAGACGCGCTGAATGAATGCATGGCCAGCCACGGCGGTTTTGAGCACAACTTGCAAAGCCTGCGCGTGGTTGATGAACTGGAGCAGCGCTATCCCGACTACAACGGCCTGAACCTGTGCTTTGAAACACGCGAAGGCATCTTGAAGCACTGCTCGCTGCGCAACGCCGAAAAAATCGAAGCCCAGGAACCATCTGGCGTAGCACGTCGCTTCATTACCCGCAGCCAGCCCAGCCTGGAAGCGCAGTTATGCAATCTGGCCGATGAAATTGCCTACAACGCGCACGATGTGGACGACGGCGTGCGCTCCGGCTTGCTCACGCTGGCGCAACTGCGCTCGGTGCCATTGTTTGAGGCGCACTATCTGCAAACGCTGGTGCAGCACCCGCAACTGGCCGAGCCTACCAGCGGCAGGCGGCTTTTGTATGGCGTTATCCGGCGCATGCTGAGCGCCCAGGTCTATGACCTGATAGACCATACCCGCGCCGCTTTGGCGCAAGCCCGGCCAGCCAGCGTGGAAGCGGTGCGGCAACTGCCCACAATGGTGGGCTTCAGCGCGACCATGCAGCAGCAGTCGGCGGCGCTCAAGCGCTTTTTATTGGTTCACCTGTACCGCCACCCGCAAGTGGTGCAGACCACCGACCATGCGCGTACGGTGGTGCGCGAACTTTTTGCCGCTTACCAGGGCGGGGCCGAGCCGCCGCGCAGTCCGCGCGAGGTGGCTGACTACATTGCCGGCATGACCGACCGCTTCGCCTTGCGCGAGCACGAACGAATCACGGGCCGCAAGCTGCTTTAGCCGTGGTGTGCTGGCTAGAATAAAAACCTGGAGGAAAGCCATGAGTTTTCTTAATCAGCTTAAATCGCGAGCCAACGCGCTGCAAAGCCAGGACAACAACCTGCTGAAAAACCAGCAAGACAACCTGGCCCGCACCGAGGCGGCCTGCCAGACGGTGTGGCTGTACCTCGTTGAACTGGCCAAGCAGCTCAACATCATTGCGCCAGCCGGGCCAGCCCTCACCCTAGATGGTAAAACCCGCTGGCCTGCCATGAAGCTGACTGACTTTCGCTGCGACAGCCGCAAAAAAATGCTAAACGGAAAAGAGGTGTACGAAAGCGTGGCTATAGCCTGGCACATCGTGCCGCAAATGGGCAACCCGGTGGGTGGCAGTGTGAGCGCCAATTTCCCACCCGACTTGCAGCGCATAGAAGAGCGCTTGGCAGCCGGCCAAGTTAAACATGAGCGCAAGGAAATTCGGCATGCCGAGAAAAATACGTTGCTGGCGCTTCAGTTTGACTACATCACGCAAAGCCGTGGCAGCGTCATGGTCACGCCGCTGCATGATGCGGGCAGCCTGGGCTTTCGGCTAGCCAATGCCAGTGGCTTTGGCATAGTCACCACCAGCTACCCCGCGGCGCAAATACAAACGCCCGTGCTCGATGAACTGGCCAAACTGCTGGTGGGCCAGCCCAGCCGCTTTGTGTGAATGAAATGGCCGATGCCGCCGCCGTGCGGGCCAACACCCAGCGCTGGCTGGAACGCGCCGTCATTGGGTTGAACCTGTGCCCGTTTGCCAAGGCGGTGCACGCCAATGGGCAAATTCATTACGCGGTTAGCGCTGCCAGCAGTGCTGATGCATTGCTGACGGCGCTTGAGGCTGAGCTGATCGCCCTGCTGGCGCACGAGCCGCAAGAGCGCGACACCACGCTCCTGATAGCGCCTGCCATGCTTGCTGAGTTTGCCGATTTCAATGACTTCTTGGAACTTGCCAACATTCACCTGCGCCTATTGGCCCTGCAAGGCCAGGTGCAACTGGCCAGCTTTCACCCAAATTACCAGTTTCAGGGCACGGCGGCTGACGACATTGCCAATGCCACCAATCGCGCGCCCTATCCGATGCTGCATTTGCTGCGCGAGGCCAGCGTCAGCCGCGCATTGCAAGCCTTGCCGCACGCCAATCGAATCGTTGAACGCAACGTCCAGACATTGCGTGAGTTGGGCCATGCGGGTTGGCAGGCGCTGGGTGTTGGGCGTGGCGCATGAGCAAACGCCTTGAAAACCCCGAAATTCGGCCTGGCCAGTCAGTGGCGTTGTTGCAGGCGCTACATATCCTGACGCGTGATGGCCAGCTTAACCAGGATTCACGCCGCAAGCTCAAGCAGGTGTATCACCTCTACCAGTTCATTGAAGGGCTACTGGATGAATTGCAAGAGCCGGCCAATGCCACGCCAGCAGCAGCGGCGGCGGGCCTGAGCCTGGCCGACCATGGCGCGGGCAAGTCTTACCTGGGGTTCATCATTTACGACCTGTACTTCAAGCAGCTTGGCGCGGCCCAGGCAGGCCATATTTACGGCATTGAAAGCCGTGCCGAGCTGGTGCAAAAGTCGCGCGAATTGGCGGTGCAGCTGGGCTTTGAGCGCATGTCATTTTTTGACATGCCGGTTCAAGAGGCCACGCAATCGGCCCTGTTGCCCAGCCGCATTGATGTGGTGACGGCCCTGCATGCCTGCGATACCGCCACCGACGACGCGATTGCCTTTGGCCTGGCCAAGCGCGCCCGTGCTTTTGCGCTGGTGCCCTGCTGCCAGGCTGAAGTTGCCGCCTGCCTGCGCCAAAACAAGGCGTTGCAACTGGCACGCACCCCGCTGGCCGAGCTCTGGCGCCATCCGCTGCACACCCGGGAAATCGGCAGCCAACTGACCAATGTGCTGCGTTGCCTTTATCTGGAGGCGCATGGCTACCAGGTAACGGTGACCGAGCTGGTAGGCTGGGAGCACAGCCTTAAAAACGAACTGATTCTGGCGCGCTACACCGGGCAAAAAAAGCGCAGTGCCGCGCAGCGTCTGCAAGCGCTGCTGGCTGAGTTTGGCCTGGAAGCTTTGCTAAACAGTCGCTTTGTGCTGCCGCTACTCTAGCGGCGTACGTGCCGCCATCTCCTGCGCAAATTTTTCTGCTGCAGGTGCCCCCCGCAGATTGCGCAGCACATCTTGTGCCCGTACAACGGCGGTAATGAAATCGGTGAGGCCCTTGGCTGATTCAATCTTGATGCACAGCATCTCGGCATTGGGCCCCATCAAATCGGTGAGGTGGCGCACGGCGTAGCGGCGGGCGTCTTGCAGACTGCGCGGGGGCTCTGGCGCGGCGACCACCGGGGCAGGTGCCGCCGTGGCGGGCGTGGCAGCCATGGCGGCTGGCATAGTGGTTACGTGCGACTCAGGCAGGGCTTCGGTTTCTATAAATCCATCGGTTAGCAACTGGCTGAGCAGCTCAAACGGGTCGCCCATGGCCGCGGAGAGCTTGGCCAAATCCTCAAACGTGCGTTTCCCGTCCACCAATATCAACACCGAGCGCAGCCGCGGCAGCAGCTTGTATTTGCGCTCGGCAATTTCTTCCAGACCCTTGGTGGACTTGTGGTAAATGGCCCTTGGGTCCATGTGGTCTCCCTGCTTCAGGCGGTTGCGCCCCGTTGTTTGAAAATCAATGTATGTCAGTTTGCTTACGCGGCGTAGAGGGATACTACGCAAGCCGCAGGCGCTTAGATTCCTGCAGCTTGTGGATGATTATCAAAAATAATAGTAAAAAACCATAGCACTACCCGCACATCCGTGTTGGTCAAACGATTGTTTCAGGCCTTAAAAACAGTGCCATGGCTGGTAAAAAGTGACCAGTAGGTGCTTGCAGGCTGAATTTTTACTTATTTTTGCCTTTTTTAATGCATAAAAAATGCCTTAAAACCATAGTTCACGTGCGGGTAGCGCTATGAAATTTTACTATATATTTAGGAGCAAAAAAGCTACTTTAATTAGGGTCAGATTCCAATTACCATGGTGCAATCTATTCATTCACATCATGGCCCGCTTACCCCGCCTTACATTGCCCGGTTATCCGCATCACATCATTCAGAGGGGTAACAACCGGCAGGCGATTTTTGCCACCGACGCCAATTACCGCAGTTTGCTGGCCTTGCTGGCTGAAAACGCGCAAAAGTTTGCGGTTGACGTGCACGCTTATGTGCTGATGAGCAACCACTTTCACCTGCTAGCCACTCCCACCACGCCAGATGGTCTGCCGCTAATGATGCAGGCGGTGGGCCGCCGCTATGTGCGCTATTTCAACGACGCGCAAGGCCGCAGCGGCACGCTATGGGAGGGGCGTTACAAATCCACGCTGGTTCAGACCGAGCGCTATTTACTGGCCTGCATGGCGTATATCGACCTCAATCCCGTGCGCGCGGGCCTAGTGACGCAGCCGCGCGCTTACCCGTGGTCCAGCCACGCCCACTACATTGGCCTGCGCACTGACAACTTGCTCACGCCGCACCCGCTGGTTTGGGCGCTCGGCAATACGCCGTTCGCGCGCGAAGCGGCGTATACAGAATTGGTGCAAAGCGGCGTCAGCGCCGAGCAGCAGGCGGCCATGACCAGCGCCACTTTGCATGGCTGGGCGCTGGGTGAGGCTGATTTTGTGGCGGATTTACAAAATCGCACCCAGCGGCGGGTCAGTAAAACTCAGGCAGGCAGGCCATTTTCTAGGCCAACTTCAAGGTAAAAACTGGCGTCTCGACATGCTCTAACTGGATTCAATGCTATTAAATTTAATACGTCCCCAATTAAACAAAGCGACGTTAAGATGCAAATTAATTGGAATCTGACCCCAATTAATTGACTTGGCATGGCTGTTGCGCTGCACTAAACTGTTTCTCCCCCATTTGAAGGAGCCGCCATGAGCCAGGCCGCCGAAAAACAGTTTTTGCAAGACCACGGTTTGTACGACCCTGCCAACGAGCATGACGCCTGCGGCGTAGGCTTTGTAGCGCATATCAAGGGCGTTAAAACCCATGCCATCGTGCAGCAGGGCCTGAAGATTCTGGAGAATCTGGACCACCGGGGCGCGGTGGGAGCCGACAAACTGATGGGCGACGGCGCGGGCATTTTGATTCAGCTGCCCGATGCGCTGTACCGCGAAGAACTCAACAAACAAGGAATTGCCTTGCCGCCGCCTGGCGAATACGGCGTGGGCATGGTGTTTTTACCCAAAGAAAACGCCTCGCGTCTGGCTTGCGAGCAGGAGATGGAGCGCGCCATCAAAGCCGAGGGGCAAGTGCTGCTGGGCTGGCGCGATGTGCCGGTGAACCGCGAGATGCCCATGTCGCCCACCGTGCGCAAGCAAGAACCCGTGCTGCGCCAGGTGTTCATTGGCCGCGGTACCGACGTGATCGTGCAAGACGCGCTGGAGCGCAAGCTGTATGTGATCCGCAAGACCGCCAGCGCTGCCATCCAACATCTAAATTTAAAGCACAGTAAAGAGTATTACGTGCCCAGCATGAGCAGCCGCACCGTGGTCTACAAGGGCCTGCTGCTGGCCAACCAAGTGGGCACCTATTACCTGGATTTGCAAGACCCGCGCTGCGTCTCGGCGCTGGGCCTGGTGCACCAGCGCTTTAGCACCAACACCTTCCCCGAATGGCCGCTGGCGCACCCCTACCGCTATGTGGCGCACAACGGCGAGATCAATACCGTCAAGGGCAACTACAACTGGATGAAGGCGCGCGAGGGCGTGATGTCGTCCCCCGTGCTGGGCGCTGACCTGCAAAAGCTCTACCCCATCAGCTTTGCCGGCCAGTCGGATACCGCAACGTTTGATAACTGCCTGGAGCTGCTCACCATGGCCGGCTACCCGATCAGCCAGGCCGTGATGATGATGATCCCCGAGCCGTGGGAGCAGCACACCACCATGGACGAGCGGCGCCGCGCATTTTATGAATACCACGCCGCGATGCTAGAGCCCTGGGATGGCCCAGCCAGCATTGTGTTTACCGATGGCCGCCAGATTGGCGCCACGCTGGACCGCAACGGCTTGCGCCCAGCGCGCTACTGTGTCACCGACGACGACCTGGTCATCATGGCGTCCGAGTCCGGCGTGCTGCCCGTACCTGAGAACAAAATTGTGCGCAAGTGGCGCTTGCAGCCCGGCAAGATGTTTTTGATCGACCTCGAACAGGGCCGCATGATTGACGACGAGGAGCTTAAGGCCAGCCTGGCCAACAGCAAGCCCTACAAGCAGTGGATTGAGAACTTGCGCATCAAGTTGGGCGAGGTTGAAATTGGGGTCAGAGCCGCATCTACCGAGCCAGCACCTGCCGGTGCCGACTCCGGTAATACGGATCCGACCCCCATTTCAACCTCCCTGCTTGACCGCCAACAAGCTTTTGGCTACACCCAAGAAGACATCAAATTCCTGATGAGCCCCATGGCGCAGGCGGGTGAAGAGGGCACGGGCTCGATGGGCAACGACTCACCGTTGGCGGTGCTGTCGGGCAAAAACAAACCGCTGTACAACTATTTCAAGCAGCTGTTTGCACAGGTCACCAACCCGCCGATTGATCCCATTCGCGAAGCGATTGTGATGAGTCTGGTGAGCTTTATTGGCCCCAAGCCGAATTTGCTGGACATCAACCAGGTCAACCCGCCAATGCGGCTTGAAGTGGCGCAGCCCATCTTGGATTTTGCCGACATGGCCAAGCTGCGCGAGATTGAAAAATACACGCACGGCAAGTTTCGCTCCAGTGTGCTGGACATCACGTATCCGCTGGCCTGGGGCAGCGAGGGTGTAGAGGCCAAACTGGCCTCGCTGTGCGCCGAGGCAGTAGACGCCATCAAAAGTGGCAAAAATATTTTGATCTTGAGCGACCGCGCAATGGGCGCGGCGCAAGTGGCCATTCCGGCCTTGCTGGCGCTCTCGGCCATCCACCAGCACCTGGTGCGTGATGGCTTGCGCACGCTGGCCGGGCTGGTGGTGGAAACGGGCAGTGCCCGAGAGGTGCATCACTTTGGCGTGCTGGCGGGTTATGGCGCGGAAGCCATTCACCCCTACTTGGCAATGCAAACCCTGGCGGACATGCATGCCAAGCTCAGTGGTGATTTGAGTGCAGACAAAGCCATTGCCAATTACGTCAAGGCCATTGGCAAGGGTTTGTCAAAAATCATGTCCAAAATGGGCGTGAGCACCTACATGAGCTATTGCGGCGCGCAGCTGTTTGAGGCGATTGGCCTGAACCGCGAGACGGTGCAAAAGTATTTCACTGGCACGGCCAGCCAAGTCGAAGGCATTGGCGTGTTCGAGATTGCCGAAGAAGCCATTCGCACGCATCAGGCCGCGTTCAGTGACGACCCGGTGCTTGAAAACATGCTGGACGCCGGGGGTGAATACGCCTGGCGCGTGCGCGGCGAGGAGCACATGTGGACACCCGACGCGATTGCCAAGCTGCAGCACAGCACCCGCGCCAACAACTGGAGCACCTACAAGGAGTACGCGCAAATCATCAACGACCAAAGCCGTCGCCACATGACGCTGCGCGGCCTGTTCGAGTTCAAGCTCGACCCAGCCAAAGCGATTGCGATCGACGAGGTCGAGCCGGCTAGCGAGATCGTCAAGCGCTTTGCCACGGGGGCCATGAGTCTGGGCTCCATTAGCACTGAGGCGCATGCCACGCTGGCTGTGGCCATGAACCGCATTGGCGGCAAGAGCAACACCGGTGAGGGCGGAGAAGACCCGATGCGTTACCGGCAAGAACTTAAAGGCATCCCTATCCAGCAAGGTCAAACCATGAGCGACCTGCTGGGTAAGGACGTGTTTGAGGTCGATTACGCCTTGAATGCGGGCGATTCGATGCGCAGCAAAATCAAGCAGGTGGCCTCGGGCCGCTTTGGCGTCACAGCCGAATATTTGAGCAGCGCCGAGCAGATTCAAATCAAGATGGCGCAAGGTGCCAAGCCCGGCGAGGGCGGCCAACTGCCAGGTGGAAAGGTGAGCGATTACATCGGCATGCTGCGCTACAGCGTGCCGGGTGTGGGCCTGATCTCGCCGCCGCCGCACCACGACATCTATTCGATTGAAGACTTGGCGCAACTGATTCATGACCTGAAGAATGTCGCCCCGCATGCCAGCATCAGCGTCAAATTGGTCAGCGAAGTTGGCGTCGGCACCGTGGCGGCGGGTGTAGCCAAAAGCAAGAGCGACCACGTGGTGATTGCGGGGCACGACGGCGGCACAGGCGCATCGCCCTGGTCGAGCATCAAGCATGCGGGCAGTCCGTGGGAAATCGGCCTGGCCGAAACCCAGCAGACGCTGGTGCTTAATCGCTTGCGTGGCCGCATCCGCGTGCAGGCCGATGGCCAGATGAAAACCGGTCGCGACGTGGTGATTGCCGCTCTGCTGGGCGCCGATGAAATGGGCTTTGCCACCGCGCCGCTGGTGGTTGAGGGCTGCATCATGATGCGCAAATGCCACCTGAATACCTGCCCAGTGGGGGTGGCAACGCAAGACCCCACACTGCGCAAAAAATTTGCAGGTAAGCCCGAGCATGTAGTGAACTACTTTTTCTTCATTGCCGAAGAAGCGCGGCAGTTGATGGCGCAGCTCGGCATTAAAAAGTTCGACGATCTGATTGGCCGCGCCGACTTGTTGGATGTGCAAAAAGGCCTGACGCACTGGAAGGCACGCGGGCTGGACTTCACGCGTTTGTTTGCCATGCCCAAGGTGCCCGTTGACGTGCCACGCCGCCATGTGGACGTGCAAGACCACGGTTTGCACAAAGCGCTGGACGTGGTGCTGATTGAAAAGTCCCGCGCCGCTATCGACAAAGGCCAGAAAGTGCACTTCATTGAAGTGGCGCGCAATGTGAACCGCTCGGTTGGTGCCATGTTGTCGGGTGCGCTTACCAAGGTGCACCCCGAAGGTTTGCCGGATGACACCATCCGCATCCAATTGGAGGGCACGGGCGGCCAGAGTTTTGGCGCATTCCTGGCCAAGGGCATCACGTTGTATTTGATTGGTGACGCTAACGATTACACCGGCAAGGGCCTATCGGGTGGCCGCGTGGTGGTGCGCCCCAGCATCGACTTCCGTGGCGACGCGACCAAAAACACCATCGTGGGCAATACGGTTTTGTATGGCGCAACCACAGGCGAAGCCTACTTTCGCGGTGTAGCGGGGGAGCGCTTTGCGGTGCGCCTCTCGGGTGCCACGGCGGTAGTCGAGGGCACGGGTGACCACGGCTGCGAGTACATGACGGGTGGCACGGTAGCCGTGCTGGGCAAAACCGGGCGCAACTTTGCCGCTGGCATGAGCGGCGGTATTGCGTATGTGTACGACGAAGACGGCCAGTTTGCCAAGCGCTGCAACACCGCCATGGTTACGCTCGAGTCGGTGCTGCCAGCTGGTGAACAAGCTGCGTATGTGGACAAAGCCGTGTGGCACCGCGGTGAATCAGACGAGGTGCAACTGAAAAAGCTGCTGGAAGACCACAACCGCTGGACCGGTTCATCTCGCGCTCGCGAGTTGCTCGACAACTGGGAAACCGCGCGCGCCAAGTTCATCAAGGTGTTCCCCACCGAGTACAAGCGTGCCCTGGGCGAGATTCATGCTATCAAAGCCAAGGCGGTTGCGCCCTCATCGTCCCAAGCGGCAAGAGCTGCTGTTGCCGCCAAATAAAAGACAGGAATCACCATGGGAAAAATCACGGGCTTTATGGAGTTTGAGCGCATTGAAGAGGGTTACAAGCCAGTTGAACAGCGCCTGAAAAATTACAACGAATTCGTCATTGGGCTGGACGAATCAGCAGCAAAAAAACAAAGCGCCCGCTGCATGGACTGTGGCACGCCGTTTTGCAACAGCGGCTGCCCGGTCAACAACATCATTCCGGACTTTAACAGCCTGGTGTATGAGGGCGACTGGAAGAACGCCATCAACGTGCTGCACAGCACCAACAACTTTCCCGAGTTCACGGGTCGCATCTGCCCTGCGCCCTGCGAGGCAGCCTGCACATTGAATGTGAACGACGACGCGGTGGGCATCAAAAGCATTGAGCACGCCATCATTGACAAGGCCTGGTCTGAGGGCTGGGTCACGCCGCGCCTGGCAAAACACAAGACTGGCAAGAAAGTAGCCGTTGTAGGCTCCGGCCCGGCTGGTATGGCCGCGGCGCAGCAACTAGCGCGTGTAGGCCACGACGTGACGCTGTTTGAAAAGAACGACCGCATCGGCGGTCTGCTGCGCTACGGCATTCCTGATTTCAAGATGGAAAAAAGCCACATTGATCGCCGCGTGGCGCAGATGCAGGCCGAGGGCGTGCAATGCCGCACTGGCGTGCTGGTGGGGGCGCTGCCCAAAGACTCCAAAGTCACCAATTGGGCTAAAGAAACCATCTCGCCCGAGCAGCTTAAAAAAGATTTTGACGCCGTGCTGCTCACGGGCGGTGCCGAGCAGTCGCGCGATTTGCCGGTGCCTGGGCGCGAGTTAGATGGCGTGCACTTTGCCATGGAGTTTTTGCCGCAGCAAAACAAGGTGAACGCTGGTGACAAAGTCAAAAACCAACTGATGGCCACCGGCAAGCATGTGGTGGTGATTGGCGGTGGCGACACTGGCAGCGACTGTGTGGGCACCAGCAACCGCCATGGCGCGGCCAGCGTGACGCAGTTTGAGTTGCTGCCCCAGCCCCCAGAGGTGGAGGACCGGCCCATGGTCTGGCCTTACTGGCCGATCAAGCTGCGCACCTCCAGCAGCCACGAAGAAGGTTGTGAGCGCGAGTTCGCCATTGCCACCAAAGCACTGATTGCGGGCGAGGGCAAAGACAAAGGCCGTGTGGTGGCACTTACAACTGTGCGGCTTGAGTGGCAGGGCGGCAAGATGACTGAAATCGCGGGTAGCGAGGAAACCTTGCGGGCTGATTTGGTGCTGTTGGCCATGGGCTTCGTTGCGCCTGTGGCCTCTGTGCTGGAGAGCTTTGGCATAGCCAAGGACGCGCGGGGCAACGCCAAGGCCAGTACGGAATTTACGGGCGGTTACCAGACCAATGTACCCAAGGTTTTTGCCGCGGGCGACATCCGGCGTGGCCAAAGCTTGGTGGTGTGGGCGATCCGCGAGGGGCGGCAGGCGGCGCGTTCAATTGACGAGTTTTTGATGGGGTTTAGCGACCTCCCCCGTTGAGGCCATGGCAGGACGCCTTTGGCGCGGGCCAATCCAGACTCAGTACTTTCCCGTATCATTTGGGATGCCGGTGTATCTTCCGGCGTTTTTATTTTGCGGGTAAGCGCTTTTGTCCATTCAACCGTCTTCACTGATTGAGTTTCGCAACGTCACCTTTGGCTATGGTGGAGTGCCTGGCCGCGTGGTGCTTGACGGCATCACCTTGAGTGTGCCGCGCGGCAAAGTCACTGCGCTCATGGGGGCTTCAGGCGGCGGTAAAACCACCTTGCTTCGCTTGGTTGGCGGCCAGATCAAGGCCCAACAGGGCGAGGTGTTGTTTGACGGCCACGACATCGGCGCCATGAACCAGACTGACTTGTATGCAGCGCGTCGCCGCATGGGCATGCTGTTCCAGTTTGGCGCGCTGTTCACTGATTTGAATGTGTTTGACAACGTGGCGTTTGCCTTGCGCGAACACACCCACTTACCTGAAGCGCTGGTTCGCGACATTGTGCTGATGAAGCTGGGCGCCGTGGGCTTGCGCGGCGCACAAGCCCTCAAGCCGTCAGAAATCTCTGGTGGCATGGCCCGCCGCGTGGCACTGGCGCGCGCCATCGTGCTAGACCCTGAACTCATCATGTATGACGAGCCATTTGCCGGGCTCGACCCAATTTCGCTGGGCACTGCTGCCAAGCTTATTCGCCAGTTGAACAACACGCTGGGCATTACCAGCATCGTGGTTTCGCATGACCTGGAGGAAACCTTTCGCATTGCCGACCAGGTGGTGGTGCTGGCCAACGGAAAAATAGCAGCCCAGGGCACGCCTGAAGAAGTGCGTCAGTCGAGCGACCCGCTGGTGCACCAGTTTGTCCATGCCCAGGCAGATGGCCCTGTGCGTTTCCATTACCCCGGGCCGAGCGTGGCTGAAGACTTCAGCGCTGGCTTGAAACAAACCGGGGTGAGACCATGAGTTGGTGGAATCCGTCTGACGTTGGCTTTGCATTGCGCGGCAAACTGGCTGAACTAGGCTACGCGGCAAAACTATTGTTGCGTTTGGTTCGTACTCTGGGTGTCAGCTTGCGCCGCATTGGTTTGATCAACGACCAGTTGCATTTTTTGGGCAATTACTCGCTGGCCATTATTGTGGTGTCGGGCCTGTTCATTGGGCTGGTTCTGGGCTTGCAGGGCTACTACACCTTGCAGCGTTATGGCTCGTCTGAAGCGCTGGGTTTGCTGGTAGCGCTCAGCCTGGTGCGGGAACTCGGGCCAGTGGTCACCGGTTTGCTCTTTGCCGGGCGTGCAGGCACCTCGCTCACCGCCGAGATTGGGCTGATGAAGGCGGGTGAGCAATTGAGCGCCATGGAGATGATGGCGGTTGACCCGGTGCAGCGTATTTTGGCGCCGCGTTTTTGGGCCGGCATCATCGCAATGCCCCTGCTGGCGGCGGTTTTCTCGGCCGTTGGCATCATGGGCGGCTGGCTGGTGGGCGTGGTTTTGATTGGTGTGGATTCCGGCGCATTCTGGGGCCAGATGCAAGGCGGCGTTGATGTCTGGCGTGATGTCGGCAACGGCATCATCAAGAGCTTTGTGTTTGGCGTGACGGTGATCTTCATTGCCTTGTTGCAAGGCTATGAGGCGCAGCCCACACCAGAGGGCGTTTCGCGCGCCACGACCCGTACGGTGGTGGTGGCGTCATTGGCGGTTTTGGGGCTGGACTTTGTCCTTACGGCCCTTATGTTCAGTATCTAGGAGCGACGACGATGTTGCGTTCGAAAAACGATGTGTGGGTCGGTCTGTTTGTGCTGTTAGGTAGTGCGGCCGTGTTGTTTCTGGCCTTGCAGTCGGCCAATTTGCTCAGCCTCAATTTGGACAGTACCTATGGGGTAACAGCCAAGTTTGACAACATCGGCGGCCTTAAGGCGCGCGCTGCGGTCAAAAGTGCGGGCGTGGTGGTGGGACGGGTCGAATCCATCAGCTTTGACGACAAATCCTTTCAGGCCAAAGTGGTGCTGGCGTTAAACACGCGCTACCAATTTCCCAAAGACAGTTCGCTGAAAATTCTCACCAGCGGCTTGTTGGGCGAGCAGTACATCGGTGTGGAAGCGGGCGCAGATTCAGTTAATTTGAACGCTGGCGACACGATCGGCTCGACGCAATCAGCCGTTGTGCTGGAAAATCTGATTAGCCAATTCTTGTACAACAAGGCTGCCGATGGTGGTAACACCCCGGCGGCTCCGGTGAAAAAATGAACAGCAATTTCTTTCAGGTGGCCAGCCGCTGGCACCTGCCTCTTTTTATACGCGTCGCATCTGTGGCGCTGCTGCTTGGCGTGCTGGGTGGTTGCGCCAGCGGGCCGGGAAAAACCCGCCATGATCCGCTGGAGCCTTTAAACCGCAGCGTGTTCCAGTTCAATGAGGAGGTGGACCGCGCAGTGCTCAAACCGGTGGCGCTGGCCTATCAGGATGCGGTGCCTGCACTGGCGCGCACCGGGGTGAGCAATTTCTTCGCCAACCTGGGCGATGTGTGGTCATTGGTCAACAGCATTTTGCAGTTCAAGATTCAAAACGCGGGGGAAACCGTGATCCGCCTGGGCGTCAACACCTTGTTTGGCCTGGGTGGCTTGCTTGACATTGCGACTGAACTCAATATCGACCGCCACCCCGAAGACTTTGGCCAGACGCTGGGTCGCTATGGTGTGCCTGCCGGCCCTTATTTGGTGTTGCCGTTTTTTGGCCCGTCAACCTTGCGCGATGCGGCGGCTTTGTCGATAGACGCTTCGGGCAATGTGATTTCAGGCATCAATGATGTGGCCACGCGCAATTCTGTCTATGTACTCAGGGCCGTACAGGTGCGTACCGACCTGTTGCGTTTGGGCGCTGTGCTTGATGAAGCCTCGCTCGACAAATACAGCTTTACCCGCGACGCCCACCTGCAACGCCGACGCAGCGAAATTTTTGACGGTGACCTGCCGGAAGACCGTCAGTCAGCCGATCAAGTTTTGCCTGCGTCCCCGCCACCCGGTAAATAGCGTTGCCAGATGTTTCATTTTTGCCGTGGCTGCAGCCAAGCGTAGGCCCCGCTGCCGCACCACACGTTATTGCAACAGTGGCGTCACATGACGCCACGCACCATGAAAGTCCTGCCATGAATCGCCGTTATTTTGGTTTTTCCGTTCACCGCGTCATTGCCATTGCCCTGGCTGCAAGTGCCTTGCCCGGTCTCGCATTAGCGCAGACGGCTGAAGAAAAGCCCGAGGAGCTGATTCAGCGCATTTCCACTGAAGTGCTCAGCACCATCAAGGCCGACAAATCCCTGCAAGGCGGCGACACCGCCAAGCTGGTGGCACTAGTCGACAGCAAGGTGCTGCCCCACCTGAACTTTGCCCGCATGACCGCTTCTGCCGTTGGCCCCGGCTGGCGCCAGGCCACGCCCGAGCAACAAAAACGCTTGCAGGAAGAATTCAAGACGCTGTTGGTACGCACTTACTCGGGGGCACTGTCGCAGGTCAGCGACCAAACCATTGTTGTCAAGCCGCTGCGTGCTGCCGCCGAAGACAAAGAAGTGATTGTGCGCACGGAGGTGCGTGGTCGTGGTGAGCCGATCCAGCTGGATTACCGGCTGGAGAAAACCCCGGGCCAGGGCGCGGGCTGGAAAATCTACAACCTCAACGTGCTGGGCGTCTGGCTGGTAGAAACCTACCGCAGCCAGTTTGCGCAGGAAATCAATGCCAAAGGCGTTGATGGTTTGATCGCCTCATTGACCGAGCGCAACAAAGTCAACAGCGGCAAAAAATAATGCTGGTTTTGCCCGCCATTCTCACTATGGAACAAGCCGGGACCTGCGTGCGCATGCTGGGCATGGGCTTGCAGGCGCAGCCTGGCACGGCGGTGGTGGCCGATGCCGGCAGCCTGGTGCAATTTGACTCGTCGGCACTGGCCGTGTTGCTGGAGTGCCGGCGTGAGGCATTGGCCCTGGGCAAAAGCTTTTCAGTGAAAGACATGCCCGAACGCCTGCGCCGCCTGGCCAGCGTCTATGGCGTCGCCGAGCTGCTGCCCGCGTCGGCTTAAATCCCTTTCATGTCCGCCGCCGCTGTCTCGTTTCAGAACGTTTCCAAAACCTATGGCCGCAACGGCAAAAGCTTCAAGGCACTGGATGACGTGTGCTTTGACATTGCCGAAGGGGAGTTCTTTGGCCTGCTTGGCCCCAATGGCGCGGGCAAAACCACCCTGATCAGCGTTCTGGCCGGGCTGTCGCGTGCCAGCGCAGGCCGCGTCAGCGTGTTGGGCAGCGACGTGGTGAACGACTTTGCCGCTGCCCGCCGCAAGCTCGGGGTGGTGCCGCAAGAGCTGGTGTTTGACCCGTTTTTCAATGTGCGCGAAACCTTGCGCATTCAGTCGGGCTATTTTGGCGTTACCCACAACGACGACTGGATTGACGAGCTGTTGCACAGCCTGGGCCTGGCTGACAAAGCCAGCGCCAACATGCGCCAGCTTTCAGGTGGCATGAAACGCCGTGTCTTGCTGGCGCAGGCGCTGGTGCACAAGCCGCCGGTGATTGTGCTCGACGAGCCCACTGCGGGCGTTGACGTGGAGCTGCGCCAGACCTTGTGGCAATTTATTGCCAAGCTCAACAAGCAGGGACACAGTGTGCTGCTCACCACGCATTACCTGGAAGAAGCCGAGGCGCTTTGTCATCGCATTGCCATGCTGAAAAACGGCCGCGTGGTGGCGCTCGCCCCAACCTCTGAACTGCTCAAAACTGCGGCCAGCAATGTACTGCGTTTCAAGCTCGATGCGCCGCTGCCCGCCAGCCTGGCAGCGCAGGCGCGGGTGACGGGCCGTGTAGTGCAACTGCCCGCGCACAATGCCAGCGAGGTCGAGCAGCACTTAGCCGCGCTGCGTCAGGCGGGCCTGGTGCCCGAAGATATTGAAGTGCGCAAGGCTGATCTGGAAGACGTGTTTCTGGATTTGATGGGAGCAACAGCTTGAGCGCATTGGGCAGCCGTGCAAGGGGTATTTCATGACAGGCTGGCGCGCGCTTTTTTACAAGGAAGTCTTGCGCTTTTGGAAGGTTGGCTTTCAGACGGTGGGTGCGCCCGTGCTGACCGCGCTGTTGTATTTGCTGATCTTCGGCCATGTGCTGGATGGCCGTGTCAAGGTCTATGGCGAAGTTGATTACACGCATTTTCTGGTACCGGGCCTGGTGATGATGAGCGTGCTGCAAAACGCGTTCGCCAACAGCGCCTCGTCAGTGATCCAGAGCAAGATCATGGGCAACCTGGTGTTCATTTTGCTCACGCCCATTTCGCATTGGGGCCTGTTTTTGGCCTATGTGGGCTCATCGCTGGTGCGCGGCCTGGTGGTGGGCGTGGGCGTGTTGCTGGCCACCTCGGTCATGCTGGGCCTGCCGGTCATGGTGGCACCGCTGTGGACGCTGGCATTTGCCGTGCTGGGTGCCACGCTGCTTGGTGCCTTGGGGCTGATTGCTGGTTTGTGGGCCGACAAATTCGACCAGATGGCCACCTTTCAAAACTTCGTCATCCTGCCCATGACGTTTTTATCGGGCGTTTTCTATTCCATTCATTCGCTGCCTGGTTTCTGGCAAAAAGTCAGCCACCTGAACCCGTTTTTTTACATGATTGACGGCTTTCGTTACGGCTTTTTTGGTGTCAGTGATGTTTCGCCCTGGTTGAGCCTGTGCATTGTCAGCCTGGCCCTGGCGGGAGCCAGCGCGCTGGCCGTGTACTGGCTGCGCATCGGCTACAAAATCCGCAACTGAACCCAGCGCACTGCCGCACTGGCAAAATGCGTTTTGATCTACAGGTTCCCCCATGACTGCCCAAGAACTGCAAACCCTCATTGCCCACGGCCTGGCCTGTGAACATATTGAACTTCATGGCGATGGCCGGCACTGGTATGCCACCATTGTCTCGCCCGCGTTTGAGGGCAAGCGCCTGATACAGCGTCACCAGCAGGTTTATGCCGCGCTGGGCCAGCGCATCCAGACCGACGAAGTGCACGCCCTGTCGATGAAAACCTTTACGCCTGCCGAATGGGAGCAAGCCGGGAAGCCCGCCACGCATGGATAAGCTGCTGATTCGTGGTGGCCGCATGCTGCATGGCGAGGTGCCGGTATCGGGTGCCAAGAATGCCGCACTGCCCGAGCTATGCGCTGCCTTGTTGACCGACCAGCTCGTAACGCTGGTTAATGTGCCGCGCCTGCAAGATGTGGGCACCATGCTCAAGCTGATTCGCAACATGGGCGTACACGCCCAGCGCGAGGCGGATGGCAGCGTCACGCTGAACGCTGGCAGCTTGAGCTCGCCCGAGGCACCGTATGAATTGGTCAAGACCATGCGCGCTTCGGTGCTGGCGCTGGGCCCGCTGCTGGCGCGCTTTGGCGAGGCCACCGTGTCCTTGCCCGGCGGCTGCGCGATTGGCTCGCGCCCGGTGGACCAGCACATCAAGGGTTTGCAGGCCATGGGCGCCGACATTGTGGTTGAGCACGGCTACATCCTGGCCAAGCTGCCGCCGGGCACCAAGCGCCTGAAGGGCGCGCGCATCACCACCGATATGGTGAGCGTTACCGGCACCGAGAATTTTTTGATGGCTGCCACGCTGGCCGAGGGCGAAACCATTTTGGAAAACGCCGCGCAGGAACCCGAGATCCCCGATTTGGCCGAAATGCTCATCAAGATGGGAGCGCTTATTGAGGGGCATGGCACAGGCAGGATTCGCATTCAAGGCGTAGACAAGTTGCATGGCTGCACACACCAGGTGGTAGCCGACCGCATTGAGGCTGGCACATTCTTGTGCGCGGTGGCGGCTTGCGGCGGTGATGTGTTGCTGCGCGGCGGGCGCGCCGACCATCTGGAAAAAGTGATTGAAAAACTGCGTGAGGCGGGTGCGGTGGTGCAGGCCGCAGCAGGCGGCATTCGCATTGCATCGCCCGGCCCGGCCTGGGCGCATTTGCAGGCGCAGAACTTTCGCACCACCGAATACCCCGGCTTTCCCACCGACATGCAGGCGCAATTTATGGCGCTCAATTGCGTGTCGCAAGGCAATGCCAAGGCGACGGAAACCATTTTTGAAAACCGCTTCATGCATGTCAATGAGCTGGTGCGCCTGGGTGCCAAAATTCAAATCGACGGCAAGGTGGCGGTGATTGAGGGCGTGCCCAGGCTCTCTGGGGCTACCGTCATGGCCACTGACCTGCGCGCCTCGGCCTCGCTGGTGATTGCGGGTTTGGTGGCACAGGGCGAAACAGTGGTGGACCGCATCTATCACCTGGACCGCGGCTACGATGGTATGGAGGCCAAGCTGCGTGGCATTGGCGCAGATATCGAACGCATTTGATGGCCCCCACGCTTGTCACTTCGTGTACTACGCTGCCCCCCAAGGGGGCGCTCGCGCCTTTGGGCGGTCAGGCGGCGCTCACACACTTTTCTTCTGGCGTTAAATTACTGTGATTACCCTCGCTTTATCCAAAGGCCGCATCTTCGACGAAGCCCTGTCACTGCTGGGCGCGGTGGGCATTCAGGTGCTCGAAGACCCGGACACCTCACGCAAGCTGATCTTGTCCACCAGCCGTGCCGATTTGCGCATTGTGCTGGTGCGCGCCAGCGACGTGCCCACCTATGTGCAATACGGCGGCGCGGATCTGGGCGTGGTCGGCAAAGACACGCTGCTGGAAACGGGTGACGCCGGTTTGTACCAGCCGCTTGATTTGAAGATTGCCAAATGCCGCATCAGCGTGGCGGTGCGCGAGGGTTTTGATTACGCCGCCGCCGTGCGCCAGGGCTCGCGCCTCACAGTGGCCACCAAATACGTGGCCATCGCACGCGAATTCTTTGCCGCCAAGGGCGTGCACGTCGACCTTATCAAACTCTACGGCAGCATGGAGCTGGCCCCGCTGACGGGCCTGGCCGACGCCATCGTCGATCTGGTTTCCACTGGCAACACCCTCAAGGCCAATCACCTGGTGGAGGTTGAGCGCATCATGGACATCAGCGCCCGGCTGGTGGTAAACCAGGCCGCTCTCAAGCTCAAGCAGGCACCTCTGCGGGCCTTGATAAATGCGATTGCCGCGGCTGTAAAAATTTGAACACTATGAATTTCATAGCTAAACCCGCACGTCTGGTAAGCACGTCAGCTAATTTCGACGCTGAATTCAACGCGCGTCTGCATTGGTCGGCAGATACTGACTCTGACATTGAAGCCCGCGTTGCCAGCATCCTGGCTGATGTACGCCAGCGCGGCGACGCAGCCGTGCTGGACTACACCCAGCGCTTTGACCGCCTGCAAGCAGACACCATGGCCGCGCTGGAGCTTACCCAGGCCGAGTTGCAAGCCGCTTTCAACGCCATCACCCCAGCCCAGCGCAGCGCGCTGCAAGCCGCCGCTGAGCGCGTGCGCGCCTACCACCAGCGCCAGTTGCAGGCTTGCGGCCTAAGCTGGCATTACCGCGACGAAGACGGCAGCCTGCTGGGCCAAAAAGTCACGCCGCTGGACCGCGTGGGCATTTACGTGCCCGGCGGCAAGGCGGCGTATCCGTCCAGCGTGCTGATGAACGCCATTCCTGCGCAGGTAGCCGGTGTGGGCGAGATCATCATGGTCGTGCCTACGCCTGATGGCCACAAGAATTTGCTGGTGCTGGCCGCTGCCCATGTGGCGGGCGTGAGCCGCGTCTTCACCATTGGCGGCGCACAAGCGGTGGCCGCGCTGGCCTATGGCACGCCAATAATTCCCGCTGTGGACAAAATCACCGGCCCCGGCAATGCCTATGTGGCGGCTGCCAAACGCCGGGTGTTTGGCACTGTGGGCATTGACATGATTGCCGGGCCAAGCGAGATTTTGGTGCTGGCTGATGGCAGCACCCCGCCCGATTGGGTGGCCATGGACTTGTTCAGCCAGGCCGAGCACGACGAGCTGGCGCAAAGCATTTTGCTGTGCCCCGACGCCGCCTACATTGAGCAAGTGCAGGCCGCCATCGACCGCCTGCTGCCCGAGATGCCGCGTGCAGAGATTATTGCCAAAAGTTTGAATGGCCGCGGCGCGCTCATCCACACCCGCAGCATGCAAGAGGCCTGCGACATCAGCAACCGCATTGCCCCCGAGCACCTGGAAATTGCCAGCGCTGAACCGCACCGCTGGGAGCCGCTGCTCAAACATGCAGGCGCTATTTTTCTGGGTGCCTACACCAGCGAAAGCCTGGGCGATTACTGCGCCGGCCCCAACCATGTGCTGCCCACCAGCGGCACGGCGCGCTTTAGCTCGCCGCTGGGCGTGTACGACTTTCAAAAGCGCAGCAGCCTCATTGAAGTCAGCGAGCAGGGCGCGCAAACGCTGGGCCGCATTGCGGTGGAGTTGGCCACCGGCGAGGGCCTGCAGGCGCATGCACGGGCGGCGCAGATGCGCCTGCGTTAACTTGCCCGAACAGCAAGGCTTGCAACGGCTGCTGCGGTGACACCTGCGTTTGCAGCACCATTTTGCTATTTTAATATTCAATATTAAAATAGCAAAATGTCCAGCTTCTACCCCCGCTCTTGCCGTGAATTGTTGACGCTGCTGCTGGATGACTATCCGGTGGTTGTGGTTACCGGCTCGCGTCAAGCTGGCAAGTCAACATTGCTCAAGACAGCGCTGCCAGGCTGGACCATCGTCTCACTTGAAGATTTGGATTTGCGTGAGTTTGCAAAGCGCGATGCGCGGGCATTTTTAGCGCGCTTTCCGGCACCACTCATTATTGACGAAGCGCAGCACGTGCCCGGCTTGTTTTCCTACATTCAAACTGCGGTGGATACATCAGGCTTGATGGGCCAATATGTGCTGTCGGGCTCGCAGCAGTTTTCCCTCATGGCTGGTGTGACGCAGAGTCTGGCCGGGCGGGCTGGTTTGCTGGAGCTACACCCGTTGCGGTTGAAAGAATTGACCGATGCAGGCAACCCACCCACATCAATTGACTCCTTGATGCTGCAAGGCGGCTACCCGGCCGTACATGCTCGCAAACTCGATCCGCAGCGCTTTTATGCCGACTATATAGCCAGCTACATTGAGCGTGATGTGCGTAGCCTGTCTGCGGTGCAAGACCTTGGTAATTTCCAGCGCTTCATGCGCCTTTGCGCTGCCCGTACAGGTCAGTTGCTCAATCTCAATAGCCTAGCCAATGACTGCGGCATTGCGCAGCCCACCGCTAATTCATGGATGAATTTGCTGGAAGCCTCCTATGTAGTCAAGCGCGTCGCACCCTACTACCGCAACTTTGGCAAGCGCCTTGTCAAAGCGCCCAAACTGTACTTTTTAGACACGGGCCTGTGCGCCTGGCTGCTTGGCATCACCAGCGAGCGCGAACTCTCAACGCACTATGCGCGTGGTGCTTTGTTTGAAACCTGGGTTGTCACTGAAGCGCTTAAATGGCGCGCGGCACGGGGCAACAAACAACCCCTGTATTTTTGGCGTGACAACATAGGCAATGAAATTGATTTATTGCTTGAACAAAGCGGCGGCATTACGTTGGTAGAAATCAAGTCCGGCGCAACATTCCAGCCCGATTGGACGCGCGGCCTGCAAACCGTGCAGCGTCATTTAGGCCAACCCACGCGCAATGCACTGGTCTACGGAGGCGACTTGAATGCCGAGCGCTTCGAGGCGCAGGTGGTGGGTTGGCGTGCTATAGCGGCGGCGGACTAAATCAGTGCCGATAAAAGCGCAGGCAAGCCCAAAGCAGCGCTAACCCGCCAATTCAAACTGGTCACCTCGTCCAGCGCACTCGTTTGTGGGTTAACCCCAAGCACAAAAATGCCGCGCTGCGCCGCTGAGCTGACCAAGCCAGCCGCTGGATACACCACACCAGAAGTGCCAACAGCAATCAACAAGTCGCATTCGGCTACGAGCGTCTGTGCTTGCTTCCATACACCCTGCGGCAAATCTTCACCAAACCACACTACGCCGGGCCGCACGTAGCCCTGGCAACGTTCGCACCTGGGTGGCGCTAATTTTTCTACAGGCTGCAGCAGGCGACTCTCTGAAAGCGATGCTGGTTCTGCACACGCAAAGCAGCGGGGCGCGAACAAGCTGCCATGCAAGTGCAGTACACCAGTAGAACCCGCGCGCTCGTGCAGATCGTCCACATTCTGAGTTATCACCCATACTTTTTTGATCCTTGCCAACTCGGCTATGGCGCGGTGGCCTGTATTCGGCTCCGCTTTTTGTACCAGTGCCCGCCGCCATTCGTACCAGGCCCACACGCGCGCATGGTCAGCGCGCCATCCCGCTGGGCTAGCGAGTTCTTCGGGTTTGAAGTTGGCCCACAAGCCCGTTTGCGCGTCACGAAAGGTCGCAATGCCACTTTCTGCCGACATACCAGCACCAGAAAAAACAATAATCCGTGTGGCATTTTGCAAGGCTTGCGCCGCTGCTTCTGGGACGCTCGCTAGCGCTTTAGTAGCTAGGTTCATAGGGGTTAGGAAAACTTAGATCATGTGGCTCTGGGCGACACAATGTGTCGCTTTCAACCATACGATGCGTACTAAGTAAACAAGCAGATATCAACTATGCCCACAATCGTTTATTTGCCAGAACAATAATTTCGCATTAAGGTGCCAGCAAACCTGCAGGCTCCAGCACTTGAGCCGCTTTGCCAAATCCGCGCAACCACCATCGCAGTTGCGCAGATTCAACGACGGTAGCGGTAATTTCATAGTGCTGATCCAGTTCCAGCACAATTTGATCTTTGGCCAATGGACTTTCAAGCAAGTGCAAGCCAGCCGCCTTGCTGATGTGCAGTTTGAGTGTGATGCGCTTGCCAGTGCCATAACCAAAACGCCCGTCATCGTCAAAGGCTTGCAGGTCAAAATCTTTAGGCGCTTCAAAATTATGCCTAGCCTTGGCGGACAGCATGCGGTGCAAGGCTAGGCTGCGTTCGTTCTCGTAACCGTCAAAGCGGCAAACCAAATACAGCCTTGGCCCCTGGTGTGCCAGACCCAAGGGCATGACCCGCGCTTGTTGGCGCTTGCCTTGCGCGTTTTTGTAGTCCACATCCAGCCACTGGTTGTTGTACAGCGCATTGCTTACCGCTGCAAAAACACCAGCTGTAATTTTGGGCGGCAACAGCGGTTGCGTGGTGGCTACGACCCGCACCTTGCGCAGCCATTCACCGCCTTTGGTGCGCTGCAGCTTTTGCTCTGGCCCTACCGCTTTGATCTGGCGCAAGTTGTCTTTTGCCTGCGCGAAAAAACTGTCCATCGTCCCCATGACGCTGGCCGGCAGCAAGTCGCGCAAGTGCTGCTCGGCTAGGCTGAGCACCAATGATTCAGGCTCGCTGAGTGTGGGCAGGCACAAACCTTTGGCATCTTTTTTCCACTGATAGCCGTAGGGCTTGGAGCTGGAATCGCGGTCAATATCGAAGTGCTGCACCAACTCGTCTAGCTGGCGCTGGATGGTGCGTAACTCGCGTACCAAGCCAGCATGATCCAACTGGTGTTTGAGTTCTGTTGTGGAAATCTTGCAGTGGCGCGGAATACGTTTGAGCAGCTCCAGCGCAAGTTTCAACGTGTCTAAATTGCTTGGTCGCTTCGGCATGGCGGGGTGTGGAGATGTGACCTTACTGACTATCAGTCAAGCTGCTTGCCTCGTTGCAGCCAGACAGCTTGGCCCAAATCTTCACCATGGCAAAGGTATCCAGGCGGCAGTAAGCCAGCAATTGCGCCTTGATTTGCGCCTGGGTTTTGGGGGCAGTGCTTTGCGCGTTAGCTGCCTGTAATTGCGGAAATGCTGCCGCTAAGTAGCTTGCCTGTGCAGCACCGCCGTCCTGTACGCCTTGCAGTTGGTCATAAGCAAGTGTGGGCACCATAGCGGGAAGTACCGCCTTGATGCTCCAACTGCCTTGTTGGCTGGGGTGGTAGTAGCAATCCACCACTACTGGGTGCAAATCCACCAAGCGGCTGTCAATTGCCCGCAGCGCCGCGCCCAGCTTGGGCAGCCGCACCACAAGTTCTTTGATGCGCGTCGATTCAAAAGACTTGTTGTACACAAATATGGGGCCAGACGTACCGCATGCCTTGACCAAAGCGCTCGCAAGCCCAGTTGAAGGATCAGCGCCCGTCAAGTCAAGATGTGGGGTGTGCTTCAGTTGCAGGCTGCGCGACAAACGGTGCACTGAGAACTGAAACGGTATGGCTTGAAACGGCTCGGTGCCGCGCCATTGCGGTACTGCAAATGAAATCGTTTCAAAGTCCAGAAAATAAGCGGGCAACTTGTGCCCAGCTAAAGCGCTGGCGGAGGTTGCTTTGTCGAAATAGACTTTTCCCGACAGGGTATGACTCTTGACCCGCAATTGCTGTGGATTTAGCAAAGTGTCAGGTACATCACGCAAGTCGATCACGTCAGGCTCGGCCAGTTTGGTTTTAAGCGCCTTGGCCTGCACGCGGGGCAGCCATTGAACAGGAAAGGCGGCCGGTGGTTCTTGGCCAGCGCAGTAGGCTAAAAAAGCGCAGCCGTAAGGTTTGCTGCATTGTTCGCCAGTGCGTATGCGGGGTTCAGTGCGTTTGCGTGCTGTGGTTTGTGCTGCAGCTATCCATCCACGTACCTCGTCCTCACGGGCAAAAGCTTCTTCGGTCAAGTCATGCTCAACCAACAAGCCTTGATAGTCGCCATACCCCGCGTAGACGAAGGTTTTGTCAATATGTGCCAGCGCTACGGATGCCAGCAGCAATCCAGACTGCCGTGCTACGAAGCTTTGTATGGCCACATCGTCGTGGTAAATGTCTGCTACTTTGGTAGAAGACTTGACTTCCACCATGCGCCAAGCACGCTTACCTTTGTGTTTAACAGGCAGCAGTACATCGGCAAATGCCAAAGCACCTGCTGCAGAAAAACCGGCTTCAAAGATAGGTTTGCGCAACGGTAGCGCAGCTTGGGTTAAAGCCAACACTGCGTCAATTTGACCGCGCTCGACTTTAAAGGTCTGGCCTGCTTGGTCAGGGTCATACAAACGCGTCGCCAACTCACCAACCAGATTCCCGGCGGCAAATACCGCCTGCGTAGCCTGCGCATACACCGCCAAGTCTTTGCGGTGCAGCTCTAGCCAAAGACGTTTGGGGCATTGGCGGTAAGCTAGGAGTTTAGATTTGGAGAGCATCATGCTAACCACTAATCCCATGCCAGCTGATCAAGCCGCTAATTCGCGTTGTAGTTGCCAAATTCGCGGGACAAAAGTGCAATCTTCCAAAATGATTCTTTCACGAAAACTTCTTCATCGCTAGCCGCAGTACCTCCGTACCATAAAAGCGAAAATATGAAATTATCAAATGGATATTGATCACCATTATTTTTTACAAGTTCAATTAATTCAATATCTCCGCCATGACCAGTATTTGCATAGTTAACCCAGCGTTGCCAAATTCCACTAGAGCCGGTGGCAGAGCCAACATAGAGGTGGCCATTGCTGATATCAGAAATCACGTAAACACCGGGTACGCTTTCCAGTGCTGTGCGCCATTCGGTGCTTAATCCCGGGTTTTCGACAACCCTCTTGATCGCAGACAAACTAAGTTTGATTGATGCGTAACCTGGAAAATGTCCCAGGGTATCAGGCAACTCCAAAATGCTGTGCAAATGCAGTCCTTTTGCCAATTTCTCACCAGTTGGGTAGCTATGACGAAAACGGTCAAACCATTTGACAATCAATCTTCGTTCTAGTGGTGTGCTGCTAGATACGAATTCCGTGGTGTAGCGGAAGTGACTTTTTTTATTCGGTCGTAGCACTTCTTCAACTGATAAAGATTTCCAGACACCAGCAAACATCCAAAAACCATTTTGTAGATAAAAAGAAACAATAAACTCTCTCTTGAAATTACGTGCAGTTTGATATTCTTGAAATTCTTTAAAACTACTTCTTGCTGAAAATCCATCAATATGTTTTTGCAGCTTGCTTTTGGCAAAATGAAATTTGCACTTCTGAGGATCTAATTTAGTACCAAATATTGCTAGAAGTTCAAATAAATCGAATCCTCCAACTTCTGGTGTGAGATCGTCTTCTAAATTTTCTACAAGGTCATTTTCTTCATTCATGCTTAGCCCAAATTTAAGCAATAAAAATTTACTCCGCACTCACATTGCTTAGTCTGCTACACGCCTCGTAAGTTGCACCGTCTCGGACTACACATTCACCAAACTTGATGCCAGACTGCATACAAGTTGCTTTGGCTAACTCTTCAGCATCTCCCTCCGCCATGCCCCCAAGCCGAATAGCGTTTTGCTTCACGCCAACAGTGCATTCCAGAATGTACCGGTTTTTCAGTGTTTTGTGGTCGGGTTGCACAGGGCTACCCTGTGGATTCTCGGAGGAGTTTTGTGCAGCTACGGGGGCGGCTTGCTTTTGCGGCCAAAGCATGGCGGGTTTAATGCGAATTCGGCGCAGTGACACATCTTTGATGTAGCCCTTGAAGCGGATGTTATCGCCTGTTTTAAACGCTTCTATGACCACGCGCTCTGCCGCGTTACGCGGCGTGAGTGAGATGGAAGTGGCCACCACGGGCTCGCCATCGAGCAGGCTGCTGATGCTGTCGGTCGTGGTGACAACATAGCCATCATCCTCGCGCTTAACCTCATAGACCCGCAATTGCCAAACAACAACTTTGCCTTGAATTGATTTCTCGGCGTTTTCGCGCTGTACGGCTGTGGATTTGGTACCCAACTGAAACAATTCTGCGAGTTGACCGGTAGGCTTGAGGTCACTTGTTGGTGCCGCTGCCAGTGCAGCAAGCGGCGAGTTTTCCGCCTGTGTCTGGGTTTGGCTGACTTCTGTTTCACTGCCACTTTTGCTGGATTGGCTTGCTGCAAGCAGCAAAACAAGCAACCCAGCCAAACCGCCGACTGACCACAGCGCCACACGCTGCCAAGTTTTGATTCCCAGCTTGCCACTAACTGTGCCAGCACCTTCGCTGACGACAAGCGTGTTCTTGGGACGAGCAGGTGAACTCATGAAGGCCAAAACACCAGCCACAAGCGCCAGCAGCATGCAAATTGCTACCAATGTACCGCCTAGCGCCGCACCCAAGATTGCACAGACCGTTAACCCCCAACCTGCAACTCGCGGTTTGCTAAATGCCAACGCGCCAAATACGATGGTGGCAAACGAAAAAAAGACACCGCCCCAGCCCAAGTACACCACTGTACTGGCCCCCTTCGCGCCAAATGCAGATGCAGCACCTCCAAACACCAAAGTAATTACGGCGGCAATAAGACCAAAAATGCCCGCGACCAAACCCAGCACAGCTGCTGTTTTATTCATGTGAAACCTCTTGAGTTGTTAAATGTGTGCTGCTTCAGTGCACAAAACCAATAGCGCTACGGGCTCGTTCGCCTTTGGCGTTTAGTTCTTCTTGCAGTTCATTCAGCCAGTCTTCTGGGCTTGCAGGCCGATCCAGCGCTACAAAGCGTTTTTTGACGTTTGCAAAATCTCCGGGCGTCAGCCGATCCATGCGCTCTAGTGTTTGCCGAACAGCAGGTAACAGATCTGGCGCTGCAATGTTTGCGGGCCATTCATCTGCCGAGCTTTCTAGCGCTAGCTCCGCAAACATCTGCGTTCGCTGAACAAAATTCAGAGGTTCAAAGTCAAGCCTAAAAACAAATCGCCGCATCAGTGCGGGATCGAAGGTACTGCTGTGGTTGGTGGCACAAATGCAAATACCTTTAAACGCCTCAAGTCGCCGCAAGAACTCAGCCGTTACTGCGCGCTCTGGCCGGTTTCCCGCATTGCTGCGGGCCATAAGCAAGGTATCAGCTTCGTCCAGAAAAATCATTTGCCGACTGATGTCGCAACCTTCAAATAACTTGGCTACGTTGCGCTCGGATTGGCCGAACCACATGTTGTTAATGTCGGCAGCGGTGCGGTACAGCAATTCCAAATTAGCGCGTTCAGCAATGTGAGCCGCCAATTGGGTTTTTCCTGTGCCAGGTGGCCCAGCAAATACGGCGCTGCCGCGCAGTGTGCGTGCCAGTGAGGTGACGATCTGCTCGGCTGAGACTCGGCCCTTCACGCTGAGGTAACGGGTGTCAAACCGGGTTGCCATTTCGGGCACAGCCCCTAGGCTGCCAAGTCCCGTAGTCTGGCATTGCTTGGTAATGTGGTGCTGCACCACGTCGTCGGTCAAGCTGTCTAACTGGCTGTGCTGAACCAATGCTGTGAATTTTGCTGCACTGGCCAGCATGGCCGGTGTCAGGCTAGCGTTCTGACTCAAACGATCCAGCAGAGACTGGCTGGCACCTAAATCCCCAAGGTGTTGCCTAGCCATGGCTAGGCGTTGCGCGCGTGGCGGCGTATTGAATTCCAGTACGTAAGCAAAACGACGCAGGTAAGCCGGGTCCATGTGATCAATACTGTTGCTGATCCAGATCACCGGATGCTTATTGGCTTCAAGCAACTGGTTAGTCCAGCCTTTAACGACTGGAAAATCAAGCGCCGCAGTATTTGGTTGGACAGTAATCTGCATGCTGGCCCTTGCAAGTTAATCAAGGACTCACTGTTACAGCGTATGCGACAAGATGTGACGCATTTGCTGTGTGATTTGCTAATTTCTCAACAGTTTTACTAACCAGCAATGGCAGAAAGGTAACGGTCCGCACAGCCTCATAAAAGACGAAGAATTGAGGATACTTTTTAACAATATATTCGTGTGACACGAACTTTGTGTATGATCAGGCCATGAAAAACGTCACCATCACCATGGACGAGCGCGTGGCCGAATGGGCCCGTATTGAGGCGGCCAAGCGCAACACCAGCGTTTCCCGGTTGGTGGGCGAGATGCTGGCTGAGAAGATGCAGCATGATGATGCGTATGCGGTGGCCATGCGCGAGGCGCTCAAGTTTGAGCCCATTGCGTTTGAGGGCACCTACATGACACGCGAGGAGATTTATGCCGAGCGCCTCAACCGTTTTCGTTGACACCAATGTCTTGCTCTACGCGCAAGACCCCCGCAGTGCCGACAAGCAAACCATGGCGGCCCAGTGGCTGCAGTATTGCTGGGAGAATCAGATTGGCAGGTTGAGCAACCAGGTGCTGCACGAGTTGTATGCCAATTTGCGCCGCGCTGCGCCTACACTGCGGATTGAGCAAGCGCGCAGTATGGTTCGGCGTTATCGCGGCTGGCGGCCTTGGCTGGTAGATGAGGCCACAGTGGATTTGTGCTGGCTTTTGCAAGACCGCTACAACCTGAGTTACTGGGACGCGCTCATGGTGGCTTCTGCACAACAACAGGGCTGCCGCTATTTGCTTACCGAAGATTTGCAACACGGACAACAGATGGACAACCTGCAAATCATCAACCCCTTCAAAACCAATGCGGCTGCGCTGGGCCTGTCATGACTGATGCAGCAAAAGTAGCAACAACCACAGCCCGCATCCGCCCCGACGTGCAGGCCATGCACGCCTACAAAGTGCAGGACGCGAAAGGCATGGTCAAGCTCGACGCCATGGAGAATCCCTACACGCTGGCACCCGAGTTGCAGGCCGCGCTGGGCGCACGCCTTGGCGCGGTAGCGCTAAACCGCTACCCGGCCAACCGCATTGACGATCTCAAGCAGGCGCTGGCGCAATACACCGGCCTGCCTGACGGCTATGGCCTGATGCTGGGCAACGGCTCGGATGAGCTGATTTCCCTGCTGGCGCTGGCTTGTTACCAGCCTGGTGGCGTGGTGCTGGCACCCGAGCCGGGATTTGTGATGTATTCGCTCAGCGCGCAGTTGCAGCGGCTCAAATTTGTGGGCGTGCCGCTTACGGCAGATTTTGCGCTGGATGTACCCGCCATGCTGGCTGCCATTGCCGAGCACAAGCCCATCATTGTTTATCTGGCCTACCCCAACAACCCCACCGCCAATGCCTGGAGCGCCAGTGCCATGCGCGAGGTCATTGCCGCGGCGGCAAACGTAGGTACGCTGGTGGTGGTCGATGAGGCTTACCAGCCGTTTGCCAGCCACACCTGGCTTGATGAAATCAAAGCCCAGCCCACGCAAAACGCCTCTGTTTTGCTGATGCGTACCCTCTCCAAATTTGGCTTGGCTGGAGTGCGCATCGGCTACTTGGTGGCACCTGTACCGTTGATCGAGCAGCTTGACAAGGTGCGCCCGCCCTACAACGTCAGCGTGCTCAACGCCGAGTGCGCGCTGTTTGCGCTGGAGCACGCTGCAGTGTTTGCCGAGCAGGCCCACAAGATCCGCAGCCAGCGCACCATGCTGCTGAAAAAGCTGCAAATGCTGCCCGGCGTCACCCCTTACCCGAGCGAAGCAAATATGGTGCTGGTGCGCCTGGCGGGCGACGCGGATAAAGCCGGTCAGGTGTTTGAGGCCATGAAGGCCAGGGGCGTGCTAGTCAAGAACGTTTCTACAATGCACCCATTGCTGGCCAATTGCCTGCGCCTGACCATTGGCAGCACCGATGAAAACGCGCAAATGCTGTCGGCCCTCAAGGCATCGCTTTGAGCTGTATCCTTAAACCACCGCCATGAACACCCCCACTTTTGCCCCCCGCACCGCTGAAGTCACCCGCAACACGGCCGAAACCCAAATCACCGCCAGTGTGAATTTGGATGGCACTGGCGTGTCGCAGTTGGCCACTGGCATTGGTTTTTTTGACCACATGCTCGACCAGATTGCCCGCCATGGCCTGATTGATCTGTCAATTGCGGCCAAGGGAGATTTGCACATTGACGGCCACCACACCGTGGAAGACGTGGGCATCACCCTGGGCCAGGCCGTGCACCAGGCCGTGGGCGAGCGCAAGGGCATACGCCGCTATGGCCACGCCTATGTGCCGCTAGACGAAGCGCTCAGCCGCGTGGTGATTGATTTTTCAGGCCGCCCCGGGCTGGTGCAAAACGTGCCGTTCAAGAGCGGCATGATCGGCACCTTTGACACCCAGCTTATGCACGAGTTTTTTCAGGGCTTTGTGAACCACGCCTTCATCACCCTGCACATTGACAACCTGCGCGGTGAAAACGCCCACCACCAGGCCGAAACCGTGTTCAAGGCGTTTGCCCGCGCCCTGCGCATGGCGCTGGAGCGCGACCCGCGCGCGCCCGAGGCCATTCCCTCCACCAAAGGCTCGCTGTAGGCTTTTTTCTGATGCCAAACAGGTTGTTCGCGCTTACCTGATGTGCGCCTGACGCTATGAAAACAGTAGTAGTTGTGGACTACGGCATGGGCAACCTGCGCTCGGTCTCGCAAGCCGTGCAGGCCGCTGCGGCGGGCACGCCCTGGCAAGTGGCGGTGACCTCCGAGCCCGATGCCATTCACGCTGCCGCGCGCGTGGTGCTGCCCGGCCAGGGCGCCATGCCCGACTGCATGCATGAGCTGCGCGAGGCGCATGGCGGCGGCCTGTTGCAGGCGGTGCTGGCCGCTGCAAAAAGCAAGCCCTTGTTTGGCGTTTGCGTGGGCATGCAAATGCTGCTGGAGCGCAGTGCCGAAGGCCCCAGCAACGGTTTGGGCCTGTTCCCCGGCGAGGTCGTCAAGTTTGACCTGGCGGGCCAGTTGCAACCCGATGGCAGCCGCTACAAAGTGCCGCAAATGGGCTGGAACCAGGTGTTGCAAACGCAAAACACCCACGGTGCGGTGCACCCCATCTGGGCTGGTGTGCCCGACGCCAGCTACTTTTACTTCGTGCACAGCTACTGCGCCCAACCGTCAGATATGCGCCACAGTGCGGGTTTAACCGATTACGGCCAGCGCTTCACAAGCGCCATCGCACGCGATAATATTTTTGCAACCCAGTTTCACCCTGAAAAAAGCGCCGACCACGGCCTGATGCTCTACCGCAACTTCCTGCACTGGAACCCTTAGGCACCTTGCTGTCTCTACACGTCTTTGCCGCGCTGCAAATGCCTGCCCTCCTAGTGCTTGTCCTTCCTAGTGTTCCCGCACCATGCTTTTAATCCCCGCGATTGACCTGAAAGACGGCCACTGCGTGCGCCTGCAGCAAGGCGACATGCAAAAAGCCACTACCTTTGGCGAAGACCCCGCCGCCATGGCCCGCCAGTGGCTGCAAGCCGGTGCACGCCGCCTGCACCTGGTGGATTTGAATGGCGCGTTTGCCGGCAAGCCGCAAAACTTTGCCGCCATTAAAAGCATTCTGAAAGCAGTAGAAAACTACGCCAACGAAGTGGATTTGGGCGAAATCCCGGTGCAGTTGGGCGGCGGCATCCGCGATTTGGACACCATTGAAAAGTACATCGACGCCGGCATCCGCTACGTCATCATCGGCACGGCGGCCGTCAAAAACCCCGGCTTCCTGCAAGACGCTTGCGCTGCCTTTGGCGGCCACATCATCGTCGGCCTGGACGCCAAAGACGGCAAAGTTGCCACTGACGGCTGGAGCAAGCTCACCGGCCACGAGGTGATTGACCTAGGCAAAAAGTTTGAAGACTACGGCGTCGAATCCATCATCTACACCGACATTGGCCGCGACGGAATGCTCAGCGGCATCAACATCGACGCCACCGTCAAACTCGCGCAAGCCCTCACCATCCCCGTCATCGCCTCAGGCGGCTTGGGCAGCATGGCCGACATTGAGCAACTGTGCGCCGTGGAGGGCGAGGGGATTGAAGGCGTGATTTGCGGCCGCGCGATTTACAGCGGGGACTTAGATTTTGCGGCGGCGCAGGCCAGGGCTGATGAGTTGAATGGGTGAGGGCGCTGGTGGCGAGTCAGCTAGCACACTGCATATGAAAAACTTGTAGATTGCAAAGCAGACGTGTGAAAAAGCAGTTCATGTGCCCGAAACCCAAACTGCGAGCCATTTTCATAGGCACACGGGTGCCAGTGCGTATCATCTTCGAACATCTGTGAGTCGGGAACTGACGATTCAAGTTCTTGAAGATGCCAAGATTGCACTCGTGCTTGATTCGCATCCTGCTTAACGAAATCCGTACCGAGCCGCTTTTGTCCCCTGCTGGCGGGGCACGCGGCCATTACTGTCCAACGCAGAGGCTGGAGAAGGGGTGATTCAGAGCCGCGACAAAAATAGATTCTGGTTGCCGCTGATGGCGGTGCTCGCTATGTTCGTTGCGTCCTGCTCTAGTTCGTGGCTTCCTGCTGAGTTCAAGCTGAAACGCGTCTTGCATCAAACCAAGACCGCACACATTGTTGGACCTGGGGGGATCAATCAGTCTTTCACCGTCTACGAACTCCCTCAAGACGTCGCTACAACGATTGCAGATAAAGGTCTGCCATACCTGAATTCCTTGCCTACAGATGACAAGAAAATTTCCACAACAACAGGCCCATGGTGGGGCCCTTTTAGTCATTGGCAAGCTACGCCCGTCCCCGCTGAAAAGGCATGGCTGCGGTATGGGCGCGATCTGGAGAACGGCTGGAAACCCTCCCTCACAAGTTTTTATATCTCCTACAAGGGGGACAACACAAAAAATGACTTCATCTCAATGATTCCACCAGAGTTCAGTAGTGCATTTCACGAGGCTATTTCCATGCCTGGTAATTTCTACGCTTACGGTGATTACCGTGGTGTGTGCCTTGTTGTTGTTTCGCCAAAGATGGGTAAGGTTTTTTATTTGTTCAGAGATTAAATGGGTTCCATGTCCTTTCAAGCGTACCTAAACAACATCAAGGAAAAAACAGGCAAGCGCCCTGCCGATTTCAAGAAATTGACCAAAGACAAAGGCTACATGTCAGGCGCAACGCTTCGCGCTGACATTAAAGCGGGTGAGGTGCTTGCCTGGTTGAAGGCGGATTTTGCGTTGGGTCATAGTCACGCCATGGCAGACTATCACTAGGAGAAGCAAATGGCCAAAAAGCTAAAACCTATTCATCCCGGCGAGCAACTGCGAGAAGAGTTCATGATTCCCCTGAGCCTGTCCAGCAATGCACTGGCGCGGGCACTCAATGTCACGCCTGCGCGCATCAACGAAATTGTCAGGGAGCGCCGCGGTGTCAGTGCAGATACGGCACTGCGTCTGGCGCGCTTCTTTAACACCAGCCATCATTTTTGGCTCAACTTGCAGGCTAATTACGCCGTTCAGTGTGCACAGGACGCGGCAGGCAAGGCCATCACTCAAATCAAGCCATTGATGATCAGCTCGCCTGAACCCGCATTGGCCTGAGCAGATTAACCCGTTACATCAACCCATTACCCATGCTCGCCAAACGCATCATCCCCTGCCTAGACGTCACCGGCGGCCGCGTCGTCAAGGGCGTGAACTTTCTTGAGTTGCGCGACGCCGGTGACCCGGTGGAAATTGCCGCGCGCTACAACCAGCAGGGCGCAGATGAGCTGACTTTCCTGGACATCACCGCCACCAGCGACGGGCGCGATTTGATTTTGCCCATCATTGAGGCCGTGGCCAGCCAGGTGTTTATTCCGCTCACCGTGGGCGGCGGCGTGCGCACAGTGGCCGATGTGCGGCGGCTCCTTAACGCCGGGGCTGACAAGGTGAGCTTTAACTCCGCTGCCATAGCCAATCCGCAGGTCATTCGCGAGGCGTCGGCGCGCTACGGGGCGCAGTGCATTGTGGTGGCCATCGACGCCAAGCGCCGCGTCGATTCAGAGGCCGCTTGCGCACCGGGCTGGGACGTCTATTCCCACGGCGGCCGCCAAAACACCGGCCTGGATGTGCTGGCCTGGGCGCGCCAGATGGCCGAGTTTGGCGCGGGCGAGATTTTGCTCACCAGCATGGACAAAGACGGCACCAAAAGCGGCTTCGATTTGGCCCTGACCCGCGCCGTGAGCGACGCGGTAGGCGTGCCCGTCATTGCCTCGGGCGGCGTGGGCACGCTCGATGATCTGGCCAACGGCATTCAGCAAGGCGGTGCCGACGCGGTGCTGGCGGCCAGCATCTTCCATTACGGCGAATTCACTGTGGGGCAGGCCAAGGCGCACATGGCGGCACGCGGCATCCCCGTGCGCCTGTAGGTGCTGTGGGCTTGCCTGGACAAGGCTTGAAACGCTTTTACCCACTTTTAATAGCAGTTCCACGCAAACAGCTGGCCAGCGCCCCCATTTTGAAATCATTCACAATCCATCCATGAACTGGCTAGACGAAGTCAAATGGGACGCACAGGGGCTGATTCCCGCCATTGCGCAGGAAGTCGGCACGGGCGACGTGCTGATGTTTGCCTGGATGAACCGCGCCGCGCTGGCTGAAACCGCCAGCCTAGGCCAGGCGGTGTACTGGAGCCGCTCGCGCGGGCGGCTGTGGCACAAGGGCGAGGCGTCAGGGCATTTTCAGACGGTGCACGACATCCGGCTCGACTGCGACAACGATGTCATTTTGCTCAAAGTCACGCAGCACGGGCATGAACCCGCAGCAGCAGGCTCGCCTGCGGCGTCGATTGCCTGCCACACGGGCCGCCACAGCTGTTTTTTCCAGCGCTATGAAAACGGGCAGTGGCATGCGGTAGAGCCGGTGCTGCAAGACCCTAAGAGCATCTACAAATGAGCCCCGCACAAGACACCCTGTCGCAAGACACCCTGCAACGCCTGGCCGCCGTGGTGGAATCGCGCCGCCCCGCCGCCGACGGCAGTGGCGGCAACCCGCAAACCAGCTACGTGGCGCGCCTGCTCAGCCAAGGGCCCGACGCCTTTCTGAAAAAAATTGGCGAAGAAGCCACAGAAGTAGTGCTGGCCGCCAAAGACGCGCAGCACGGTGGCAACAGCGCCGCGCAGCAGCAAAAAATTGTGGCTGAAATGGCCGATTTGTGGTTTCACTGCCTGGTGGCGCTGGCCCACTACCAGTTGCAGCCCGCCGACGTGCTGGCTGAGCTGGTGCGCCGCGAGGGCCTGGGCGGCCTCGACGAAAAAGCCCTGCGCAAGGCGCAAGAACGGGCGCAGGGCCAGCCTTAAATGCGCCCGAGTACAGTTCGCCAAGCCGCACAACAACGCTGCAACACCACACTGCACCACCAAGCTGCAACACTACAAGGACTACCCATGAACCCCGACGTGATTGACGTAGTCGCCAAACCGGCCGAACCCGCCACTGGCGGCAAAACCCAGCGCGAGATGGAATCCTTGCGCCACCTCACCATGGTGGGCTATTTGCTCAACGCCGCCGGGTTTTTGTTTGGCATCACCTGGTTTATTGCCATCGTGCTCAATTACATCAAGCGCGACGCCGCCGACGGCACGCTCTACGCCAGCCACTTCGCCTGGCAAATCCGCACTTTCTGGTGGGGCCTGCTGTGGGCTTGCCTGGGCACGTTGACGCTGCTGCTGGGGGTGGGTTTTGCGGTGCTGGTGGTGGCCTATCTGTGGGTGATCTACCGCGTCGTCAAAGGTTTTATTTACTGGTCGGATGAAAAACCGATGAAGATTTGACAGGACAGCCCCCTATGAGCCAAGACCCCAATTGCATCTTCTGCAAAATCGCCAGCGGCAAAATCCCCAGCAAAAAAGTCTATGAAGACGAAGACATTTTTGTCTTTCACGACATCAATCCCTGGGCGCCGGTGCACTTTTTGATGATTCCCAAGCAGCATATTGCGTCCATGGCGCAGGCGGGGCCCGAGCACGCCGCCCTGCTTGGGCGCATGATGGTGCTGGCCCCCAAACTGGCGGTTGAGCAGGGCTGCACGCCCTACCCCGAGGGCGGCTTTCGCATTGTCTGCAACACCGGCACGCACGGCGGGCAAGAGGTGCACCACATGCACTGGCATGTGATGGGTGGCCCGCGCCCCTGGCTCAAGGGTTAACGCCAGCGTTTATTGGGCGGCTCTTTACGGGGGCTTCATGCTCCATTACAGGCGCTGCCATCTGCGCGCACTAGAATTACAGCATTCGCAAGGAGATAGACATGGGTTCATTTTCAATTTGGCATTGGCTAATTGTTCTGCTGATTGTGGTGATGGTGTTTGGCACCAAGAAGCTCAAGAACATTGGCGCTGACCTGGGCGGGGCAGTTAAAGGCTTCAAAGACGGCGTCAAGGACGCAGGCGCAGCCGCGGCTGACGACAAGCCCGTTGCCGCACCCAGCCAGGTGACCACCGCGGCTGCGGCCGTTGAAAAGGGCGCCACCATTGACGTGCAGGCCAAAGAAAAAGCCTGAGCCCACCGCCGCGTGAACGCGCCCCATGATTGACATTGGCATCTCCAAGCTCGCCATGATCGGTGCCGTGGCGCTGATCGTGATTGGCCCCGAGAAGCTGCCGCGCCTGGCGCGCACCATGGGCACATTGCTGGGCAAGGCGCAGCGCTATATCGCTGATGTCAAATCCGAAGTCAGCCGCTCGATTGAGCTGGAAGAGCTGAAGAAAATGAAGGAAACGGTGGAAGGCGCGGCCAGCGAGGTGCAAAACACCATCCACACCAGCGCCAGCGACTTTGACAAGCAATGGCAAGACGCCACCAAGCTCGACAGCCCCAGCAGCGACGGCAGCGCTGCCAGCGGCAACGACTATTCCCCCGGCCCGCCGCTGCAAACCCCGCCGATCGAATACAAAAACCCCGGCAAGAAATGGCGGCTCAAGCAAGGCGCTGTGCCGCACTGGTACAAGGCGCGCGCCGGTGTGCGCACCAAAGCGCTGTCGGGCGCGGCGCGGGTCGCGCGGTTTCGGCCCCGCCCCGCGGCGCTGGGTGCCAGCCGCTAAACCACGCCCATCACCCCCACGCCCAGCCAGCCGCGCAGCCCAGGCGCAGTAAAAGGGCGCTGGCGCATCGCATAACATTCCCCTCATGTCCGATTCCAAAACCAAAGACGAGTCTGTCAAAGACGAGCTGGCTGGCTCAGAGCAGCCTTTTGTCCAGCACCTGATGGAGCTGCGCGATCGACTGATTTACGCCTTTATTGCGGTGGGCGTGGCCGGCATTGCGTTGGGTATCTACCCCGGCCCCGGCGCGCTCTACGACATCTTGGCCGCACCGCTGGTGGCCACGCTGCCCAAGGGCGCAACGCTGATTGCCACCTCGGTGATTTCGCCGTTTCTGGTACCGCTGAAGATTTTGCTGATGGCCGCCTTCATGCTGGCGCTGCCCGTGGTGCTGTACCAGTTGTGGGCGTTTGTTGCTCCTGGCCTGTACACCCACGAGAAAAAGCTGGTGATGCCGCTGGTGCTGTCGAGCACCTTGCTGTTTTTTATTGGTGTGGCGTTTTGCTATTTCTTTGTGTTTGGCCAGGTGTTTAGCTTTATCCAGAGTTTTGCGCCCAAGAGCATTACCGCCGCGCCCGATATTGAGGCTTACCTGAACTTTGTGCTCAGCATGTTTTTGGCCTTTGGCATGGCGTTTGAGGTGCCGATTGTGGTGATTGTGCTGGCCCGCATGAACATTGTGAGCATTCAAAAACTCAAGGAATTTCGCAGCTATTTCATCGTGCTGGCGTTTGTGATTGCCGCCATCGTTACCCCGCCCGATGTGGTCTCGCAGCTGGCGCTGGCCATTCCCATGTGCATCTTGTATGAAATTGGCATCTGGGCGGCGGGTTTGTTTATCAAGCACACCCAGGCACCGCCTGAGGCTGAGATCAAGACGCCTTGACCCGCTTTCACCCGCTTAACGCCGCACTTGCCTTTGCGGCCGTGGCCGCAAGCCGGGCGTTACGTCAAGCTCAATGGTTTCATCGCGCCGCGCCAGCTTGAACCGTGCTGGTGTGCCGGGCTTGAGTTGCGCCACCGTGCCCAGCAGTTCCGCGACATTGCCGGCGCTTTTGCCGTCTACGCTCACCACCACATCGCCAGGCTTGATGCCCGCTTGCGCTGCCGGGCCGTTTTGCAGCACGCCGGTAATAATGACGCCGCGCAAATTGCCGCCCGCGTCTTTTGGTGGCTTCACGCCAAAGGTTTCGGCCAGTTCGGGGGATAGGTCGTTGGGCTCCACGCCAATCCAGCCGCGCTTGACCTGGCCGTCGCTGGCAATGCCCTCCAGCACCAGCTTGGCGGTGGACACCGGCACGGCAAAGCCAATGCCCATGCTGCCGCCCGAGCGTGAGTAAATCGCGGTGTTGATGCCCAGCAAATTGCCGTTGATATCGACCAGCGCGCCGCCCGAGTTGCCAGGGTTGATGGCCGCGTCGGTCTGGATGAAGTTCTCGAAGGTATTGATGCCCAGCTGGTTGCGCCCCAGCGCGCTCACAATGCCGCTGGTCACGGTCTGGCCCACGCCAAACGGGTTGCCAATGGCCAGCACCTGGTCGCCCACTTGCAGCGTGTCGGAGCTGCCCAGGGTGATGACCGGCAGGCGGTCGAGGTCAATTTTCAGCAGCGCCAGGTCAGTGTCGGGGTCGGTGCCAATGACTTTGGCGCGGGCGCGGCGCGCGTCGTTTAGCACCACCTCAATCTCGTCGGCGCCCTCGATCACGTGGTTGTTGGTCAGGATATAGCCCGACTCGCTGACGATCACGCCCGAACCCAGGCCTGCCTGCGGCTCACGGCCGCCTTGGCCCTGGCCCTGCTCACCAAAGAAGAAGCGAAACCACGGGTCTTGCGCATTGGGGTTGCGTGCGCTGGCCTTGCTGGTGTTGATGCTCACCACCGCTGGCGCGGCTCTCTTGGCAGCGCCACTCAGGCTAAAGCCACTGCTGCCTGCCGTGGCTGTGGCCGAAACACCTGCCACGGGTGCCTGCACCAGCGCAATGCCTTGCACCCCACTGCCTTGCAGCCACTGCGGCTTGAGGGTCAGCACCACAAAATAGGCGGCCAGCAAGACCGTGACAGTTTGGGAAAAAAGCAGCCAGAAACGTTTCATGGCGCAATTGTCCACGAACTGCACCATTTCCTGTGTGGGCGACGCGGGCTTTGCGCAGCGTTTGCACAGCTGCACCTGCCTTGCGCCAGTTTGAATTGGCACACAATGGCGAAAGCCCGTTCAAGCCGGGCTGTTCAACCCGTCTGGAGCCACTCGCATGACCGATAGCCAACGCCTGCTTGCCGCCTGCGACGCACTGCTGGAGCCCGCGCGCTTCAAAGACTACGGCCCCAATGGCCTACAGGTGGAGGGCAAACCGCAGGTACGCAAAATCGTCTCGGGCGTCACGGCCAGTCTGGCCTTGATTGAAGCCGCTGTGGCAGCGCAGGCTGACGCGATTTTTGTGCACCACGGGCTGTTCTGGCGTGGCTGGGACGGGCGCAACAACGGCCCGATTGTGGGCTGGATGAAGCAGCGCCTGGCGCTTTTGCTGGCGCACGACATCAACCTGCTGGCCTACCACCTGCCGCTGGACGCCCACCCCACGCTGGGCAACAACGCGCAACTGGGTCTGCAACTGGGCTTTGAGGTGCTGCAAGGCGCGCCGCACCGCTTTGGCGAGCAGCAATTGGGCTTCATGGGCCTGGGTATGTTTGCCGATGCGCCAGCACTGGCTGCGCATCTGGAAAAAACACTGAAACGGCCTGTAGTTCAGGTGGGCCGTGCAGGTAAAGCTATAAAAAAAATAGCGTGGTGCACCGGCGGCGCGCAAGGCTATTTTGAGGCCGCCATTGCCGCCGGGGCCGACGCCTTCATCACCGGGGAAATTTCCGAGCCGCAGGCCCACATTGCGCGCGAAACCGGTGTGGCGTTCTTTGCCTGCGGCCACCACGCCACCGAACGCTATGGCGCGCCCGCCGTAGCAGCGCAGGTGGCGCAGCAGCTGGGGCTGGTGCATGAATTCATAGAGGTGGACAACCCGGCATGAGTGCCAACAGCCACCCGGCAGCGGGTTTGCCGATTGCCATCACCCAGGGTGATGCCGCGGGCATCGGCCCCGAGACCATTGCCAAGGCATTCCGCGATGCGCCCGAGGTGCTGCGCGGCTGCTTTGTGGCGGGTGACGCCGCCACACTGCGGCGCGCGGCGCAAGCCGTAAGCGGGCCAGGCTGCCTGCCTTTGCCCGTGGCTGTGCTGGACAGTGTGGCCGATTTGGCTCAGGTGCCGCCACGCTGCGTTGCGCTGCTGCAAGTCGTGCCTTTGAGCACCCCGCCGGCGTATGGCCAGGTCAGCGCTGCGGCCGGGCAGGCGGCTGCGCAATGCGTGCGCTGGGCCGCACAGGCGGCCTTGCGTGGCGAACTGGCCGCATTGGTGACTGCGCCGCTGCACAAGGCGGCGTTGGCCGCCGCCGGTGAGGTTTTTCCCGGCCACACCGAGCTGCTGCAAGCCGAGGCAGCGGCTTTTGGCGGCATGCGCGTGGCAGACTTGCCAGTGCGCATGATGCTGGCCAACGACGAGCTGAAAACCGTGCTGGTCAGCATCCACCTGCCGCTGCGCGAGGCGATTGCCTCGCTGTCGCAGGCCAGCCTGCTGCAAACCCTGCAAATTACCCACGCCGCCTTGCTTGGCCTGCTGGGCCGCGCGCCGCGCATAGCGGTGGCCGGCTTGAATCCGCATGCCGGTGAGGGCGGCCTGTTTGGCCGCGAGGAAATTGAACACATCGCACCCGCCGTGGCCGCTGCCCGTGCGCTTGGCCTGGATGCGCATGGCCCGTTGGCACCCGATACGGTGTTCATGCGCGCACGCCAGCGCCCCGGCCAGGCGCGCGGTGAGTTTGATGTGGTGGTGGCCATGTACCACGACCAGGGCCTGATACCGGTGAAATACCTGGGCGTGGAGCAGGGCGTCAACGTCACGCTGGGCCTGCAAGGCAGCACCCCGCGCCCCTGGCGGCTGGTGCGCACCAGCCCGGACCACGGCACCGCCTTTGATATTGCCGGGTCTGGTAGAGCCGATGCCGCCAGCCTAATTGCTGCTGTGCGCCTGGCGCGGCAGCTGGCAGGCTAGGCGTGCGCCAGAAGCACGCCATACGGATGCTACTTTTTCAGGCTGTCGCGGATCTCGCGCAGCAGCAGCACATCTTCGGCTGGCGCAGCCGGTGCGGGAGCGGTGGGCGCGGGCGCAGCCTCTTTTTTCAAACGGTTGATCTGCTTGACCATCAGAAAAATGATGAAGGCCAGAATAATGAAGTTCACCGCCACGGTAATGAAATTGCCGTAGGCAAACACCGGCACACCAGCTTTTTTCAGGGCATCCAGCGTCAGCGCCGTGTTCGGCGGTACTTGGGCCAGCACGATGAACAGGCTAGAGAAATCCAGCTGGCCAAATACCCGGCCCACCAACGGCATGATCAGGTCACCCACCAACGAGTCCACTATTTTTGAAAAAGCCGCGCCAATAATGACGCCAACTGCCAGGTCCACCACATTGCCCTTGACAGCAAACTCTTTGAACTCCTGTGCCATGCCCATGTTTTCCCCTTGTTTTGAACAAGGGGCAGTATTGCCGCGCGGCAGGCGCTGTCAAGCCCCCGTTGCCAAGCACGCAGGCAGTGCCACAGCTTGAATCGGGTATTAACCCTCGGCTACAATCAGTGGTTAACCAGTCAAAAAACCACCTGACAAGAGCCCTAGGATGCCAATGAGCCCGACCCCCTTAGACAACAGCAAACGCACCTGGCTAATTGCCTCGGGTTGCGCCGGTGCCCTAGGTGGCGCCGCAGTGGCTGTGCCCTTTGTCAGCAGTTTTGCGCCATCCGAGCGCGCCAAGGCCGCTGGTGCCGCTGTTGAGGTGGACATTGCTGGCATCAAGCCAGGCGAGAAAATCACCGTTGAGTGGCGTGGCAAGCCGGTTTGGATCGTGCGCCGCACGCCCGAGCAACTGGCCACCCTCAAGGCCACGGCAGCCCTGTCTGCTGATCCTGAGTCCAAGCGCAACCCTGGCGAGCTCACCCCCGAATACGCCCGCAACGAGGGCCGCTCGATCAAGCCCGAGGTATTCGTTGCCGTGGGCATCTGCTCGCACCTGGGTTGCTCGCCGGTTGATAAATTTCAGCCCGGTGCCCAGCCTTCGCTGCCCGACGACTGGCAAGGCGGCTTCCTGTGCCCCTGCCACGGCTCCACGTTTGACTTTGCGGGCCGCGTCTACAAGAACAAGCCTGCGCCCGACAACCTTGAAGTGCCTCCGCACATGTATTTGTCTGACACCAAGCTGCTCATCGGTGAAGACAAAAAAGCTTAAATCCGCGCCTAGCCCCAGCGGGACTGGCTTGAGCGGCACCGCCGCTTCAGCACTGCCCCCAATCGTCCTGAACTGAACCTGCCATGGCTGAATTCAAAGAAATCTCTCCTAACGCCCCGCTGCAAGACAAGCTGCTCAACTGGGTCGACAACCGTTTTCCGGCCACCAAGCTCTACAACGAGCACCTGGCCGAATACTACGCGCCAAAAAACTTCAACTTCTGGTACTTTTTTGGCTCGCTGGCGCTGTTGGTGTTGGTGATTCAAATCGTCACCGGCATCTTTTTGGTAATGCACTACAAGCCCGATGCCGCATTGGCGTTTGCCTCGGTGGAATACATCATGCGCGACGTACCCTGGGGCTGGCTGGTGCGCTACATGCACTCCACCGGCGCGTCGGCCTTCTTTGTGGTGGTTTACCTGCACATGTTCCGTGGCCTCATGTACGGCAGCTACCGCAAACCGCGTGAGCTGATCTGGGTCTTTGGCTGCGCCATTTTCCTGTGCTTGATGGCTGAGGCCTTCATGGGCTATCTGCTGCCTTGGGGTCAGATGAGCTACTGGGGCGCGCAGGTGATCGTGAACCTGTTTGCCGCCATTCCTTTTATTGGCCCCGACTTGGCGCTCTTGATTCGTGGCGACTTCGTGATTGGCGACGCCACGCTCAACCGCTTTTTCAGCTTCCACGTGATTGCGGTGCCGCTGGTGCTGCTGGGTCTGGTGGCGGCGCACATCATTGCCTTGCATGAGGTGGGCTCCAACAACCCCGACGGCGTTGAAATCAAGGCCACCAAGGGCGCAGACGGCCTGCCGCTTGACGGCATCCCCTTTCACCCTTACTACACGGTGCACGACATCATGGGTGTCAGCGTCTTCCTGATGGCTTTTACTGCGGTCATCTTTTTCTCCCCGGCGCTGGGCGGCTACTTCCTGGAATACAACAATTTCATCCCTGCTGACCCGCTCAAGACACCGCCGCACATTGCGCCGGTCTGGTACTTCACGCCGTTTTATTCCATGCTGCGTGCCATTACCAGTGAAATGATGTACGTGCTGGTGGCCTGCGTGCTGGCTGGGGCCGCGGCGTTGGTGTTTAAGGTGCGCATGCCGCAAATCTTCAAGGCAGTAATTGCCGTTGTCGCCGTGGCCACTGCGGCTGCCATGCTGATTTTTGATGCCAAGTTCTGGGGCGTGGTGGTCATGGGCGGCTCAACCATGATCTTGTTTGCCTTGCCCTGGCTCGATTACAGCCCCGTCAAGTCGATTCGTTACCGGCCGGGCTGGCACAAATGGCTGTATGCCATTTTTGTGCTGAACTTCTTTGTGCTGGGGTATCTGGGCGTGTTGCCACCATCAGCAGTGGGGGAGCGCATCTCGCAAATCGGCACCCTGTTTTACTTCGGCTTTTTCATGCTGATGCCAGTGTGGAGCCGCATGGGCGAATTCAAACCCGTGCCCACGCGTGTAACCTTTGCAGCCCACTGATATCCCGATTTGACGCCAGATTCATTGACCATGAACATACTTAAAAACCACGGCAGTCAGCTGCTCGCTGCATTCCTGTTGGCCTTGTCGGCGGGTATTTTTTCTCCAGCTCTCGCGGCTGGCGGCTCCAGTATTGCCTGGGACAAGGCACCCAACAAGACCAATGACCTGGTGGCCCTGCAAAACGGTGCCAAGCTGTTTGTCAACTACTGCCTGAGCTGCCACTCGGCGGCCTACATGCGCTACAACCGTCTGCAAGATATCGGCTTGTCGGCACAAGACATCAAGGACAACCTGCTGTTCACTACCGAGAAGGTTGGCGAGCAAATGAAAGCCAGCATCAACCCCAAGGAAGCCAATGAGTGGTTTGGTGCCAATCCGCCCGATCTGACTTTGGTCGCTCGCTCGCGCTCCAGCCATGCGGGGCCCGGTGCCGACTACCTCTACACGTATTTGCGCACCTACTACCCCGACCCGACCAAACCCAGTGGCTGGAACAACCTGGCTTTTCCCGATGTAGGCATGCCGCATGTGTTGTGGCAATTGCAGGGCAGCCGTGAGCCGATCTTTGAAACCAAGCAAGACCACGGTCAGGATGTCAAGGTTTTCAAGGGCTGGAAGCAGATTACCCCCGGCACCATGACGCCGCAGCAGTACGACGAATCCATTGGTGATTTGGTCAGTTTCATGCAGTGGATGTCTGAGCCAGTGCAAAACACCCGCGTGCGTGTGGGCGTCTGGGTGTTGTTATTTCTGGGCGTGTTCAGCTTTTTGGCGTGGCGCCTGAATGCCGCGTTCTGGAAAGACATCAAATAATTAGTCTCAGGCTGTTTGCCTGAGGCTGCGCAGAGTGGGTTTGCCAGACAACCGGATGGCGCCCACTCTTTTAATTTTTAGGAGCCTCCCACCATGATGGTCTTGTACTCAGGCACCACCTGCCCGTTTTCCCACCGCTGCCGTTTCGTGCTGTTTGAAAAAGGCATGGACTTTGAAATCCGCGATGTGGACTTGTACAACAAGCCCGAGGACATCAGCGTGATGAATCCGTATGGCCAGGTGCCCATTCTGGTCGAGCGCGATTTGATTCTGTACGAGTCCAACATCATTAATGAGTACATCGACGAGCGCTTTCCGCACCCGCAACTGATGCCCGGCGATCCGGTCGACCGTGCCCGTGTGCGCCTGTTTCTGCTCAATTTTGAGAAAGAGCTGTTTGTGCATGTCAGCACGATGGAGTCGCGTGCTGCCAAGGGCAACGAGAAAACGCTGGAAAAATCGCGCAACCACATCCGTGACCGCCTGACGCAACTGGCCCCCGTGTTCCTGAAAAACAAGTTTATGCTGGGCGACAATTTTTCCATGCTCGACGTGGCGATTGCGCCGCTGCTCTGGCGCCTGGACTATTACGGCATCGACCTGTCAAAAAATGCCGCACCGCTGCTGAAATACGCCGAACGCATTTTCTCGCGCCCGGCCTATATCGAGGCGTTGACGCCGTCCGAGAAGGTCATGCGCAAATGAATGTGGCCCCCACGCTTTTCACTGCGTGTAATGCGCTGCCACCCGAGGGGGCGCGTTTCGCCTTGGGGCGGCCCGGCGGCGAAACCATCGCCCCCACGCTTGCCCGCTGCTAACTGCTTGCAATGAACGCCTCTGAGTCAACCTCTACTCGCCCGTATTTAATCCGGGCGCTGTACGAGTGGTGTACCGACAACGGCCTGACGCCCTATGTGGCTGTGCTGGTTGACGAAACCACCCACGTGCCGCGTGAATACGTAAAAAACGGCGAGATTGTGCTCAACATCAGCTTTGACGCCACCAGCGCGCTCAAACTGGGCAACGAATTCATTGAATTCAAGGCGCGCTTCTCAGGCAAGGCACATGAGGTGCTGGTGCCGATTGGCCGTGTGATTGCCATCTACGCGCGAGAAAACGGCCAGGGCATGGCCTTCCCGCAGCCTGCGCCCCCGGCTGCTGCCCCTGCGGATGAGGCACAGCGCCCGGCCTTGCTGAGCAGTGTGGCAAAGCCTGCCACGCCCCGCCCTGAAGGCCGCCTGGTGCAACTGGTTTCCTCGGCGGGCGGCCCGCAGGAGCCGTCCACACCCGACGGCCCAGCCGTTGTTGCCAACGGCGGCGCAGCAAGTGCGTCCGATGCCGCGCCCCCCAGTGCGCCCGACACACCCAGCAACGCCAGCGGCTCCAAAGGCGGACGGGCTAAACTAAAACGTATCAAATAAGCACGCTTGTAAAATGCAGTTTGCGCCGATTTAGCTCAGGGGTAGAGCAACCGCCTTGTAAGCGGTAGGTCGTCAGTTCAAATCCGACAATCGGCACCAAATTCAGTGGCTGCGGCGGGTGTGGCAAAGGCCACACCTGCAACTGCACTCACAGCCGCCTCGCCATCATCTTTACGCAGTTGGCGTTTGTACCTTGAGCCGAATTGAGGTAACCTCCCATCCCCGGCGGTTCAACGCTGCAAGCAGCGTGGGCAGCAGTTGCCGCAGCTTGGCGGCGGCTGCGCTGTTTTGAACCAGCAGGCACCATTGGGGGCCGTCAATTGGGCCAGCCGCAATATGGCTTCGCAGGCCTGCCGGAAGCAGGGGCGAAATTGCCGCCAGTCGCTGGCCGGACTCTTCAGCCAGCGCCATCAGACGCGCCAGCACAGGTGATTCCTGTGCGGCTTGCTGCAAGGGCATGCTGTGAGAGCGTTTCATGGTGGGCAAACGGCCAGGCTTTGTAACGGTTGTGGATGCAACTGATGTTGTAAGGGATGCAATGCATTTGATTATCACGGACGCCTGGCTGGCCAAAAGCCGCGCGGTTCATTTAAGTGGCCCGCAGTTGGTGCTGGCGGCGCTGGCACTGTCGCTCAGCTTGATGGTGGTGGCGGCGGGGCTCTACCACTGGGTTTTTCTCAAGGGCGCGCGCGAAGGCTGGCCAGTCATTGGCGCGCTGGTCAAGCTGGTGGTCAAAGACGAATTTGAGCAGCGCGACCGCTTTATGCGCGAAAACCTTGATGCCATGGCGCGCAAACTGGGCGAGATGCAAGCCAAGATGGCGCAGCTTGAATCGCTCGGAGAGCGCGTTTCCGGTTTGGCCGGCATTAGCCCGCCCGACCTGAAAGGCCCGCCACCAGGCCAGGGCGGCGCGTTGGTGTCGGTGAAGCCACTGTCCATGCAAGAGCTGCAAGCCACGCTGGCTGACCTTGACCGCCTGACCGCAGAGCGCACCGATGTAATGACGCTGATTGAATCGCGCCTGTTCGACCAGAAAATCAAAACCATGATGGTCCCGACCCAGCAGCCTGTGCTGGCGGGCAACCTCGGCTCGGCGTTTGGCTGGCGCATTGATCCATTTACCGGCGGGCAGGCGCTGCACACCGGGCTGGATTTTCAGGCCGAACCTGGCACACCCATCCTGGCAGCAGCCGGTGGCGTGGTGGTTGCGCAGGAATTTCATGCGGCCTACGGCAACATGGTGGAAATCGACCACGGCAACGCGCTGATCACGCGCTACGCCCATGCCGCCAAAGTCTGGGTAAAAAAAGGCGACCTGATCAAGCGCGGGCAAAAAATCGCTGAAGTCGGTACCACCGGACGCTCCACCGGCCCGCACCTTCACTTTGAAGTGCTGCTGCAGGGTGTACCGCAAAATCCGCAAAAATTCTTGACGGCGGGGCAAAACTTGGCGCCTGCCAAGGCACTCCAAGCGCAGGCGGGGCCAACAAAGCCAACTGGTGTGGTGCAAAGGTAGAATTCAGGCGAACCATCAGCGGGGCGCACCTTTGTTTTCCCCAGCCAAGCGCGGCTTGCTGCGCTGGCTTGTTTTGGGCGGTAACGCCCCAAGCTACCGCCAGTTGATCCACACTCGTTTTAAGGATTTCCACCGCCCGGACTTGCGCCGCACCATGGCCTCAGCCATCACTGGGTCAGCGGCAGCTTGGCAAGGCGGCTACTGTTTTCATGGCCAGCAACTTCCTCACCAAAATCTTTGGCAGCCGCAACGACCGTTTGCTGCGCCAGTACCGCAAAGTCGCCGACCGCATCAATGCGCTGGAGCCGTCGTTCGAAAAGCTCGACGACACGGCTTTGCAAGCCCAGACCCAGGTCTTCAAAGACCGCCTGGCCGCAGGCGAAACCCTCGACCAGCTGCTCCCTGAGGTCTTTGCTGTGGTACGCGAGGCCTCCAAGCGCGTCATGAAAATGCGCCACTTTGATGTGCAGCTAATGGGCGGCATGTCTTTGCACGAAGGCAAGATTTCCGAGATGCGCACCGGCGAGGGCAAAACCCTCACCGCCACCTTGCCGGTGTACCTCAACGCCCTGGCTGGCAAGGGCGTGCATGTGGTCACTGTCAACGATTACCTGGCCAACCGCGACGCGCAGTGGATGGGCCGCCTGTACAACTTCTTGGGCATGAGTGTCGGGGTCAACCTGCCGCAGATGGGTCGTTTCGAAAAGCAGGCCGCCTACCAAGCCGACATCACTTACGGCACCAACAACGAGTTTGGCTTTGACTACCTGCGCGACAACATGGTCTACGAGCCCGGCGACCGGGTGCAGCGCGTGCTCAATTACGCCATTGTTGACGAGGTCGATTCCATCTTGATTGACGAGGCGCGCACGCCGCTCATCATCAGCGGCCAGGCCGAAGACCACACCGCAACGTACGTGGCCATCAACCAAGTGGTGCCGCTGTTGCAAAAGCAAGAGGGCGAAGCCGACGCACGCACCGGCGAGGGCATCACCAAGCCGGGCGACTTTACCCTGGATGAAAAAGCCCACCAGGTTTACTTGACCGAGCAAGGCCATGAAAACGCCGAGCGCATCTTGTTTAATCTGGGCCTGATCCCCGAGGGTGCCACGCTATATGACCCGGCCAACATCACGCTGATGCACCACCTGTACGCCGCCTTGCGCGCTCACCACCTGTACCAGCGCGACCAGCACTATGTGGTGCAGCTTGGCGAAAAAGGCACGCAGGAAATTGTCATCGTCGACGAATTTACTGGCCGCCTCATGTCGGGCCGCCGCTGGGGCGAGGGCCTGCACCAAGCGGTGGAGGCCAAAGAGGGCGTGCCAATTCAGGCAGAAAACCAGACGCTGGCGTCCATCACCTTCCAGAACTATTTCCGCCTGTACGCCAAGCTGGCCGGCATGACCGGCACAGCCGACACCGAGGCCTTTGAGTTCCAGGAAATTTACGGCCTGGAGACCGTCATCATCCCGCCCAACCGCTTGAGCAAGCGCGATGACAGGCTGGATCGCGTCTACAAAACCACGCGCGAAAAATACGAAGCCGCCATCGCCGATGTGCGCGACTGCTACGAGCGCGGCCAGCCCGTGCTGGTGGGCACCACCTCCATTGAAAACTCCGAGCTGATTGCCGGCTTGCTGGAAAAAGAAGGCCTGCCGCATCAGGTGCTGAACGCCAAGCAACACGCCCGCGAGGCCGATATTGTGGCCCAGGCCGGGCGGCCCAAAGCGCTCACCATTGCCACCAACATGGCCGGCCGCGGCACCGACATTGTGCTGGGCGGCAACCTCGAAAAACTGGTTGAAGCAGTAGAAAGCGACGCGTCGCTTGACGACGCCAGCAAGGCCCAACGCATTGCGCAGTTGCGCGCCGACTGGCAAACCCAGCACGAGCAAGTCAAGGCGCTGGGCGGGCTGCGCATCATTGCCACCGAGCGCCATGAGTCGCGCCGTATCGACAACCAGCTGCGTGGCCGTTCAGGCCGCCAGGGCGACCCGGGCTCCTCGCGCTTTTACCTGAGCCTGGATGATTCGCTGATGCGCATCTTCGCGGGCGACCGCGTCAAGGCCATCATGGACCGGCTCAAAATGCCCGACGGCGAGGCGATTGAGGCCGGCATTGTCACGCGCAGCATCGAGAGCGCGCAGCGCAAGGTCGAGGCACGCAACTTCGACATTCGCAAACAGCTCTTGGAATACGACGACGTCTCCAACGACCAGCGCAAGGTGATCTACCAGCAGCGTAACGACATCATGGACGCCGCCGATTTGGCCAGCCAGATCGCCGGCCTGCGCGAAGGCTGCTTTACCGACCTGGTGCGCCAGCACGTGCCCGCCGAATCGGTGGAAGAGCAGTGGGACTTGCCTGCCCTGGAGCAGGTGCTGGCCACGGAGTGGCAGTTGCCGCTGGACTTGCAGGGCATGGTGCAGTCTGCCGACACCTTGACCGACGATGAAATCGTTGATGCCGTGGTGGCGGCTGCCAATGAAGCCTACGCTGAAAAACTGGCGCTGGTAGGGCCCGAGAATTTCACCAAGTTCGAGCGCATGGTGTTGCTGCAAAGCATAGACACCCACTGGCGTGAGCACCTGAGCTCTCTTGACTATTTGCGCCAGGGCATTCACCTGCGCGGCTATGCGCAAAAGCAGCCCAAACAAGAATACAAGCGCGAAGCCTTTGAGTTATTTGGCCAACTGCTTGACTCGGTGAAAAATGAAGTCACCCAGATTTTGATGACGGTGAAAGTTCAGTCCACCGAGCAATTGGACCAAGCCGCACAAGACATGGAGCAGCGCGCCGAAAGCATTGCCAATATCACCTACACCGCGCCCACTGAAAGTGGCGAGGCGCAAACCACGCTGGCTGACGGTGCCAGCCCGCTGGCAGCTGGGGGCGACCTGTCTGGCGCACCGCTACAAGCAGTGATGCGGGTGGGCCGCAACGAACCCTGCCCCTGCGGCAGCGGCAAGAAATACAAGCAGTGCCACGGCAAGCTGGCTTGAACCCAGGCCGCTGAGCTACTGGCCGTTCGAGCCTGCCGCGGGGGCAGTCCTGCCCCCGCCTGCCTTTAAGCCAGCGCCGGAATGCGCAGCTTTTGCCCCGGGTAAATCTTGTCAGGGTGGCTCAGCATGGGTTTGTTGGCCTCAAAAATAGCCATGTATTTGTTGGCATTGCCGTAATGGGTTTTGGCAATTGCTGACAGCGTGTCGCCACGCACCACGTCGTGGTAGCGGGCTTCGTCGGCAGGTGCAGCCACCACCAGCAGGTTGTTCACCGACACCACGCCGCCTACGTTACCGCAACACAGCACTACTTTTTCACTGGCTTCTTGCGTGGGTGCCTGGCCTTGCACGGTCACGGTGCCGCTGGCCCCGTCAAACGTCACGCCAAGCGCGGTAACCCCCAGGTTTTGCGTCTCGATATACGTGGCAATGGCTTGCCCGGCCTTGGCGTTCAGCGCGTCCAGATTGGCCTGCACGGCGGGGTCGCTGGCGGCGGCGTCAGCCGCTTTTTCAATCTCTTTGCTGCCAAACAGCTTTTCCCCGGCTTCCTTGATGAAACTAAACAATCCCATGGTGTGATTCCTGTGGTTGGTGTGTGGCGTGCCCAAATGGGCTTTTGACTTTTGGCTTTCTGGCCCTCTTGCACAGTACGCCAACTTTATGACGCATTGCCTATGCGCACTTTCCTCAACCCATGTTGCCACAAACCCGTAATAATGCGGCGCATGACATTTCTGGCAATTGATGTAGGCAATACCCGACTCAAGTGGATGCAGTTTGCCTCGCCCTGCCCCGGCGCGCCGCTAATGGCGCAAGGCGTGGAGTTTTTAGAGAACATTGACAAGCTGGCCGAGGGCGACTGGGCGGCCTTGCCCGCGCCCACCTGCATGCTGGGCTGCATTGTGGCGGGCGACGCCATCAAGCGCCGGGTCGAGGAGCAAATGGAGCTGTGGGACATTACCCCGCAATGGGTTGTACCCAGCGCCGCCGAGGCGGGCCTGACCAACGGGTACGACTACCCCAGCCGCCTCGGAGCCGACCGTTTTGTCGCCATGATCGGCGCGCTGCACCTGATGCGCCAAAGCGGCCCGCCGCGCCCGCTGGTGGTGGTGATGGTGGGCACGGCAGTGACCATTGAGGCGGTGGACGCCAGCGGCAAATTTTTGGGCGGGCTGATTTTGCCGGGCCACGGCATCATGCTGCGCGCGCTCGAATCGGGTACTGCCGGCCTGCATGTGCCCACCGGCGAGGTATGCACCTTTCCCACCAACACCAGCGATGCGCTCACCAGTGGTGGCACCTTTGCCATTGCCGGGGCGGTTGAGCGCATGGTGGCCCACCTGCGCAGCCACTGCGCCCAGGAGCCGCTGTGCATCATGACGGGCGGTGCGGGCTGGAAAATGGCGCCCAGCATGTCTGTGGCGTTTGAGCTGGTCGACAGCCTGGTGTTCGACGGCCTCCAGCAACTCGCTGCCCAGCGCTACTGCCTGCAGCCAGCGGTTTGACGGCAGCTGGTAAATCTGCCAACTGGCATGCCACTCAGGCAGTCAACCACTATCAAATAGATAGTAAAAAGGTGTAGCGCCACCCGCACGTTGGTGCTAGCCAAAAGCCCTATTTGCTATCTAAAAATAGCCTATTCGACTGATTTTTTCAGTTTGCAGGACGGCTAAATACAGTTTTCAGACGCGGCAAACCTAAAAATTACGTTTTTAGGACGTATTGCAGGTATTGAATAGCGCTTTTTGCTATATTGGGCGTGCGAGTAGCGCTCACCTTTTTTACTATCTATTTGGTAGCAAAAAAAGCATTGTCAGCGTCACCGTCGCAATCGCTGGCCCGCAATCAAAGCCAGCGACTTCAGTCAGCCAGCTCCGCCTTGGCCAGTTCCACATCCAGCCGTTCCATGGCGTCTTGCGCCTTCACGGCGGCAGCGCGCTCATACAGCTGGGTGGCTTCCTGCATTTTCTTGTCGCCCTCCAGCATCACCAGCGCGTTGGCGTATTCAATCAGGCCAATGGCCGAGCCGGGGTTAAGCGCGAGCGCCGCCTGAAATAGCTTGAGGCCAGTTTCTTTTTTAGCGCCATAGGTCATGCCGCCAATCAGCGAGCCCACCTTGTCAATCACCTCGGCATGAAATGCACCCAACGCAATGTGCGCATCCACGTGTTTGGGTTGCAGTTTGATGGCGGTCTCCAGCGCGGCCTTGATTTTGCCGCCGAGACCTTGCGCCAGCGCCTTGGCCACGCTGATGCCCTGGCTGTAGCGGCCCAGTGCATAGGCTTGCCAATACCAGGCGGCAGCGTTTTTGGGGTCGGCAGCTGCTTGTGCCTCGGCCTGCTGCGCGATTTGCATAAACAGCTCAAGCTTGGTTTTTTCTTTTTGCTCCAGGTAGGTGGCGTAAATGCAGGTGGCCTTGTAAGCCACGGCCAGGCCCGCCCCCCCAGCCTTCAGCCCAGCCTCGGCCGCCTGCTGAAACTGGCCGCTGTGAAACTGCGCCCAGGCCGCCAGCGCAGCGGCTTCCTTGGGCAGTGGCTCGGCGTCGTTCAAGTGCAGTTTGGCCCAGTTCTTTTTAACGCTGGCAGCGTCAAAGGCGTAATCGCCAGCATGGGGAAAAGCGGTCCATTTGGCCATGAGGATCTCCTTGAATGGTTGTTATGGGGTGTTGTTTTACGTGGCTGGTGTGCAATACGCATCAACCAGGCCAAGCAAATGCGCGCGCTGGCCGGGCTCCAGGTAGGGCACCAGCAGGTGCAGCACATGCTGGGCACCACGCAGTAGCGCCAGTTGGGCGGTTTCGGCTTCCAGCGCGCGGCGCGGGTCGCGCACATACTCAAAGCTCAGCCAGTAGGTGAGCACCACCACCATGCTGGTGGCGGTGGCTTCCATTTCGCGCGAGTCGATTTGCACGGCACCGGCGCGGCGCATGCCATCCAGCAGGGTCTTAACGGCGCGGGTCTTGTTTTTGAGTACTTGCTGGAAATGCGTTTCCAGCAGGCGGTTTTTAGACAGCAGGTCGTTCAGGTCGCGGTACAAAAAACGGTTGGCCCATATCAGCTCAAACAGCGTGTGCATGAAAAACCAGGCGTCTTCCACGTTGCGCACGCCGTCGGCGGCGTTGAGCAGCGGGCCCAGTTCCTGTTCATAGCGCCGAAACAGCGCGTTGATCAGCTCGTCTTTGGCGGGGTAGTGGTAGTAGAGATTGCCGGGGCTGATGCGCAGCTCGGCAGAAATCAGTGTGGTCGAAACATTGGGCTCACCAAACCGGTTGAACAAGTCCAGCGATACCTCCAATATGCGCTCTGCCGTGCGCCTTGGCGCTTTTTTCGCCATGCCTGTTTGCCCTTTGTCTTTGTTTTCTGGTGATGCGCTTGCGCTGCTGCTTTTGTAGCCCGTGCAACGGCGCTTGTCATGGCTGCTACTACCTACGCTCCACCTTGCAGTTTAGAGGCCGCGCTGCGCGTGCAATGCTGCGTTGCAGCAAAAAGTACAGGCGAAAAAAAGAGGCCGAAGCCTCTTTTTTGCACTGCCTGCGCCAAACGGGTGGCCCGGTATGGTTGCCCCGATTTAACGCGATTTATTTGGCGGCTGCTGTTTTGCGCGCAGTTTTGGCTGGCGCCTTCACTACTGTTTTAGTAGCGGCTTTAGGCGTGCTTTTTGCGGCAGGCTTGACGCGTGTTTTGCTGGCGGCCTTGGCTGGCGCTGAGCCTGCGGCGCGTTTGCGTGCAACAGGCGCTGCCTTCGGCGTGCTCGCTTTGGCTACCGACTTGACCACGGCTTTGGCGCCTTCAGCAGTTTTGTCGCTGAGCTTGGCCACAATCGCGTGCAGTGTGTCGATGCGTGCCAGCAGGGCGTCTACATCGCGTGCGGCGGGTACGCCGAGCTTTTGCAGCACTTTGGAAACGCGCTCTTCAAAAATGCTCTCCAGCTTGTCCCACTGGCCGGTGGCTTTGGTGCCAATTTCAGTGACCTTGGAGCTGAGTTCGTTGGCCATGTCGCTCATCTTGGTGGTGGCTTCAGAAATTTTTTCTTCGGCAGCCGACTGGGTTTTGCGCTGCAGGGTGAGACCCTCTTTAACCAGCGCGTCAAACACCTTGCCGCCTTCGTCTTGCGCCTTGGCAAACGCGCCCAGGCCAGCCAGCCAAATTTGCTGGGCGGAATCCTTGACGGTGCTACCCAGGTGGGAACCGGTGGCGTTGCCAGAGGCGAGTTTTTGCAGTTTTTTGACCATGGGATGCTCCGAAAAAAGATAAATACGTTGATAAAGCCCGTGCGCTACACCAATAAAAGCAGGCGCTGGGCAAGTGGGGCAACTCTACGTGCAGGCTGGCAGCCCGTGTAGGTGGGCGCTTCTAAATGCCTAGACGCACACGCCTAGGCCCACAAGGGCTGTGCGCGGGTTTTTGCTGAATCGCCGCCAGCCGCTTTCAACAAGAATGCAGCCATCCCTTTTGGAGACTGTATGAATTATTTTCTGACCGGTGCCACCGGTTTTATCGGCAAACGGCTCGCCAAGAAGCTGCTTGAGCGCAAAGGCGCCACGGTGTATTTTTTGATTCGCCAGGAAAGCCAGGGCAAGATTGCCGATCTGCGCGCGTATTGCGGTGTCAGCGCCGCGCGCCTGGTGCCGGTGTTTGGCGATCTCACCAGCAAGAAGCTGGGTGTAAGCGCGGAAGACATCAAAAAACTCAAGGGCGTGGTAGATCATTTCTACCACCTGGCCGCCGTGTACGACCTGGGTGCTGATGAAGCCAGCCAGATTGCAGTCAATATCGACGGCACGCGTCACATGGTCGAGCTGGCCAAGGCGATTGACACCAAGCACCTGCACCATGTGAGCTCCATTGCAGCGGCGGGCCTGTACGAGGGCGTGTTCCGCGAAGACATGTTTGACGAGGCCGAAAACATCGACCACCCCTACTTCATGACCAAGCACGAGAGCGAAAAAATCGTGCGCCAGGACTACAAGGGCACCTGGACGGTCTATCGCCCCGCCATGGTGGTGGGCGACAGCCAATCCGGCGAGATGGACAAGATCGACGGGCCCTATTACTTCTTCAAGCTCATCCAGCGCATGCGCCAGTTGCTGCCGCCGTGGATGCCGATGGTCGGGCTGGAGGGCGGTCGCATCAATATCGTGCCGGTTGATTTCGTGGTGAATGCGCTGAACCACATCAGCCACCAGGCAAAAATCGAGAAGAAGTGCTTTCACCTGGTGGACCCGGTGGGCTACCGCGTCGGCGATGTGCTGGACATTTTCAGCCGCGCCGGCCACGCGCCGCGCATGAATTTGTTTGTCAATGCCGCGCTGCTGGGCTTTATTCCCAAGGGCCTGAAGAAAAGCCTGATGGCGCTGGCCCCGGTGCGCCGCGTGCGCAATGCCATCATGAAAGACCTGGGCCTGCCCGAAGACATGCTCACGTTTGTGAACTACCCCACGCGCTTTGACTGCCGCGAAACGCTGGCCGCGCTCAAGGGCTCGGGTATAGCGTGCCCCAACTTGCGCAACTACGCCTGGGTGCTGTGGGACTATTGGGAGCGGCACCTCGACCCCGACCTGCACATCGACCGCTCGCTCAAAGGCACGGTGGGCGGCAAGGTGGTGCTGGTTACTGGCGGCTCGTCGGGCATCGGGCTGGCGGCGGCGCACAAGTTCGCCGAAGCGGGTGCCACCACCATCATCTGCGGACGCGACCAGGACAAGCTCGACGAAGCCTGCAAGGAAGCCAAAGCCAAGGGCTACCAGTTTGTGGCCTATGCCGCCGACATTGCCGACATGGTCGATTGCGACCGCTTCATTCAGCTGCTGATTGCCAACCACGGCGGCGTGGACTTTCTCATCAACAACGCGGGCCGCTCGATCCGCCGCGCTATCGAGGCCAGCTACGACCGCTTCCATGACTTTGAGCGCACCATGCAGCTCAACTACTTTGGCTGCCTGCGCGTCACCATGGGCCTGCTGCCCGGCATGAGCGCCAAGCGCAAAGGCCACATAGTCAACATCAGCTCGATTGGGGTGCTGACCAACGCACCGCGTTTTTCCGCTTATGTGGCCAGCAAGGCCGCGCTCGACGCCTGGACGCGTTGCGCTTCCAGCGAATACGCCGACGTCGGCATCACCTTCACCACCATCAACATGCCGCTGGTGCGCACGCCCATGATTGCACCGACCAACCTGTACAACAACATCCCCACCCTGGCCCCTGAGGAAGCTGGCGACATGATTGCGCAAGCCTGTATTTTCAAGCCGGTGCGCATTGCCACCCGCCTGGGCATTACCGGGCAGGTGTTGCACGCGCTGGTGCCGCGCGTGGCGCAAATCATGATGAACACCAGTTTCCGCATGTTCCCGGATTCATCGGCCGCCAAGGGCGACAAATCGGCCAAGCCGCAACTCTCGGCCGAGGCGGTGGCGATGCAGCAAATGATGCGAGGCATTCACTTTTAGCCATGTCAGCCGCTTGAATGCTACTGAAGTAATAGTAAAAATCCATAGCGGCACCCGCACATCAATACTGGGTCTAAAGCCTATTTGGCACCTGAAAAACGCCTGATTTTTGGCGTTTTCAGGCCACCCCTACAATTTGCGGCCCATGCGCGTTCTGCACGTCTATAAAACCTATTACCCCGACAGCGTGGGCGGCATCGAGCAGGTGCTGTTGCAGCTCACGCGCGGCTTGCAGGTGCATGGCGTTGAAAACCGTATCTTCACGCTGAGCCCGCAAGCACAGCCTGCCGTATTGCAGCGGCCTGAGGGCGCGGTGTACCGCTACCCCATCACGCTGGACGTGGCTTCCAACGCCATGTCGTGGTCTGCCATGCGCGGCTTCGCCCAGCAGCTGGCTTGGGCAGATGTGG
>JAKFVA010000016.1 GCA_021732385.1 Burkholderiales bacterium | reverse complement strand
GCCCACGCTCGGTTACTTGACGCACCGCTTCAGCCTTGAATTCGGCCGGGTATCTCACTGTCTTCATGGCTATCACTCCAGTTCAATTTAGACCTTAACAGGTGTCTATTGAAGCGGGTGAAGTCCAATATTGAGGGTCGAATCGTTAAGTAGAGGAATATGCCCAACACGGCTGTCAACAGGGACGCTGCGCAATAAAGCCGCGCAGCGCCGGTTACATTCACGTTGGGCTTCGCGATTTAAACATCGCCGAGACATCAGAGCCTATTCCAAATGCTCCACGCTGGCGGTAAGCGTCCTGAAGGCGAACGCCACCTGCTGAAGTCAACTTTGGTGGAATCGAGGTAGGCAGACCCATCGCGCAACTTGAGATTTCCCTCAGGAGTTGTGTTGAATGTTTCTGTTCGACGGCTACCCGTTTCTTCATTCACTCTGCTACCAACGTACTTCCAATCTGGTTGATGATTCATATGACCATTCAACCAAGCGAACATTACATGTACAAATTGAATGTCACCATTTTCCAAAAAGTTGTAGCAAGCAATAACATGCCAGCCATCATGGCCGTTGTGGCTTTCCCCGCCTTTTCCAATCCGTAGGGTGGTCTTGATCTCCAATCCCTCCGACGCCCCAGCGTTTGCCAAAGGGTTAATCAGGTCAGGGTAGCGCTGATCATGGTTGTGTTTATACGGGGAGCAGTGGTGGAAACTGTCTGCCAAAACATTGCTGACTAGGCCGGAAAAATTATTCCCCTGAATCAAGTCCTGCAATGTCCCGCCACTCTCGGCGACCATGTTGCGGTTGATCCGATGAATCACCGATTGGGTGCGGTCGAGTGTGTCGCGGAGGTGTTCAAACGAGAGTCCATCTGGCAACGGCACATTGCGACGAAAAAAAGCCGGATTTACCAATGGAGGGAAGTGACCTGCTGCATTGTCGTAGGCCGTAGGTATCATCGTGCGGACCGGAATGTCTAGCCCCAAGCACAACGCTTCAAGCACGCCGATTGTGAAATTCTCCCGACCAGTCTCTATGCCAGAGAGGTACTGGTACGAAATCCCCGCCTTCACTGCAAGTGCCTCTTGCGTCAATCCGGCCCTCTCTCGGTAAAAGCGCACACACGCCCCGACAATCTGCTGTGCTTCCAATGTCATGCGCAAAATGTAACTTTTTCCCCCTTGACAGTCTTTCAACTATAGGCGAAACTGTTGCATGGCCTTCACACTACACAACGAAAACTGCTTCGATTGGCTCAAAGATCAAGCGCCCAACTCGTTTCAAGCCGTTCTAACAGACCCGCCATTCGGAATCGTGGAGTTCACCCCGGAAGAAGTTGCTAAGCTGCGCGCCGGCCGCGGGGGGGTGTGGCGCATTCCACCAAAGATCGGCGGCAGCGAACGCGCGCCACTTCCGAGGTTCACAACACTCACAGCCGAACAACGCGAGCACGTTCGCTCGTATTTTCAAAGCTTTGGGGAAGCCTTAGAGCCTGTCCTTGTGCCTGGAGCACACGTTATGGTGGCTGGAACGCCGATGCTTCAATTCTTGGTTCAAGACGGGATGGCTACTGCTGGCTTTGAGGTACGAGGCGCAGTCATGAGGCTATACCGTGGCTTCAGAGGTGGGGATCGCCCCAAATTGGCCGAAGAGGAGTTCCCAGAAGTGTGTGTAACACCCAGGGGCAACTACGAACCTTGGATGATCTTCCGTAAACCAATATCTGAGCGCACCGTCGCGGAAAACTTAAGGAAGTGGGGCACCGGAGCACTCCGACGCATCAACGTAAACAGCCCGTTTCCTGATGTAATCCAATCTGGTAAGACCCCAGTCACCGAAGAAGCCATCGGTGAGCATCCAACACAAAAACCTCAGCACATTTTGCGCATCCTCGCCCGGTCACTCTTACCGCTAGGAGAGGGCACAATTCTTGAGCCGTTTGCAGGTAGCGGATCAACGATCGCAGCATGTGAGGCAATCGGTTATGACAGCGTGGGCATCGAACTCGACGAGCGCCATTTTGGAAACCTTCACAGGAATATTGAATTACTAAAGTCAATGTACCCAAGATTCAAGGGGGAATCCCTCGAACTCTTAACCGAATTGGCGCCAACATTAGCCAAGGCGTCAAAGAGTGGAGCTGACCAAACCACCTTAATTTAATAAGAATCAGGTTCGTCCTACCTTGGCTGCGCCGACTAGGGTTGAGGAACAATTACGTTGAATCAACTCAACCACCGCAGCATTATTCGCCAGCCTAATTGGCGGTTCAACGCGGACGCCAACATGGGCCATCGCTTCGCGATTTTGATGGCCCATTTTGGTACCGTCCGCGCTTCGCGCTCCGGCGCCGGATAACCTGGGCGTTCGCATCAACGACCAATGGCGAATCTGTTTCGTATGGTCAGGCGTTGGCCCTGTCAACGTCGAGATCGTGGACTATCACTGAAGGAATCCATATGGCACGTCTGATCAATCGCATGCGCCCGGTCCATCCGGGCGAAGTGCTCCGCGAGGACTATCTGGTTCCGCTCGGGCTCAGCGTCAACGCTCTTTCGGTTTCGCTTAGCGTGCCCGCAACACGTATCCACGAGATCGTCAAAGAGCGTCGTGCCGTTACGGCCGACACAGCGGCCCGGCTCGCCCAATACTTTGGCGGCGACGCGGCGTCCTGGCTGGCTATGCAGGCCAACTACGACTTGAAGACTCTCCCGACAATCGGCGACATTCAGCGCCAGGTGCTGGCTCGGGAGCAGGTTGCGGCGTAGCGATTTGAACCCCTAACCCGCAAACAAACCGGCGTACTTGTCCCGCAGCAGATTCTTCTGCACCTTCCCCATCGTGTTGCGCGGCAGCTCCGGCACCACAAAGCAGCGCTTGGGGATTTTGAAGTTGGCCAGCCGGGCCTTCAGGCTGGCCAGCAGGGCATCGGCGTCGGGCTGGGCGTCGGGCTTGGCCACCACCACGGCCACGCCGACCTCGCCAAAGTCTGGGTGCGGCACGCCAACGACGGCGCTCTCGGCCACGCCCGGCAGCTCATTCAAATAGCCTTCGATCTCGGCCGGGTAGACGTTGTAGCCGCCGCTGATGATGAGGTCTTTGCTGCGGCCGACGATGTGCACATAGCCGTGCTCATCAATCTTGCCGACGTCACCGGTTTTGAACCAACCGTCAGCGGTGAACTCCTGCGCGGTTTTTTCGGGCATGCGCCAGTAGCCTGGGAAGACATTGGGGCCGCGCACTTCGATGCCGCCAATCTCGCCCGGTGGCAGCGGCTGGCCCGCCTCATCCTGCACGCGCAAGCCCACGCCCGGCAGGGGCAAGCCCACGGTGCCGCCGCGCCGGGGGCCGTCAGCTGCCAGGTAGGGGTTGGAAGTGAGCATGGCGGTTTCGCTCATGCCGTAGCGCTCCAAAATCGTGTGGCCTGTGCGCTCCTGCCAGTGCTTGAAGGTCTCCAGCAACAGTGGCGCAGAACCGGCGACAAACAAGCGCATCTGGCGGCAGGTTTCCCGCGTGAGCGTGGGCTCGGCCAGCAGGCGCACATACAACGTAGGCACGCCCATGAAGACCGTGGCACGCGGCAGCCAGGCCACCACTTGCTTGGGCTCAAACCTGGCCATCCACAGCATCTTGCTGCCGCTGAGCAGCGCGCCGTGGATGGCGACAAACAAGCCGTGCACATGAAAAATCGGCAGCGCGTGGATCAACACATCCGCGCCCTCGCCCTGCGGTCGCCAGCCCCAATAGTCTTTCAGCACTTGCGCGTTGGACAGCAAATTGCCGTGCGTGAGCATCGCGCCCTTGCTGCGGCCGGTGGTGCCGCTGGTGTACAAAATTGCGGCCAGGTCGTCGCTGCCGCGCTGCACTGCCGCATGCTGGTCGCTGCAATGCACGGCGCGCTCCAGCAACGAGCCTGTGCGGTCATCATTGAGCGTAAATACGTTTTGCGTACCCGCCTTGAAAGCCAGCTTGCTGACCCAGCCAAAATTTTTGCCACTGCATACCACCACAGCGGGCTGCGCGTCGCCGATGAAGTATTCAATCTCGGCGCTTTGATAAGCCGTGTTCAGCGGCAAAAAAACATGGCCTGTGCGCAGCGTGGCCAAATACAGCATCAATGCCTCAACCGATTTTTCCACCTGCACGGCAATGCGCGATGCAGGTGGCAAATCAAGCGAATGAAGCAAATTGGCCAGCATGGCGCTGGCACGCTCCAGGTCGCGCCAGCTGTAGTGCAGACCTACATCGGTTTCAACGGCAGTGCTGTCCAGATTGGCCGGAAAACCAGCGCGTAAGGCGGCGTACAAATTGGAATGGCTCATGGATTTAAAAAACGGGTTGGCGTTTGTTCAGAAAGGCGTTGATGCCTTCTTGGTGCTCGGCGCTTGCAGCGTAGCGGTAGGCATCAGGCAGTGCGGTATCTGCAGCTTTGGGCTGGTTAAGCGCACGCAGGGTTTGCTTGTTTTGGCGCGCAGCCTGCGGCGCCAGGCCAGTAATGCGCTGGGCGCTTAGCAGGGCTGTGCTGGCCACTTGGCTGTCGGCTACCGCGCTATTTAAAAAACCGCGTTGAGCCATGGTCGCGGCATCCAGCACAACCGCCTGCAACAGCAGTTCGCGCGCCGTTAGCTCGCCCGCTGTACGCAGCAGCAACTGCGCTTCACGCGGGGCCATGGGGAACCCCAGCTTGGCTATCGGCGCGCCAAAGCGGGCTGATGTGCCAGCAACGCGGACATCGCAACACGCCGCAATCTCCAGGCCAGCGCCCATGCAGACACCGTCTATTTGCGCTACCAGAGGCACATCGCAATTGAGCATGGCTTGCAAGCCGCCCCATACCCCGTGCTCATGAAAGTTACGCAAACTGGCCTCGGAAAAACGAAATTCTGGGTATTCGGCAATATCGCCCCCGGCGCAAAAATTGCCACCCTCCCCCTGCACCACAACACAACGCGCATCCCCGGCTTGAAGTTTCTCAAACACGGCCTTGAGGTCACGCCACATAGCGCGCGACATGGCGTTCAGTTTGCCCGGATGACTGAGCGTGACAAAGGCAATGCCGTCTTGATGGCGAAGTTGAATACGACCAGTCATGCGGCGGCGCGTGCCTTATTCGAGTTTGGTGCCCGAGGCTTTGACCACCACCGCCCAGCGCTTGACTTCGGCACTGACAAAGCTGGCAAACTGAGGCGGCGTAAAGCCGCTGAATTCTGCGCCGTTGCTGGCCCACACGGCCTTGTTTTCTTCGCTGGTGCCTGAGCGGCGGATTTCTTCGGCCGCACGCGCCTGCACATCGGCGGGTGTGCCCTTGGGTGCCCAGATGCCATACCAGGTGGATACGGTGTACTCGGGCAAGCCCAACTCGGCTGCACACGGCACATCGGGAAACGCCGGGCTGCGCTTGGTGCCCGAAACCATCAGCGCCTTGATGCGCCCGCCCTTGATATGCGCAGCCGATGAACCCAGGCCGTCAAACATCATGTCTACGTTGCCGCTGATTAAGTCCTGCAATGCGGGGCCAGCGCCGCGGTACGGGATATGGGTAATAAAAGTGCCGGTCTGCTGCTTGAACAACTCGCCCGCCATGTGGTGTGAGGTGCCGTTACCAGCCGAGCCGTAGTTGAGTTTGCCTGGACTGCTTTTGACCAGTTGCAAAAAGGACTTGAAGTCCGCCGAGGGCACGCGCCGGGGGCTGACCACCAGCACCTGCGGCACGCTGGCCACCAGCGCCAACGGAATGAAATCTTTTTCAATGTCGTAATCCAGCTTGGGGTAGATGGACGGTGCAATGGCGTGGTGCACGGCCCCCATAAACAAGGTGTAGCCATCGGGTGCGGCTTTGGCTGCCACACCTGCGCCCAGCGTGCCGCCGGCACCACCCCGGTTGTCAATAATGAGCTGCTTGCCAGTCAATCGGCTGAACTGCGCTGACAGCGGCCGCGCGAAAGTGTCGGTACCGCCACCAGCGGGAAAAGGCACAACCAGTGTGACAGGTTTGGCAGGCCAGGCCGACTGGGCGTGTGCCAGTGGGCTGGTAGCCACAGACAAGGCCGCTATGCCTGCGCCATGCGCTGCTGCCAGCCCTGTAAAGCGCGCAGAGTGCTGTAGAAAATTGCGTCGATTGAAAGTCATCTTTTGTCTCCGGTTATAGGTTTATTCGTGCTGCCAGCATGCAGCTTGATTAAAGTTTGACCCGCATGGCTTTGATTTCAAAAAAGGCTGCTGATGTCTCCAGACACCGCCACTTGGCCTAACGCCAGCATACCGCGATGCTTGTCGAGTTTTTTAAGGTCATATACGTAGTTCACCATCAAACCATACGATTGGCGCATGCCATTGGCCGATGGATCGCCCGCCCAGTTAAGCCGCTCGATACGCGCGCCGTTCCCAAGGTGAAAGCGTGCCACGGAGTCCAATGGTTTGCCATCCGTCATTTCCCGACCCAGATAGTGCGCAGCCTGCCGCATCAGCGTTTGGCGCAGCGGGGATTTTTCATCCAGCGCCGACAGATCGGCCTCTTGCAATGGCTTGACCAGCTCGGGCGAATTTTTTCCCAGCCAGCTGCGCAGGCCAGGTATGGGCGAGAGTGTGGAAAAAGTTTTGAGCTTTGGAAATTCGGCCTTGAGCGTTTCCACCACCCGCTTGATCAAGGAGTCGCCAAAAGTAACGCCGCGCAGGCCAACCTGGGTGTTGTTGATGGAATAAAAAATAGCGGTGGTGGCGTTTTTCAAATCAGCCAAAGCGGCAGACTCATCGAGCAGCGGTGTGATGCAAGGGCTGATGCTGTCTGTCAGTGCCACCTCAACAAAAATCAACGGCTCGTTAGGCAGCCGAGGGTGAAAGAAACCGTAGCAGCGGCGGTCAGAATCAAGCCGGTTTTTAACGTCGGCCCAACCCTTGATGGCGTGCACTGCCTCGTACTGAATCAGTTTTTCAATCAGCGAAGCGGGCGAATCCCAACTAATGCGGCGCAGCTCCAAAAAGGCCACGTCAAACCAGTTGGCAAACAAGCTTTCCAGTTCAGCATCCAGCGCCAGCAGGCGTTTTTCGGTCTTGAGTTGTGGCAGCCACTCAGCCCGCATGTCCAGCAAGAAACGCAGCCCTTCCGGGAACACCGAGAAGCGCTGCAAAAGCCGCGTGCGTGGCGACTGAAAGGCCTTGCGCAAACGAATTTCAGCCTGGCCCTCTTCTGGCGTGCCTTGCGCCGCATCGTATTGCTCGCGCGCGGCCTTGACCTTCTTGGCGTCGGGCGCAAACTGCTCACTCATCAGCAACCAGGCGTCTCGGCGCTGCTCGGGCGTGGCTTTGGCATACCAGGTTGCCACGCCCTTGGCACGACGCCCACCTTCAAACTTGCTGACTTTCTCGTCCGCCACCAGTTCCAGTTCATGCAGCGTGCGGCGCAGTACGCGTGGCGACAGCGCTTCTTCTTTTTGCCGCAAGGTAGCGCCAAGCCGCTCGCCGGTGCTGCGGGCAGGTGCAGCAAGCGGCGCTGGCTTTGCAGTCACTGGCGCTGATGAGGCTGCTACCACGCCAGCATCACTGGCAGCCGTATTCTTAAGCATCACAACCGGTTTTTGCTGCAATACATCTGCGCTGCGCAGCAAGGGCATATTTCGCCGGAACCAGTCGGGCGCGTTCATGAGGCCAGCCTTGATTGTTGGCTGCGTGCCAGTTCACGCAGCGCCGCACGTTGGCGCAGCAAGTGGGTACGCATGGCGGCCTCGGCGCCCTCGCTGTCGCGTGCCTTTAGCGCGGCAAACACCGCCATATGTTCCGAAAGGCTTTGCTCCAGGCGACCCGGCGCACGCAACTGCTGCAAGCGCGCCAACCGCACTATTTTGCGCAGGTCGTTAATGGCCAGCGCCAGCCAGCGGTTGCCCGCCAGCGCAATGATGGCCTCGTGAATGGCGTAGTTGGTGTTGTAGTACTCGGCAATGCGTTTGGCTTTGGCATGCTGCTGCAGTTTGGTGTGCAGGGCGTCCAGTGTCGTCAGTTCAGCGTCACTGGCGTTGCGCGCAGCCTCAAACGCGCAGCGCCCTTCCAGCAGCGCAATCACGGGAAAAATATCGTCCAGGTCCTGCTCAGTGACTTGGTAGACAAAACAGCCACGGCGCGGCTCGTGGCGCACCAGGCCCTCTGCTGTCAGCACCTTGAGCGCTTCGCGCAGCGGCGTACGCGATATGGCCCATTGCGAAGCCAATGCCACCTCATCCAGAAAGCTGCCGGGCGCAAACTCACCCGCGAAAATTGCATCGCGCAACCGGCTGGCAACTTCGTCGTGAAGGGAATTGGAGATCAGTCTCATAATTTCGTGTAATTACAGTTAATTATGAAACCAATGCAGCAGCAAAGCCAGCATCGCATTGACGCCGTGGCAATTGCTGTGGGGTTTGGGCAACGCTAAAGGCTGGGTGTGATTAAGCCACGCTCAAACCAACAGCACGCGCTTTTTTACTTGCGCAAGCTGGCGCTTGAAGGTTGAGCCATGGCGCCAGGCAACCGGCCTTTGTGCGCCAGCCACCATATAGCTGCGCCGCCAATCAGCATGGGCACGCACAGCCATTGCCCCAGCGTCCAACCAAACGCAAGATAGCCAAGGTGTGCATCAGGCTCGCGGAAATACTCTGCACTGAAGCGAAATACGCCGTACAGGATCAAAAACACGGCAGCTACCTGGCCGGTTTTGCGCGGTTTTTTGGCATAGAACCAAAGCAGAAAGAAAAACAGCACACCTTCCAGCAAGAACTGGTAAACCTGAGATGGATGGCGTGGCATCAGCGTGCCGCTGCCTGGAAACACCATGCCCCAGGGCAAATCGGGGGGTGCCAGACGGCCCCACAGCTCGCCGTTTATAAAGTTGCCCACGCGGCCACTGGCCAGCCCGGGCGGCACGCAGGGCGCTACAAAATCCGCCACCTGCCAAAACCCCCGACCGCGGCTGCGACCAAACCACACCATGGCAATAATGACGCCAATCAGCCCGCCATGAAAGCTCATGCCGCCCTGCCAGACAAAAAACACCTCCAGTGGGTGGCTCAGGTAGTACAGCGGCTTGTAAAACAGGCAGTAACCCACGCGCCCGCCCGCGACCACCCCCACAATAATGAAAAACAAAATGTCTTCAATATCGAGCCGCGTCCATGGGCGTGGCGGCGCGCTGGTGGCATAGGGCGCGTGGTGAATGCGGCGCAGACCAGCCCACATGCACAGGCCAAACGCCATCAGGTACGACAGGCCGTACCAATGAATGGCCAGCGGGCCAAGCTGGAGCGCGACAGGGTCAATTTGCGGGTGCATCAACATGGCGTGCATGGTAGCAGTGCCTGTTGACAAGGCGCGCTGCGCTGGCCCAACTAAAATCCTGCCAGCAACACACAACAACCCCAAACGCTTTCAGGCCATGAACACCCCCAACCCCCGCAGCAAAAACATCACCGAGGGCAAGTCCCGCGCGCCCAACCGCTCCATGTACTACGCCATGGGCTACCAGGAAGCGGACTTCAAAAAACCCATGATTGGCGTGGCCAACGGGCACAGCACCATCACACCATGCAACAGCGGCCTGCAAAAGCTGGCCGATGCGGCCATTGCCGCTATTGAGGCAGCAGGGGGCAAGGCGCAGGTATTTGGCACACCCACCATCTCTGACGGCATGGCCATGGGCACCGAGGGCATGAAATATTCGCTGGTCAGCCGCGAAGTTATCAGCGACTGCATTGAAACCTGCGTGCAAGGCCAGTGGATGGACGGCGTGCTGGTGGTCGGCGGCTGCGACAAAAACATGCCTGGCGGCCTGATGGGCATGCTGCGCGCCAACGTGCCGGCCATTTACGTGTACGGCGGCACCATTTTGCCGGGCCGCTGGCAGGGGCAAGACCTGAACATCGTTAGCGTGTTTGAAGCCGTGGGCCAAAATTCGGCGGGCAAGCTGAGCGACGCTGACCTGCGCGAGATTGAAATGCGCGCCATTCCCGGCCCGGGCTCTTGCGGCGGTATGTACACCGCCAACACCATGAGCAGTTCGTTTGAAGCGCTGGGTATCAGCCTGCCCTACTCGTCCACCATGGCCAATCCGCACGACGAGAAAATGAACTCGGCCGCCGAGTCAGCCCGCGTGCTGATTGAAGCTGTCAAAAAAGACATCAAGCCGCGCGACATCGTGACGCGCCAAAGCATCGAAAACGCGGTGGCCGTCATCATGGCCACGGGCGGCTCGACCAATGCCGTACTGCACTTTTTGGCCATTGCCCACGCAGCAGGCGTTGAGTGGACGATTGACGACTTTGAGCGCGTGCGCGTCAAAACGCCGGTGCTGTGCGATTTGAAGCCCAGCGGCAAATACCTCGCCGTGGATTTGCACAAAGCGGGCGGCATTCCGCAAGTGATGAAAACCTTGCTGGTGGCCGGGCTGCTGCACGGCGACTGCCTAACCATCAGCGGCCAAACCATTGCCGAAGTCCTGAAAGACGTGCCCGATGCGCCGCGCCCCGACCAAGACGTGATTCGCCCCATCTCCAACCCCATGTACGCGCAGGGCCATCTGGCCATTTTGAAAGGCAACCTCAGCCCCGAAGGCGCGGTGGCCAAAATTACCGGCCTGAAAAACCCGGTGATGACCGGCCCGGCCCGGGTGTTTGACGACGAGCAATCGGCGCTGGCCGCCATCTTGGCCGGCAAGATAGTGGCGGGCGACGTGATGGTGCTGCGCTATCTCGGCCCCAAGGGCGGCCCCGGCATGCCCGAAATGCTGGCCCCCACCGGTGCGCTGATTGGCGCGGGGCTGGGCGAATCGGTTGGCTTGATTACCGATGGCCGCTTTTCTGGCGGCACCTGGGGCATGGTGGTAGGCCATGTGGCACCCGAGGCAGCAGCTGGCGGTGTGATTGCCCTGGTGCATGAGGGTGACAGCATCACTATTGATTCACGCCAGTTGCTGCTGGAGCTGCATGTGAGCGACGCCGAACTGGCCCAGCGCCGAGCCGCCTGGCGCGCCCCTGCGCCGCGCTACACGCGGGGTGTGCAGGCTAAATTTGCCTTCAATGCCTCCAGCGCCAGTTTAGGCGCGGTGCTGGACGCCTATTGATTTGCCGACAATTTTGTAAGGCGGTTGCCAGGCACTACTAAAATAATAGTAAAAATTAATAGCGCTACCCGCACATCAGTGCTGGGTTAGCGCTAGATTTGATGCCTTAAAACAGCAGCTAGTTCTTAAAAAGTTGCCGCCATAGCCTCCCACAGCAGAAAAACCACCCCCTCAAAAGCCAAAAATCAAGGAAAACTGGCATTTTTTAGGCACGGAAAAGCCTTAAACCTCAATATTGGTGTGCGGGTAACGCTATCAATTTTTACTATTAATTGAATAGCATGGGACCACCAAGTGGTTCTTTCAACGCCGTTTGCGGGTATCCATACCCAGCGCAGCGCGCGATTTGTCGAGCCGCTCTTTTTTCTTGCGCTCTTCTTTGTCCATCTCGCGTTTTTTGGTTAGGCCCGTGGCATCGGCGTACTGCCACCACGCCACCGCCAAAGCAAACGGCACCAGTATCAGCCACCAGCTCCAGGCGGCAACGGGGCCAATTTCCAGGAATTTCAGGGCTATCAAAATTAGTCCAACTACCAAAAAAACCATCCTGGCCTCCTGCCGGGTTACTGCGGCCCATTGCCTGTGCGGTCAACGGCGCTCACTACAATTGCGTTAAACCACTGTAGCTTAACAAGACCCCCATTTGACGACTGAAGGAAAACCATGAACCGCACCCTGTTTGCCCTAGCCGCCAGCGCCGCCCTCTGCGCCTTTGCCGCACCCGCCATGGCTGACCAGGCCCTGGCCAGCGCCAAAAACTGCATGGCCTGCCATGCCGTAGCCACCAAAGTAGTGGGCCCCTCTTTCAAAGAAGTTGCCGCCAAATACGCCAGCGACAAAACCGCAGTCAACAAGCTGGCCGACAAGGTCATCAAAGGCGGCATGGGCGTGTGGGGCCCGATTCCCATGCCCGCCAATTCGCAGGTAAGCGAAGCCGAAGCCAAGAAACTCGTCACCTGGATTTTGGCCACCAAATAAGGCGCGCTTCAAACTGAAGCACGCCATCATAAAAAAACCCGCTGCAATGCAGCGGGTTTTTTTATTGGGCGGTTGAGCCGCATGTGGCCTGTGCCTCGGGCGATTTGAAATAGGCGCTTTGACAACTATACTTGTGTAAACCATTTTGGTTGCAAAACGGTTGGAGATTCGCCATGCCCACGACACTCACTTTAAAAAACATCCCTGATGACCTCTACATTCAGCTTAAGCGCTCCGCTGAAACCCACCGCCGCAGCCTCAATAGCGAGGCTATTGTGTGCCTAGAAAGCGTGCTGACCCCTGGTTTGATGGCCCCCAGTGAGCGGCTGGCCAGGGCGCAAGCGCTGCGCAGCACATTAGGCGCGCACGAGTTCCTGGCCGAAGACATTGACGCACTGAAGCAGCAGGGCCGCCCATGACGGTGGTGGACACCAACGTGCTGGCTTACTTGTACCTGCTGTACCTGCCTGGCATCTACACGCAAGCAGCAGAAAGCCTGCTGGCGCGTGACCCGCAGTGGGCAGCCCCCGTGCTTTGGCGCAGCGAGTTCCGCAATATCCTGGCGGGCTACATGCGGCGCAAGGCTCTCACATTCGAGCAGGCCTACCAAGTGCAGCGCGAAGCAGAGAGTTTGCTAGCGGGGTCGGAATTCGAGGTCGATTCCATGGCGGTGCTGGAACTGGTGCGCAGCAGTGATTGCACAGCTTACGACTGCGAGTTCATTGCGCTGGCGCTGCAACTGAAAACGAAGCTCGTCACGATGGATGCCAAACTGTTGCAGGCTTTTCCGGAGCAGGCGGTTTCACTGGCTGCGGGTCCAGGTTCTAGGTAAACGGAATCTGGGTATGGAGTACGTTTTCGGGGGCAAGATCATTTATTTCCAGCAATTCTTTGACTTTGACCAGCATGCCAAAATCATCTCACAGACGGCTTTTTTGCTGTGTAACGTCGCGTTGAGCAGCGCCCGGCTTACGCGCGTCCGCTCGAACTAAAGTTAGCCACTTTACTGTACGAGATAGTGGATTCAGCTGTTTGTATAACCAAAATGTCACTAGCGACCGAGTACTGCCCTGTCAGCGAGCGGCCGATGTTGTAAAACGTAATCTGATCACCGACGGTGGCGCAGGTACCGCGATACTCATAGGAAGACAACGACGACGGAGTGGCCGTGTAGATTCCAAAGTAGACAAGCGGATCGTCATCAGAGACGGCAATGTATCGACCATCCGTTCTATAGGTTATATCTTCGCCATTGGGGTCATCACGCCAATGGCCGACGATTGAGGTCGTTGATGAACCGGGGAGTCGCGTGTAGTGGGCTTTGTTATTGATATTCAGTATGTTGCCGGAGTTACTCAAATTGTACGGAACGTCGACCGTCCCTTGATAGTTCGAGGAATCAGGCTGAATTAGCATTCTGGTTCGGTCTGGGGCTTGCCATTCGAAAAGAAGTTTGGGGTCGATAGACATGCAAGTGGCTCCTAAGAGATTGAAGTAGCTAACGAGGCTGTAAAAAAACCATCTTTCCAGGCCCAGCGCAGTGTGTTTGTGGGCAGCACGGATCAGGCGTCGGGTTTTGAGAATTCATAGCTTGAAGTGTGCCGCAAATCTGCTTTTGTGCGTGATTTGGCGGCGGTTTGTGGTCATGCGGCCAGCCTAATGAGCTTTCGCTTGTCCAAGCTGCGTGCTGACCAGCTTCTCAATGTTGTGCACCATGCAGTACAGGCTCCACTGCGGGTTGACCTTGGCGCAACCCCGGTGGTTCAAGCGCGTCGGCCGCTTGTTGTGCCGGATGCAAGCAGCACACGCTGCGAAGCGGCATTCTGCTGCTGCGTGTCCGCGACGAGCAAGCAGTTATGTTGCATTGCGGCGAGGTTGATGCTTGCTGACGTATTGACGGAGCACACCGTCCATTCGTGCCTGCCACCCATCGCCCGTGGAGCGAAAGTACTCCACCACTTCTGCGCTGTAGCGCACAGAAAGCAACAACTTCTTGCTCTCGGATTTTGGCCTGCCGCGCACAGCGCGAATCGGCACCAATGCATCCAGCTGGGCCTTCGTCATAGGCTTTGCATCAGGGTCGGCCTTGGCCGCCGCAACAATTTTTGCGTTGTCCTTGACGGACGGCATCAAGATGACGCGTTTACTGGATGTTTTCGACATATTTCTTTACCTCTCGTCGCTCAGCAAGGCGCAGGCTGATGGTTCTGCGCACGTTGCCACGGTCTACAAACGCCACGTAATACAAGGTGTTGCCCTCAGGAACCAGTCCAATCATTCGTAACTCGTCATACGGATAACGTGGGTCAACCCAAACATACGCTTCATCCCAGGCTAACTTTTCAGAGAACAAAAGAGACAGGCCGTGATTGGCCAAATTCAGTTTGTCTTTGTCAGGGTCAAAGGTGAAGCGCACAATTTATTGTAGCTACCAATATTCATAAGTCAAGAACGAGCATGGCTTGATGCCACATCGTTTGACATGAGCGGCGGGCCAAAGGGCGCGAAGCGGCTTTTGGCCCGCCGCTCGATGGAAGGGTTGGGCGTCACTGCCTGCACGAACACCTTGCCTTTCACAAAGGCCGTACAGCTATGTCTCGCCGTGACTAGCAACGCATAGCTTGTTACCCTCCGGATCTCGAAAGTACGCACCATAGTAGTTTGCGTGGTACTCAGGCCTCAGCCCTGGCAACCCTTCCGAACTGGCACCGTTGCGAAGCGCCGTCTCGTAGGCGGCTTCTACCGTTGTTCTGTCTTTTGCAAGGAACGCGACCATTTGCCCATTGCCGGCATGATGTGGCTGCCCGTCGTATGGCTTGCAGATAACGAAATAGGGCCGTGAGCGACCTTCACTATGCCACCCGGCCCAGGGCTTCTCGGGTTCACAGAAGCGAGACTCGTTACCAAGAACACGCATTACTTCTGAGTAGAACTTCAGCGCTCTATCAAAGTCCGTGACGCTCACAAAGATGTGGGAGAACAACGCAGTTCCTCTCGTTTGTGTGACGCCGAACGACAAAGTCAAGCCGCAACGCGCTTGCGTGTTGTCGTGCTTGGACGACCCGTTAAATTTCGATTCACTTCCTTGCGCAGCGCTTCGTTGATTCGAGACTGATAGCCTCCACCCTGTGACTTGAAGAAGTCAAGGACATCGGCATCAAGGCGTATCGAAGTCAGCACTTTGGTTGGAGCCGCCTGTGGTCCCCGCCCCCGCTTCAGAACGGGCTCGCCAAGCATGCCTTCAGTCCATGCCGGGTTGTCGGGATCAGATACCTTAGCCAAGGTTTTCTTTGGCAACTTGGCGGTAGTAGCGAGCTTCATGCTTTTCTGCCTTTCGCAGCGAGATCACGTGAGGCCCTCTTTGGCGTTCCGTGTAGACCAACACAACCACCTCGCCAGCTAACAGGCCGAAACAGACTTGGCGCGCCTCACCATAGTCTTGCCGCTTGGCTTCGTCCCATGTGAACATGTTTTATTGTATAGACAAAATACAAAAGGCACCAATTGAAATTTAACGTTCGAGGTTAGGCCCCAATCTTTCGAAGCGTCCGAGGAGTTAAGTGATTCAACAGCAAGGCGAGTTCGGGCAGAAGTGGCTCAAGATCCTGCACACGATTCTTTCGAGCGATCAAAACGACTACGGCAACGGGCAACTTGGCCAAGTTCTGTTGAAACTCGAGATTTCGATCTGCGGTGATGAACGCGTCGAACTTCGTCGATGTAAGTGCTAAAAGCTTGCCATTCTTGACGCTTGTCCATCCTTCATCTCGCACAGTAGAAACGTGATGGCCAAGAATCAGTGCCGCAAGGTCGTGTGGCAGTGACTCATCAAGCAGGATGCGCATCTGCCACCAATGAAACCCTGGCCTTCTCAAGAACGGCTACCGCCTGCTCGCGCGTTACGGAGGGGAACTGCTTCAGAAAGACGTCCAAGGAATCGCCTTCTTCGAGGTAATCAAAGAGGTTCTGGACAGGCACTCGCGTTCCAGCGAATACGGGCGCTCCGCTCTGGATGTCTGGGTCAATGATGATGAGAGTGCTGGTCATAGTGCCTCCGAAGGCGTTGCTACTGCGGAAGTGTACTCGTGGGTGTATGTTGGGGCCTAACGAGGCTGTAAAAAAACCATCTTTCCAGGCCCAGCGCAGTGTGTTTGTGGGCAGCACGGATCAGGCGTCGGGCTTTGAGAATTCATGGCTTTAAGTGTGCCGCAAATCTGCCTTTGTGCGTGATTTGGCGGCGGTTTGTGGTCATGCGGCCAGCCTAATGAGCTTTCGTTTGTCCAAGCTGCGTGCTGGCCAGCTTCTCAATGTTGTGCACCATGCAGTACAGGCTCCACTGCGTGTTGACCTTCGCGCGCCCGCGGTGGTTGAAGCGAGTCAAGCGCTTGTTGTGCCGGATGTTGGCAAACACCGGCTACTTGCCAAGAACTCCCGCGTGCGGGCCGCCTCTTTGCGCAAGGCTTCTAGCTGGGCTTGGCGTTTGGGCTGCAGGGCTTGGTCTGCGCCTTGTTTGTCTTGGGCTTGGTGCAGGGCCAGTATCTTGTCGGCGGCTTTGTCCAGGCGCTCAGCGCGGTGGCGCAGTTCGGCATGGGTGCCGCTGCGCTCTTTGCTGGCGTTGGAGGGCAGCTTGACGCCGTCAATGGCAAACATGTCGCGCCCTATCAGGCCCTGGGCATCACAGGTCATCAGGACTTGGGCAAAGAGGGGCTTGATTTGGGTGCTCAGATTAGCGACGAACTTGGCGATGTGGGTGTGGCTGGGTCGGCTGTCTGCGCTGATGGCGATGAACTGGACGTTGCGCTGGCAGGCTTGTTCTATGGCCCGGCTGGAGAGCAGGCCTTGGCTGTAGGCAAGTAGCACGATCTTGAGCATGACGCGGGGGTCGTAGGCACTGGCGCCAACTTCATCGTTGTTGAACTGGGCATCCAAGAGCGCAAGGTCGAGTTCATGATCGACCAGGTAGTTCAAGGCGAAGGCGAAGGCGAAGCTGCCGGGGATGATTTGCTCAGACAAGACCACCGGCAGCAAGAGGCTGTTGTGGTCTTGGGGTTTGTAGCGGGCCATGGTTGCAATCTCCTTGGCCGGATGTGCAGCAAACTTTGTGCCGGAGGTTTTTTTACAGCCTCAACGTCGAAGGCCAGGTGCGGCCGTAGGCCGTCGCCGCTGGGCCGACCTGTTAAGACTAAGCCAGCGATGATGGATGTTCATGTCTTACCGTCCCTTCCGGAAACCCAATTCCAAATCAGGCCTCCCACCGCCCCCACGCCTACGAACCAAGCACCCGCCGAAACGGTGTTCGTTCCTGCGGGCGCAAACCAGTGAAATACTACCGCTATCCCCACGCCACACACCATGCCGACAAGGACTGCGGGCTCAGCCAGAAGCGCGAAGAGGTTTTCCATGGGCTGAGTTTTAACGTTGGAAGTAACCGGACCACAACACCAGCGGCGAAGCCGCCCCATGCTGTTGTGGGTCCGTGTTGAATGAGCTGTTGGACCGCTTAGTCACTCGACGACTCCATAGTTTGGAACCGATAGTGGCAATTTGTACACTGGTAACAAGCGTGCGACGGTCCAAAAGGACCTACGCCCCAATTGGTGAATTTAAGTGATTGCTTGCCGCAGCTAGGGCATGCATCTGCTTCCGAAATGATTGTGGGCTCTGCTCCAGCAAAGTTTCCGGATTGCAGCGCGGATGCAATCGTGTTCGCGAGCTGAGGCTGAGAGGGGCGGACAACGTTCTCGATACGTTGCAGAAGCGCCTTCGTCTCTTCAAACTGCTCCTTCTGCTGTTTGTTCGCCCGGTTGGCATAGACCTCGGCGACGAGCCAGCCGAGAAGGCCCCCAAGAGCGACGAGCAACAAGTCTTTGATCATTGCGGTCTAACACCTGAGTTAAGCCGCGCCGCGAAGCGGCGTCGGCTTGGACGAATTGTTAGCTGCCGTACGACGCGAGTTCTGGCACGAGATGCCCGGCGCGAAGCGACTCAATAGCCGAAAGCCTGAGTTGCAACTCGCGCTCGTTGAGTGCGCCGCGGCGGTAAAGAGACCTAACGAAGTCCTCTGCCGTCCCATCACTCTTGTCCTTGTTGCACCCATGACAGGATGCAACGATGTTCTTGTAGCAGTTGTCCAGTGCATCTTTTTGCGGGCAAACGTGATCCAACTCACAGGTTTCTTGAGTTAGGCGTTTCAGGCAGTAAAAGCACGCACCGTTCTCGCGGGCCAGGATGGCGCCTAAGTATTGGCGGTTGACAAAGAAGTCTACGGTTGAGAGGTCGATGGGTTCAGCGGGGGAAGGTGGCGTGATAAGCCCGGGGATCTCAGAAGGAAGCAGAACGGCGATCTTGTGCCCAAGCCGGTTTCTATCCTCGATACGGACGCAACCCATTTGATGCAGTTCGCGAATGACTTCACGGACCTTGAAATCACTCACTCCCGTCGCTTTAGACAACGGGCCGATGGCGAACATTGAGTCGCTGCGCCCTTTTAGCCGGGTGTGACGGAGAAGGTGGTAGTACAGCGACCTGTGATACGCGCTGAGGCCAAGTCCCGGTATCAGGAAATCTTCCACGTCAGCGTAGATGGCGCGCCAGTCGGGTTGCATGTGATCTTCCACTAGGCAGCTAACGTAATGTCCAGAGCAAAACCTGCTCTAGAAACTTGGGGCTGCTCCATAAGTTTGACATCAGAAACTCCTGAAAGTGGCTTGCAGTCTGGCTAAATTGACAATACACTGTATAAAAATACAGTTATAAATTTCCCATGAAACCCGGCACTCCTGCATTGCAATCTACCCGCCTGTTGGACCAAATGCGGGAGCGGATTCGCTATTTGCACTATAGCCTCAGCACCGAGCAGGTTTACCTGTATTGGGTGCGGTTTTTCATTCGCTGGTCTGGGCGTGGGGGTGTTATGCAGCATCCGCGCGACATGGGCACTGCGCAGGTGGAGGCTTTTTTGTCGATGCTGGCCACCGAGCGAAAAGTCTCTGCTTCCACGCATAACCAGGCGCTCAGTGCCGTGCTGTTTTTGTACCGCGAGGTTTTGGGTGTTGAACTGCCCTGGCTGAACGGTATTCATCGTCCGGCGCACCAGCGGCGCATTCCCAGTGTGCTGACAAAAGACGAGGTGGCAGGTTTGCTGGCGCAGATGGATGGGCCGGCCGCGTTAGTGGCAAAGCTGCTGTACGGCACAGGTATGCGCTTGATGGAAGGCATGCGGCTGCGCATCAAAGATGTTGACTTTGACCGCCACGCCATCATCGTGCGCGAAGCCAAGGGCGGCAAAGACCGCGTGGTCATGCTGCCCCGTTCACTGGCACCTGCGCTGCGCAAGCAAATGCTGGCGGCGCGAGGCCAGTGGGAGGCTGATCGGCAAGCGCAGCGCGGCGGTGTAGAGGTGCCGCATGCCCTGGATGTGAAGTATCCGAAGGTGGGGCACAGCTGGGGCTGGTTCTGGATGTTTCCCTCGCCCACGCTATCGGTCGACCCGCGCAGTGGCGTGCAAAGGCGCCATCACCTGTATGAAGACCGGGTGCAGCGGGCGCTGAAAAAGGCCGTGCCCTTGGCGGGAATTTGCAAGCCCGTATCCGTCCACACCTTGCGCCACAGCTTTGCCACCCATCTGCTGCAGGGCGGCACCGACATCCGCACGGTACAAGAGCTGCTGGGCCACTCCGATGTGTCCACAACCATGATCTACACCCATGTGATCAAGGTGGCGGCAGGCGGCACGGCCAGCCCGCTGGACGCTTTGCTGGCTTAGTGCAACAACGCCAGCAGCGAGCCACTGGCTACAACTTCTCCGCCAACTGCTCCAAAATCGCCGGATTCTCCAGTGTGCTGGTGTCCTGCGTAATCGCCTCGCCCTTGGCAATGCTGCGCAGCAAGCGCCGCATGATTTTGCCGCTGCGGGTTTTGGGCAGGTTGTCGCCAAAGCGGATGTCTTTGGGCTTGGCAATCGGGCCGATTTCTTTGGCTACCCAGTCGCGCAGCTCTTTGGCGATTTGCTTGGCCTCTTCGCCGGTGGGGCGGCTGCGCTTCAAGACCACAAAGGCGCAGATGGCCTCGCCGGTCAAATCGTCGGGGCGGCCCACCACAGCGGCTTCGGCCACCAAATCAGTTTTGCTAACCAGCGCCGATTCAATTTCCATGGTGCCCATGCGGTGACCAGAGACGTTGAGCACGTCGTCAATGCGGCCGGTGATGCGGAAATAACCGTTATCGACATTGCGCACCGCGCCGTCGCCCGCCAGGTAAATGGTGCCGCCCATTTCTTCAGGGAAGTAGCTCTTTTTGAAGCGCTCGGGGTCGTTCCAGATGGTGCGGATCATGCTGGGCCAGGGGCGCTTCATGACCAAATTGCCGCCCGAGCCGTTGGGGATGTCTTTGCCGGTTTCATCCACCACGGCCATCATGATGCCGGGCAGCGGCAGTGTGCACGAGCCGGGCACCAGCGGCGTGGCACCGGGCAGCGGTGTAATCATGTGGCCGCCGGTTTCGGTTTGCCAGAAGGTGTCCACAATCGGGCAGCGCTCGCCGCCCACGTGTTTGTAGTACCACATCCAGGCTTCGGGGTTGATGGGCTCGCCAACGCTGCCCAGGATGCGCAGGCTGCTGAGGTCGCTGCGGGCGGGGTGGACTTTTTCATCGGCCTCAGCGGCTTTGATGAGCGAGCGGATGGCCGTGGGCGCGGTGTAGAACACGGTAACTTTGTGCCGCTCGATCATTTGCCAAAAGCGCCCGGCGTTCGGGTAGGTGGGCACGCCCTCAAACACCACTTGCGTGGTGCCTGCGGCCAGTGGGCCATAGGCCACATAGCTGTGGCCGGTAATCCAGCCAATGTCGGCGGTGCACCAGAACACGTCAGACGGCTGGATGTCAAACACCCAGTCCATGGTGAGCTTGGTCCACAGCAAATAGCCGCCGGTGGAATGCTGCACCCCCTTGGGTTTGCCGGTGGAGCCCGAGGTGTAGAGAATGAACAACGGGTGCTCGGCACCCACGGGCACCGGCGTGCATTGCGTGCTTTGGCCAGCCAGCGCCTGGGCAAAGGTTTTGTCGCGGCCCGCCACCATGTTGCAAGCGGTGGGTGTGCGCATGTAGACCAGCACGCTTTTGAGCGTAGTGCAGCCACCCAGGTCAAGGCCCTCGTCCACAATGGACTTGAGCGGCAACTCTTTGCCACCGCGCATCTGGTAGTTGGCGGTAATCACCGCGACCGCACCCGCGTCAATAATGCGCTCGTTCAGCGCTTTGGCAGAAAAACCGCCGAACACCACGCTGTGCGTGGCACCAATGCGGGCGCAGGCCTGCATGGCCACCACGCCTTCAATCGTCATGGGCATGTAGATGATGACGCGGTCGCCTTTTTTGATGCCTTGGGCTTTGAGCGCATTGGCAAACTGGCTGACGCGCGCCAGCAATTCTTTGTAGGTGACTTTGGTCACCTCGCCGCCGTCGGCTTCAAAAATAATGGCGGTCTTGTGCTCAACCGGCGTGCCGATGTGCTTGTCCAGGCAGTTGGCGCTGGCGTTGAGCTCGCCGTCGGCAAACCATTGGTAAAACGGTGCGTTGGATTCGTCCAGGGTTTGGGTAAAGGGCTTGCTCCAGACCACGTTCTCGCGCGCCTGGCGGGCCCAAAAGCCTTCAAAGTCGCGCTCGGCCTCGGCGCACAGCGCATGGTAGGCGTCCATGCCGGAGATGCGGGCGGCTTTAACGATGGCCGCAGAAGGGGGGAACACGCGGTTTTCCACCAGCGTTGATTCAATTGCGCTCATTGCTTTTGTCTCCTGATATGAACTTTGTTTTTAGCCTTGCTACTGTCAGGGTTTGCACTTACAAGCCACTGACAGCCCGTTGCGCAAGTTTGTCAAGCACCTAATTTACCCATTAAATGACTGGTCACACGGCGCTTCTACAATCTGCCACTACGTAAAAACCCGAAAGCCTTCATGAGCCAAGATCACCCGCCTCAGTCCAAATCGGCCAGCGCCTTGTCCACTTTCATTTTTGCCAGCCGCTGGCTGCAAGTGCCGCTGTACCTGGGCTTGATTGCCGCGCAGGGCGTGTATGTGTGGCATTTTTTGGTCGAGTTGCTGCATTTGATCGAAGCCGCATTTGGCAGCCAGACAGCGCTGCAAATGCTGGTCTCCAGCATTGGCTACAAAGAGGGCACCACGGTTACCGCGCTCAATGAAGTGATCATCATGCTGGTGGTGCTGGCACTGATTGACGTGGTGATGATCTCCAATCTGCTCATCATGGTGATTGTGGGCGGCTACGAGACGTTTGTGAGCCGCATGAATTTGCAAGATCACCCGGATCAGCCCGAGTGGCTGAGCCATGTGAATGCCGCCGTGCTTAAGGTCAAGCTGGCCACCGCCATCATTGGCATCAGCTCGATCCACTTGCTCAAAACCTTTATCAACGCGGCCAACTACGACGTCAAGGTGCTGATGTGGCAAACCATCATTCATGTGGTGTTCTTGCTAAGCGCTATTTCCATTGCCTACACCGACCGGCTAATGGCGGGTATTCCGTCCCAGCACAAGTAAGGCCAGTATTCGCCCGGCAGGCGTGATTTAGTAGACTGCTGGGCTATGAATACCACCACACTGAAATACGCTGACCTGGTTGAATCAATTGCTGCTGCGCTGCAATACATCAGCTTCTACCACCCCGCTGATTACATTGCCCACTTGGCGCGCGCCTACCAGCGCGAGCAAAGCCCAGCGGCCAAGGACGCGATTGCGCAAATCCTCACCAATTCGCGCATGAGCGCCGAGGGCCACCGCCCGATTTGCCAGGACACCGGCATCGTCAATGTGTTCCTCAAAATCGGCATGGATGTGCGCTTTGAAGGTTTTACCGGCAGCATCGACGACGCCGTGAATGAAGGCGTGCGCCGCGCTTACCTCGACCCGGACAACAAGCTGCGCGGCAGCATTTTGGCCGACCCGCAGTTTCTGCGCAAAAACACCGGCGACAACACCCCCGCGGTGATTCACACCGAACTGGTTGTCGGCAACACGGTAGACGTGACGGTTGCGGCCAAAGGCGGCGGCAGCGAGAACAAAAGCAAATTCATCATGATGAACCCGAGCGACAGCCTGGTCGATTGGGTGCTCAAAACCGTGCCCACCATGGGCGCGGGCTGGTGCCCGCCTGGCATGCTGGGCATCGGCATTGGCGGCACGGCCGAAAAAGCGATGCTGCTGGCCAAGCAAAGTCTGATGGAAGACATCGACATGCACGAGTTGCTGCAACGCGGCCCGAGCAACAAGACCGAAGAACTGCGCATTGAACTGTACGAAAAAGTCAACGCGCTGGGCATTGGCGCGCAAGGTCTGGGCGGCCTGACCACGGTGCTCGACATCAAGATCAAGATGTACCCCACGCACGCGGCAGGCAAGCCCGTGGCCATGATTCCCAACTGCGCGGCCACGCGCCACGCGCACTTTGTGCTTGATGGCTCCGGCCCCGCCTACCTGGAGCCGCCTTCACTGGATCTCTGGCCCGATGTGCATTGGGCCCCCGACTACAACAAAAGCCAGCGCGTGGACATGAACACCCTCACGCGCGAGCAGGTCGCCGCCTGGAAACCCGGCCAAACCCTGCTGCTCAATGGCAAGATGCTGACCGGCCGCGACGCCGCGCACAAGCGCATTCAGGAGATGCTGGCCAAAGGCGAGCCGCTGCCGGTGGACTTTACCAACCGCGTGATTTACTACGTGGGCCCGGTTGACCCGGTGCGCGATGAAGTGGTGGGCCCAGCAGGCCCCACCACCGCCACCCGCATGGACAAATTCACCGAGATGATGCTGGCGCAAACCGGGCTGATTGCCATGATCGGAAAAGCAGAGCGCGGCCCCACCGGGATTGAAGCCATCAAGAAACACCAAAGCGCGTATTTGATGGCAGTCGGCGGCGCCGCCTATTTGGTGAGCAAGGCCATTAAGGCCGCCAAAGTGGTGGGGTTTGAAGATTTGGGCATGGAAGCGATTTATGAATTTGACATGGTCGACATGCCCGTCACGGTGGCGGTAGATGCCGGTGGCACCAGCGCCCACATCACCGGTCCGGCGATTTGGCAAGAAAAAATTGCCACCGGCGCGTTCAAGAACATCCCTGTAACCGCCGCTTGAAAAATGGGGTCAGATCCCAACTCAGGACAAACGCCTGGTCGGCGGGTACAGGAGTCGAGTGAAATTGGGTTCTGACCCCATTTTTTCCCCGATTGGTGTATTTGACAGCGGCGTTGGTGGCCTAAGCATCTTGCGCGCGCTGCGCGCCGAACTGCCGTACGAGCGTTTTGTGTACCTCGCTGACAGCGGCCATGCGCCGTATGGCGAGCGTGGCGATGCCCATGTGGTTGCGCGCAGCCGCCTCCTCTCGGCATGGCTGCGACAGCACCACCAGATCAAGGCGCTGGTAGTGGCCTGCAACACCGCCACGGCAGCTGCAATTCATTTGCTGCGTGCTGAGCACCCAGCGCTGCCGATTGTGGGGGTTGAGCCCGCCATCAAGCCCGCCATTGCGCAAAGCAAAACCAAGCGGATTGCCGTGTTGGCCACGCGCGGCACGCTGGCCAGCGAAAAATTCAACACCCTGCTGGCCAGCTTGGCAAATCAGGCCACCTTTGTCTGCCAACCTTGCGATGGACTGGCCGACGCCATAGAGCAAGGGACACAAACGGGTGACGCTACAGAAATAGAAGCGCTATGCGCACATTACACCCGCGTTACAGGCCAATTTGGCATTAAAGAAGGCGAGATAGATACGTTGGTTTTGGGCTGCACCCATTACCCGTTTGCCAGCGCTTTGCTGCAAACATTGGTGGGACAAAGCGTGATACTGCTGGAAACCGGCGCACCAGTAGCCCGGCAAACCCGGCAACTGCTGGGCGATGCGGGGCTGCTGAGTGTCAGCGCACCACGGGGTAGCGGGATTGACCTGCTGACTACGGGCTCAGCGGACACGCTGCAAGCAGCTGCCCAGCGCTGGCTGGCGCTGGAAGCACCCGCGCAAAATCTGTCAATTTAAATACGGTGGCCTGGTAAACAGGGGTGCTTAGTGCAGATGCCGTGGGCGACGCCCACCGTGACCAGTGCCCCCACCAGAGCCACCTGGCCCACCACGAGGCGGTTTACCCAGTTCAAGTGAACTGACCAGCGCGTCAAAGCGCTGTGAGAACAAGCGGTCAATCTCGGCCACGACGCCACCCAGTTCAGCGCCATCAAAGTGGCGCTCCATCATGCCCACTACATCTTGCACCAGCAAGTCGCGCTGCGCCTGCATGATGGCCGCGGGCGTAGGGCCGACAAACAGCATCACAAAGTCATCGCGCGAGTCCTGCTCGCTGGACTCGTCTTCTTCATCAAAATCGGTGTCGTAGAAGGTAACTTCAATCGCCGCGCCCTTCAACGCAAGTTCATTAAGCCCCATGCACATCTCGTCAAGCGCCTGACGAAAATCCTCATCACCGGGCACGGTCCAGCAGATTTGCAGCATCTGGGTTTGCGCGTCCAGCAAAATACCTGGCTCTTCCTCGTAGGTGCTGCTGGCACCATCGGCCAGTGAGCGGGCACCCGCATAGGTCCACAAGGGCTTGAGGGCGTCTTGCAATTGGTCAAAATTCACGTCGGCACGCAAGGCAATTTCGCCGTGCACATGAATCTCAAAAGGGGCGTTGTAACGTGGCATAACCGGACTATAGCTTGGTGGTGCCCCGAACCGGACTTGAACCGGTACGCCCCTTATGCAGGAAAGCGGCGGATTTTAAGTCCGCTGTGTCTACCAATTTCACCATCGGGGCGGCGGCTGAATTTTATAAGCCCTGTTCTTTAGGCATTTTGAAACAAAACAGCCCCGTCAATGGGCTGACGGGGCTGAAGTTGGAGGCGCGGCCCGGAGTCGAACCGGGCTACACGGATTTGCAATCCGTTGCATAACCGCTTTGCTACCGCGCCAAATTCCGTCTGCCCAGTTTGGCTATAAAAAAAGGGAAGCACTGCTTCCCTTTTAGCCCAAGAAGATCTGGCTTCTCAGAAAAACTGGAGCGGGAGAAGAGTCTCGAACTCTCGACCTCAACCTTGGCAAGGTTGCGCTCTACCAACTGAGCTACTCCCGCAAATTCAAGCCTCAAATTATAGCGTATCTTTCAGGCCGTCCTGCGTCTGCATCAATGCTTGACTGCCGGGGTCACCACATCCGGTGCGGGGACCACGGCAGCAGGCACAACCACCGCAGCAGCCACAACCGGCTCGTCATCCGGCAGCGGCTCAGGCATGCGCTCCAGCGCCAGTTCCAGCACCTTGTCAATCCAGCGCACCGGCACAATCTCCAGCCCGTTTTTCACGTTCTCGGGAATGTCTTGCAAGTCCTTGGCATTTTCTTCAGGAATCAGCACGGTCTTGATGCCACCACGCAGAGCGGCCAGCAGTTTTTCCTTCAGGCCGCCAATCGCAGTGACCTCGCCGCGCAGGGTAATTTCGCCCGTCATGGCAACATCACCACGCACTGGTATGCCAGTCAGCGCAGAGACAAATGCCGTGGTCATGGCGGCACCCGCGCTGGGGCCGTCTTTGGGTGTGGCACCGTCTGGCACGTGGATATGCACGTCTTTTTTCTCAAAGGCCTCATCCTTGATACCCAGGCGGCGTGAGCGGCTGCGCACCACGGTGCGCGCGGTCTCTACCGACTCTTTCATTACATCGCCCAAAGAACCAGTACGGGTGATCACGCCCTTACCGGGCATGGTGGCGGCTTCAATGGTGAGCAAATCACCCCCCACCTCGGTCCAGGCCAGACCGACCACCTGCCCAACCTGGTTGGCCTCTTCAGCGCGGCCATAAGTGAACTTGCGCACACCCAAAAAATCATTCAGGTTGTCGGACGTTACCGTCACCAATCCAATGTATTTCTTGAGCTGGATGCCCTTGACGACCTTGCGGCAAATCTTGGACAGTTCGCGCTCCAGCGAGCGCACGCCGGCCTCACGTGTGTAGTAACGAACCATGTCGCGCACTGCCGCCTCGGTAACCAACAGCTCGGTTTCCTTGACGCCGTTGTTCTTCAGTTGTTTGGGCAGCAGATACTTGCAGGCAATGGAAGTTTTTTCGTCTTCGGTGTAGCCCGACAGGCGAATGACTTCCATGCGGTCCAGCAGCGCTGACGGGATGTTCATGGAGTTGGAGGTGGCCACAAACATCACGTCGCTCAAGTCAAAATCAACCTCGACGTAATGATCGCCAAAGGTGTGGTTTTGCTCGGGGTCCAACACCTCCAGCAAAGCGCTTGAAGGGTCGCCACGAAAGTCGGTGCCCAGCTTGTCAATCTCGTCGAGCAGAAACAGCGGGTTGCGCGTGCCCACCTTGGTCAGGCTTTGCAGGACCTTGCCGGGCATGGCACCGATGTAAGTGCGCCGGTGACCGCGAATCTCGGCCTCGTCGCGCATGCCGCCCAGAGCCATGCGCACGTACTTGCGTCCAGTGGCTTTGGCAATGGACTGGCCGAGCGAGGTTTTACCCACGCCCGGTGGCCCGACCAGGCACAAGATTGGCGCCTTGACCTTGTCAACGCGCTGCTGCACCGCGAGATATTCCAAAATGCGGTCTTTGACTTTCTCCAGCCCGTGGTGGTCTTCGTTCAGCACGGTCTCGGCATTGCCCAGGTTGTGCTTGATCTTGGTTTTCTTGCTCCAGGGCAGCGCGGTGAGTACATCCACGTAGTTGCGCACCACAGTGGCTTCGGCTGACATCGGCGACATCAGCTTGAGCTTCTTCAACTCGCCTTCGGCTTTTTTCAAGGCTTCTTTGGGCATCTTGGCAGCCTTGATCTTTTTCTCGATCTCCTCGATGTCCGCACCCTCTTCGCCCTCGCCCAGCTCCTTTTGAATCGCCTTGACCTGCTCATTCAAATAAAAGTCGCGCTGGTTTTTTTCCATTTGGCGCTTGACGCGGCCACGGATGCGTTTGTCGACATTCAAAATGTCGACCTCGCGCTCAAGTTGCTCAAACAGATTTTCCAGACGGGCCTGGATGTCAGGCAAATCCAGCACCTGTTGTTTGTTCTCTAGCTTGAGCGGTAAGTGCGCGGCAATGGTGTCGGCCAGGCGGCCTGAATCGTCAATACTGGAAATCGATGTGAGAATTTCCGGCGGAATCTTTTTATTCAATTTGACGTACTGGTCAAACTGCTGCATCAGCGCGCGGCGCAGCGCCTCGATTTCCGTGCTTTTAGGTGCGGGCTGCACGGCCTCAATAGGCGTGACTTGCGCCACAAAATGCGACTCGCCTTCTTCAATCTTGTTCACCAGCGCGCGCTGCTGGCCCTCCACCAGCACCTTCACCGTGCCATCGGGCAGCTTGAGCATTTGCAAAATGGTCGAGACGCAGCCCATGTCGAACATGTCGGACACCGAAGGCTCGTCCTTGGCGGCGGTTTTTTGCGCCACCAGCATGATGCGGCGCTCCGCTTCCATGGCGGCTTCCAGCGCCTTGATGCTCTTGGGGCGTCCCACAAACAGTGGAATCACCATATGCGGAAACACCACCACATCGCGCAGTGGCAGCAGTGGCAAATCAAGCGGGGTAGCAGGCAGGGGGGTTTGGCCAGACATTGAGATCCTTGAAGTTGCCCACTACGGTGGCAGTGAGGGGTGACAAATGAAATATGGGTGGCAAAACCCAATTATCAAGCCGCTGCCCGGTTAACAGTGTGGCCGGGATGTAAATCAACCGCTGTTTTCGGCACTAAGTCAGGCTTTCTTGGCCGCTTCACGGTAAACCAGCAATGGTGGCTTGTTCTCTTCGATGGTGGATTCATCGACCACCACTTTGTCGACATTCGAGGTGGTGGGCAGGTCAAACATGGTGTCAATCAGCGACTGCTCAAGGATGGAGCGCAGGCCTCGCGCGCCGGTCTTGCGCGCCAGCGCCTTGCGGGCAATAGCCTTGAGCGCAGAGGGGCGAATCTCCAGATCAACCCCTTCCATCGCCAGCAGCTTGCCGTATTGCTTAATCAGCGCGTTCTTGGGCTCCACCAGAATTTGCACCAACGCGTCTTCGCTCAGCTCGGCCAGCGTGGCTACCACGGGCATGCGGCCGACCAGCTCGGGAATCAGGCCAAACTTGATCAGGTCTTCTGGCTCGACCTCCTTGAACACCTCGGTCAGGGCGCGCTGCTGCTTGCTCTTGACCGCCGCGCCAAAGCCAATACCCGAAGATTCCGTGCGGTTTTCAATGACTTTTTCGAGGCCGGAGAAAGCGCCGCCGCAAATGAACAGGATGTTGGTCGTGTCGATCTGCAAGAAGTCCTGGTTCGGGTGCTTGCGCCCGCCCTGCGGCGGCACGCTGGCCATAGTGCCTTCAATCAATTTCAGCAGCGCCTGCTGCACGCCCTCGCCCGACACGTCGCGCGTGATGGACGGGTTGTCGGACTTGCGCGAGATCTTGTCGATTTCGTCAATGTAGACAATGCCGCGCTGCGCCCGCTCAACCTCGTAGTTGCAGCTTTGCAGCAGCTTTTGAATGATGTTCTCCACATCCTCGCCCACATAACCGGCCTCGGTCAGGGTGGTGGCGTCGGCCATGACAAACGGCACATCCAGCATGCGCGCCAGCGTTTGCGCCAGCAGGGTTTTGCCCGAACCGGTAGGGCCAATCAGTAGGATGTTGCTCTTGGCCAGCTCGACCTCGTCCTTGCGGGCTTTTTCCTTGTGCTTGAGGCGTTTGTAGTGGTTGTACACGGCCACCGCCAGAATGCGCTTGGCCACTTCCTGGCCAATCACGTAGTTGTCCAGGTTGGCCTTGATTTCAGCGGGCGTGGGCAGGTCACTGCCGCCTTCGCGGGCGTCGGTGCTGGCAGGCAGCTCGTCGCGGATGATTTCATTGCACAGGTCGATGCACTCATCGCAGATGAACACCGACGGGCCGGCAATCAGTTTTTTGACCTCATGCTGGCTCTTACCGCAAAACGAGCAATACAGTGTTTTTTCGCCCGGAGAGCCTTTTTTATCGGCCATGTGTAAACACCTTAAAGCAACAAGATAAAAAAGATGATACCCAAAACAAAACGGGCGTTTTCCCTTGGGGGAAACGCCCGCTTGGGAGTATGACGTTGGCGCGGTTCAGGGGCGCTTGGAAATAACCTGGTCAACTACGCCGTACTCCTTGGCTTCATCGGCGAACATGAAGTAGTCGCGCTCGGTGTCGCGCTCGATTTTCTCCACCGTCTGGCCAGTGCGCTCGGCCAGAATGCGATTGAGCTGGTCGCGGGTTTTGAGGATGTCTCGGGCGTGAATTTCAATGTCGCTGGCCTGGCCCTGCGCACCACCCGAGGGCTGGTGAATCATCACGCGGGAATTGGGCAGGCTGAAACGCTTGCCCTTGGCACCCGCTGCCAGCAAAAACGCGCCCATGCTGGCCGCCATACCCACGCACAGCGTGGATACCTGCGGCTTGATGAACTGCATGGTGTCGTAAATGGCCATACCCGCGGTAACCGAGCCACCGGGGGAATTGATATAAAACGAAATGTCTTTGTCAGGGTTTTCGCTCTCCAGGAACAGCAGCTGCGCCACAACCAGGTTGGCAGTTTGGTCATTCACTGGGCCCACCAGAAACACCACGCGCTCCTTGAGCAGGCGCGAATAAATGTCGTAGGAGCGCTCGCCCCGGCCCGACTGCTCGATCACCATCGGCACCATGCCCAGACCAGTGGTTTCGAGCGATGTTTTCAATGCGTTCATGTTTGCTCCTGCAATAAATGGAGGCCAGCCGCTTCGGCTTGCCCTGGGCGACCCTACCGCCATGGACTGTAGTTGAGGCCGCGCCGCGCCAATACAAGGCGCAAGACAATACCCATTAGGCGTTGCGCGGCGGGCTCATTAAATCATCAAAAGTCAAGGTTTTTTGAGTGGTTTTGGCCTGTGTCAGTACAAATTCCGTCACATTCTTTTCGATCACTATGGCCTCGACTTCAGCCAGGCGCTGGTTATCGCTGAAATACCACTTCACCACCTCGTCGGGCTTTTCATAGCTAGCCGAAAGCTGCTCAATGTGCTGCTTGATTTGCTCTGGCGTAGCTTGCAGCTTTTGCGCGCGCACCAGCTCGGCAATCACCAGGCCCAGGCGCACGCGGCGCTCGGCTTGCGGCAAAAACACATCCGGCGGAATCGGCGCTTTTTCAGCGTCCTTGATGCCGCGCTGCTTAAGCTCGGCGCGAGCGCCTTCAATCATGCGCTCAAGTTCGGCCTGCACGCTGGACTTGGGCAAATCCAACTCAGCCTTGCTCGACAAGGCCTCCATCACGGCGTCCTTGTTGCGCGCCAGCAAACGGAACTTGACTTCACGGTCAAGGTTTTTGCGAATGTCGGCCTTCAGCGCGTCTACCGTGCCCTCGGCAATACCCAGCGACTTGGCCAGCGCGTCATTGAGCTCGGGCAGGCTAGCTGCTTCAATCTTCTTGACCTTGACCAGAAAATCCGCGGTTTTACCCGCTACGTCCTTGCCGTTGTAGTCGGGCGGAAACGCCAGCGGGAAGGTCTTGCTCTCGCCGGCTTTCATGCCGCGTGTGGCATCTTCAAATTCCTTGAGCATCTGGCCTTCACCCACCACAAACTGGAAGTCGCTGGCCTTGCCACCGTCAAACAGTTCGCCGTCAATCTTGCCTTCAAAGTCCACCGTGACCAGGTCGGTGTCCTGCGCGGGCGCGTCGGCGCTGCGTTGGCCAAAGGTGCGGCGCTGCTTGAGCAGGATGTCCAGCGTTTTGCTTACAGCCGCATCGTCCACCTCGGCGGTGAGCTTTTCAATTTCCAGCGTGGTCAGGTCGCCCAGCTTGACTTCAGGGTAGACCTCAAAAATCGCGTCAAACGCCAGCTCGCCCTCAGGCGATTGTTCTTTCTCGTTGATCCGCGGCTGGCCCGCCACGCGCAGCTTGGCTTCGTTGGCGGCCAGGGCAAAGGCCTCGCCCACCTTGTCGTTCATTACTTCGTAATGCACCGAGTAGCCATAGCGCTGGGTCACCACCTGCATGGGCACCTTGCCCGGGCGAAAACCGTCCATCTTGACAGTGCGCGCCAGCTTTTTAAGGCGGGTGTTGACTTCGCTTTGAATCACGCCCACGGGCAGGCTCAGGGTGATCTTGCGTTCCAGCTTTTCCAGTGTTTCTACGGTAACGGCCACGGTGCTTGTCTTTCAAAAATGTTGCCCACAATCTTGCCGCATCAAAATACGGCCCGGACTGCTATGCCAATAATCAATGTTCATGGTGCGCGGGGGGGGACTCGAACCCCCACAGTATTGCTACCGTCAGGACCTAAACCTGGTGCGTCTACCAATTTCGCCACCCGCGCTTGTTAAAAGCACACCGGGCGGTTAGCGCTTGGCCAACCGCCCGGTGAACAGAACCAACACGTATTTTATGACGGATTGAAACCGCCCCGATCCGCCGGTGTTTCGCGTTTTACGCAAAACCATGCAGTTCTTGCGCTGCGCGCAGCCCTGCGTGCGGATTCACACCAACGCCGGTGTTTCGCGTTTTACGCGAAACCATGCGGCGTACATGGCGGGCAATGCCAGCAGCGTGAGTAGCGTGGCCACAATCAGCCCGCCCATGATGGCTACCGCCATGGGTCCCCAGAATACGCTGCGTGAGAGTGGGATCATGGCCAGCACTGCCGCAGCAGCGGTCAGCACAATCGGGCGCAGGCGGCGCACGGCGGACTCGACAATTGCGTCCCAGGCAGGGACGCCACGGGCACGGTCCTGCTCAATCTGGTCAATCAGAATCACCGAGTTGCGCTGAATCATGCCCATCAGCGCAATCACGCCCAGCAGCGCCACAAAGCCAAACGGGCGCCCCAGCACCAAAAGCGCCGCAGCCACACCGGCAATGCCCAGCGGACCGGTCAGAAACACCAGCATGGCGCGACTGAAGCTGTGCAGCTGCAGCATCAGCAAGGTGAAGGTGATGAACAGCATGATGGGCAGGCCCACCACAATCGACGCCGAGCCTTTGCTGCTTTCTTCCACCGCGCCCGCCACCTCCACCCGGTAACCGGCTGGCCACTGCGCGCTGATTAGCTTGAGCCTGGGCAGCAGTTCGTTGGTCACGGTAGCGCCCTGCAAGCCCTCAATAATGTCGCCCTGCACGGTAATGGCGTAGTCGCGGTTTTCGCGCCACATCACGCCAGGCTCCCAGGCAAATACCGGCTTGGCAATTTGCGTCAGCGGAATAGAGCGGCCCGACGCCGTGGGCAAATAGGCGTTGGCCAGGTCGGTCATGGCGTTGCGCTCGTCCAGCGGCTGGCGCAGCACGATATCGATCAGTTTGTCGCCCTCGCGGAACTGGCCCACCACGGTGCCCGACACGATGGTACGCGCCGCCTGCGCAATACCCTGGCTGGTCACGCCCAAAGCGCGCGCCTTGGCCTGGTCCACCTCCAGCCGCAGCACTTTCACCGATTCGTTCCAGTTGTCGTTGACGCCACGCGTGTTGGGGCTCTCCCGCATGGCCTGTTTGATCTGGTCGGCCAGACCGCGCAGCAGCACCGGGTCGCTGCCCACCACGCGAAACTGCACCGGATAGGGCACGGGCGGGCCGTTGGGCAGCAGCTTGACGCGCCCGCGCACCTCGGGGAATTCGCTGGCCAACAACGCAGGCAGTTTCAGGCGCAGTGACTCGCGCACTTTCAAATCTTTGGGCAAGATGATGAGCTGCGACACATTGGTCTGCGGAAAAATTTGGTCCAGCGGCAGGTAAAAACGCGGCACGCCCGAGCCCACCCAGGTGCTCACTGAAGTAACGCCATCCTCTTGCAAAAGCCGTGCCTCCAGCCGCGTAGCCACTGCTTCGTTGGCATTGATGCTGGCCCCCTCGGGCAGCCAGATGTCCAGCAAGATTTCGGGGCGGCTTGAATCAGGAAAGAACTGTTGCTGCACTTGGCCCATGCCCACAATGCCCAACGCAAAAACCAGCACGGTAGCGCCAATGGTTGCCCAGCGGTGCGTCACACACCAGTCCACGGTTTTGCGAAAGCGGCTATAAAAAGGCGTGTCAAAGTGCTCGTGCGGGCCATCAACGCCCTGCGCGGCCAGCGGCTTTTCCTTGAGCAGCAAGGTGCCCAGGTAGGGCACAAAGTACACCGAAACCAGCCAGCTCAGCACCAGCGCAATCACCGTCACAGCAAAAATCGCGTAGGTGTACTCGCCGGTGGTTGAGCGGGCCAGGCCAATCGGCAGAAAGCCGGTGGCGGTAATCAGGGTGCCGGTCAGCATGGGCATGGCCGTAACCTCGTAGGCAAAGGTGGCGGCACGCACCCTGTCAAAGCCCTCTTCCATTTTGCGCACCATCATCTCCACCGCAATGATGGCATCGTCCACCAGCAGGCCCAGGCCAATGATGAGCGAGCCCAGCGAGATTTTGTGCAGGCCAATGCCCAGGTAGTACATCACCAAAAACGTCACCGCCAGCACCAGCGGGATAGTGATGCCCACCACCAGGCCGGGGCGGATGTCAATGCGCCAGCCGCCAAATGACTTGCCCGGCTCACGGTGCAACCCCAGCGAGATAAAACTCACCGCCAGCACAATCACCACGGCTTCAATCAGCACGCGGACGAACTCGCCCACCGAGTTGGTCACCGCCTGGGGCTGGTCCTGCACCTGCACCAGCTTCACGCCTGCGGGCAGGGTTTTCTCGATTTGCGCCACCGTGCGCTTGAGCGACTCGCCCAGGCGGATGATGTCGCCGCCCTTGATGAGCGAGACACCCAGCGCAATCACCGGCTGCCCCTGGTGGCGCACCTTGACTTGCGGCGGGTCGATGGTGCCGCGCTTGATCTCGGCAATGTCCCCCAGCTTGAGCTGCGCTGCCCCGGCACCCGCTGTGCCAGCCGCGGCACCGCGTATGGGCATGTCGCGCAATTGCGCCAGGCCAGTGAATTGCCCAGCAACTCGCACCTGCACCACGTCCTGCGGAGTTTGCAGCGTGCCCGCGCCCTCCACCGCGTTTTGCTGGGCCAGCTGCGCCAGCACCGCATTCAAATCCAGGCCCAGCTGCGCCAGCCGCTTTTGCGAGATTTCTACATACACGCGCTCGTCTTGCACGCCAAACAGCTCCACCTTGCTCACGTCTTGCACGCGCAAGAGCTGCTGGCGCACGTCGTCAGCAAAGTCCTTGACCTCGGCGGCGGAAAAACCCTCGGCCTGCAGCGCGTAGATCACGCCGAACACGTCGCCAAACTCGTCGTTGAAAAACGGGCCCTGCACGCCCGCAGGCAGCGTGCCGCGGATGTCGCCCACCTTCTTGCGCACCTGATACCACAGGCCTTGCACCTCAGACGGCTTGGCATAGTCCTTGACCTGAAAAATAATCAGCGTCTCGCCCGGTTTGGAGTAGCTGCGTATCTTGTCGGCGTAGGGCACCTCTTGCAGCGTGCGCTCGATCTTGTCGGTGACCTGCTCGGCCATTTGCTGGGCCGTGGCACCGGGCCAGAAAGCCCGCACCACCATGGCGCGAAAGGTAAAAGGCGGGTCCTCGTCTTGCCCAAGCTGAAAGTAGGAAGCGGTACCCAGCAAAATCAGCACCACCATCAGGTAGCGGGTCAGCGCCGGGTGCTCCAGCGCCCATTGCGAGAGGTTGAAACTGCGGCGCGTGCTGTCGGCGGGTGGTGAGGCGTTCATGGCCGCCTCACTTGGCCAACGCCGTGGCATTTGCTGCCACCGACGCTGCTATGGATGGAATAGCAATACCCGCTTTTCCTGCCTGCACGGGGGCTGGATTTGGCGCATTTTTTGGCTGATAGAGACTGACTTTTTGCCCTTGTGCCAGCACATGCACACCGGCCACGGCCACTTGCATGCCGGGCTGCAAACCGCTGGCAATCACCACCTCGTTGCCATCGGCACCGGCCACCACCACCGGCTGCTGTTTCACGGTCATACTGCTCGCGTCCAGCACCCAAACGCTGGTGCTGTCGCCCGCGCGCAGCAAAGCGCTGGTGGGCAGCTTGATGACTTGGGCTTTGGCAGCCTGCGCCGCCGCGGCAGCCACCGGCCCGCCACCGGGCGCATCCAGCGAAACAAACACAGTGCTGCCCAGCGCCGCAAGCTGTGTCAGCGCATTGGCGTTTACATCGGTGTTTGTGCCGCCGGGGGCAAGCTCGAGCGCCAGCTTGACGCCATAGGTGCGGGTGACCGGGTCGGCGCTGGCGGCCACCTCGCGCACCACGCCACTGACACTGGTGTTGCCCGCCCACAGGCGCACACCCATGCGCGTGCCCACGGCAATGGTTGTCACCTGGTCTTCCGGCACGGCAAACACCACGTCGCGCACACCGTCTTGCGCCAGCCGCAGCACGGGTGCACCAGCAGCCAGCACCTGGCCGGGCTCGGCCTCTATGGCTGTGACCACACCCGCCACGTCGGCCACAAGGTTGGCATACCCGGTCTGGTTGCCCTGGCTGGCCAGTTGCGCCTGGGCCTGCTCCAGGCTGGCTTGCGCCGCTTTCAATGTGGTTTCGCGCCGCTCCAGCTCGGCCCCGCTGATGAAGTTTTGCTCCCGCAGTTCTTTAAAGCGCTTGAAATCGGCGGCGGCCAAGTCGCGGTTGGTGGCGGCTGCGGCCACCTGGGCCTTGGCGGCATCGGCGGCCAGCTGGTAGTCTTTGGCGTCAAGCTGCGCCAGCACCTGCCCGGCTTTTACATGCTGGCCCAACTCCGCCTGGCGCTTGAGCAGCTTGCCCGCTACCCGAAAACCCAGTCGCGACTCAACCCGCGCACGAACCTCCCCGGCGTACTCGCGCCCGCTTTGGTAATCACCCAGCCCCACAGTAATGACCTTGATGGCGCGCACCGGCTCAGGCGTTGTCTCGGATTTGGAACAGCCTGCTAGCAAGGCGGCAAGGCTGGCAAGCACCAGCAATTGAGGGAGTTTTGGCATGGCAGAGTCGCTTGAAAAATAGAGTTAAAGCCAGAAATAACCGCTTTAGTGACTGACTGGTTAGTAATCTAGGCGATGGATTGGGCTTTGTCAAGCCTGCAAGCTGCCCGGCGCAGGTGCGCAACAATCCAACCCATGACGCCCGCCCCCACCGCCCCGCCCTATGTGCAGCAAAAAGGCCCTGCGCCAGGTAGCAGCACGCATTACGCGCTGCTCTTTTTACCGCCTGCCAAGCACTCTGCCGCCGCTGCGCTGTACGCGCTTTGCCATGAAATAGGCAGCGTGGCCCATGCTGTGAGCGACCCGCAACTGGCGCACGCCAAGCTGGCCTGGTGGCAGACCGAAGTGGCCCACGCCTGGCAAGGCCAGCCCAGCCATCCGTTGCTCAAAGCGCTGATGCCTTCGGTGACGCAATTTCGCATTGAGCAGGGGCAGCTGCAAGCGCTGGTTGAAGCGGGCCAGATGGACCTGGCGCAAAACCGTTACCTCGACTTTGCCGCCTTGCAGCGCTATACGCAGCTAAGCGGCGGCGCAGCCACCCAGGCCATGGCGCGGCTGTGCGGCCAAACCGACAACGCCACCAGCACCTGGGCCCAGCACCTGGGCCAGGCACTGAAGCTCACCCACCTGATTCGCGACGTGGGCGCGCACGCACGGCAAGGGCGCATTTACCTGCCGGTCAATGAACTGCAGCAATTCGATGTAAAGGCGCACGAGATCCTTAAACGCGAGCCGTCGGAACGCTTTACCGCCCTGATGGCTTTTCAGGCACAGCGCGCGCACCGGCTGTTTGACGAAGCGCTGGCGCTGCTGCCCAGCGCCGACCGCCGCGCCCAAAAACCCGGCCTGATTCTGGCGCGCATTAACCGCAGCTTGCTGCACGAGATAGAAGCCAGCCAGTTTGCCGTGCTGCACCAGCGCTTGGCGCTCACGCCGCTGCGCAAACTGTGGCTGGCCTGGCAAGTGCAGGCGCTGGGGCGGCTGGGCTAGTTTGCTACTGAATCAGTAGTATTTTGTGATAGCGCTACCCGCACGTATTCATTGGTCTAAAGCCATTTTTGGCACATAAAAAAGGCAAAAAAGCTTGAAAATCGACTTAGCTTGGCTGTTTGGACGCCATGACGAGGTACTTTTAGCCAAAATCTGAAAAAATGGCATTTTTTAAGCATTAAAACTGCGTTTTAGCTAATGCCCACGTGCGGGTACTGCTATGGTTTTTTGCTATCAATTTAATCAGCGCTCGCACTCAAAAGCGCGCACAAGGCTGTCAAATTGGGCACCTGCACTTGCGGCTCTTGTTCGTGCTTCCAAGGCGCGCCGCTGCGGTTGAGCCAGGCGGCTTGCAGCCCGGCGTTCATGGCGCCCAAAATGTCTTGCACTTGGTCGTCGCCCACATGCAGCACCTGGCTGGGCAGGAAGCCGGTGGCACCTGCTGCTGCAAAAAAAATCTGCGGGTCGGGCTTCTTGCAACCAAATTCGCTGGCGCTGATGGCGGCTGAAAAGTACGCGCCAATGCCCACGCGCTGCACATCGGCGTTGCCGTTGGACAGCGCCACCACTGGGTAGCGCTCACTTAAAAAACGCAGGCAGGCGGCGGCATCGTCATACAGCACCACTTGCTGGCGCGCAGCAAAAAACACCTCAAAGGCGGCATTGGCCAACAGCGGGTTCTCGCCGGCGCGGTACAGCGCCAGCCGAATCGATTCGCGACGCAGCGCGCTCAGGTTGTGGCGCAGTTCAGGGCGCGCTTGCGCCACATACCGGCGAATAGCCGTGATGGCCTCAGTGCTGGAATACAACGCTGCCGTCATGGGCGCGTGCTGCGCCAGCCACTCTTGCAGGGCCGCCTCAGCACGTTCAATGGTGGGCTCAATCGGCCATAGCGTATCGTCTAGGTCGAGGGTTATTGCCTTGATGCGGGAAATGTCCAACATGAGTGCGTGAGAATAACGCATGGCATTACCCAACCCTTTTCAGGCCGAGCCGGCTTTTGCGCACGGCAGCGCGCCGCATACCGCCGTGCTGCTGTGCAATCTGGGCACGCCCCAAGCTCCCACGCCAGCCGCCTTGCGCACCTACCTGGCTGAATTTTTAAGCGACCACCGCGTGGTGGAAATCCCCAAACTGCTGTGGTGGCCCATCTTGCACGGCATTATTTTGCGGCTGCGGCCCGCCAAGTCGGCGGCCAAATACGCCAGCATTTGGACACCACAAGGCTCGCCGTTAATGGCCTGGACCCAGCAGCAAACGGCGCTGCTGCAAACCCAGCTCAGCCAAGCGGGTCACCGCGTGCAGGTGCGTTGCGCCATGCGCTATGGCCAGCCTTCAATTGCCCAAGCGCTGGACGCTTTGAAAGCCACTGGTGCAACCCGCGTGCTGGTGCTGCCAGCCTACCCGCAGTACGCCAGCGCCACCAGTGCCAGCGTGTTTGATGCCGTGTATGCCTGGGCCAGCAAAACCCGGCGCGTGCCCGAGCTGCGCTTTGTCAACCACTACCACGACCACCCCGGCTACATTGCCGCGCTGGCCGCGCGCATTCAGGGCCACTGGCATAGCCAAGGGCGGGCCGCGCATTTGCTGATGAGCTTTCATGGCGTGCCTGAGCGCACCCTGCACCTGGGTGACCCCTACCACTGCGAGTGCCATAAAACCGCGCGCCTGCTGGCCCAGGAGCTGGGTCTGCACAAGGGGGAATACAGCGTCACGTTCCAGTCGCGCTTTGGCAAGGCCAAATGGCTGGAGCCCTACACAGAACCCACGCTGCGCGCGCTGGCACCCAAGCTGCAAGGGCGGCTGGACGTGGTGTGCCCCGGCTTTGTCAGCGACTGCCTGGAAACACTGGAAGAAATTGCGATGGAGGGCCGCCACGCTTTCATGGAGTCGGGTGGCAAAGACTTTGCCTATATTCCCTGCCTGAACGACAGCGGCCCCTGGATAGCTGCGCTGGCCGACATTGCCAGCCAGCACCTGGGCGGCTGGCCCACGCGCGCTGACCCGGCGGCCAATGCCCAGGCCTTGGGCCGCTCGCGCGAAGCCGCGCTGGCGCTGGGTGCCAGCCAGTAAGCCTGCGCAACCACGCAGCAACCACCCCCAACTGCCTGCAACCCACGCAGCACGACCCCAAGCTGGAAGACCCACGCTTGAAACGCACTACCAATTTTCCGCCCGCTGCCTCGCCCGCATCATCAGTGCGTCTGGACAAATGGCTCTGGGCTGCACGTTTTTACAAAACCCGCAGCCTGGCCACCGAAGAAATTGGCAAGGGCCGGGTGCTGGTGAATGAGCTGGTGGCCAAAGCCTCGCGCGAGGTTCGTCTGGGCGACGTCATCAGCATGCGCCAGCCCAGCCAGGGCATACGTACTATTCAAGTCTTGGGTTTAAGCGGCAACCGCGCTGCTGCGGCCATTGCGCAAACCTGGTATGCGGAAACGCCCGAGAGCCTGGCCCAGCGCCTGGCCGCGGCGCAAGTCCTGCGCCAGGGGAGCGAACCCGCTTTGAGCCAATTGCACGGCCGCCCTACCAAGCGCGACCGGCGTGACTTGGCGCAAGCCAGCCAGGGCTGGGGCAGCCGCTGGAGCGCCTCGGTAGACGACTGATTGCGTTTATGAACCCGTCCTGCGGGTGGTTACGCTTACTTGATGCGCCAAACGTCAGCAGCGGCCAGCTTGGGCGGCATCAGCAGCGAGGCCGAGGCCCGGGCATCGCCCAGCAGATGCGCCGCCCACCAGGTGGCGGTGATTTGCGCCATCAGCGCGTGGTGCTGCGGCTCCAGTGCCAGGCTTGCGGATTCACGGCGCAGCACCGCGGCAGCGGGGCCATTGGTAGCCAGCGGCTTGCTGATACCGGCAAAAGTGCCGTGGTCGGCCCGGTCAAGCACTAGCAGGGCTTTGCTGCCCGCCGCCATGCCGTCAAACACCGCCACGCGGGGCTCAGGCGTTTTGAAGCTGCCAAACGGGTCACCATCAAGACTGCCGGTTAAACAAATAAACGGGCGCTTGATGTCGCCAAACTGCTCTTCCGGGCTCAGGCGGTTGCGCTCCGGACCGGCATTAGGGCTGAATGCGGCAAACGCCTTGAAGCGCGGCTCAATCAGGTTGGCTTGGCTGGCCGCATAACGCTGGCCCGCCAGTGCCTGCGTGGTTTGCGCGCCAAACGAATGCCCCGCCATGCCGACCGCGTCCAGCCGCACCCGGGCAAAGTCAGCTTGGCCCTGTTTTTGGCGGCGCTCCACCTCGCCAAGAACAAACCGAATATCCGACACGCGAGCGGCAAATTCGCGCGCTGAGGCGGCATCTTTAAGTGCTTTTGTCGGGTTAGCACTGCGCCACAAGTTAACGTCACTGCCGGGGTGTTGAACATGAATCACCGCCAAACCGGCCTCGGCCCAGGCCTGGCCCCAGTAGTCGCCACCGGCTCGGCTACCGCCCAAACCATGTGAGTAAATCACCATACCGCAGCGGCCTTGCCCGGCCGGCCAGCGCATCAAAATGGGAATCTCGCGATCGCTTTGCATATCGGCCCAGACCGCTTCCCGGGTAATGGGCGTTTGCGCCTGCACTGATGCTGATATAGCCAGTGCCCCCAGCGTACCTAAACTGAAGTTAGTGAATGCGCGACGAGAAATGAAATCGGTCATGTTGCTTGCATTCCCTGAAACTGAAAGCGTATGTAACGTATTGTGCAAGCGCGGGCTTCTGCAACGAAGCAGAACCTGCCTCTAGATGCGTCAGATAGATGAGCGGTATCTTTGGCAGGGCAGACGGCGCGCCATCGTTGTGTGGCGCACAGAGTGAGCTGGTGAAATAGTGGCGGTAAACACCAATTTCACGGGTGGGGGGCAAACCAGGGCGTAAAAGTTGACACCCAGCACTTGGCGGGCAAATGATGTGATTGGGGGAAAGAAGGAGGGTGGACACCAGGACGTTGTTGCGCTTAACGATGTCCTTCTGGCTCAGGCCTTTACGGCGCGCTTTATTCCGTTAGCTGGGCATGCCAATCACGATACGGCGTGTTTTTTGCAAGTTTGCGATTAAAGTCTGGCGTGCCATCTGTCCACCACACGGGCCCGCGTTCGCCGAGCGCACGCTTTGCGGAATCCACCTGTTCACGCGCCGCGCTGCGCTCCGCGTCGGAATGGCCTCGGCGAAGAGCCCGCCTCGCGTCCATCAATTGCTTTACCAATGCATCCCGAATAGAAGCAGGGAGATCCGGGTTTGTCTTGCGCCATAACCGCCCGCGCACCACAAAGTAGCGACCGTCAGGTGTTGTTGGATAAAGCGAGGTAGCGGGGGCCTTAAGTCCTAGGCGTATCGGCCCTCGCAACGGTTGGTCGAGCGCTATAGAGCAATTGCCTTGGCGAATTTCTAAGACTCCGCTGTGTGCCATTTTGATTGCCACGGCGCGAACCTGAGGCATCAGGGGCCGCCAGTCGTTCGGTGCAATCACTCTAGCAGCCTCAGATGGACAAATCGTAGCGGTAGGCAGGCGGCAGTTCAGAAGAGTTGAGATGGTATTGCAAATCTGTTCGTCGGTAACGTGCATATTGCAATGGTGGCACAGGATGTCGCTTTCGGCCACGAGCGGACGGCACAGACCACTGGCTATTTTGGCGTCCCATTTAGCCGCGCTTGATCGGAATGCCGGGCTGATTTAGCCGCAAGTTATTGATTTTTTTGGAAAACAATCCAAAATATCTACGAATGATCAAATATTTATTGATTCATTTGGCGGAAACGGAGGGATTCGAACCCTCGATGAGGCTCTACACCCCATACTCCCTTAGCAGGGGAGCACCTTCGGCCACTCGGTCACGTTTCCAGCGCTTTGAATTATGCCTCAAGCCTTGCGGCGGGCAAGGGGGCCTTAGGCGGCGGTTTGATCCAGGCCGAACACCTTGTGCAGGGCGCGCACGGCCAGCTCCATATATTTCTCGTCAATCACCACCGAGGTCTTGATCTCGCTGGTGGAAATCATCTGAATGTTGATGCCTTCCTCGCTGAGCGAGCGAAACATCTTGCTGGCAATGCCCACATGGCTGCGCATGCCAATGCCGACGATGCTGACCTTACAGATGCGGTCGTCGCCATTGACTTCCTTCGCGCCCAAATCAGGCAGTACCTTGGTTTTCAGCAACTCCAGCGCCCGCGCATAGTCGTTGCGGTGCACCGTGAAGCTGAAATCCGTCAACCCGCCCTTGCCGGTGTTCTGGATGATCATGTCCACCTCGATGTTGGCGTCGGCCACGGCACCCAGAATTTGGTAGGCGATCCCGGGCTTGTCGGGCACGCCGAGCACGGAAATTTTGGCCTCGTCGCGGTTGAAGGCAATGCCAGAGACAACGGCTTGTTCCATTTGTTCGTCTTCCTCAAAAGTAATCAGGGTGCCGGATTCAGCCTCGGTGGCCAGGTCAATATCCCACGGGGTAAAGCTTGAGAGCACGCGCAGCTTGACCTTGTATTTGCCGGCAAACTCCACTGAGCGGATTTGCAGCACCTTGGAGCCCAGGCTGGCCATCTCCAGCATTTCCTCAAAGCTCACGGTGGACAGGCGGCGCGCTTGCGGCACCACGCGCGGGTCGGTGGTGTAGACACCATCGACATCGGTGTAGATCAGGCATTCATGCGCCTTCAAAGCCGCTGCCACAGCCACCGCCGAGGTGTCGGAGCCGCCACGGCCCAGCGTGGTGATGTGGCCCTGCGCATCAACCCCCTGAAAGCCGGTGATGACGACGACCTTGCCCGCGTTCAAATCGGCGCGGATGCGCACATCGTCAATCGATTCAATGCGCGCCTTGGTGTAGGCGCTGTTGGTCTTAATGGGCACTTGCCAGCCAGCATAGCTGACCGACTGCACGCCCTGCGCCTGCAAGGCAATCGCCAGCAGGGCCGACGAGGCTTGTTCGCCCGTGGCGGCCAGCGCATCAAGCTCGCGTTGGGTGCTGTCTGTCGGATGCGAGGGAGCCAGCTCTTTAGCCAGTGCCAGCAGGCGGTTGGTCTCGCCGCTCATGGCGCTGGGCACTACCACCAGCTGGTGGCCGGCGCGCACCCACTTGGCCACCCGTTTGGCGACGTTGGTGATGCGCTCGGTGGAGCCCATGGAGGTGCCGCCGTATTTGTGAACAATCAATGCCATAAGTCTGCTTGTTTGCCGGTTGACTTGCCATGCTGCCCGCCAGGGGCAAAGCCTGCTATTTTAGCGCGCCTCGCGCGCCAGCCCTGACCCTGCCGACCTCAGCGAGCCGGTGATACCTGGTAGCCCAGCAATGCGCCATTGCGCTGCACAAAACCCGCGCCCACTTTGATGTGGATGGCGTGGCCACGCGTAGTGCAAGCCTGCACCTGCGCCAGCAGCTCATCGAGCTGGGCGGCGCTGGGGGTGGTGCTGCAAGCGCTGGTCAGCCAGTGGCGCAGCACATTGGCCTGGCGTGCCTGGCTCAAAATTTGTAACGCTGCAATGGCCGGTGGCATACCCACTTGCGCGAGGTCTTGCTGCGCCATCTCCAGCAACAATACCTGGGCCTGTGCTGCATGGCGGCTGCTGCGCGCAAAGGTTTCGCGCGCTTGCGGGAACACTTGCATCAACTGTGGCAGCAACTGCTGGCGAATGCGGTTGCGGGTGTAGCGCAGATCCTGGTTGGTTGGGTCTTCAATGGCGGCCTCGCCTTGTGCGGACAGCCAGGCGCGCACCTCAGCGCCCGGCACCGCCAATAGTGGCCGGTGGTAAGTCAAGCCATCGCGCTGCCAGCGCTGCGGCATGGCGGCAAGGCCTGGCAGGCCTGCGCCACGGCTAAGGGCCAACAGCAAGGTTTCCAACTGGTCATCGGCATGCTGCGCTAATGCCATGTTTTTTACCGTGGCAAGCGCCTGCCCCGTTTGCGTAAGGGCGGCAAAGGCCTTGTAGCGCGCGCGGCGGGCTGCGTCTTCGGGGCTGTCACCCGGTTGTGCCCGCGCATCCACCTGCGCAATCACCAGCGGCACCTGCCAGCGTGCGCAAGCGGCCTGGCAATGCCGCACAAATTCGTCTGCCGCCGCTTGTAAGCCGTGGTGCACATGAAGGGCGCTGACCTGGCCGGGCCACTGCCGAGCGCAGGCCAGCAGCAAGGCACTGGAATCGGCACCACCACTGTATGCTACGGCCAGCGGCAGCGCCGGAGAAAACTGCGCAATGGCTTCAGTGAAGGTCAAGGCGATTTTGCAGTCAACGGCTTATTTGCTGTCGGCCTTGGTGTCGGTGAAGCGGCCATAACTTTGCAGGCGGGCGTAACGCCGATCGAGCAATTCCTTGGGCTTGAGATCGCTCACCTGGCGGTAGGCATCAACCAGGGCGCGCTTTAAAAACGCCGCCATCTGCTTGTGATCACGGTGCGCGCCGCCCAGCGGCTCGTTGATGATTTTGTCAATCAGGCCCAGCGCCTTGAGGCGATGCGCGGTAATGCCCAGCGCCTCGGCCGCTTCCATTGCCTTGTCGGGGGTTTTCCAGAGAATCGACGAGCAGCCTTCCGGGCTGATGACCGAATAAATTGAGTACTGCAGCATCAGCATCTGGTCGCACACCGAAATAGCCAACGCACCGCCCGAGCCACCCTCGCCAATGATGGTGGCAATGATGGGCACCTCAAGCTGTGCCATCTCCAGGATGTTGCGGCCAATGGCTTCACTTTGGCCGCGCTCCTCGGCGTCAATGCCGGGGTAAGCACCCGGCGTATCCACAAAAGTAAATACCGGCAGGCCAAATTTTTCAGCCGTCTTCATGAGGCGCAGCGCCTTGCGGTAGCCCTCGGGCTTGCTCATGCCAAAGTTGCGCAGGCCGCGCTCCTTGGTGTCGCGCCCCTTCTGGTGGCCCAACACCATGCAGGCCACACCGTTGAATCGCGCCAGGCCGCCAACAATGCTCAAGTCGTCGGAAAAATGGCGGTCGCCATGCAGTTCAACGAAGTCGGTGAAGATGCCCTGCACATAGTCGAGCGTGTAGGGACGCTCGGCGTGGCGGGCGATTTTGGTGATCTGCCAAGGCGTGATCTCGGCGTAAATGTCTTTGGTGAGCTGCTGGCTTTTCTTGGCCAGCTGGTCGATTTCTTCAGAAATATCGACCGCCGATTCAGTTTGTACGTAACGCAATTCTTCGATTTTGGATTCAAGCTCCGCAATCGGCTGCTCAAAGTCGAGAAAAACTTTTTTGGCCAACATGCTCTCCTAGTTGACGGCTGGCGCGTTGTCCAGACTGCGCCAAATATACCAAGTTGCCACGCTGCGGTAGGGCTCCCAGGCGGCGGCTACCTCGCGCATGTCGCTTCGGCTGACTGGTTCACCAGAAAAATAGTTTTTGCTGATACCGTTGACTAAACCTACGTCATCCAGTGGCAGCACATTGGGGCGGTGCAGGTGAAAGATCAAAAACATCTCGGCCGTCCAGCGACCTATGCCGCGAATGGCCACCAGCGTCTGGATGATGGCGTCGTCGTCCCAGTCAATCCAGTCTTTGGGCTGCGCCGCGCCCGAGTCAAAATGCAGCGCCAAATCCACCAGGTACTCAACCTTGCGCGCGCTCAGGCCGCAGGCACGCATCTCGTCCACATTGAGCTTGAGCACTTGGCCGGGTGCCAGTTTGGGCGCCAGCAGCACAAACTTGTTCCAGACCGACTGCGCCGCCTTGACCGAAATTTGCTGGCCCACAATGCTGCGCGCCAGTGTGGTGAATGCATCGCCGCGCGACTGCAGGCAAGCGTCGCCGAATTGCGGAATCAGCCGTTTCATGACACGGTCTTTCTTGGCCAGGTGCAGGCAAGCGTCTTCCCAATAACCTGGGCGGCCGGCCTGGGGGCGCACAGTAGCGGTTTTTTTAATGGCGTTCACCGCTGATTCCTATTGGTTCTTTGGCCCGCATTGGGCGCACCCTGGCAACACGTCATGGGGCAGCCTCCCAGCTTGTGCCCGCGGGCGAATCCTTGAGCACAATGCCTTGCGCCAGCAACTGCTGGCGAATCGCATCGGCCGCCGCAAAATCCCTGGCGCTCTTAGCGCTGGCGCGTTGTGCAATCAACGCCGCAATGGCGGCCTCATCAACCCCCGCTCCCGCCTGCAAGAAAGCGCGCGGCTCATTTTGCAGCAAACCCAGGCAGCCACCCAGCGCATGCAATAAACCGGCCAGCATCGGCGAACGGCTGGTATTGACTTCAGTGGCCAGGTCAAACAATACCGCCAGCGCTTCAGGCGTACCAAAGTCTTCGTCCATAGCGGCTTTGAAGCGGGCAACTGCGGGGTGGTTACCCGCCGCATCCCAGCGCAATTCAGCAGGGCGTGGCTTCACGGAGTCCAGCGTGGTGTACAGACGGCGCAAGGCCTGCCGCGCGTCGTCTAGGTGCACATCGCTGTAATTGAGACTGCTGCGGTAATGCGCACGCACAATAAAAAAGCGCACGGTCTCGGCGTCGTATTGCTTGAGCACCTCGCGGATGGTAAAAAAATTGCCCAGCGATTTGGACATCTTCTCGTTGTCCACCCGCACAAAGCCGTTGTGCATCCAGATGCTGGCCAAGGGCTGCCCAGTGGCGGCTTCACTTTGTGCAATTTCATTTTCATGGTGGGGAAACTGCAAATCCGCGCCGCCGCCGTGAATGTCAATGCTGTCGCCCAGCATTTGTGCGCACATTGCAGAGCATTCAATATGCCAGCCGGGCCGGCCGCGGCTGTAGCCATAAGCGCTGGCGTCCCACTTGGCTTCATCGGGTTCGCTGTCTTTAGCGCTTTTCCACAACACAAAATCCAGCGGATCCTGTTTATGGTCTTCCACCGCCACACGCTCCCCGGCACGCAGGTCATCCAGCGACTTGCCCGAGAGCTTGCCGTAGCCCGGGAATTTACGCACCGAAAAATTCACGTCACCGCCTGGCACGGCATAGGCCAGCCCCTGGTTTTCCAAGACTTTAATGAGTTGCAGCATCTGCGTCACAAAGTCAGTGGCACGCGGCTCGTGGGTGGGGCGCTCAATGCCCAGGGCGTCGGCGTCTTGGTGCAGGGCGTCCACCATGCGGTCGGTCAGGGCGCGGATGGTCTCGCCGTTGTCCAGTGCACGCTTGATGATTTTGTCGTCAATATCAGTAACGTTGCGCACGTAGTTCACGGCATAACCACTGGCTTTGAGCCAGCGCTGCACCACATCAAACACCAGCATGGAGCGGGCATGGCCCAGATGGCACAAGTCATAAACCGTCATGCCGCAGACATACATGCGCACCTGGCCGGTTTGGCGGGGTGAAAAATCAACCAGGCTACGCGACAGCGTGTTGTAGATGCGCAAGCTCATGGCAAGGTAGGTGCAGACGACTGAGACAAAGGCTTGCGCAAGAGTAGGGCCGGGTGATTGAAGATTGGGATTATCCGGGCAACCGGGCCGGGTAGGTTATGGCCCGCAAACAGCAAGCCACGCTTACCCCCTGGACTACAATTCGTGCAGTATATAGCCCCCCTCGGGCCTGTTTATTGCGTGCAACCCATGAGGTTTTATGAAAAGTTTCCACACCCCCTTGCACCGTTTTCTCTACTGCCTGTCTACGTTTATTGTGCTTGCTGGCACTAGCTTGGCAGTTCACGCCCAAGCTGATGATTACCGTGAAGTCAATCAGCTGGTGCGCGCTGGCAAGCTGCCTGAGGCGCTGACCAAAGCCGACCAGTACCTGGCCGCCAAGCCGCGCGATCCGCAAATGCGCTTTCTTAAAGGCGTAGTGCAAAGCGAATTGGGCAAACCCACCGACGCCATTACCACCTTCACCAAGCTCACGGAAGACTTTCCTGAACTGCCCGAGCCCTACAACAATCTGGCTGTACTGCATGCCGGACAAAGCCAGTTTGACAAGGCCCGCGCTGCGCTTGAAATGGCGATTCGCACTAATCCCAGCTACGCCACTGCGCATGAAAACTTGGGTGATGTGTATGCCAAACTGGCCAGCCAGGCATACAGCAAGGCCCTTCAGCTTGACAGCAGCAATGCCGCCGTTCAGCCCAAGCTGGCACTGATTCGCGAGCTTTTTGCGCCCAATGCCAAGGGCCAAAAACCGGTCTTGCCAACGCCTGTGGCGCTTGCGCCAGCTCAGCCGGCCCGGCCTGTGGCGGCAGCACCAGCACCAGCAGCTACCAGCCCGACGCCCGCAGCAGCAACCGCCAGCACTGGCAGCCAGGCTGAGGTAGAGGCCGCTGTACGCGCCTGGGCCACCGCCTGGGCCAATAAAGACATGAACGGCTACTTGGCCGCTTACGGCAAAGACTTCACGCCCGCTGGTGGAACAGCGCGCAAAGCCTGGGAAGACGAGCGCCGCTCCCGCATCGTGGGCAAGAAAACCATCAGCGTCAAGGTCAACAAATTAGTTATTGCAGTTAACGGCGACAAGGCCACCGCCAAGTTCAGCCAGGACTACAGCGCCGACGCGCTTAAAGTCACTAGCCGCAAGGTGCTCGACATGGTGCGCGCAGGCGGCAACTGGGTCATCGTCAAGGAATCGACTGGCAGTTGATATTGCGGTTATTGCCCTCCTTGCGCATCAGCTTCTGGCCCCTGCTGTGCCCCGTTTGCCATTGGCTAGCTGGTTGTCAGCAGGCCCACATTGCATGACGACCAAATTACTCACCCGTCTTTGCGCAGTTGCCCTGTCGGCTGGCTTGGCCTGCGTGCTCCTGGCCCAGGCACCTGCCGAAGCCACGCAAAAGAAAAAGCAGCGCACACAAAAACCGGCGCGTGAGGTGATCAGTGTTGGACGTGACGGCGAGGCCGAGGCGCGTCTGATCCAGGTTTACCAGTTCATTGGCCAGGGCAAAAGCCGCGAGGCGCTGGCTTACGCGCAAGACTTGGTCAAGAACCACCCCAATTTCCATCTGGCTCATCTCATCTACGGCGATTTGCTGGCTGCCCAGGTACGCCCTGTACGCACGCTTGGCGATGTGCCCGACACCACGGCCATCAAGCACGCCGCGCTGCTGGCTGAATTGCGCGAAGAGTCGCTGCTGCGCATCAAAGCCCTGCGCGAACGCCCTCCGCCTGACAGCCTGCCCACGCAGTTTTTGAGCCTGTCAGCCCAGAACAAACACGCGATTGCGGTAGATGCATCACGTTCGCGTCTGTACTTGTTTGAAAATGGCGCGACCGGACTCAAGCTGGTAGCCGACTACTACGTGTCGATAGGCAAGTCAGGGATCGAAAAAACCATTGAAGGCGATTTGCGCACCCCGCTGGGGGTGTATTTCATCACCAGCAGCCTCAGCCCCCAGTCGCTCAAAGAGTTTTACGGCGCGGGCGCACTGCCCATCAATTACCCCAACCCCTACGACGTGCGGCGCGGCAAAACCGGCAGTGGCATCTGGTTGCATGGCACGCCGCCAACACAATTTTCGCGCGCGCCACGCGCCACCGACGGCTGCGTGGTACTGGCTAACCCTGACCTGCAGCGCCTGCTAACTACAGTGCAAGCGCGCAGCACACCGGTGGTCATTGCCCCCAGCTTGCAGTGGGCCACCACCCAGAGTTTGCGCGCTGACAGCCGCAGCTTTGAAGAAACGCTACAAGCCTGGCGTCAGGCCAAGTCCAGTGGCAAACTCGACAACGCCCTGGCCTTTTACGCCCCTGACTTCAGCAGCTACGGTAAAACACTGGCCATCTGGAGCGGCTCACTCGGCCTTGAAATGGAGCGTGCCAACGGCAGCGCCTTACAGATTAAAGACCTCTCGTTGCTGCGCTGGAGCGACCAAGCCGAGACGATGGTGGTAACCTTTAATGAAGTTTGGCAAGGCAGCAAAACCGGCAGCCTCAAGCGCCAGTACTGGGTACGCCAAGCCAATCAATGGAAAATATTTTTTGAAGGAAGCATCTGATGACAGCCACCCGTTTTTCTCCTGTGCGTCGCACCACTGCGGAAGTATTTGCCGCCCTGGCGCTCGGCTGGTTGGCCTTGCCTGCCAGCGCGCAAGAAGCCAGCAAAGTCAAGCTCGCCACCAGCCAGGGCGACATCGTGGTCGAGCTGTACGCCGACAAGGCACCCAAGAGCGTTGAAAACTTTTTGCAGTACGTCAAAGACAAGCATTACGACGGCACAATTTTTCACCGCGTGATCGACGGCTTCATGATTCAGGGCGGCGGTTTCACCCCCGACTTCAGCCAAAAGGCCACGCGCGCACCGATTGCCCTGGAAGCGGGCAATGGCCTCAAAAACGACCGCGGTACCTTGGCCATGGCACGCACCGCCAACCCCAATTCAGCCACTGCACAGTTCTTCATCAACGTCAAAGACAACCCCAATTTGAACGCCCCGCTGCCCGATGGCAATGGCTATGCCGTATTTGGCAAAGTCATTAGTGGCATGGACGTGGTGGACAAAATCCGCACTGCAGCCACCGGCAACAAAGGCCAGTTCCAGAATGTGCCGGTGCAAGACATCGTCATCAAATCAGCCACCTTGGTCAAATAATCCACCCAACCTCTTTTCACACCATGAGCAACCCCCAAGTCCAATTGAATATCACCGGTTTCGGCAGCCTCACCATTGAGCTTGACGCTGACAAGGCCCCCCTGTGCGCCGCCAATTTTTTGAGCTATGTGAACAAGGGCCATTTCAACAACACGATTTTTCACCGCGTAATTCCCGGTTTCATGGTGCAAGGCGGCGGCTTTGAGCCCGGCATGGCACAAAAACCCACTGACGCACCGATTACCAACGAAGCCAACAATGGCCTCAAGAACGACAAATACACGCTGGCCATGGCCCGCACTGGCGACCCGCATTCCGCCACGGCACAGTTCTTCATCAACGTGGCCGACAACAAGTTTTTGAACCACACCGCGCCTTCGCAACAAGGCTGGGGCTATGCCGTATTTGGCAAGGTGGTGGCTGGTACCGAAGTGGTAGACAAGATTGTGGGCGTAGCCACTGGCCGCAAGGGCCACCACGACGACGTGCCCAAAGACGACGTTGTGATTGCCTCCGCTGTGGCGCTTTGACGCCCTGACAACGCCAGCCGCGCCATGACGCCCACCACGTTCGCCCCTGCGGCGCTGGTTGGCTCACCCGGCCCTCGTCACGCAGGGCCAGCGGAAGTGGTTGCGCCTGCCAACTGGCAGGTGGTTGATTTCATCTCCGACCTGCACCTGGACACGGAAGACGCCAGCTTCAACGCCCTGGCCGCGTACCTGTCATCCAGCCCCGCCCAGGCGCTGTTTGTGTTGGGCGATTTTTTTGAAGTCTGGGTGGGTGACGACGCCGCCCTACCCGGTAGCCTGGGCCAACGCTGCGCCCAGTTGTTCAGCGCCGCTACCCACCTCACGCTGTTCTTCATGCACGGCAATCGCGATTTTCTGTTGGGCAGCGGCTTCATGCAGCAGTGCCGAGCCACGTTATTGCCCGACCCCACCGTGCTGATGCTGGGCAAGGCCCGCTACCTGCTCAGCCACGGCGACGCCCTGTGCCTGCAGGATACCGACTACCTGGCGTTTCGCGCCCAAGTACGCAGCCCCGCTTGGCAGCACGAATTTCTGGCTCGCCCGCTAGCCGAGCGCCAGCACATCGCGCGCGACCTGCGACTCAGAAGTGAGGCGCGCAAACAAGTGCAAAACGCCAGCGGTGAGCCCTTTGCCGATGTGGATGCCGCCGCCGCCAGGCAGTGGCTCATTGCCGCGCAAGCCAGCACTTTGGTCCACGGCCACACCCACCAGCCTGCCACCCATGCGCTGGGCCAGCACGCTGGCCAGCCCTTGCAGCGGGTGGTGCTGTCAGACTGGGACGCCCAAGCCAGCGTGCCGCGCCGGGAGGTGCTGCGGCTTGAGCGCGGCCAGGCTACCGCGCAGCGCATCGCGTTGGCTTGAGCCTGCGGTCTTGATGCTCAAACGCCTGTACCAGTGGTTGCGCCAGCGCATGCGCCACTGGCTGCGACCACGCCCTATCCCCGATGCGCTGTGGCACGCCACCCTGGCGGCCTACCCTTTTTTGCAAAACGCCAGCGATTTGCCCAAGCTGCGCCAGCTGTGCAGCCGCTTTTTGGCGCAAAAAGAATTCCACGGCACGCATGGCCTGGTAGTCACCGATGAAATCGCCCTGGCCATTGCGGCGCAAGCCTGCTTGCCGGTGCTACACCTGGGCTTGCACTGGTACAAGGATTTTGTCGGCATCGTGGTCTACCCCGGCGCCATGCTGGCCCAGCGCGAGGTTCGCGACAGCGCTGGCGTAGTGCACCGCTACCGCGAACCGCTGGCCGGCCAGGCCATGCACCAGGGCCCGGTGGTGCTGAACTGGCAAGACGTGTCGCAAGCTGGCGCGTCGGCTGCGCAAGGCACCAATCTCGTGATTCATGAGTTTGCCCACAAAATTGATTTGTACGGCGCGCCGCAAGACGCCGACGCTGACGGCTGCCCGCCCCTGCCTGGCGGCTTTGGCGGCACGCCGCGCAGCGCCCTGGGCGCGCGCAACGCGCGTGAACTTTGGCGCAAAACGCTGTATGCCGCTTACGAACAATTTGCCAACCAAGTGCAAGTTGCCCAGCGCTTTGGCACGCTGGTGCAAGCACCCTGGCTCGATGCCTACGGTGCCACCAGTCCAGCCGAATTTTTTGCCGTCACATTGGAAGCCTATTTTGTGGCGCGGCCTGACTTTGCCCTGCATTACCCCAGCTTGCTGCCGCTGTACGATGCATTCTTTCGCAGGCCGCAAGCGGCGCTGTAGAAACCTTTATTTCCGTTTTTTCAAATCAACCCAATCAGGAGCCGCTATGCAGATCTCAGGCAAGGTTTTTATCGTTACCGGTGCGGCTTCGGGCCTGGGTGAAGGCACGGCGCGCATGCTGGCGGCCCATGGCGGCGTGGTGGTGGTGGCCGACATGCAAGTCGACAAGGGCGAGGCGGTGGCCAAAGCCATTGGCGGCGCTTTCGTCCGCTGCGATGTGAGCGACGAACACGATGCCCAGGCCGCAGTGGCCAAAGCCGTGAGTCTGGGCAAGCTGATGGGGCTGGTCAACTGCGCGGGCATTGCCCCAGCCATTAAAACCGTAGGCAAAGACGGTGCGCACCCGCTGCCCAATTTCACCAAAACCATCATGGTCAATCTGGTGGGTACATTCAACATGATCCGCCTGGCTGCCCAAGCCATGAGTCAGAACACACCCGAGTCCACGGGTGAGCGCGGCGCGATGATCTCCACCGCCAGTGTGGCGGCTTACGACGGCCAGATTGGGCAGGCTGCTTACAGCGCGTCCAAAGGTGGCGTGGTCGGCATGACCCTGCCGATTGCGCGTGACCTGGCGCGCAACGGCATTCGCAACATGACGATTGCCCCTGGCATTTTCGGCACGCCCATGCTGTTTGGCATGCCGCAAGAAGTGCAGGACGCGCTGGCTGCCAGCGTGCCCTTCCCCAGCCGCCTGGGCACGCCCGAAGACTACGCCAAACTGGCGCTGCACATTTTTGAAAACGACATGCTTAACGGTGAAGTAATTCGCCTCGATGGTGCAATCCGCCTGGCACCACGCTAGCTTTTTGATAGTAATTTTTGATAGCGTTACCCGCAGGTACTGATTAGGTTTTAGGTCTTTTTTATGGTCGAAATTGGCCTGAAATTCTGCAAAAACAGGCATTTGCCCGCGCTTCAACCCGCAAAGCCGCTGGCGCAGCCCCGTTAAGCTTGCCCAATGGCCATCCCCCCCTCATTTCTGCAAGAGCTGATTGCCCGCGTGGACGTGGCAGAGGTGGTGGGCCGCCATGTGCAGCTTAAAAAGGCCGGGGCCAATTTCTCGGGGCTGTGTCCGTTTCATGCGGAAAAATCGCCTTCATTCACCGTGAGCCCGTCCAAACAGTTCTACCACTGCTTTGGTTGCGGCAAAAACGGCAACGCCATCGGGTTTTTGATGGATCACCTGAGCATGGGCTTTATCGAAGCCGTCAAAGACCTGGCCCAGCAAGTTGGCCTGCAAGTGCCTGAAGAAGACCTTTCGCCGCAAGACCGCGCGCAAGCCGCCGCCCAGCGCGACAAGCGCGCCACGCTGTCTGATGTGCTGGAGAAAGCCGCCGAGGCCTACAAAAAGCAGCTCAAGACCTCACCCAAAGCCATTGCCTACCTCAAGGGGCGCGGCCTGTCGGGTGAGGTCGCCAAAGCCTTTGGCATCGGCTATTCGCCCGAGGGCTGGCGCACGCTGGCTGGCGTGTTCCCACAATACGACGACCCGCTGCTGGCTGAGAGCGGCTTGGTCATCGTCAATGAAGATGATGCCGACAACGCCAAGCGCTACGACCGTTTTCGCGACCGCATTATGTTTCCTATCCGCAATGTCAAGGGCGAATGCATTGGCTTTGGCGGGCGCGTGCTGGGGGACGAAAAGCCCAAGTACCTCAACTCGCCCGAAACCCCGGTGTTTAGCAAAGGCCATGAACTCTACGGCCTGTTTGAAGCCCGCACCGCGCTGCGCGAGCATGGCTACGCCCTCGTTACAGAGGGTTATATGGACGTGGTGGCGCTAGCGCAACTGGGTTTTCCCAATACCGTGGCCACGCTGGGCACCGCCTGCACAGCCGAGCATGTGCAAAAGCTGTTTCGCTTTACCGACGCCGTGGTCTTCAGCTTTGACGGCGACGCCGCCGGCCAGCGCGCGGCGCACAAAGCCTTGCACGCCGCGTTGCCACACGCCAGCGACGTGCGCAGTGTCAAATTCTTGTTCCTGCCGCCCGAGCACGATCCCGACAGCTTCATCCGCGAATTTGGCAACGCCGCTTTTGCGCAAAAAATTGATGCGGCGCTGCCCCTTAGCCGCTTCATGCTGCAAGCCGCCAGCGAAGGCTGCGATCTGCAAAGCGCCGAAGGCCGCGCCCGCTTTGCCAGCCAGGCCCAGCCGCTGTGGACGCCCCTGCCCGATGGTGCTTTCAAGCGCCAATTGATGGGCGAAATTGCCGAGCGGGTCCAGCTCGACAGCCGCGAACTGCTGCAACTGTGGGGTGGCAGCGCCAAAGCAGGCAATGCAGCACGCCGCAGCAATTACCCACCGCGCACCGGTGACGCGGGCCAACCCGATGCCGCCACACCAGAAGCGGCTGGCCGCTACCCCAACAGCAGCAACAGTTACGCACTAGATAAAAGCCGCAGCCCCAAAGCACCGCTATACAGCGCCACCGGCAGGCGCTGGGCAGGCCGCCAACTGCCCGCTAGCCGCGCCGACCACGCCGCCCGCCTGTTACTGGGCCACAGCGCGCACTGGCCCAGCCTCTCGCATGAAATGCAGGCACTGCTATGCGAACTGCCCGCGCCACATGGCCCGCTGTTCGTCTGGCTTGATGCCCAACTGCACGAACACGGCCCGCTGCCCTGGGCCGCGCTGCGCGAGGGCCTGGCCGCGCACCCGGCGCAGCCGCTGACGTTGCGCCTGATGGACAGTGCCCAACAACTTGCAGTAAATGAATCCGCCGATAACACCAGCGAGTTGCACGACCTGCTGAACCGCCTGCTCAAGGAACACCTGCAAGCCCAGCAGACCCAGGCCATTGCCAGCAGCGACCTGCCACGCTACCGCGAGCTGCAAAGCCGCCTGCAAGCGCTGGATCCGCCAGCGCCTACAGCACCCTTGGCACCCGGCCGCAACCCAACAGCTTGACAGCTTGATAACCCGGCTGTTTGCAATGCCAGGTGGTTGGGTATAATCCAAACACACCAGCAAGTGCGACAGCAGCACCTCCGGGCCGGTTCCGTTAAATGGGTTAAACACCAATCCACGGGCCACTTCACCGCAAGGACTGCACACCCAATGTTCGCCCACCCTCTTGTGCAGTGTGTTTGCTGGCCGCATATGCACTGTGCGGCAACCGCCTGATTTTTAACCCGCCTTTCATTTTTGTTGTAGGGGTCGTTTCATGCCTGCGTCCAAAACTGCTGCCAAGTCACAAAAACCCGTCCCCGCCAAAGCCAAGGCTGTATCAGCCAAGGCGGGCAAAGCCGCACCGCTGAAAAAGGCCGCTGTTGCGCCAGTCAAAAAAGCGGTTGCCAAACCATTGGCTAAGCCAGCCGCGTCCCTCGCCAAGTCCACCGCCCCCAAGAAAGTTGTCTCCGTGCCCTCTGCCAAATTACCTGCCAAATCTCCCGCTACCAAATCCGCGCCCGCCAAAAGTGCTGCCAGCAAGACTGCTACTCCAATAGCCGTAAAAACGCCTGCCAAAAAACTGCTGCCCCCCGCATTGCCCGCAGGCCAGGAACTGAAGAAAAAACCTGGCCGGCCACCCAAAGCCGAAGCAGCCAGCGTTGCCGCAGGCGGTGCCAAACGTGGCCGCAAGCCCAAAATCGGCGCGCCTTCTGAAGGCGCTGACGTTGATTTGTCAGATGTGGAAGCTGAGTTTGCCGAAGAGCCCACCACCGAAAGCACGGAAAAGGTCAAGCCGCTGCGCATGAAGATCAGCAAGGCCAAAGAACGCGCCTTGATGAAAGAATTTGGCCTTGATGAAACCGTGCTTACCGAAGAAGAGCAGGCCAAGCGCCGCCAGCGCCTGAAAACCCTCATCAAGCTGGGCAAAACCCGCGGCTATCTCACCCATGCCGAAATCTCTGATCACCTTCCCGACAAACTGGTTGACGCTGAGACGCTGGAAGTGGTCGTCACCATGCTGAACGACATGGGTGTGGCGGTTTACGAGCAAATGCCCGACGCCGAAACCCTGCTTTTGACCAGCACCGGCCCCACCGCCTCCACTGAAGAAGAAGCCGAGGAAGAAGCCGAAGCCGCGCTGTCCACCGTAGACAGCGAGTTTGGCCGCACCACCGACCCGGTGCGCATGTACATGCGCGAGATGGGCACGGTGGAGTTGCTCACCCGCGAGGGCGAGATCGAGATTGCCAAACGCATTGAAGGCGGCTTGATGGCCATGATGGAAGCGATTTCCGCCTGCCCCGCCACCATTGCCGAAATCTTGCGCCAAGCCAATGAAATCCGTGAAGGCAAGGTCGTTATTTCCACCGTGGTGGACGGCTTTTCCAACCCCAACGAGGCCGACGACTACGTGGCTGAAGAGGACTTTGACGAGTTCGACGCCGACGATGATGACGATGGCAATGGTGGCTCCAAGGCGCTGACCAAAAAGCTTGAAGAACTCAAGCGCGAGGCGTTGACCCGCTTTGATCGCCTGAACGTGCTGTTTGACACGATTCACCGCGTCTACGACAAAGAAGGCTACGGCACACCAGCTTATGTGAAGGCGCAAAAAGCCTTGTCGGAAGAGCTGATGACCATCCGCTTCACCGCCAAGACGATTGAAAAACTCTGCGACATGGTGCGTGGCCAGGTTGATGATGTGCGCAAGAAAGAGCGCGAATTGCGCCGCATCATTGTGGAGAAATGCGGCATGTCGCAAGACTTGTTCATCAAGGATTTTCCGGCTAATTTGCTCAATCTCAAGTGGGTAGAAAAGCAGGCCGTGGCCGGCAAACCCTGGAGCGCCATCATGGCGCGCAACATCCCGCCGATCCAGGATTTGCAGCAAAAACTCACCGACTTGCAGTCCAAGGTCGTGGTGCCGCTTGGCGAGCTCAAAGACATCAACAAGCGCATGAACAATGGTGAGTCAAATTCGCGCGATGCCAAGAAAGAAATGATCGAGGCCAATTTGCGCCTGGTCATTTCGATTGCCAAGAAATACACCAACCGCGGCCTGCAATTCCTTGACTTGATTCAAGAAGGCAACATCGGCCTGATGAAAGCCGTGGACAAGTTTGAATACCGCCGCGGCTACAAATTCTCGACCTACGCCACCTGGTGGATTCGCCAGGCGATCACGCGTTCAATTGCAGACCAGGCGCGCACCATTCGCATCCCGGTGCACATGATCGAGACCATCAACAAGATGAACCGCATCAGTCGCCAGCATTTGCAGGAGTTCGGCTTTGAGCCCGATGCTAGCGTGCTGGCTGAGCGCATGGAGATTCCCGAAGACAAGATCCGCAAGATCATGAAGATCGCCAAAGAGCCCATCAGCATGGAAACGCCGATTGGCGACGATGACGATTCGCACCTGGGTGACTTCATTGAAGACAGCGCCAACACCGCGCCCATTGAAGCGGCCATGCAGGCGGGCCTGCGCGATGTCGTCAAAGACATCCTGGATGGCCTGACACCGCGCGAGGCCAAGGTGCTGCGCATGCGCTTTGGCATTGAGATGCAGTCCGATCACACGCTGGAAGAAGTGGGCAAACAGTTTGACGTGACGCGCGAGCGCATCCGCCAGATTGAAGCCAAGGCGCTGCGCAAGCTCAAGCACCCCAGCCGCTCCGACAAGCTGCGCAGCTTTATTGACGTTTAAGCCACGCCCGCCGTTGCACGACGTTGCGCGACACATTGCACGGCACAAGCGCCTAATCTTGCGCCTGATCTCGAAAGAGTCAGGCGCTTTTTAATGGCTGCCGGTTTGTGTGCGGCTATTGGAGTAACTGGGCAGTGTGTTGCCACACGCATGGGCTCTCCGTGGTCGGCATAGCGCTTTGTCTGGCGTAATTGCAGTGGCCCTGCGCCTGTGGGCTAGCCAGCACTGGGCCTGGCTGCACCACGGTTTCAACGTCGCAGTTGGCCCTTTCAGTTGCCTGCTGGGCGCTGCGTGGTTTTGCGCACTGGCCTGGTTCAAGGGCTGCTCGCTTGAGCTAACCCTCATGCGTCAACGCAAACCGCTTTCAAGCAGTAAAAATACTAAAAATTGATAGCAAAAACCATAGCGTTACCCGCTTGCCTGTACTAGATTTGATGCGCTTTTGGTATAAAAAATAAGCCGATTTTTCTGAATTTTTTGAATTTGCAACCGGTTTTGAACCATTCCCAGCCTCAAAACGCCGGTTTTCAAATTTTTAAGCCATTTTTTAGGTATCAAAACCGCTTGTAACCCAGATACAGCGTGCGGGTAACGCTATCAAAAAATGCCAGTTAATCAATAGCATCAAACTCGTTTTGAGTCACTTGCGCCACCCCCACTCGCCACTCCCAATCGCCAATAGACCCGTCTACCTACTGCCTGCCCATGGCTGTAGCCACAATCTTGGTAACACCCACTGCACACCACCGCATGCCAGTCGCTCCAGTCGCTCCAGTCGCTCCAGCCACCCAACCGCCCAAAGCGCGCCATCTGCGCCTGTCCGATGTTCGCGGCGCAGCGCGGTTGGCTATTACGGGCACACAGGGGGTCAGCCGGGTGGTTGAGGGTGTGCATGCGTCAGTGCTGCGCACGCTGGGCCTGCCAGTGCGTATCGCCCCCGATGGAGGCACCACCGGCCTGACTGGATTTGTCTATGGCAGCGTGCGGCGCGTGACGGGCTGGGTTGGCAACGGCCTGGACGCTACGCTGGCGCAATTGCAGTCTTTAGCTAAGGACCCCCAAGCCCCTTCCACCCCCCGGCGCGATGCCCTACTGGCCGCCCTGAACGGCGTGCTGGGTGACCAGCTTGCGGCTACAGACAACCCGCTGGCTACGCCCATGAGCCTGCGCTTTCAAAACCAGCCACTTGACTGCGCCGCGCTGCAAGGCAACCCTGCGGTTACAGGCAAAGTCGTGCTGATGGTGCACGGCCTGTGCATGAACGACCTGCAGTGGCTAAGTGGCAGCACTGGCGCAAGCCACGCCAGCGAACTGGCGGCCACGCTGGGCTACACCCCGGTTCATCTGCGCTATAACAGTGGCCGCCATATTTCCGACAACGGCCGCGAATTGGCCCTGCACCTGCAGCAACTGGTGGCGCAATGGCCCGTTCAAGTCGTCGAAATTGCCGTGGTGGCGCACAGCATGGGCGGTCTGGTGGTGCGCAGTGCCTGCCAGCAAGCGCAGGCCAGCAATGCGCCCGGCAACTGGCTGGCGCTGCTGAAAAAAATTGCCTTCTTGGGCACACCACACCATGGCGCGCCGTTGGAGCGTGCTGGCCACGGCATCGATTTGCTGCTGGGCGCCTCGCGCTGGTCGGCACCGCTGGCCAAACTGGGGCAGGTGCGCAGCGCCGGTATTACCGACCTGCGCCACGGCCACTTGCTGGCGCAAGACTGGACCAGCCAGGGCCGTTTTGACGCCGCGCCTGCCACCCGCACCCCAGTGCCGCTGCCGCCTGGCGTGCAGTGTTTTGCGCTGGCCGCCAGCACCAGCGCGCCGGGATCGAGCCGCAGCCACCAGCTGCGCGACCACTGGGTTGGCGACGGCCTGGTTCCCCTGGCCAGCGCCCTGGGCCAGCACCCCGACGCCTCGCTGCAATTGGCTTTTGCACCTGAAAATCAGGCCATCGTGCACGAGATGGGCCACTTGCAGTTGCTCACCGATGGGCGCGTGACCCAGCGCTTACTGGCCTGGTTTGATGCGGTTGACCAACCCAAAGCGTATTGATTTTTGCCAGAAACCCACGTTTAGCATGCACTAGCAGCTATTAATGTCGTAGCAATTCAAAATTTGCGTTACATTGCGGTTGCGGGGCAACAAATGGCTTTAAAACGGCCAGCAGGCTGCCCACACCCATAGACCGCCTTGACCTGGGAGACACCATGAGCACCAAAGAATACGCCGCCGTCAGCCAACTGTTTGACCTGCTTGAATCACGCTACGCCTTGCGCGTACTGTGGGCCCTGCGCGACGGCCACGCCCAAACCTTTCGCCTGCTGCAAGACAGCGTTGGCCGCATCACCCCCAACACGCTTAATACCCGTATCAAGGCATTGCGTAACGCCGGTCTGATCGACCACCTGGGTGACGGCTACGGCCTGACCACCTCGGGCGCTGATTTGCTCAAACGTCTGAACGATGTGCAGGCCTTTGCCACCAAATGGTCGGCCAACATGGCCAAGAAAAAGTAAACCTATGATTACCACCCCCTCCGGCCTGCAATACCAAGACACCCAGGTGGGCAGCGGCGCTACGGCTGCTGCGGGTCAGCACGTTACCGTGCACTACACCGGCTGGCTCTACAACAACGGCGCGCAAGGCGCCAAATTTGATTCGAGCGTTGACCGCCGCAGCCCGTTTGATTTCTCACTGGGCGCGGGCATGGTCATCAAGGGCTGGGACGAAGGCGTGCAAGGCATGCAAGTCGGTGGCAAGCGCACCCTCATCATTCCGCCGGAGCTGGGCTATGGCGCGCGCGGCGCAGGCGGCGTGATTCCGCCAAACGCCACTTTGAAGTTCGACGTCGAGTTGCTCGGCACCACAAGCTAGGTTCTTTTGGCCATTCGTGGTGGTTAGGTGTACCGGGCTGCACTTGCGCCCGGTTTTTTTCGCTTTTTTGCATTTTGCGGCAAAAAAAGCCATCCCCCTACTTGAAGCGCGGTGATTAGCCCGCATATCAAAGGCTGTTGTCACTTTGGCCTTTTCGACCATGACCGAATCTGAAAAAAACCACAGCCCCCAAGCCGGCGCAGAAGCCGCTGCCGTCAGCACCGAACCCACCAGCATTGACCCTTTGCTAGAAGCGCAAGCCCAGTTGGCCGATGTGCAGGCAAAAAACGCTGAACTGGCCGAGCAATACCTGCGCGCCCAGGCCGATCTGCAAAACACCCGTCGCCGTGCTGATGAGGAGGTGTCCAAGGCACGCAAGTTTGCCGTGGAGAGCTTCGCCGAAGGCCTGCTGCCCGTGATGGACAGCCTGGAGACCGGCCTGGTCATCAAAGATGCCAGCCCCGAGCAAATCCGCGAAGGTGCCAGCGCCACACTGAACCAGCTTAAAAGCGCGCTGTCGCGCCACAAGGTAATTGAAATCAACCCGGCTGTGGGTACCAAATTCGACCCGCACCAGCACCAGGCCATCAGCGCTGTGCCGAGCGAGCAAGAGGCGGGCACGGTAATCACGGTGCTGCAAAAGGGCTACACGATTGCCGAGCGGGTTTTGCGCCCGGCGCTGGTTACCGTTAGTGCGGCCCAGTAAATGGGATTCAAACCGCGCTTGAAATCTGGCGTTTTATCCACAAGTTAATCACATACCGGCAAGCCAACGCATTCATTTCGGCTTGCCCCTTAATTTTTAAAATCAGCAGGAGTACACCATGGGAAGAATCATCGGCATCGACTTGGGCACCACCAACAGTTGCGTCTCGGTCATGGAGGGCAACACACCGCGCGTGATTGAAAACTCCGAAGGCGCACGCACCACGCCATCCATCGTGGCCTACCAGGAAGACGGCGAAGTGCTTGTTGGCGCATCGGCGAAGCGCCAGGCAGTGACCAACCCCAAGAACACGCTGTACGCCATCAAGCGTTTGATTGGCCGCAAGTTCACTGAAAAAGAAGTGCAAAAAGACATTGCGCTGATGCCTTATGCCATTGTCGCTGCGGATAACGGCGACGCCTGGGTCGATGTGCGCGGCAAAAAGCTGTCGGCGCAGCAAGTCAGCGCCGACATTCTGCGCAAGATGAAAAAAACCGCGGAAGATTATTTGGGCGAGCCGGTCACCGAGGCGGTGATTACCGTGCCCGCCTACTTCAACGACGCACAGCGCCAGGCCACCAAGGACGCTGGCCGCATTGCCGGGCTGGAAGTCAAGCGCATCATTAACGAGCCCACGGCTGCTGCCCTGGCTTTTGGCCTGGACAAGCAGGAAAAGGGCGATCGCAAGATTGCGGTGTATGACCTGGGCGGCGGCACCTTCGACGTGTCGATCATTGAAATTGCTGACGTTGACGGTGAAAAGCAGTTTGAAGTGCTTTCAACCAACGGCGACACCTTCCTGGGCGGCGAAGACTTTGACCAGCGCATCATCGACCACATCATTGCCGAGTTCAAAAAAGACCAGGGCGTTGATCTGAGCAAAGACGTGCTGGCCTTGCAGCGCCTGAAAGAGGCGGCTGAAAAAGCCAAGATTGAGCTGTCTAACAGCGCCCAAACCGACATCAACCTGCCCTACATCACCGCCGATGCATCAGGCCCGAAGCACTTGAACATCAAGTTGACCCGCTCCAAGCTGGAAGCATTGGTCGAAGAGTTGATTGAGCGCACCATTGCCCCCTGCCGGACCGCCATCAAAGATGCGGGCGTGAGTACTGCCGACATCCACGACGTGATTTTGGTAGGCGGCATGACGCGCATGCCCAAGGTGCAAGACAAGGTAAAAGAATTCTTTGGCCGCGAGCCGCGCAAAGATGTGAATCCCGACGAAGCCGTGGCCGTGGGCGCTGCCATTCAGGGTCAGGTGCTCTCGGGCGACCGCAAAGACGTGCTCTTGCTGGACGTGACGCCACTCTCCCTGGGCATTGAAACCCTGGGCGGCGTGATGACCAAGATGATCACCAAGAACACCACCATCCCGACCAAGTTTGCACAGACTTTCTCGACAGCCGACGACAACCAGCCTGCAGTGACCATCAAGGTCTACCAGGGCGAGCGCGAGATGGCCAGCGGCAACAAGAGCTTAGGCGAATTCAATCTGGAAGGCATTCCACCCGCCGCCCGTGGCACGCCGCAAATCGAGGTGTCTTTTGACATTGATGCCAACGGCATCTTGCATGTGGGCGCCAAGGACAAAGGCACCGGCAAGGAAAACAAGATCACCATCAAGGCCAACTCGGGCCTGACTGAAGAAGAAATCCAGAAGATGGTGAAAGACGCCGAACTGAACGCCGCTGACGACAAGAAAAAGCTGGAAATCATCCAGGCTAAAAATCAGGGCGAGGCGCTGGTGCACAGCGTCAAGAAAAATCTCACTGAATACGGCGACAAGCTTGACGCGGGCGAGAAAGAAAAGATTGAAGCCGCATTGAAAGAGGTGGAAGATGCGCTGAAAGGCGAGGACAAAACCGTCATCGACGAAAAGAGCAATGCCTTGATGAGCGCCAGCCAGAAGCTTGGCGAGAAGATGTATGCCGACATGCAGGCTTCGCAAGCGGCGGCGGGCGGCCCAACTGCTGGTGCACAAGCAGCTTCAGACAAAAAAGTAGCGGATGACAATGTGGTCGACGCTGAAGTCAAGGAAGTCAAGAAAGATTGACCTCACCCCCCCGCTGCGGCAGCCGCCGCGTTGCAGATTCCACGCCAGAATCTGCAACGCGGCGTTTGCATTAGCCACAGCCTAATCCAATTGCATCTGAAATACCGTCATGGCCACCAAACGCGACTACTACGAAACCCTGGGCGTTCCCAAAAATGCCAGTGAAGAAGAGATCAAGAAAGCCTACCGCAAGCTGGCCATGAAGCACCACCCCGACCGCAATCAGGGCGATGCAGCCACTGCGGCGGAGGGTAAGTTCAAGGATGCCAAGGAAGCCTATGAAATGCTTTCGGACGCGCAAAAACGCGCCGCCTACGACCAGTTTGGCCATGCCGGGGTAGACCCCAACATGCGCGCTGGCGCAGGCCCAGGCGCTGAGGGGTTTGGCGGTTTTTCAGAAGCTTTTGGCGATATTTTTGGCGAAATGTTTGGCCAAGGCCGCGGCGGCGCGCAAGCGCGTGGCGCGGGTGGCCGCAAGGTCTACCGCGGCAACGACCTGAGCTACGCCATGGAAATCACGCTGGAAGAAGCGGCCTTTGGCAAAGAAAGTCAGATCCGCATTCCCACTTGGGAAAATTGCGACACCTGCCAAGGCAGTGGTGCCAAGCCCGGCACCAAGCCGATTACATGCACCACCTGTGGCGGCCAGGGCGCAGTCAACATGCGCCAGGGCTTTTTCAGCGTACAGCAAACCTGCCCGCAGTGCCGTGGCACCGGCAAGATCATTCCCGAGCCTTGCACCACCTGCCTGGGCCAGGGCAAGGTCAAAAAGCAGAAGACCCTGGAGATAAAAATTCCGGCTGGTATTGACGACAACATGCGCATCCGCTCCACCGGCAACGGCGAGCCGGGCACCAACGGTGGCCCGCCGGGCGACCTCTATATTGAAATCCGCCTGCACAAGCACGATATCTTCGAGCGCGACGAAGACGACCTGCACTGTACCGTGCCCATCAGCTTCACGACTGCCGCCTTGGGTGGCGAGATTGATGTTCCAACGCTGGCAGGCAAAGCCAGTATCGACATCCCCGATGGCACACAGGCAGGCAAGCAGTTTCGCCTGCGCGGTAAAGGCATCAAAGGCGTGCGCTCCAGCCAGCCCGGTGATTTGTATTGCCATATCGCCATTGAAACGCCAGTCAAGCTCACCGAGCACCAGCGCAAGCTGCTCAAGGAGTTTGATGAGTCTTTGAAAAAAGGCGGTGCCAAGCATTCGCCCACTGAAGAAAGCTGGACTGACCGCTTGAAGAATTTTTTCAACGTCTGACCACACACCAGCGTCGTTGATTGCCTGGCTGCAATATTCGACAAAACTGACAGGCCGTGGCGATATAGCCCGCGTCTGTCGCTGTGATGGCTGTGCGTTTACAGTTGCTGCATCTTTTAATTTGCAGGATGCACTTTCATGAAAACCCAAGCCGCCATTGCCTGGCAAGCAGGCCAGCCCCTGACCATTGAAACCGTTGACCTGCAAGGCCCCAAAGCAGGTGAAGTGCTGGTGGAGATCAAAGCTACCGGCATTTGCCACACCGATTACTACACCCTCTCCGGCGCCGACCCGGAAGGCATCTTCCCAGCCATCCTGGGCCACGAGGGCGCAGGCGTGGTGGTCGATGTGGGCCCAGGCGTCACCAGCCTGCAAAAAGGCGACCATGTGATCCCGCTGTACACGCCCGAATGTCGCACCTGCAAATTTTGTCTCAGCCGCAAGACCAATTTGTGCCAACTGATTCGTGGCACGCAGGGCAAGGGCCTGATGCCAGACGCTACCAGCCGCTTCAGTCTGGATGGCAAACCCATCTTCCACTACATGGGCACCAGTACCTTCAGCAACTACACCGTGGCAGCCGAAATCTCGCTGGCCAAAATCAGAAAAGACGCCCCGTTTGACAAGGTCTGCTACATCGGCTGCGGCGTTACTACAGGCATTGGCGCAGTGCTGTTCACCGCTAAAGTGGAGGCTGGTGCCAATGTGGTGGTGTTTGGCTTGGGCGGCATTGGCCTGAACGTGATACAGGGTGCCAAGATGGTGGGTGCCGACAAGATCATTGGTGTCGATTTGAACCCTGCACGCGAGAAGATGGCGCGTGAATTTGGCATGACGCACTTCATCAATCCTAAAAATACCGAGAACGTGGTTGACGCCATCGTACAGATCACCGACGGCGGGGCCGACTACAGCTTTGAGTGCATCGGCAACACCAAAGTCATGCGCCAGGCACTGGAGTGCACCCACAAGGGCTGGGGCCGCAGCATCATCATCGGCGTGGCTGAAGCGGGAGCTGAAATTTCTACCAGGCCTTTCCAACTGGTTACCGGCCGCAAATGGGAGGGCTCGGCCTTTGGCGGTGCGCGTGGCCGTACCGACGTACCCAAAATCGTTGACTGGTACATGGAAGGCAAGATCAACATCGACAGCCTGATCACCCACACCATGCCGCTGGCCGACATCAACAAAGGCTTTGACTTGATGAAGCGCGGCGAGTCAATTCGGGGCGTGGTGGTTTATTGATATGGCGGCCATGGAACTCCTTAGCGAGCACGCCTGCTTTGGCGGCGTGCAGCGCTTTTACCAGCACGCCTCGCACGAGATTGGCTTGCCGATGCGCTTCTCGGTTTTTTTGCCCTCTGCTCCCAGCATCGAGGCGGCCGGCGGCAAGGTGCCCGCGTTGGTGTACCTCGCTGGCCTGACCTGCAACGAAGAAACCTTTATGACCAAAGCCGGTGCGCAGCGCCTGGCTGCACACCACGGCCTGGCATTGATTGCACCCGATACCAGCCCGCGCGGAGCCAACATTCCCGGGGAATCCGACAGCTGGGATTTTGGCCTGGCTGCCGGGTTTTATCTGGATGCCACGCAGCCCCCCTGGGCCAAACACTACCGCATGGAAAGTTATTTGATGCGTGAACTGCTGCCCCTGCTCACCTCGGCGTTGCCGTTGGACAAGCGCCGCCTGGGCATCTTCGGCCACTCCATGGGCGGGCACGGCGCATTGACGCTGGCGCTTAAACACCCCGGCGTGTTCAAGTCGCTCTCGGCGCTGGCACCGATTTGCGCCCCTACACAGTGCACCTGGGGTGAAAAAGCATTTGGCGGCTACCTGGGCCTTGACCGCGCGCTGTGGGCACAGCATGATGCCAGCGCTTTAATGGCCGCCCAGGCCCAAGCGCCTTACCCCGGCGGCATCCTCATCGACCAGGGTGAAGCTGACAAATTTTTACCCAACCAGTTGCATCCCCATTTGTTTGAAGCAGCCTGCAAAAAAGCCGGTCAGCCGCTGGCCCTGCACCGCCATCCCGGCTATGACCATGGCTACTACTTTATTTCCACTTTCATGCCCGGCCACATCGCGCACCATGCGCACGCGCTGGCGGCCTGATCAACCCTTGTTAAACGCTAGAACAAGCTGGCCTGCCCGGTGCTGCCCGGCCGCTTGAACTGGCTCAAATCAAGCGCAGTGCGCTCGCGGTTGAGCCCCAATCGGGCGCAGGTTTTTTCAAAACGCTGGCGAAGCAATTCAGCCCACAGGCCGCTGCCTTTCATGCGGGTGGCAAAGGCGCTGTCATAGTCCTTGCCGCCACGCATGTCGTGGATGCGCGCCATGATGCGCGCGGCACGCTCGGGTGCATGCAATTCGAGCCACTGCTTGAACAGTGGCGCCACTTCCCAAGGCAGTCGAATCACGGTGTAGAAAGCGGTGCGTGCGCCTGCGGCATGGGCAGCTGCCAGCACCTGCTCCATGTCGGTATTTAAAAATGGGATTTGCGGGGCCACACTCACCCCCACCGCAATACCGGCATCAGCCAGCGTTTTGATGGTGCGCAAACGCCGCTGTGGTGAGGCGGCACGCGGCTCCAGCTTGCGTGACAACGCTGAGTCCAGCGTTGTGATGGTGATATAGACCACCGCGCGCTTGTGGTGCGCGGCGGGTGCTATCAAGTCCATATCGCGCTCGACCCCACTGGATTTGGTAACCAGGCCAAACGGATGCTGCGCCTCGCACAGCAGTTCAATCACCTGGCGCGTGAGAAGCAGCTCCCGCTCTAGCGGCTGGTAGCAGTCGGTGACATTGCCTATTGATAGCAAGCGCGGTACAAAGCGGGGGCTGGCCAACTCGGCGCGCAGCACCTTCGCAATATTGCGCTTGGCAATGATTTGCGTCTCAAAGTCGAGCCCCGGTGACAGGCCCAGGTAACTGTGCGTGGGTCGGGCAAAGCAATAGCTGCAGCCATGCTCGCAGCCCCGGTAGGGGTTGATGGAATAGTCAAAGGAAATGTCGGGCGAGGCATTTTTAGTGATCACGCTTTTCACGTCTTCCCAGATCACCTGCGTGGCGGGTGGTGCCGCACTGTGCTGCAGGTCTTGCAAGCTGTTCCAACCATCGTCCAGCGCCTCACGCGTGCTGCGCTCAAACCGGTGGGCCAGCCGCGTGGCCGCGCCCCGGCCCTTAATGGCGAGTAACGGAATCGGGATTTCAAGCATGGCGCAGGGTTAGCAGAGCTTACAAATACTGTTTATTTAAACAGTATAAATGAGCGCACCGTCAGGGAAAATCTTCTTATGACTGTGCCCTTGCCCCTGCCCGCAACACATTGTCCGTTGTGCGCCCAACCTAATGCCTGCGCGGTGGCCGCAAGTGGGCGTTTCAATGTGGAATGTTGGTGCACCCAGGCGGCCTTCAGTGCCGACCTGCTCGCTCAGGTGCCGCCGCAATTGCGCGACAAAGCCTGCATTTGTGCAAGCTGCGCTGCTGCGCCGATAACCAAAACGGCAACCTCTCGGTGAGCCTGAAGCGCGTTAGCCAGTAAAACTCAAGCCGCCAGCAGGCGCGTTTTTGCTTGCTGGTACTCGCGCTTGAGCTGCGCAATCCGTTCGCCCGCGGGAACAATGTCTTTGACAGCACCGATGCCCTGGCCACAGCCCCAGATGTCTTTCCAAGCTTTGGCGGAGTTTTCCCCGCCACTGAAATTCATTTTGCTCGGGTCGCTGTTGGGCAGGTTGTCGGGGTCCATGCCGGCGTTGCGGATACTGCCTTTGAGGTAGTTTCCCGCAATGCCAGTGTAAAAGTTACTGTAGACAATTTCATCGGAATTGCTGCCCACAATCATTTGCTTGTAACTGTCGGCAGCGCGTGCTTCGTGGGTGGCAATAAAGGCCGAGCCGATGTAGGCAAAGTCGGCGCCCATGGCCTGCGCGGCCAGTATGGCGCCACCCGAGGCAATGGAGCCGCTCAGAGCCACCGGCCCGTCAAACCACTCGCGTATTTCCTGCACCATGGCAAACGGGCTTTTGGTGCTGGCATGGCCGCCCGCACCCGCAGCGACGGGAATCAAGCCATCCGCGCCTTTTTCAATCGCCTTGTGGGCAAACACATTGCTGATCACGTCGTGCAGCACCACAGCGCCCCAGGCATGCGCGGCCTGGTTCACGTCTTCGCGCGCGCCCAGGCTGGTAATCAAGATGGGCACCTTGTATTTCTCGCACAGCGCCATGTCGTGCTCCAGCCGGTCATTGCTCTTGTGCACGATCTGGTTGATAGCAAAGGGGGCAGCGGGCGCCTCGGGGTGGGCTTTGTTGTGCGCAGCCAAACTCTCGGTAATCTCGGCCAGCCATTCATCAAGCTGCGAGGCCGGCCGGGCATTCAGCGCTGGCATAGCCCCGACCACACCATTGATGCACTGCGCAATCAGCAGCTTGGGGTTGCTGATGATGAACAGCGGGGAGCCAATCACCGGAAAGGGCAGATTTTGCAAAATCGCAGGGAGCTTGGACATGACGCAGCCTTAAAACGGGTTCTCAAATCAAATCAAATACCAGCCCGATGCGGGCAAGCGCAATCAGCCAACTTTTTGATGGCGGCAATTAAAACGCTTCCAGCGCGAGCGCCGTCACACTGTCGGCACCTTCCACAATGCTGTCGCGGATGCCCGGGGCCTTGCTCAGAATATGCTCGGCGTAAAACTGCGCGGTGGCAATTTTGGCCTGCATGAATGGCACCTCGATCCCCTGGGCAATTTGATCTTCTGCCACCAGCAACGAGCGCGCCAATTGCCAGCCAGCCACCAAATTGCCTGCCAGCATCAAATACGGTACGCTGCCCGAGAACACGGCGTTGGGACTGGCCTTGGTATTGCCGGCCACAAACTCCACCACATCCACAAAAGCCAGGCGTGCTGCGGTTAGCCGTTTTAAAACGGCGCGCGCGGGCACGCTGCTGCATTTGGCCAGTTGCGCTTCGGTGGCCTCGATTTGCGCGGCAATGGCCTTGGCCGTCTGGCCACCATCACGCGCGGTTTTGCGGCCCACCAGGTCGTTGGCCTGGATGGCGGTGGTGCCTTCGTAGATGGTCAGAATCTTGGCGTCGCGGTAGTACTGGGCTGCGCCGGTTTCTTCAATAAAACCCATCCCGCCATGCACCTGCACACCCAGCGAGGTAACCTCCAGGCTCATCTCGGTGGAAAAGCCCTTGACCAGTGGCACTAGAAATTCATAAAAGGCGTGGTTTTGCTTGCGCGCCTCGGCGTCGGTGTCGTGATGAGCGGCATCGTAGGCGGCAGCAGCCACGCTGGCCATGGCGCGGCAACCTTCGGTGTAGGCGCGCATGGTCATGAGCATGCGCTTGATATCAGGGTGGTGAATGATGGGCGCGCTGGCATTGATCGAGCCATCCACCGGGCGGCTTTGCACGCGGTCCTTGGCGTACTGCACGGCCTTCTGGTAGGCACGCTCGGCAATGGCAATGCCTTGCACACCCACGGCGTAACGCGCGGCAATCATCATGATGAACATGTATTCCAGACCACGATTTTCTTGGCCCATCAAATACCCGATAGCCCCGCCGTGGTCGCCATATTGCAACACCGCGGTAGGGCTGGCCTTGATGCCCATCTTGTGCTCGATGCTGACGCAATGCACGTCGTTGCGCGCGCCCAGGCTGCCGTCCTGATTGACCATGAATTTGGGCACCACAAAAAGGCTGATACCCTTGACGCCCTCGGGCGCGCCCTGCACCCGCGCCAGCACCATATGCACAATGTTCTCGGCCATATCGTGCTCACCGTAGGTGATGTAAATCTTGGTGCCAAATACCTTATAGGTTCCATCCGCTTGAGGCTCAGCTCGACTGCGTACCATCGACAAATCGCTACCGGCTTGCGGCTCAGTCAGGTTCATGGTGCCGCTCCACTGGCCGCTGATTAGCTTGTCCAGGTAAGTGGCTTTGAGCTCGTCAGAGCCCGCCACCAGCAACGCCTCAATCGCCCCGTCTGTTAACAACGGGCACAAAGCAAATGCCATATTCGCCGAATTGAGCATTTCGCCACAGGCCGCGCCAATGGTTTTGGGCAATCCCTGGCCGCCAAACGCCAGCGGGTGCTGCAAGCCTTGCCAGCCGCCCTGAGTGTATTGTTGGTAGGCCTGCTTGAAGCCCGCCGTGGTGGTGACCACACCAGCCTTGAAACTCGACGGGTTTTTATCACCCTCCCAATTAAGCGGCGCGACTACACCCTCATTGAATCTGGCTGCCTCCTCCAGCACAGCCTGTGCGGTCTCCAGACCGGCATCTTCAAAGCCTGGCAGTTGCGCGATCTGATCAATTCGGGCCAAGTGCTCGATGTTGAACAGCATGTCTTTCAAGGGGGCTTTGTAGCTCATGGTCTTGTCTCCGAATTTTTATCAAACGCGAGAAGAGCGCTTCATACAGCGCCTTGGGGTCTGTGAGTTAAAGCGCAGCCACCAGTTCAGGCACTGCCACAAAAAGATCTGCTTCAAGTCCGTAATCGGCAACGCTAAAAATGGGTGCCTCTGCGTCTTTGTTGATAGCCACAATAACCTTGCTGTCCTTCATGCCTGCCAGGTGCTGGATAGCCCCGCTGATGCCCGCAGCCACATACAACTGAGGCGCCACAATTTTGCCGGTCTGGCCCACTTGCCAGTCGTTTGGTGCATAGCCTGCATCAACAGCCGCGCGTGAAGCACCAATAGCTGCGCCCAGCTTGTCGGCCAGCGGCATCATGACTTCATTGAATTTTTCGGCACTACCCAGCGCTCGGCCGCCGCTGACGATGATTTTGGCGGCGGTGAGTTCGGGACGGTCGTTTTTGGCGATTTCACTGCCAACAAAAGTACTGCTGCCGTTGTCGGCCTGCGCCGCCACGACGTCTATCGCCGCCGAGCCACCGTTGGCCGCAGCCGGATCAAACCCCGTGGTACGCACGGTAAGCACTTTGGTGATATCCGTGCTTTGCACAGTGGCAATCGCATTGCCCGCATAAATAGGCCGCTCAAAGGTGTCAGCGCTGATGACTTTGGACACATCTGACAACTGCGCAACATCCAGCAAAGCGGCTACACGCGGTGCCACGTTCTTGCCGCCTGCCGTAGCCGGAAACAGAATATGGCTGTAGCCGGATGCAACCGCCAACACTTGGGCAGCGACGTTTTCCGCCAGGCCATGCGCCAGGCCCGGCGCGTCGGCGTGCAGCACCTTGGACACACCGGTTATTTGCGCAGCAGCAGCAGCAGCAGCGCCCGCGTTGGCACCAGCCACCAGCACATGCACATCCCCACCACAGGCAATGGCAGCCGTGACGGTGTTGAGGGTTGAGCCTTTGATGGAGGCGTTGTCGTGATCAGCAATAACAAGTGTCGCCATATCAAATCACCTTCGCTTCATTTTTGAGTTTGTCTACCAAGGCCGCCACATCGGCTACCTTGACGCCTGCGCCACGCTTGGCTGGCTCGTTGACTTTGAGTGTTTTGATGCGCGGCTTTACATCCACGCCCAGATCTTCAGGCTTGAAGGTGTCAAGCTGCTTTTTCTTGGCCTTCATGATGTTGGGCAGAGTCACATAACGCGGCTCGTTCAGGCGCAAATCGGTGGTGATGATGGCAGGCAGCGTGAGCCGCAGGGTTTCCAGGCCGCCATCAACTTCGCGCGTCACGCTGGCCTTGCCGTCAGCCACTTCCACCTTGGAGGCAAACGTGGCCTGCGGCAAACCAGCCAGTGCTGCCAGCATTTGGCCGGTTTGGTTGCAGTCGTCGTCAATCGCCTGCTTGCCCAGAATCACCAGGCCGGGCTGCTCCTTGTCCATCAATGCCTTGAGCAGCTTGGCTACCGCGAGCGGTTGCAGCTCTTCGGTGGTTTCCACCAAAATGGCGCGGTCAGCACCAATCGCCATGGCAGTGCGCAATGTCTCGGTGCATTGCGTGACGCCGCAGGACACGGCAATAATTTCCGTGACCACGCCTTTTTCTTTCAAGCGCACGGCTTCTTCCACGGCAATTTCGTCAAACGGGTTCATGCTCATCTTGACGTTGGCCAGATCCACCCCTGAGTTGTCGGACTTGACGCGCACCTTGACGTTGTAATCCACCACGCGCTTGACAGCGACCAGTACCTTCATTGTGTGTTGCTCCTGATGTTGCGTGCTGCTGCCGACCTTCTCACACTGGTCGGCAGCGTTTTAATTCAATTCTATGTGGGCTGTGCTGCAGTCTTGCCCGACCTGGGCTGATACAAAATAGTACGGTCGTTCTTTTTTTCGGATTATAGACGCCAACTCAAGTACGTCTGGAGACTGCCGCCTAAATTGCCCCTGACACCGCAGGGCGAGGCTCATTGCCCAGCCCAGGCACATTTGGTACGGCAGGCGTAAACGGCTTGATTCCTGGCGCATGCTGCTCCACGTGCATGACGCGCTGAGGGAAGGGTATCTCCACGCCCGCTGCGCGGAACGCTTTCAAAATAGCGATATTAATCTCGGAGCGCACATTGAGCTGCCCGTTCTCGGGGTCGGTGATCCAAAAGGCCAGCGTAAATTCAAGCCCGTCGGCGCCAAAGTTGGACAAATGTGCCGCCGGCGGCGGGCTCTCCAGCACACGGGTGCTGGCGCTAGCTGCCGCACACAAAATACCCTGCACCTGCGCCACATCGCTGGCATAGCTCACCGACACTGCAATCGTCAGCAGTACCTGGCTGTCGGCCAGCGACAGGTTTTCAATCCGCTCGGTAATCAGCTTTTCATTGGGCACGATGGACTCGCGGCCATTCAAAGCGCGAATCAGTGTGTAGCGGGTAGTGATATCGGTGATACGGCCTTCAAAATTGTCGACCTTGACGTTGTCGCCAATCCGCAGCGAGCGCTCAAACAAAATCACAAAGCCGCTGACGTAGTTGGATGCCAGCTTTTGCAAACCAAAACCCAGGCCCACACCAATCGCACCACCCAGCACTGACAACGCCGTCAAGTCCACCCCTACCGCTGAGAGCGCAAAAATCAGCCCGAACAGCAGCAAGATGGCGCGGGTGGCATTGCTGGCAATCTTGCGCACCGACAGGTCTTCGACGGCGTCGCTCAAGATACTTTTTTCAATCACCGAGGAAATCCACAGCACCACCACCAACACCGCGGCAGACGACAGTGCGCCCTCCAAAATAGTGCGCAAACTGACTTTGGATTTGCCAAACACCAGGGTGATGGAGTCGAGCTCGGCGAGCACTGCTGGCAGAAAACCGGCAATCCACAAAATTGCAGCCGCCCACGCCAGCCAGGAAACAAAGCGCTCAATTAGCCGGGCTATCAGCGAATTGGGAAAGGCTGCCGACAACACCCTGGCAAAGAAGCGGATTGCTGCCAGCGAAATCAGGATGGGCAACGCAATTTTCAGCACCGGCACCGCCTGAAAGCCATCAAGAATGAGGCTTGCTGAATAGGTCAGCACCAGCGCCAGCAAGGGAAACAGCAGGCCGTCCACAGTGTTGCGGCCAAACCAGATCGAGTCTTTGGGCATGCCGCGCCCAAGCAACCAGCAAACTAAGAAAGCCAGGCCAATGCAGGCCAGCAAGATGCTAATTTCAAGCGTCAGCTCAGAGCCAAAAAAGGCTTGTAGCCAAACCAGCGTAGGCTTGATGGAATTCATGCGGCGCGCCGCCTAGACATCGGCCAGCACGCGCAAATGCGCCTCCACGCTGCGGCCCAGCGCGCTCAGGTTGTAGCCACCTTCCAGGCTGGAGACAATGCGCCCCTTGGCATGGCGCTGCGCCACATTTTTGAGTCGTGCGGTAATCCAGGCGTAGTCTTGCTCGGTCAGGCCGAGTTGACCCAAATCGTCTTCGCGGTGCGCGTCAAAACCGGCACTGATGAAGATCATCTCGGGTTTGAAATCTTCCAGCAGCGGTATCCAGTATTTGTCGATCAGCTCGCGTATTGGCGCGCCTTTGGTGTAGGCCGGAATCGGTAAGTTGTGCATGTTGGCAGCGGTCTCCTGAGTGCCGCTGTAGGGGTAGAACGGGTGCTGGAAGAACCCCACCATCAGCACGCGCTCGTCGCCCGACAAAATATCCTCGGTGCCATTGCCGTGGTGCACATCAAAATCAACTACGGCCACGCGAGCCAGCCCGTGGCGCTCCAGCGCATATTTGGCGGCAACCGCAATGCTGTTGAACACGCAAAAGCCCATAGCTCGGCTGCGACAGGCGTGGTGTCCAGGCGGGCGCACGCTGCAAAAAGCGTTTTCCATCTCACCGGCAATCACGGCGTCGGTGGCTGCCAGCACTGCACCTACAGCCCGCAAGGCGGCGTGAAAGGTGTGAATGTTGAGCGCCGTATCAGGGTCAATCATGGCGTGCGTGGGGCCACCGGCTTCAATGTCATCCGCAAGCTGCTCAGTCAGGCCCTGCATAGCCGCAACATGCAGGCGGTCGTGGCCCAGCTCCAAGTCGGCCAAGCTGGCAAGGGGCGCTTCGCGGCGTGTCAGCACATCGCCAACACCGCTGACGAGCAGGCGGTCTTCTATGGCGTCCAAACGCGCCGGGCATTCCGGGTGGCCGGGGCCCATTTCATGCTTCCAACAATCGCGGTGGGTGAAATAACCAGTGGCACTCATGACGTCACTTTTTTCGGGTAAGGTAAACCAAATGAATGTACAAGAAAAACTCCAAGCCCTGCTAAAACAACTTAATAGCGTGATTCTGGGTAAACCCCAACAAGTGCAGGACTGCGTGGCGTGCCTGTTGTGCGGTGGACATTTGCTGATTGAAGACGTGCCTGGCGTGGGTAAGACCACGCTAGCCCACGCGCTGTCACGCACCTTCGGCCTGCAATTTTCGCGCGTGCAGTTCACCGCCGACCTGATGCCCAGTGACTTGTCAGGGGTATCGGTCTATGAGCGCGGTAAAGAGGTCTTTGTATTTCACCCTGGCCCGGTGTTCGCGCAGGTGCTGCTGGCAGATGAAATCAACCGCGCTAGCCCCAAAACACAAAGCGCGCTGCTCGAAGCCATGGAGGAGCGGCAAGTCACTGTGGAGAATGAAACCCGCCCACTGCCCAACCCGTTTTTTGTCATTGCCACACAAAACCCGCACGACCAATTGGGCACTTACGCCCTGCCCGAATCGCAACTTGACCGCTTTTTGATGCGCATCTCGCTGGGCTACCCGGATCGCGCGGCCGAACGCCGTCTGCTGCAGGGCAACGGGCAAGGCAGCGACCAGCGCGATCTGGCCAACACGCTGCCAGCCCTGCTGAGCGCCAGCGAACTGCTGCACTTGCAACTGCAGGTGCAGCAAATCCACGCAGCCGAGCCCCTGCTCAACTACGTGCAAGACCTGATTGCCGCCACCCGATCGAGCCGCTGGTTTTTGCAGGGCCTGAGCCCGCGCGCCGGTATTGCCGTGGTGCGCGCCGCCAAAGCCAATGCCTTGCTGGCTGGCCGCAACTATGTCGCGCCCGATGATGTGCAGGCCATCCTGCCGCAAACTGTGGCGCATCGCCTGCAACCGTTGGGCGATGCCGGGCGTGGCGCGGTGGAACAGGTACGCGCCATGCTGGAAGCCACCCCACTACCTTAAGCGTGCCGCTGTGCTTGCCCGCGCCCTGTTTCATCCCTTTGCTTTCTTGCAGCAGCGCTTTACGCGCTGGTTCAATGCCCGCGCACCCTACAGCGACACCTTAACGCTGACGCAGCGCAATGTTTACATCCTGCCCACGCGCGCTGGTCTGATGCTGGCCGCCACTTTGCTAGTGTTATTGGTTGCCTCCATCAATTACCAACTTAACCTGGGCTACCTGCTGACTTTTCTGCTTGCGGGCTGCGCCCTGGTGGGTATGCACGTGACGCATGGCACGCTGCGCGGACTCACTATGCATTTGGTAGCGCCACCCGCACAGCATCTGGGCGCCAATGCGGTATTTGACGCGCAATTGAGTAACCCTGGCCGTTACACCCGCTACGCTATTGGCTTGGCCGTGCTTGACACCGGGCATTGGTCTTTCACCGACATCCCCGCCCAGGGCAATGCCACGGTGCAAGTCGCCTTCAGGCCCACGCAGCGCGGCCTGCAACGCCTGCCTACGTTGTCGGCAGAAACAAGGTTTCCGCTAGGCACCTTTCGCGTCTGGACGATTTGGCGCCCGGCGGCGCAAGTGCTGGTCTACCCCGCGCCCGAAGCCCAGCCGCCGCCGCTGCCGCCCGGCGAACCGCGCGGCAGCGGCGGTGCCAGCGCACGCATCCAAAACAGCGGCGAATTTGACGGCGTGCGCGCCTATCGCCGCGGCGACCCAACCAAGCTGATAGTGTGGAAAAAAGTGGCGCAAGCCCAAGCCCGCGGCTCCAGCGACCTGGTCAGCCGCGACAGCCAGCAAGCCCAGCGCCATGAGCTCTGGCTCGACTTGCAGCAGACCCCAGCGCATCTTGGACTCGAAGGGCAACTCTCGCGGCTGTGCGCCTGGGTACTGCTAGCCGACCAGCTTGAGCTTGACTATGGCCTGCGCCTGCCCGGCTGCCAAATTGCACCGGGCAGTGGCGAGGCACACCAGCAAAACTGCCTCAGTGCGCTGGCGCTGCATCCTCACAATACACCCCATGCCAGCAACGCCTGACCTCATTGGCTGGCCCGTGGGCCGCCTACGCACGCTGCCGCGCGAAGCGCGCGACACCCTGTTCTTGCTGGGCGTAATTGCCTGGGTGCTGCTGCCCCAGGTTAGCCGCCTACCGCTGTGGTGCAATTTGCTGGCCACCGCTGTATTGGTATGGCGCGGCACGCTGGCGTTGCAAGCCAAACCGCTACCCAGCCCTTGGTGGGTCCTGGGCCTGCTGGTACTTGCCGTGGCGGGTACCGTGCTAACCCACAGTACGCTGCTGGGACGCGACGCGGGCGTCACGCTGATTGCCGTGCTGCTCACGCTCAAGACGCTGGAGCTCCGCGCCAAGCGCGACGCCTTTGTGATTTTCTTTTTGAGCTTCTTCGCCCTGCTGACCAATTTCTTTTATTCGCAATCGCTGCTAACCGCCGCCGCCATGCTGCTGTCCTTGCTCGGTTTGCTCACTGCGCTGGTCAACGCGCACATGCTGGTGGGCCGCCCGCCTTTGCTGCAAGCCATGAAAACTGCCGGTTACATGACGCTCCTGGGTGCGCCCATCATGGCGCTGCTGTTTGTGCTGTTTCCTCGGCTGGCACCGCTGTGGGGTATTCCCAGCGACGGTTTAAGCGGGCGTAGCGGCCTCTCCAGCAGTATGCAAGTCGGCGCTATTGCCAGCCTGGCGCTCGATGAAAGCGTGGTCATGCGCATCCGCTTTGACAGCCCCATACCGCCGCCAAGCGACTTGTATTTTCGCGGCCCGGTGTTCTCCAGCTTTGACGGGCGCGAGTGGCGTCCACAACCGGGCCGCCTGGGCAACGACTTCACACCGCGCCTGCAAGCGCCGGCTGATTTGCAAGTGGGTGGAGGAGCGGTACGTTACGAAGTGACGTTGGAGCCCACCAATCGGCCGTGGGTGTTTGTGCTGGATGCCGCGCCCGACAAGCCCCAACTGCCCGCTGTGCCGCTATTCATGAGCACCGATTTGCAATGGCTGGCCAACCGCCCGCTGACCGACATCACGCGCTACCAGGCGATCAGCTACCCGGTATTTCGCCACGGCCCGCTGCGCCGCGTGATTGGCCTGCAAGACGAACTGGAATTACCCGCTGGCTTTAACCCGCGCACGCTGGCGCTGGCCGCCGAAATCCGGCGTGACCCGCGCTATGCACAAGCCGGTGGCCTGCAATTGGCCCAGGCCGTGTTGGAGCGGCTGCGCACACAGGGCTATGGCTACACGCTCGACCCTGGCGTTTACGGCAGCAACAGCGCCGATGAATTCTGGTTTGACCGAAAGGAAGGTTTTTGCGAACACATCGCCTCAGCCTTCGTCATTCTGATGCGCGCGCTTGACGTGCCCGCCCGCGTGGTCACCGGTTACCAGGGCGGCGCGCGCAACCCGGTCGATGGGCTGTGGACGGTGCGCCAAAGCGACGCCCACGCCTGGACCGAAATTTGGGAAGCCGAGCGCGGCTGGCTGCGCGTTGACCCGACCTCTGCGGTGGCGCCAGGCCGCGTTGGCACAGGGCAGCGCTTGGTTGCGCCGCAGGGTCTGGTCGGACAGGCGCTGGGCAACGTCATCAGCCCTGGCCTGGTGGCCAGCCTGCGCAATGGCTGGGAAGCCATCAACAGCCGCTGGAACCAATGGGTGCTGAACTACACGCAAAGCAAGCAACTTGATTTGCTGAAGAACCTGGGTTTTCAGTCACCCTCCTGGCACGACCTGGGCTATTTGCTGTGTGGCCTGCTGGTGCTGGCCAGCTTGCTGGGTGCTGCCTGGACCCTGTGGGAGCGCAGCCAACACGACCCCTGGCTGCGCACTTTGCAACAAGTGCGCCAGCGCTTGCGCAAGGCGGGGATCGCCACGCCGGAACACAGCTCACCGCGGCAGCTCGCCACACTGCTCGCGCAACAAACCGACCAAACTTGGGCTGCCGGCCTGGCCGACTGGCTGCTGCGGCTGGAGGCATGGCGTTATGCCCCACAAAACATGCTGATTCAGGCAACCCCTACACTGGCCACTTTGCAGCGCGAACTGCGCCAGCTGGCATGGCCCCGATAAATCTCCCCGCTTTTTTTACCGCTGTCTTTGCGTTAGCTGTTGCCGCCCATCCCGTTTGGGCCAATGCGCAAATTGGCATTGAAAAAAATGCTGCTGCCAAGGCAAACGGCAAGGCCACTGGCTCGCCCGCAGGAGCGTTGTATGCCTGGCGCGAAGATGCCATGCGTTTTGCCGCAGACCTGGCCGAACGCCGCGACCTTGACCCCGCCTGGGCCAGTGCCCAACTCGGCCAGGCGGTGTTGTTGCCGCGCATTCCCAAACTGGTTTTGCCACCCGCCGTGGGCACGCCAAAAAACTGGCGTGTTTACAAAAGCCGCTTCATTGACCCAGTGCGAATTGGCGCAGGCGCAGCCTTCTGGCGCACCCACCGCGAGGCGCTGACGCAAGCTGAAAAAGAATACGGCGTGCCTGCGCAAATCATCGTCGGCATCATTGGCGTAGAAACCATTTATGGGCGCGATACCGGCAACTTCCGCGTGATTGATGCGCTGGCCACGCTGAGTTTTGATTTTCCTATTGCCCACCCGCGCGCGGCCGAGCGCCAGGCATTTTTTCGTTCTGAACTGGAGCAATTCCTAACCCTGCACCACCGCGCTGGCAGCGACCCGCTGGCGGTGCGCGGCAGCTACGCTGGGGCCATGGGGCTACCGCAGTTTATGCCCAGCAGCTGGGTGAAATACGCGGTGGATTTTGACGCCGATGGCAAGGTCGATCTGTTCACCAGCCCGGTCGACGCGATTGGCTCAGTGGCCAACTACCTCAAAGCGTTTGGCTGGCAAACCGGCATGCCCACCCACTACCCGGTGGCGTTTGACGCGCAAAAGCTCGACAAGGATGCTTTGCTGCTGCCCGACATCCTGCCTACTTTCAGTGTTGCCAGCTTTGCTGCAAAAGGCGCCGTACTCGAAGGTGCGGCACTCAGTCACAGCGGCCCGCTGGCTTTGGTGGAGTTGCAAAACGGCCAAGACGCAGCAAGCTACGTGGCTGGCACCGAAAACTTCTACGTCATCACCCGCTACAACTGGAGCAGCTACTACGCCATGGCGGTAATTGAACTGGGGCGGGAAGTGGCTGCGGCAGTGAACCGTTCTAGCGGCAACTAACAACGTAACTGGCCCAACGCCTGCACCACGCGACACATCTGCTGGCCACGTGTTTCGGCGTGCGCACGCCGAAACAGCCGCAGGCTCGGGTACCAGGGCGTGTCTTCGCGCGCTTGCAGCCAGCGCCAATCGGGGTTGGGCGGCAAAAGCAACCACACCGGCTTGCCCAAAGCACCGGCCAGATGCGCCACGGCGGAGTCAACGCAAACCACCAGGTCAAGCGCGGCAATTTGCGCGGCGCTGTCGGTGAAATCAGTCCAGTGCGCGGTCAAGTCAATCAGCGCCAGCACATCAGGCACACAGTCGGTGTAAGCCCCGCCGTCCGACTTTTGCAGGCTGAAGCACTGCACGCCGTCCAAGCTCATCAGTGGCTGGAAATCAGACAGGTACAGGCTGCGGTTATGGTGGTTAGCATGCGCCGGGTTGCCAGCCCAGGCAATGCCTAGTTTGAGCTTGTTTTGCCAGGGCACCAAGCGCGCTTGCCATGCGGCCTGCTGCGGTTTTGCCACGCTCAAATACGGCGCGGGCGGAATGGCATTTTCAAAATGCAGCGGCAAGTCCATCAAGGCCACGTGGTAGTGGGTGTGCAGCAGTTGCTGCGGAAGCAGGCATTGCACGCCGGGGATGCGCTCAATCAATGGCACCAGCGGCAGCGGAATCTGGCAAAACACCTGCGCGCCTTCGGCCTGCAGGCAACTGGCGTAACGCATGAACTGAATGACATCGCCAAAACCCTGCTCGCCGTAGACCAGGATGCGCTTGCCTTTGAGGGGTTGCGCCAGCGGTCCTTGCCATTCGTTGGCGGGCAGGTAAAAGTCCGGGCGCGTCAGGCGTTGGGTGTCATTCCAGCGCTTTTGGTAGGTGCGCCAGCCAGCGGCGCTATCGCCAGAGAGCAGTTGCAGCATGGCCAAATCAATCTGGGCAATGGCAAAGTCGGGCTTGAGCTGCAGGGCACGCTGCAGATGCTGCCTGGCTTCATCCAGCCGCCCTAACTGAAGCAGCGCAGTACCCAAAATGCGCACGGCATAAGGGTGGTCTGGTGCCATGGCCACGGCATGCTGCGCGTGGGCCAGCGCGCCGTCAAAATCAGTCAGCCGCCAAAGCAGACCCGACAGGTCCACATGCGCCTCCATGAAGTCGGGGTTGAGCGTCAGCGCCTTGCGGTAAGTAGCTGCCGCTTCATGCAGGTAGTGACTGTGCTCCTGGCAGTAGCCGTAATTGAGCAGTGTGGCGGTATCGTGCGGTTCCAGCTGGTTCAAGTGAGCGTACAGCGGCAAGGCACCGGGGTAATCGTGCACCTGCATCAAGCGCTCAGCCAGCGCCATCAGCAACTGTGGTTCGTCGGGATTGGCCAGCAGGCCCTGGCGCAGCACGTCGCGTGACTGTGCGCTGCCTTGGGAAGCAGGTAAATGCTGTGTCAGCAACTGGGCCAGCTGCAGCCAAAGCGCCGCCTGGTGGGGCGCAAGTCGGCAGGCATCGGTTAGCCATGCAATTGCCGTAAATGGGTCTTTGGCGGCCAGGCAAGCCTGGCTCAATTCGCAGCGGGCGCTGATGGCTATGTCAGGCGCGGGATGAAGTTGCAGCAGTTTGAGCAGCGCCTGGTGGGCTTCGTGCAACTCACCGGCTTGCAGCAGCAATTGACCCAGCCGCAGCAGTGTGGCCGCATCTTCAGGCTCGCGCAAATGCGCGGCAGTTGCAATTTGAACAGCTTCTTGCATTGCCCCAAGGCGCAAGGCTTGCTGAATTTGGTCTTCCAAAGTGCTGAGGACGGGGGCTGACATGGTGCGCAGAAAATTTGCTGGCAGTATGCCAGCGGCCACACTCAGGCCGCCGCAGGCACCAGGAAATCCCGGCTGATGTGGGCGCCCAGCTCATTCACACGGTCAAGAAACTGCGTCAGATAGGCATGCAGGCCAGTAGCCAGAATTTCATCTATCCGGCCGTATTTCAGATCAGCGCGCAGCTTGCCTGCGCGCCGCTGTGTCTCTAGCGATTGCTCGTTGCCAACCATGGCCAGATTGCTCACGACCTCATTCAAACTGGCATGCAGCGAGCGCGGCATGTCGGGGCGCAGGATCAAAAGCTCGGCCACCCGCTCGGGCTTGATCACATCGCGGTAAACCTTGCGGTAAATCTCAAAACCACTGACGCTGCGCAGGATCGCGCTCCAGTGGTAGAAGTCGTATTCCTGGTCTTTCTCGCTGGCGGTACCTAAAAAATCGCTTTGTACAGCGTGGAATTTCACATCCACCAGCCGCGCTGTATTGTCGGCCCGCTCCAGGAATGTGCCCAGCCGCATGAAGTGCAGCGACTCGTCCATGAGCATGGTGCCCACCGTAACCCCGCGGGAGAGGTGCGAACGGAATTTGACCCACTCAAAAAACTGGCCTGGATCACGCTCGAAGTCACCATTTTTCAGCATGCGGTTGACTTCCAGCCAGGTCTGGTTTTGTGTTTCCCAGACTTCGGTAGTTAGCGTCCCGCGCACAGCGCGGGCGTTCTCACGAGCGGCACGCAGGCACGAAATGATGGACGAGGGGTTGTCCTCGTCCTTGATCATGAACTCCATCACCTGCCTGGGCGTGACTTCGTCATGCTGCTCCTTGTAAGCGGGCAGCAGTTCACTGATCGACAGCAGCCCTTGCCAGCCCACTTGCGCCACGGCAGTGGACTGGGGCAAGAGCGAAGTTTGGTAGTTCACATCGAGCATACGCGCGGTGTTTTCGGTGCGCTCGGTGTAGCGCGACATCCAGAACAAATGGTCGGCGGTTCTTGAAAGCATGGGCGTCTCCAGTGTCCGTTTTGGGCAGTCAAACCTCTAGGATCCAGGTGTCCTTGGTGCCACCGCCTTGTGATGAGTTGACAACCAATGATCCCTCTTTAAGCGCTACTCGAGTCAAGCCACCGGGCACCATTTGCACATCCTTACCGCTGAGTACGAATGGACGCAGATCAATGTGGCGCGGCGCGATACCGCTTTCTACAAAGGTCGGGCAGCTCGACAGGCTGAGCGTGGGCTGGGCAATGTAGCCCTCCGGCTTGGCAATAACGGCTTTGCGGAAATCCTCAATCTCGGCCTTTGTGGCGGCCGGGCCTACCAGCATGCCATAGCCGCCTGCGCCATGCACCTCCTTGACAACCAGGTCTTTCAGATTGGCCAGGGTGTAGGCCAGATCGTCCTTGTTGCGGCACATGTAGGTGGGCACGTTGTTCAAAATCGGTTTCTCGCCCAGGTAAAAGCGGATCATGTTGGGCACATAGGGGTAGATGGACTTGTCGTCCGCGACGCCGGTGCCCACCGCATTGCAAATCGTCACATGGCCAGCACGGTAAACGTCAAGCAAGCCAGCGCAGCCCAGCGTGGAAGTAGGGCGAAATACCTGAGGGTCGAGAAAATCGTCATCGACCCGGCGGTAAATTACATCAATTCGTTTGGGCCCGCGCGTGGTGCGCATGTAGACAAAGTTGTCTTTGACAAACAGGTCTTGCCCTTCCACCAGCTCCACCCCCATTTGCTGAGCCAAAAACGCATGCTCAAAATAGGCGCTGTTGTACATGCCGGGCGTCAGCACTACCACGGTGGGCTCCGCGGTGGTGGTGGGTGATGAGGCGCGCAGGGTTTCCAAAAGCAAGTCGGGGTAATGCGCTACCGGCGCCACGCGGTGGCTTGAGAACAAATCGGGGAACAGCCGCATCATCATCTTGCGGTCTTCCAGCATATAGGAGACGCCGCTGGGCACACGCAGGTTGTCTTCCAGCACGTAATACTCGCCCTCACCTTGCGCGTTGGGTGCGCGCACGATGTCAATGCCGGCAATGTGCGAATAGGTGTTGTTGGGCACGTCAACGCCCATCATCTCTGGGCGAAACTGCGCGTTTTGCGTAATTTGCTCGGCTGGCACGACGCCAGCCTTCAGAATTTCCTGCCCGTGGTAGACGTCATGGATAAAACGGTTCAGCGCCGTTACGCGCTGGACCAGGCCTTTTTCCATTTCGGCCCACTCATGGGCCGGGATAATGCGTGGAATCAAATCAAACGGAATCAGCCGCTCGGTGCCCCCATTTTCAGAATTTTCGTCCTCGTCCTTGGCACCATACACGGCAAAGGTGATGCCCACACGGCGAAAAATCATCTCGGCTTCGTCGCGCCGGGCACGCATCACCGATTCAGGCTGGTGCGCCAGCCAGCGTGCATACGACTCGTAATGCGCCCGTACGGCTTGCTGTTGCCCCTGACTTTGGCTCTGACCTTGGCTACCCGACGCCACCTGAGCGTACATTTCATCGAATTTCAGCATGCGTTTGTCTCCTAAGTACAGGATAGCAAGTAATGCGCCAGCTTGGTGCACTGCAAGCCGTTAAAAGCGATTCGCAACAATGCAGATGCGGAAAAAGTTGAGCCTGGGTGCCAGCGTGGCCACCACTGCTGCACGCAACCCTGGCGAGCGGTACCGACAAGCTGACGCCACTGTACTGGGCATTGCCAGCCTGGAACTGGTGCCAGGCGTTACGGTGCATGCCAACCTGGGGGGCGTACGCGATACCCAGGCCAACCGTTCGGCTGCGCTGCTACTGGCCGCCGCCACCTGGGCGCCAACGCCCAACACACTGCTGTTTGCCGAAGTGGCGGGCAACAGCCGCAGCGCAGTTTTTGGTTCGGTGGTGCGCGCCACCGGCTTGCGTGTGTGGCTGGTGCAGGATGTGTGGGCGCTGGACTTCACCGCCTCTCGTCCGGTGGGCCAAGGCGCGAGCAACCGCCTGGGTATCGGCTTTGGCTGGTACGGATCGAGCGTGTTTTAGGGCGCTGCTCCTGCGGCGGAGGCACCGGCGACAGAGTGGTGCCAATAGCGCTTAGTGTGTTGACGCTCGCAACTCACCTGCTGCGGCACCGCTGAGTGCCAGCCCATGGCACCGCAGTGCGGCGATGCCAATACCCGTATGCCACGCGCCTGGTAGCGCTGCATGACCACTTGCGCCGGGTGGCCGTAGCGGTTGCGGTAGCCCGCCTGCACCAAAGCCACCTGCGGCTGCACCGCATCCAGGAACGCCGCACTTGATGAGGTTTTGCTGCCATGGTGCGGTACCAGCAGCACATCGGCACGCAGCAACGCGGCCATGGCCGGGTCAGCCACCAGGCGCGCTTCCTGCGCTTGCTCAATGTCGCCAGCCAGTAACACCGCCTGCCGCCCATTGCTAACACGCAGCAGGCACGACAAGGCGTTGGGCTTGCTCTGCACGGCATAGTCAGCAGCTTGCGGCTGCAGCACAGTGAACGTCACGCCGTCCCACTGCCATTGCTGGCCCGCTTCACAGCGGGTGGCGGGCCGCAGCAGTTGTAACTCGTGCTGCGGCTCAATGGACGAGAGCAAGGCAGCTTGCGGCTGCATATTCAGCACCGCCCGCGCGCCGCCAATGTGGTCGGCATCGCGGTGGCTGACCACCAGCGTGTCCACCCGCTCGCCCAGGGCGCGCAGCAGCGGCACCAGCACGCGGTGCCCGGCGTCGCTCTCGGCGCTGTAGCGTGGCCCAGCGTCGTACACGAGGGTGTGTTTGGCGGTGCGCAGCAGCAGCGCGTTGCCCTGGCCAATGTCGGCCGCCAGCAATTCAAACTCTCCCACCGAGGGGCGCAGCGGCTGCCACAGCAGTGCAGGCAGGAGCAGGCTCACACCCAGCGCACGCACCGGCATGGGCAGGCGCATGGCTAGCAATACACCGCCCAGCACGCCCGCCGCACCAGCCCATAAGGGCGGCGCGGCCACTGACCAAACCGCCCAGGGCAGCGCAGCCAGACCTTGTAAACACCAGGCCAGCGCCTGCAAGGCCCAGGCGGCCAACTGCCACAGCGGAGCGAACAATACACCCAGCAACGCCAGCGGCGTCACCGCCAGGGTGACCCAGGGAATCGCCAGCGCGTTAGCCACCAGCCCCACCAGTGAGACCTGGCCAAACAGCAGCAGCGTAAGCGGTGTCAGGGCCAGCGTTACCACCCATTGCTCACGCAGGAACGCCAACAGGCGGCCTCGGGCGGTCTGAGGCGCTGCGCTGCTGGCTGCTGAATCGGTGGCAAACAGCACGCCCACGGCTACAAAGCTGAGCCAAAAACCGGCTTGCAGCAAGGCCCACGGGTCAACTACCACCACCACGGCCATGGCCAGCAGCCAAACTTGCGGCCAAGGCCAGCGCTGGCCCGACAGGCGCAGCAACGCCACCGTGGCCAGCATCCACACAGTACGCTGCGCCGGCACGCCCCAGCCGCTGAAGACGGCGTAGGCCAGCGCCAGCAGCACGCCGCCAGCCAGGGCCACCTGCTGCGCTGGACACAGCAAGCACAGCCGCATGCTGCGCCGCCAGAGCCAGCCGATAGCCCAGCCCGCCACCCAGGCAAACAGCGTGATGTGCAAGCCCGAGATGCTCATCAGGTGCGCTACGCCCGTGGCCCGAAACACATCCCAGTCGGCGCGCTCAATGGACGCTTGGTCGCCCAGGGTCAGCGCAGCAATGATGCCGGCCCAGCGGCGCTGGCCGTCGGTGCCCGCCAGGTGCTCGAAGATTGCATCACGCACGCGGCTGCGCAATTGTTCTACCGGGTAGCGCCAAGTGGCCTCCAGGCGGCGCGGCGGCTCGTCGTGCAGGCCAGCACGCACATAGCCGGTGGCTTGCACGCCCTGCTCCCACCACCACAGCTCTTGGTCGTTGCCGTAGGGGTTGCGGTTGCCGTGCGGGGCTTTGAGGCGCAGCGTCATTTGCCAGCGCTCGCCCGGCTGCAAATTGGCAGGAGCGCGCTGCAAATCCGCTACAGGTGTTGTGACTGCGGCGTCAGACACCTCTGAAGTCACCCCCACGCCACGGCCATACCAGCTCAGATCGATGCGCGGTGGCACTTGCACAGCCAACGAATCAAGCTGCGCCGATTCCACCGCCAGCCGAAAGCGCAGGCCTGCCTCGCTGCGCTGCGGCAGGCCCGCCACCACGCCGGTAACCCGCAGATCGCGCCCTTCAAGGGCGGTCGGTAATGCCTGTTCCAGGTAGAGCACAGCGCGCCAGCCGCAGGTGCCAAAGGCCAGCGCCGTACAGGCGGCCAAAACCAGGGCACGCGCCACATTGCGCTCGCGAACGCGCTCGCTGTTGTGTGCGGTTTGACGGGTGGCTTTGCGGTCTGCCACCCAGGCACTGCCCGCCCAAACCAACAGCCCCGCCAGCAAAACGCCAGCGTAAACCCAGCCTGGCCACAGCGCACTTTGCTGTAACTGCGCCGCACTGCCTGCTACCACCCCCAGCAAGCCGGGCGTGAGGCCCTGACCGGCCAGCCCATGCGCATCCGTCAGTTCAGGTGTGGCAGCCGTGCGCTGAGAATTGGCAGGGTAAAACAGCATAGCCGCATGCTAAGGCAACGCTAAACAAATCCCACACGCGCGGCCTATTCAAACTCGAACGGATTTAGAAGCTCGACGCCAAAAGACGAGAAATCGCCCACATTGCGCGTCACCACGACGAGTTTGTGTCGCCGGGCGGTTGCCGCGATCATTGCGTCCTCATACAGCGTGTTTGAGCGGCGGTGAATCATTTTTGCCCAATCACGAAAAGTCTGTGCGTCCATTGGCAGCACGTTGTACGACGCTGAGAGCAAATCAGCCCATTGCTCGATTTCAGCCGCTTTGGTCGCATCCTGTTCGCGCGTTATCTCTATGCCTGCCTGAATTTCTCCCATAGTGACCGCTGACAAATGAAGATCGCTGTCAGCGATCGATTCAATCCATGCCACAACGCCGTGATGGGGACGTGGGCGACGCAATTCGGAGATGACGTCGGTATCGAGCAAGTACATGCGGCTTACTCAATGGAGTCAATAGTGCGCCGCCTTGCGCTGCCTCGTTTGGGCACCAAACTGTCGGTGCGCGCCGTGTCCATCATTAGCAGTTGTTTAAGCGACGGCCTGGACTGCGCGTGCAACTGTCGCCATTGCGCTATGGGCACCAAAACTGCCGCTTCACTGCCGCGCTTGGTCACCATCTGCGGGCCTTCGGCAAGGCAAGCGCTGAGAAATTCACTGAACTTCGCTTTTGCATCGTGAACAGGCCAAGTTTTCATTTGCACTACTTTAACTAGTTATATGACTAGTTTATCATCTAACGAAATAGCTGCCCTCATACGGCAATCCCTCAATTTCCTGCGCCATCAAGGGTCAGGCGACAGCTGAACCCCCCGCCTTGCAAAACGCTTTCAAAATGCTCCTATTTTAATAGTATTTTTTCATAGCACTACTCGCAAGCTAGTATTGAGCTACCGATTGATTTGAGTCTTAAAAATTCGCAGTTTTATCCAAAATCTCATGAGATTTGACGGTTTCACGGCCTACTTTGTCCATTACCAGTCAAAAAATTGAAGAAACTGGCCATTTTTACGCCTGTTTTTAGCCTTCAGCCCAATAATGATGTGCGGGTAACGCTATCATTTTTTGCTATGCTTTTTGAATAAAAACATGCATCAGCCACCCCAGCCGCTCAAGGAACTGCTGGCCTGCTCTCCACCGCCAACCCTTGCGCCTGCCAGCCCCCGCCGAGCGACTGAATCAGCGCCACCGCGGTGGTTTGCCGGTCGGCCACGGCTTGCACCAGGGCGCGGCGGGCGTTTTGTGCGGTGGCTTGCACGGTGATGACTTCGGTGTAGCTGACCTGGCCGCTGCGGTAGCGGTTGAGTGTTTGCTGCTCGACCTGGTCGGCGGCCTCGGAGGCTTGTTTGCGCAAGTCCTGCTGGGTTTGCAGCACGCGGGTGGCAGCCAGTTGGTCTTCCACTTCCTGAAAGGCCAGCAACACCGATTGCCGGTAGCGCGCCACCGCTTGCTGCTGCGCCGCTTGCGCGCCATCAACCCGCGCTGCGGTGGCACCGGCATTGAACAGCACCTGCGCGGCAGACAGGCCAAGCGACCAGGCGCTGCTGGACAACTGAAACAACTCTGCCACGCGGCTGGCACCCAAACCGTAGGACGCAGAGAGCGAGAGGTTGGGGTAGTAGGCGCTTTGCGCAATGCCGATTTGCTCATTGGCGCTGGCCACCCGGCGCTCGGCGGCGGCAATGTCGGGGCGGCGCTGCAACAAGGTCGACGGGATGCCCAACGGCACCTCAGGCACCACCGGTTTCCACTCGCTCACCGCCAGCGTGAAATTGCTCGGTGCCTCGCCCACCAGCACGGCAATCGCGTGCTCCAGTTGCGCGCGCTGGCGCTTGAGGCCGGCGCTGTCGGCTTGCGTATTGGCCAATTGCGTTTGGGCCTGCAACACATCGGTTTTGGCGATAACGCCGGCGTTGTAGCGGTTTTGCGTGATCTCCAGCGAGCGCTGGTAGGCCGCCAGTGTGCTGTCCAGCAGCGCCTGCTGCGCGTCGGTCTGGCGCAGCAACAAATAGTTGATGGCCAGTTCGCCCTGCGCCGACAACCGGGCCGAGGCCAGGTCAGCCGCGCTGGCTTGCGCACCTGCTGTGGCAGCGTCAACCGCGCGCCCCAGGCGGCCCCACACATCGGGCTCCCAACTGGCACCCAGACCCACTTGGTAGTTGTTGTTGATGCGGCCGCCAGAGCGGGTGGTGCTGACGCCGCCGCTGTTGCTCACGATGGTGCCGCTGTTGCCGCCACTCTCTCCCCTGCCCGTGCGGTCGGCCCCGGCGCTGAGGTTCACCACGGGAAACAAGTCAGCCCGCTGCTCGCGCACCAGGGCGCGGGCTTGCGCATAGGTGGCCACGGCCAGCGCCACGTTCTGGTTGGATACCTCAACGCGCGACTGCAATTGATTGAGCACCGGGTCGTTGAAAAGCTGCCACCAGGGGCCGCGCTCCAGCGCATCGGCGGGCACGGCCAGCACCCAGCCATCTGCCTGCCTGAAACGGCTTACCTCGGCTGTGCTCGGGCGCTCATACGTTGGGCCTACTGCGCAGCCGCCTACCAACAGCAACACCGCCACGGCCAGCCAGTGCCGGGCAGGGTTTGGCGTGATGCGGCGCGGCAAGCCGCGGCTTGCATGGTGTAAAAAATTCATGACGGCAACCCCCTGTTTTTAAAATGCCCTGCGGCGCTGGCGCAGCTTGTCCAGCAGCACATAGACCACGGGCGTGGTGAGCAGTGTGAGCACCTGGCTCGCGATCAGCCCGCCGATGATGGACACGCCCAGCGGACGCCGCAATTCAGCCCCCTCGCCAAAACCAATGGCCAGCGGCAGCGCGCCCAAAATGGCGGCCAGCGTAGTCATGAGAATGGGGCGAAAGCGCAGCAGGCAGGCCTCGCGCACGGCGTCGAGCGCCGACAGGCCGCGTGTGCGTTCGGCCTCAAGGGCAAAGTCAATAATCAAGATCGCGTTTTTCTTGACGATGCCAATCAGCAAGAACACGCCAATCAGCGCAATGATGGAAAAGTCCATCTTGAACATGAGCAGCGCCAGCACAGCGCCCACGCCCGCCGACGGCAAGGTGGACAGCACCGTGATCGGGTGAACCAGGCTCTCGTACAAAATGCCCAGCACGATGTAGATCACCACCAGCGCGGCCAGAATCAGCAAGGGCTGCTGCTGCTGCGTGGCCTGCGCATCGCGCGCCGAGCCGGCAAAGCTGCCGCGCACATTGCCGGGCAGGCCAATTTCGGCTTCGGCCTGCCGGACGGCGGCCTGGCCATCGCTCAGTGAGCGGCCATCGGCCAGGTTGTAGGAGATGGTGGTGGAGAGTTCACCGTCTTCATGGCTGACGGCCGCCGCCTGGCTGTTCTCACTGAACTTGGCAATGGCCGACAAGGGCACCATCACCGTGGCCGCCGAGCTGAGCACCTGGCCGGTAGAAACATCACGCAGCGCCGGATTGACCACCCCGCTGCTGGCCGTAACCGTAACCGTTGCCGTGCTGCCGTTTGCCGCCGTACCGGTTGCGCCTGCGCTTGCGGCGGCAACGCCACGGGCCGGTACGTAAATGTCCTTGAGCGCCTCGGGACTGCGGATGTAGCGCGGCGCCACTTCCATGATGACGCGGTACTGGTTGAGGTCGGCGTAAATCGTAGCCACCTGGCGCTGGCCAAAGGCGTTGTACAGCGCGTTGTCCACATCGCGTGAGCTGATGCCCAGGCGCGAGGCGGTGTCCTTGTCCACCGTGACCATCGCTTCCACCGCGTTTTCCTGCTGGTCGGTGTCAATGTCGATCAGCGCGTCCTGGCGCTTGAACTGTTCGGCCAGGCGCGTAGCCCACAAACGCAGGTCTTTGGCGCTGTCGCTTTTCAGCGTGTATTGGTAAGTGGAGTTGCTGGCGCGGCCACCGCCGCGCAGGTCTTGCACAGGGTTTAAGAACAGCGTCACGCCGGTGACCTTGGCCAGCTGCGGGCGCAGACGCGCAATCACGGCCTGGCCTGATTCGCTGCGTTGCCCGATTGGCTTCAAGTTGACGAACATGAAGCCGCCGCCGGCCCGCGCACCGCCGGTAAAACCCACCACCGTGTCCACCGCCGGGTCGCTTTTGATGATGTCTACCAGTTGCCGCAACTTGCCTTGCAGCGCCTGAAAGGAAATGCTGCGGTCAGCGCGCAAGCCGCCGCTGATGCGCCCGCTGTCTTGCTGCGGGAAAAAACCTTTGGGTGCCTTCACGTACAAATAGCCGTTAAGGGCCACCACGGCCAGCAAAATCAGCATCACCAAAAGCTTGCTGGCCAGCGCCCAATCCAGGCTGACGGCGTAGGCACGGTGCACGCGGTTGAAGCCGTTTTCAAACCAGCGGCCAAGAAACGCCAGACGCCCCGGTTTTTTTTGCAGTGCATCCGTCTCGGCGCCCTTGAGCAGCCAGGCGCACATCATGGGCGTGGTGGTGAGCGATATCACCAACGAGATCAGCACTGCCACCGAAAGCGTGACCGCAAATTCGCGAAACAACCGCCCGGTTTGCCCGCCCATGAACAGCAGCGGAATAAACACCGCCACCAAAGACAGGCTGATCGCCATCACGGTAAAGCCCACCTCCCTGGCTCCCAACAACGCGGCTTTGAAGCGGTCCATCCCGGCCTCAATGTGCCGTGTGGTGTTCTCCAGCACCACAATGGCGTCGTCCACCACAAAGCCGGTGGCCACGGTGAGCGCCATCAGGCTCAGGTTGTTCAGACTGAAGCCCAGCAGGTACATGACGGCAAAAGTCCCCAGCAGCGACACCACCGTGGCAACCGCCGGAATCAGCGTGGCGCGAGCGCTGCGCAAGAACGCGCTGACCACCAGCACCACCAGCGCTATCGATATCAGCAGCGTGATCTCCACCTCGTGCAATGACGCGCGGATTGAGTTGGTGCTGTCGGACGCCACTTGCAACACCACGTCCTGCGGCAGTTGCGCCTGCAATTCGGGCAACAGGGCGCGCACAGCGTCCACCGTTTCAATCACATTGGCATCAGGCTGGCGCGTCACCAGCACAATCACTGCCGGGCTGCCGTTGAACAGGCCCAGTGTGTTGGTGTTTTCCACGCCATCGACAATTTCTGCCACATCAGCCAAGCGGATTGCCGCGCCATTGCGCCAAGCCACCACCAGGCCGTGGTAGTCGGCTGCCTTGCGCCCGCCATTGGCGGTGTCGGTACCCGAATAAATCTGAAAGCGCTGGCGATTGCCTTCAATCGCGCCCTTGGGCCGATTCGCGTTGCTGGCTTGCAGCGCGGCGCGCACGTCTTCAGAACTGATGCCGTAGCGGTTCAGCGCAAACGGCAGCAATTCCACCCGCACCGCGGGCAGCGAGCCGCCACCCAGCTCGACATCGCCCACACCGGGCACCTGCGCAATTTTTTGCTGCAACAGGTTGGACACATCGTCGTAAATCTGGCCAGGGCTGCGGGTCTTAGAGGTGAGCGCCAGAATGATGACAGGCGCGGCCGCCGGGTTGGCCTTGCGGTAGGTCGGGTTGCTGCGCAGCGTGGAAGGCAAATCAGCCTGCGAGGCATTGATGGCAGCCTGCACCTCGCGCGCGGCGGCGTCGATGTTGCGGTTCAAATCAAACTGCAAACTGATGCGCGTCGAGCCATTGCTGCTGTTGGAGGTTATCTCGTTGACCCCGGCAATCGGTGCCAGCCGCCGCTCCAGCGGCGTAGCCACACTGCTGGCCATGGTGTCGGGGCTGGCACCGGGCAGGCTGGCGCTCACCGAGATGACCGGGTAATCGACCTGCGGCAGCGGCGAAACCGGCAAGACAAAGAATGCGCCAATACCCGCTAGCGCCAGGCCCACGGTCAACAAGACCGTGGCAACAGGTCGGCGCACGAAAGGCTCAGACAGATTCATGAGTTTCTCTACTCAAAGCGCCACCGCTTTAACCCGCCCGCGCCCCAGCCTTTGCCCCAGCCTGTCAAACGCCAGATAAATCACCGGCGTGGTAAACAGCGTTAGCACCTGGCTGACAATCAGGCCGCCAAAAATCGACAAGCCCAGCGGCCTGCGCAGCTCGGCACCCTCACCCCAGCCCAGCATCAAAGGCACGGCGGCAAACAGCGCGGCCAGCGTAGTCATCAAGATTGGCCTGAAACGCAGCAGAGCAGCTTGGTGAATGGCTTCGCGCGGCGACTTGCCCTGGTTGCGCTCGGCATCAATCGCAAAGTCGATCATCATGATGGCGTTTTTCTTGACGATGCCAATCAGCAAAATAATGCCAATGATGCCGATCACGCCCAGGTCGGAGCCACTGGCCATCAACGCCAGCAGCGCACCCACACCGGCAGAGGGCAAGGTAGACAAGATCGTCAGCGGATGCACATAGCTCTCGTACAACACGCCCAGCACGATGTAGACACAAATCACCGCCGCCAAAATTAGCCACAGCTGGTTGGCCAGCGACGCCTGGTAAGCACCAGCCGCCCCCAAAAACGTCAGCGTCACGCTGGCGGGCAGGCCAATGTCCAGCGCGGCCTGCTTGATGTCGTCCACCGATTTGCCCAGCGACACGCCAGGCGCTGTGTCAAAGCCCAGCGTAGTGGCCGGGTACTGCGCCACACGGGTAATTTGCAGCGGCGCAGCGCGCTCGCTGATGCTGGCCAGCGCGGCCAGCGGTGTGGTGGTGCCGCCCGCCGTGCGCAATTGCAGGCTGCCAAGCGAAGCCGGGGTGGTGAGCTGCTCGGGCATGGCCTCCAAAATCACGCGGTACTGGTTGGTTTCGGTAAAGATGGTCGAGACAATGCGCTGGCCAAAAGCACTGTAGAGCGCATCGTCAATAGCCGCAGTGGTGATGCCCAGGCGCGAGGCGGTGTCGCGGTCAACCGTAATTTGGACAGACGCACCGCTGGAGCCCGCGTCCGACGCGACATTGCGCACGCTGGCCAGCTGGCGCATGCGCTCAGCCAGTTTGTCGGCCCACTGCACCACCAGGTTGTTGTCTGCGCCTTCCAATGACACGCGAAATTGCGTGGGCCCGGTTTCAGCGTCGATCGTCAGGTCTTGCGTGGGTTGCAAAAACAGCGTTACGCCAGCTACCTGGCTGACGCGCTGGCGCAGCCTGTCCATGGTGTCTTGCTGACTACTGCTGCGCCCACTTTTCAAATTGATCAACATGCGGCCCGTGTGCAGCATGGTGTTGTTGGCGGCATCCACACCAATGAAGGCGCTGAGCGTGGCTACGTCGGGGTCCTGCAAAATTGACCTGGCTGCAGCTTGCTGCAGCTCGGCCATGCGGGCATACGATATAGATTGCGCGGCTTCAATGCGCGCCTGCAATTGGCCGGTGTCCTGCGTGGGAAACAAGCCCTTGGGAATCAGCACATACAGCAGCACCGTCAGCGCCAGCGTGGCCAGCGCCACAATCAATGTCAGGCCCTGACGCTTGAAGACCCATTGCAGCGCGCTGTCGTAATGCACGATCACGCGGTCAAAAAATGCCTGCAGCCGTTGCCCCAGGCGTGCGCTCCATGATGTGTAAATGTTGCTTTCATGCGCGTTTTCATGCGCGCTTTTTTGCTTGAACCAGCGCGCCGCCATCATGGGCACCAGGGTGAGCGAGACCACCGCCGAAATCAAGATGGTGATGGCCAGCGTGATGGCAAATTCGCGGAACAGCCGCCCCACCACATCACCCATGAACAAAAGCGGAATCAGCACCGCAATCAGCGACACCGTGAGCGAAATAATGGTGAAACCAATCTCGCCTGCGCCCCTCAGCGCGGCCGCCATCGGCTCCATGCCTTCTTCAATGTAGCGGGCGATGTTTTCAATCATCACAATCGCGTCGTCCACCACAAAGCCGGTGGCAATGGTCAGCGCCATCAGGCTCAGGTTGTTCAGGCTGTAGCCCAACAAATACATTGCGCCGCAAGCGCCAATCAACGAAATTGGCACCGCCAGGCTGGCAATCACGGTGGCGCGCAGGCTGCCCAGAAAAGCAAAAATCACCAGCACCACCAGCACCACGGCAAGCAGCAGCTCAATCTGCACATGCTTGACGGACGCCCGAATGCCCGTGGTGCGGTCGCTCAGCACCTCCACCTTCATGGCGGCGGGCAAACCAGTTTGCAGCTCGGGCAGGCGCGCCTTGATGGCGTCTACCGTGGCAATTACATTGGCGCCAGGTTGGCGTTGCACATTGAGAATGATGGCGGGCGTTAATTGCCGACGGGCCGGCCCGAGGCAGTTGTCGGTCACGGGGGGGGCAGGCAGCGAAGCAGACAGGGGAGCGCAATCACCCCCCGACCACGCGCCCAGCTTGGTGTTCTCCGCGCCATCCACCACCTGCGCCACATCAGAGACGCGCACGGCAGCGCCATTGCGGTAGGCAATCACCAGGTTTTTGTAGTCGGCAGCGGCCACCAACTGGTCGTTGGAATTGATGGCATAGGAGCGCTGCGGGCCGTCGATATTGCCCTTGGCGGCGTTGGCATTGGCCGCAGTGATGGCGCTGCGCAGCGAGTCCAGCCCCAAGCCATAGGAGGCCAGCGCCCGCGTATCAGCCTGGATGCGCACAGCAGGCCGCTGGCCACCCGCCAGCGACACCAAACCCACCCCCGCCACCTGGCTGATTTTGAGCGCCAGGCGTGTGTTAACGATGTTTTGCACCTCGGTCAGCGGCAGGCTGTCGGAGGTGATGGCCAGCGTCAGCACGGGCGCATCGGCGGGATTCACCTTGGCGTAAACCGGCGGCGCGGGCAGGTCAGCAGGCAACAGCGAGCCGCTGGCATTGATGGCGGCCTGCACCTGCTGCTCGGCCACGTCTAGCGCCAGCCCGAGGCCAAATTGCAGGGTGACGATGGACACGCCGGCCGCACTGGTTGAGCTCATGCGCTGCAAGCCCGCCATCTGGCCAAAGTTGCGCTCCAGCGGAGCAGACACTGTTTGAGCCATGACCTCGGGGCCGGCACCAGGGTAGAGCGTTTGTACCTGGATGGTGGGGTAATCCACCTGCGGCAGCGCCGAGAGCGGCAAAAACTTGAAGCCCACCAGCCCCGTCAGCACAATCGCCAGCATCAGCAGCGACGTGGCCACCGGGCGCTTAATAAACGCGGTAGAAGGGCTCATGACCCGGCGGCGGACGCGGCCTCAACCGGGCGGCGGCGCTGCGGCCTGGAAGCCGCATCAGCTGGCAACGCATCAGCCGCAGCCGACGCGCCGGTTTCCGCGGCGCGTGGGCGCTGGCGGTTGCCGCCACCCGACCCCGCGCCACGCGGCTGGTCGCCGGGCAGCACCACGCTGGCACCGTCTTTCAGGCGGTCGGCGCCCTCGGTAATCACCCGCTCACCGGCTTGCAGCCCGGCGCTCACCACCACCTTGTCCACCGTGGCTTGACCGCGCTTGACCGGCCGCAGCGACACCGTGCGTTCAGCGCCGTTGACCACATACACATAGTCACCCGCGCTGCCACGGCGCACGGCGGTGACTGGCACCACCACCACGTTGTCAAGGGTGTCCACCAACAACTGCACATTGACAAACTGGTTGGGGAAAAGCGCCAGGTTGCTGTTGGCAAAACGCGCCTTGGCACGCACGGTACCGGTTTGCGTGTCAACCTGGTTGTCGAGCGAGGCAAACACGCCCGTGCCCAAGGCCACAGAGCGGGTGCGGTCCAGCGCGGTGACCTTGAGCGCCGGTGATGCGCCTGGCTTGCCGCTTGCGCTGCCCATACTTCTTTGCAATTCACCGGCCTGGTCTTGCGCAATCGCAAACACCACGTCTATCGGCGCAATCTGGGTAATCAGCACAATGCCGTTGGCGTCACCGGTGTTGACCACATTGCCAACATCTACCACGCGCAGTCCCACGCGGCCGCTCACCGGGGCCACCACCCGGGTGTAACTCAGGTTCAGGCGGGCCGTGCCCTCATTGGCCTTGTTGATGATGACCGTGCCCTCCAGCTGTTTGACCAGTGCCGCCTGGGTGTCCACATCCTGGCGCGCAATCGAGTCCTGGTCGAGCAGGGTTTTAAAGCGCTGCAAGGTCACTCGCGCGCTTTCCAGTTGCGCTTGGTCGCGCAGCGCCTGGCCGCTGGCTTGCTGCAAAGCCATTTCAAACTGGCGCGGGTCTATGGTGGCCAGTAGTTGCCCGGCGCGAACCATCTGGCCCTCGGTGAACAACACCTTCTCCAGCACGCCAGACACCTGCGGGCGCACCCGCACCGTGGCCTGCGGCGTCACCGTACCCAGCGCATCCAGCACGATGGGCACACTGGCACGTTCCGCTGTGGCCACCCCCACGGTGATGGGCGGTGCCCCGCGTCTTCCAGCCGGCCCTGACGGGCTACCGGCTGCGTTCCCCGCGCCACCAGGTGCAGCACCACTTGCGGCGCCGCTGACTGCTGCGCCTGAGGCTGCTGGCCGGCCTGTGCCAGCCGCAGTGGCCGCCGGTTGCGTCAGGTACCAGGCCAAGCCCGCCAGGACCAGCATCACCAGCACGGCCAGCGCTGCGCCAATGAGGCGGGCGCGACGGCTTAGCACTGGGCGGGCGCGCGGCAATACCGGGCCGGCTGGCACACTAGGCGTTGGCGCAAAAGTGCGAGGCTTTTCTTCTTTGGGTTCCATCAGCAGTCCTTGTTGCTTGCCACAAGCAGCATCTGCTTTTTGCGGGTTTGTCGTGGTCGATGGTGTGGCAGGTGGAAAGGCGGAGTCAGCGTTCGTTGGCAATTATTACTGTGTGCTTTGCGTCCGCAGGTTTACCGTGCGAAAGCGCACAGTAAACCTGCGGTAAAGCCCCGTAAATTGCTCTTTTTTTGATAGTATTTTTTCATAGCATGACCCGCACGCCAAGATTAGCCAAAGCGCCAATTTCATACTTGGAAAATACCATTTTTATGTAATTTTCAGCAATGGGTAGCGCGTTAGGCCGCAAAAGGGGTGTTTTTGTAGCCCCGAAGCAGCCTTTTCGCAACCGATGGCTTGGCTCTTGCTAGTATGCACACATGTCCATACACGCCGCCCTTAACCACGTCACGCATTACCAGTACGACCAGCTTGTCAACCTGGGGCCCCAGGTGGTGCGGCTGCGGCCCGCGCCGCACTGCCGCTCCAAGGTGTTGTCTTACTCGTTGAAGATTGAGCCTGCCGCAGAAAATGGCGGCCACTTTGTTAACTGGCAGCAAGACCCGTTTGCCAACTACCAGGCGCGCCTGGTGTTCCCTAATAAAACGCGGGAATTCAAGGTCACGGTGGATCTGGTGGTTGAGATGGCGGTGTACAACCCGTTTGACTTTTTCCTGGAACCTTACGCCGAAGAATTTCCCTTCCGCTACGAAAAAGCCCTGGCGCTCGAATTGGCGCCCTATCTGGTGGCCGACCCGGCAACGCCGCTGGTTAAAAAATACTTCTTCAAAATCAACCGCAAACGGCGGCGCGTGATTGATTTTCTGGTCGATCTGAACCAGTTGGTGCAAAAAGACGTCAAGTACCTCATCCGCATGGAGCCTGGCGTGCAAACGCCGGAGCAAACCCTGGAAAACGGTTCAGGCTCTTGCCGCGACTCCGCCTGGCTGCTGGTGCAATTGCTGCGCCACTGCGGGCTGGCAGCGCGCTTTGTCTCGGGCTATTTGATTCAGCTCACCCCCGATGTGAAGGCGCTTGATGGCCCCAGTGGCACCACAGTCGATTTCACCGATTTGCACGCCTGGTGCGAGGTCTACTTGCCTGGCGCTGGCTGGGTCGGGCTGGACGCCACCTCGGGCCTGATGGCCGGTGAAGGCCATATTCCGTTGGCTTGCACGCCGCAGCCGTCAAGCGCTGCGCCGGTGGAGGGCGTGGTGGATGACTGCAAGGTTACCTTTGCCCACCACATGCAGGTCACGCGCATTCATGAATCGCCGCGCGTCACCAAGCCCTACACCGAAGACCAATGGGCCAGTGTGCTCAAACTCGGCGCAGCAGTTGACCAGGAGTTGCAAAGCGGCGATGTGCGCCTGACCATGGGCGGCGAACCCACCTTTGTCGCCGTGGGCGACCGCGATGCCGCCGAGTGGAACATCGACGCTCTGGGCCCCACCAAGCGCGGCTACGCCGGCGAACTGGTACAGAAACTTTGCGCCGAATACGGCCAGGGTGGTTTTTTGCATTTTGGCCAGGGCAAGTGGTACCCCGGAGAGCAGTTGCCGCGCTGGGCACTGTCAATTTGCTGGCGTGCTGACGGCCAGCCGATCTGGCGCAACCCCGCGCTGCTTGCCGATGAGCGCAATCCCACGCACTACACCGCGCAAGACGCAGAGCGTTTTATGAAAGCGCTGGCTGCCCGCCTGGGGCTGACTGGCGACACCATTACCCCCGGCTACGAAGACGTCTGGTACTTTCTGTGGCGCGAGCGCCGCCTGCCGGTCAATGTGGACCCGTTTGATTCCAAGCTCGACGACGAGATGGAGCGCGCTCGTCTGCGCCGCGTGTTTGGCCAAGGGCTAGACAAGGTGGTGGGTTATGTGTTGCCACTCAAGGTTGATGAAGCCAAAACCGCTCACAACCCCAAAGTTGCCGCGCCTGTTTGGGTTACCAGCGCCTGGTTCCTGCGCGACGAACGCATGTATCTGATTCCGGGCGACTCGCCCATGGGCTACCGCCTGCCGCTCGATTCGTTGCCCTGGGTCAAGTCAGCCGACTACCCGTACGAGATTGAACAAGACCCGTTTGCCCCGCGCGGCAGCTTGCCCACTGCCACGGCATTGGCGCAGGATGCGGCGGTGCCAGCCCCGCCAGCCTCTGTGGTGCCCGGCGCCGCGCTGACCGCGCGCACCGGCAGCCGCATTGCCGTGCCCTACCTGGCCACAGACGCCGACAGCAAAGGCCCCGCCAGCGAATCCACCCGCATGCAGCAAAGCCGCACCAGCTTGGCGGCCAGCAAAGCCGCAGCAGCCAATGCGGCTGAAAGCGCAGACACCAGCCGCGCCCCCGAACGATTTGAGTCTGCCCACTGGGTAACGCGCAGCGCCTTGTGCGTGGAAGTGCGCGACCCACGGCGCAGCAATGGCCCCAAAGCCGAAAAGCAAGGCCAGCCTGCGAGCATGTTGTATGTGTTCATGCCGCCGCTGGCCAAGCTGGAAGATTATCTGGCGCTGCTCGCCGCCATTGAAGCTACTGCGCAGGCGCTCAAGCTCCAGCTTGTGCTGGAGGGCTACCCGCCACCGCGCGACCCACGCCTGAAACTGCTGCAAGTCACACCCGACCCCGGCGTGATCGAAGTCAACATCCACCCGGCACATAACTTTACCGAGCTGGTGGCGCATACCGAATTTTTGTACCAGGCCGCGTTTGAAACCCGCCTCTCAGCCGAGAAGTTCATGCAGGATGGCCGCCACACCGGCACCGGCGGCGGCAACCACTTTGTCATGGGCGGTGCCAGCCCGGCAGATTCGCCGTTTCTGCGCAAGCCAGAGCTGCTGGCTAGCTTGGTGGCGTATTGGCACAACCACCCGTCTCTCAGCTATTTGTTTAGTGGCATGTTCATTGGCCCTACCAGCCAGGCGCCACGCGTAGACGAGGCGCGCAATGACCAGCTCTACGAGCTGGAAATCGCGCTGCGCGAGATTGCGCGCAACCGCCAGCGGCATGGCGAGGACATGCCGCCCTGGCTGGTTGACCGCTCGCTGCGCAATATTTTGGTTGACGTAACCGGCAACACCCACCGCAGCGAGTTTTGCATCGACAAACTTTATTCGCCCGACAGCACCACGGGCCGTCTGGGCCTGCTGGAATTGCGCGCCTTTGAAATGCCGCCGCACGCCCGCATGAGTATTGCCCAGCAGTTGCTGCTGCGCGCACTGGTGGCGCGTTTCTGGAAGACTCCCTACCAGGCCTCCATTACCCGCTGGGGCACTGAGCTTCATGACCGCTTTTTGCTACCTACCTTTGTGAAGATGGACTTCAACGACGTGATTGCCGAGCTGCAGACCGCAGGCTACGCCTTTGACCCGAGCTGGTTTGCGCCGCATTTTGAGTTTCGCTTTCCACTGGTGGGCGAAGTCTCTGTCAACAGTGTGGTGCTCACGTTGCGCAACGCGCTGGAGCCCTGGCATGTGATGGGCGAGGAAAGCACCAGCAGCGGCACGGCGCGTTATGTCGATTCGTCACTGGAACGGCTGGAAGTGCGTGTTTGTGGCCTGAACCAGAGCCGCTATGTGGTCACCGTCAATGGCCACGCCCTGCCCCTGCAACCCACCGGCACCACGGGCGAGTACGTGGCGGGTGTGCGTTACCGCGCCTGGCAGCCACCTTCGGCGTTGCACCCCACCATTGGTGTTCACGCCCCGCTTACGTTTGACCTGGTCGACACCTGGATGAAGCGCTCCCTGGGCGGCTGCCAATACCATGTGACACACCCCGGCGGGCGCAACTACGAGGGCTTCCCGGTTAATGCCTACGAGGCCGAGAGCCGCCGCATGGCGCGCTTTGTGCCGTTTGGCCATACGCCCGGCTTGATGCACGTACCGCCCGCCAGCATCAGCCTACCTGGCAGTCGTGAGTTTCCGTTCACGCTGGATTTGCGCCGCCAGGGGTTATAGAGCGCCAAGCGCCAGACGGGCATTGTGTTGCGTTAAAGGCAAAGCCGGGTCGCCCTGGCCGCGTCTGGTGACACAATGATTGCGTAACTTGATGGCCTAGTGCTTTTCGCCCCGTGGATAAACCCCGTATTTCGCTTTTTGACACCGGCCTGCCACAAACCGCGGCGGAGCTGGTGGCCAGTCTGGCCCCCACAGCCACGTCTGGCCACTTTGACGAACTGCGCGCGCAAGTCGCCAGCGAGCAGGCTGCCAGCACACCCGCCACCGCCAGCCCGCTGGGGCCGCACTGGCAGGCGTTTTTCAGCCATTTGGGCCACAACGGCCTGCAAGATCTCAACACACTGAGCGCCAACCTGGCGCGGCAAATCCGCGACAACGGCGTCACCTACAACGTCTATGCCGATGCACGCAACCCCCAGCGCCCATGGTCCCTCGACCTCTTTCCGCTGATCATTGACAGCGCCGATTGGCAGCAAATTTCCGCCGGCGTGCTGCAACGCGTGCGCGTGCTCAACCACGTCATGGCCGATGTGTATGGCCCGCAAAGCCTGCTGAAAAAGGGCTTGCTGCCACCCGCGCTGGTGCATGGCCACCCCGGCTATTTACGCAGCATGCATGGCGTCACGCCGGTTGGCGGCACACACCTGCACATTGCCGCGTTTGATCTGGCGCGCGGCCCAGACGGTCACTGGTGGGTGGTCTCGCAGCGCACGCAAGCCCCATCAGGCCTGGGCTATCTGCTGGAGAATCGCCTGTCCATCTCGCGCCTTTTCCCGCGTGCCTTTGAAGCCATGCAGGTGCAGCGCCTGGCTGCCACCTACCGCGCACTGGTCAGCAGCCTCAAGGCCATGAGCCCGCGCGACGCCACCGATGATTCCGAAGAAATCCACATTGCCCTGTTGACCCCCGGGCCTTACAACGAAACCTATTTTGAGCACGCCTACCTGGCGCGCTACTTGGGTCTCACCCTGGTCGAGGGCAACGACCTCACGGTGCGCAACGAGCGCGTCTACCTTAAAACCTTGACTGGCCTGCAACGCGTGCACGGCCTGCTCAAGCGGCTAGACGACCAGTTTCTTGACCCGCTGGAGCTGCGCGCCGACTCGCGCCTGGGCGTACCCGGTCTGCTGCAAGCCATTCGCGCAGGCAATGTGCTGGTGGCCAATGCGCCGGGCTCGGCGTTTTTGGAATCACCCGCGCTGCTGGGCTTTTTGCCCGCGCTGGCGCGCCACCTGTTGGGTGAAGAACTGCAACTGCCCGCCTTGCCCACCTGGTGGTGTGGCGAGCAGGCCGTGATGCAGGACGTGCTGCCGCGTCTGCCGCACAGCGTGGTGACGCCCACTTACCCCGGCTCGCCGCAGCATGCGCAGTTTGACGATGTATTGGGCGAAGCCCTCTTGTCCAGCCAGCGCGACGAATGGGCTGGCCGCATGCTGCGCCGGGGCGACGAGCACACGGTGCAGGCGCACCTGCCTTTGTCGCAAATGCCCATCTGGCAAACCGGCGGGCGCAACGCGCCGATCGGACCCGCTAGCGCCCGTTACCCCGGCCGCATCGCCATGCAGCCGGTGCAGCTGCGCGTGTTTGCCGTGTCTGACGGGCACAAGAATGGTGTCAGCTCCTGGCGCGTGTTGCCCGGCGGGCTGGCACGCCTCGCTGGGGCCGACCAAAGCACCGTGGCCATGCAGCGCGGCGGCAGCAGCGCCGACGTCTGGGCGCTGACCAAGGGCGAGGTGGACCGCAGCACCTTGCTGGCCACGCCGCACACCGCCGCCAGCGTCACCCACCTGGCCAGCCAGGCCCGCGGCAGCCGCCTGGTGACCAGCCGCGCCGCTGAAAATTTATTCTGGCTGGGCCGGTATTGCGAGCGTGCCGAAAATAGCGTGGGGCTGGCACATTTAAGCCTGGACTGCCTGGCCGGAGAGCAGCAATCGTCGCCACAACTGCTGGCCTGGCTGGGGCAAATGGCGCTGCGCAACGCGCTGTTGGCCAACGCGGCAGATGCCGCCGTGCCCACGCCCACGCAGTCGCGCCGGGTGTTTGAGCGCAGCCTGATTGCCGCCCTGGGCGATCCGACGCAAAGCATTGGCGTGGGCCACAACCTGCGCGCCCTGAAAAACGCTGCCACTGCCGTGCGCGAGCGCCTTTCGCCCGAACACTGGGGCGTGATTGTGCGCGCTGACGTGGTGTTCTCCCAGGGCTTTGCGCAGCTCAGTGCCACAGGCGGCGACGCCAGCGGCAATTACCAAACCGCCGACGCGCTGCGCCTGCTAGACGCCGCCAGCGCGCACCTGAGCGCCATTACCGGCGCGCAAACCGACCGCATGACACGTGACGACGGCTGGCGCCTGCTCAGCATTGGCCGTCACATCGAGCGCCTGGGCTTTTTTGCGCAGGCGCTGGCACTGGGCTTTGAGACGGGCGCGGTATTTGACGACAGTGGCTTTGAAGCCGTGCTGGCGCTGTTTGACAGCACCATCACTTTTCATGCGCAATACCAGCAAAGCCGCGACGCCGCCGCCCTGCTGGATTTGCTGGTGATGAACCGCGACAACCCGCGCTCGCTGGGCTGGGTGCTGCAAAGCCTAAACGGTCGCCTGGACAAGCTCATGGCCAATCAGCCTGGCCGCGATACGCCCGGCCGCTTGACGCCGTGGCTGCCCCAACCGAGTACTTGGACGCTCGACAAACTGTGTCAGGCGCAAGACAGCTCCGAGGCCCTGCCTGACTACCCGGCCTTGCAAACTCTGTTGCATGAGTGCCAGGAAGCGGCGTATGCACTGTCAGATGAAGTCGGCGCGCGCTACTTCAGCCACACCTCGGCCACAGCGGGTTAGATTTAATACCAGCACCATGAAACTGCAAATCGAACACATCACGCGCTACCGGTACACACCAGGGGTGGACACCGCACTGCACATGGCGTATTTGCAGCCGGAGCACAGCGCCACACAAAGCCTGCTGAGCCACGTGCTGCAGGTGTTTCCCGCGCCCACCCAAACCCACCACAGCACCGATGTCTATGGCAATACGCGCACCTACTTGGCGCTGGCTGAGCCGCATGCGCAACTGCAAGTCAGCGCCACCAGCGTGGTGCAAACCTCACCGCCTGGCCTAGTCGACAACACGCGGGCCTGGGAACCGGCGCGCGAACATTTTCAGTTTCGCGCCGGTAGCCGCTATGACCCCGCCACCGAGTTTGTGTTTGCCTCGCCATTTGCGCCGCGCCATGCCGATTTTCTTGACTACGCCCTGCCCAGCTTTGCACCCGGCACCGCACTGCTGCCCGCCGTGCACGACCTGATGTGCCGCATCCACAACGAGTTTGAATATGCCCCGCTCAGCACCGAGGTGGACACCCCTGCACTGCAGGCGCTGGAGCAGCGCATGGGTGTATGCCAGGACTTTGCCCACATCATGATTGCCTGCCTGCGCAGCCTGGGCCTGCCTGCGCGCTACGTGAGCGGCTACCTGCTCACCGAGCCACCCCCCGGCCAACCGCGCCTGCTGGGCGCTGACGCCTCGCACGCCTGGGTGTCGGTATTTGTACCAGCAGAAAGCGGCGACACCGCCAGCTACTGGGTGGACTTTGACCCCACCAATAACCGTTGGGGCCGCGGCAGCCCTGGCGTTGACTACGTGCGCCTGGCCAGCGGCCGCGACTATGGCGACATCTCACCGCTACGCGGTGTGATTTACGGCGGTGCACAGCACACGCTGGATGTAGAGGTGACGGTGAGCCCTTTTTGATGCCAAGACGGTATTGTTAGCAAAGTGTGTGTCAGTTGCTATTAAATGGATAGTAAAAAAGCATAGCGATACCCGCTCGTCATTATTGGCAAAAACTTGTTTTTAATATCTAAAAATAGCCTGTTTTCCTGAATTTTGGCTTCTACAGGTTACCAGCAGCCTCTACACGGCTCAGTCCACCTTTGCCCCTGAGGCCTTCACAACTTGTGCCCATTTTTTGTGCTCGGCGTCAATGAAGGCGCTGAACTGCGCGGGTGTGTTGCCACCGGGAATGGCACCCTGGGAGAGCAGTTTGTCTTGCATCGCCACGGTGCCAAACGACTTGGCGATTTCCTGCTGGATGCGGGCCACCACCTCGGGCGGTGTGCCGGCCGGGGCAAACAGGCCGAACCAGGAACTGGCCTCGTAGCCCTTGAGCGGGCCGGCTTCTTCCACCGTGGGCACGTCGGGCAGCACCGGCGAGCGTTGCGCGGTGGTGACGCCAAAGGCGCGCAGCTTGCCCGCCTTGATTTGCGGCAGCGCCGAGGGCAGGTTGTCAAACATCACCTCGACGTTGCCACCCACCAAGTCCAGCATGGCGGGGCCGGAGCCGCGGTAGGGAATGTGCGTCATGAAGGTGCCAGTCATGGACTTGAACAGCTCGCCAGCCAGGTGGATGGAGGTGCCGTTGCCACTGGAGGCCATGCTGAGCTTGCCAGGATTGGCGCGGGCATAACGCACGAATTCGGTCACATTGGTGATGCGCAGGGCGTTGGCCTTATCGGCGTTCATCACCATGACGTTGGGCACACCGGCCACCAGGGTGATGGGCGCAAAGTCTTTTTGCGAGTCAAACGGCATCTTGCTGTACAGCGCCTTGTTGATGCTGTGCGTGCCCACCGTACCCATCAGCAGGGTGTAGCCGTCGGGGGCCGACTTGGCCACAGCATCAGCGCCCACGTTACCGCCCGCACCGGCGCGGTTTTCCACAATGAATTGCTGGCCGAAGGCCCTGGACAGCTCTGGCGCCACGGCGCGGGCCAAGATATCGGTGGTGCCACCAGGGGCAAATGGCACGATGATTTTGACCGGCTTGCTGGGCCAGGCGCTCTGCGCCCAGGCCCGCTGGCCGTGCAGCGCAAGCGCGGCGAGTGTTGCGCTTGCCAAAGCCAGGCGGCGCTGGAGTTTGAAAGAAAATCGCACGGGCTGTCTCCTGTAATTTGGGTTGCAATTTGAGTTGTAGTTCGGGCCGTATGGGCTTTGCCTGAACATAGCTTGCCCCCCACCGTGCCACAAGAGGACAACCCGGGGGGTAGCCCGGACGCGCAGACCGGCCAAATGGGCGAAACTGCTACTTTGCATCTTGCACAATTGCGCTTTAAATCGGAGCCACAGCCATGATCAGCGACCAACTCAACAGCCTGGGCATTGCCCTGCCTCCGGTGGGCACGCCCGCCGCCGCCTATGTGCCCTTTGTCCAAGCTGGCAAGCTGGTTTTTTTAAGCGGCCACATTGCCAAACAAGATGGCAAGCCCTGGGTTGGCCAGCTTGGGCTGAACATGGACACCGCGCAAGGCCAGGCCGCCGCCCGCGCCGTGGCCATCGATTTGCTGGGCACACTCAATGCCGCCTGCATTGCTGCGGGCACCACGTTGGATGGCGTCAAGCGCATCGTCAAGGTGATGGCGCTGGTCAACTCCAGCGCCAGCTACACCGAGCACCATCTGGTCACCAACGGCTGCTCGCTTTTGCTGGCCGATGTGTTTGGCAGCAAGAGCGCGCACGCGCGTAGCGCCTTTGGTGTGGCGCAACTGCCGTTTGGTGCTTGTGTGGAAATCGAGATGGTGGCCGAGCTGGCTTGAGACAAGCCCCGAAGGGCTATTCCAGCCCTTCCACCTGCTGTGGCTTGAAGCCCAGATCTGCCGCCTTGCCCTTGCGGCCCCGAGCGGCCCGGGCGTTGTTCAAACTGCGGATTTCCAGGGTTTCCTCGCGCGGCTTGCCGCCACGCCCCAGGCCGCTGATGCGAATGCGCCTGTTGTAGGCCGCCGCACCGGCAAGGCTGTCTTTGGCGTCCAAGTCCATCAGCATCAGGCCGCGACCGCCATTGGGCAGGGCTTTAAGTTCAGCCAATTCAAAGGTCAGGATGCGCCCGCCTGCAGAAGCACAGGCTACGTGCGTGGCCTGCACAGGCGCTGCGGCAATGGACAACAACAGTGACGATGGCGGACACAGCGACTCGCCCTCGGCACAGCTAACAAATGCCTTGCCCGCCTTGAGGCGCGAGTTCATATTTTGTACCGTGGCCAAAAACCCGTAGCCGCCCGTGCTGCTCAGCAACAGCGTGGCGTTTAATGGCCCGGCAAAGTAGTGCAGCGGCTGGGTGCCGGCCTCCAGATCAATCAGCGTGGTGATCGGTTGGCCGTCGCCCCTCGCGCCGGGCAGGGCCGACACCGGCACGCTGTAGACCTTGGCAGAACCACCCGCCGTGCTGCCAAACACCAGCAGCACGTCAAGCGTGCGCACTTCAAAGGTTTTATACAGCGCGTCACCGGCTTTGAAAGCAAAGCTGGCCGACTCATGCCCATGCCCCGTACGAGCCCGTACCCAGCCTTTTTGGGAGACCACCACCGTGACCGGCTCATCGACCACCCTGATCTCAATCACGGCTTTTTTCTCGGCTTGAATCAGCGTGCGGCGCGGGTCTTTGGCTTCGGGTGAAAATTGTTTGGCGTCCTGCTCAATCTCGCGCACCATGCAGCGGCGCAGCGCAGTGGGGCTGGCTAAAAGCTCTTGCAGCGTGGCCTGGTCTTTGCGCAATTGCGCTAGCTCCTGCTCGATCCGCAAAGCCTCCAAGCGGGCCAGTTGGCGCAGGCGAATATCCAAAATATCGTCGGCCTGACGCTCACTGAGTGCAAAGCGGGCCATTAGCGCCGCTTTGGGTTCGTCCGCGCCGCGAATGATGGCAATCACTTCGTCAATGTTCAGCAGAACCAGTTGACGGCCTTCCAGAATATGGATGCGGTCCTGCACTTTGGCCAGGCGAAATTTGGAGCGGCGCTGCACTGTGCTTTGCCGAAAAGCAATCCACTCCAACAGCATTTGCCGCAGCGACTTTTGCACCGGCCGGCCATCCAGCCCGATTTGCGTCAGGTTGATGGACGCAGTGGTTTCCAGGCTGGTGTGTGCCAACAAGGTATTGATGAGTTCAGCCTGTTCAATGCGGCTGGTTTTGGGCTCCAGTACCAAGCGCACAGGTGCGTCTTTGCTCGATTCATCGCGCACAAAATCGAGCACGGCCAGCACGCTGGCCTTGATCTGCAACTGCTCGACGGAGAGCGCCTTTTTGCCCAGGCGGATTTTTGGGTTGGTGAGTTCTTCAATTTCTTCCAGCACACGCTGGGTGCTGACGCCGGGCGGCAGCTCGGTTACCACCAAGCGCCACTGACCTCGCGCCAGATCCTCGGTTTTCCAGCGCGCGCGCACCTTGAGCGAACCGCGCCCGGTTTGGTAGGCCTGTGCAATGTCAAAGGCGCTGCTAATGATCTGGCCGCCGCCGGGGTAGTCGGGGCCGGGCACCAGGGCCAGCAAATCAGCGTCGGGCAATTGCGGGTTTTTGATCAGGGCCACGCAGGCCTGCGCCACTTCGCCCAAGTGGTGGCTGGGAATTTCGGTGGCCAGGCCCACGGCAATGCCGCTGGCACCGTTGAGCAAAATGAACGGCAGGCGCGCAGGCAATTGGCGCGGCTCGGTGGTGGAGCCGTCGTAGTTGGGCGAAAAGTCGACCGTGCCTTCGTCGATTTCGTCCAGCAGCAAGCTGGTGATGCGGGCCAGCCGCGCCTCGGTGTAGCGCATGGCGGCGGCAGAGTCGCCGTCGCGGCTGCCAAAATTACCTTGACCGTCCACCAGCGGGTAGCGCTGGGAAAAGTCTTGCGCCATGCGCACCATGGCGTCATAAGCCGCTTGGTCACCATGCGGATGAAAACGACCCAGCACATCACCCACCACGCGCGCACTTTTGACCGGGCGCGCGCCGCTGGTGCCGTTGGCTCCGCCAAACCCCAGACCCATGCGGCTCATGGCGTACAAGATGCGCCGCTGCACCGGCTTTTGGCCGTCACACACATCGGGCAGGGCGCGGCCCTTGACCACGCTCAACGCGTATTCCAGGTAAGCGCGCTGGGCGTAACTGGCTAGTGAAAGTGGGTCGCCGGATTCGAGCGTGGCGGACGTTTGGGGTGGGTCAGAAAACAGGTCGGTCACAGCGGGCAATGGGGTCAGTCAATAAGGAATCGGCAATGTAAGGCCAAGGCGGGAGACGCCGCCAGGCAGCACGTCAAGACAGGGTGCGAATGGGCGGGCCATTGGGCTGCAGCACCATTTGACGCATGGCGTTCTCAAGCACCTGCATAAAAAATTCGGCATCGGTTTGCGGATTGGTAATTTCAATTACCACCATCTGCAAACGCAGCGGTGTGCCCAGTGGGGGGTTGGCGGTGTCACGCAAGGCATTGGCCAGAATGCGAGTTGCTAATTCCTGACCACCCTGCTGTGGACGTACACCTTCGGCCAGCACGCCAAATCGACAACCTGACAGCCGTGCAGCCACGTCTTGCGGACGCAGGCACTTTGAAATGACCTGAGCCGCCGATAAAGTCAGCGCTTCAGCATCACCCGACTCCAGGTCGTCAGCCTGCGAGTTTTGCAGGCGTATCAGCAACAAGGCCGAGGTGTAGCCCAGGTTTTTGGAGCGCAGCAGCGCACCCTCAACCCGATCGGTGAATATGCTGGCTGTGGCGAGACCCGTCAACGGGTCTACTCGTTTGCGCGCCTCAATGCGTAAACTGTTTTCCGACAACATGCGGCTGCGCCACACCATGCCGATGTAAGTGGCGCAGGCAAACACTGCCAAAGCGGGCAACGTGGTGACCTGCATGATCTTGGCGTACGGCTGAAAGGTGTTGACTGTGACCAATAACCATTGCAAACCCAAACCCAACTGGCCTAATGCAATCCAGTAAATCCACGGCCGACTTTGCCCCCAGGAGCGCGCTGCACTCCAGACGGTCACCGCAGCCCAGGGCAGCAGGGCGTAAATGTGCCCGTCCAGGCCCACAACACGCAGCGCTATCAAAGCCAGCAAGCCGAAAAGCAAATAATTTGCAAAGCGTGCCGGACGCCGCACTGGACCAGCGTTGCCAAACACCACCTGCAAGGTGCGCACGGCCAGCGCCAATTGCAAGAGCCACAACTCAGCAGGCAAATAAATGCCCGGCAGGATAAAAGGCAGTTGCGCCAGCAGGCCCACCAGTAAGGTTGCGCAATGCCAGCGCAGCATGGGCTCGCGAAAAGCCGCACCCACCAGCAGGCTTAGCACGGCAATCAGCACAGTGATGCCGGCGAAGACACCATCATAAAATTCAGACACTAACGGCATGACAATGTCAGGGCTTTTGGTATGGTGGATATCACAGCACGGCAGTTGGCATGTTGCCACGCCTCAAGGCACCCCCTGGCGGCAAGGCGGGCAGTGTACGACGGCGCTCGAATAAAGCTGGCGGTGGTTTGAGCGAAGTGTAAATTTGCATCACGGTTCTGACGTAATTCTGCGTTTCCGGGTAATTGGGAATGCGGTTTCCCGCCCGCTGCACCGCACCTTCACCCGCGTTTTAAGCGGCTAGGGCCAATTCGGGCTGACCAGGGAACATGGTAAGCAAATCGCGCAGGTATTTGGCACCGGCGCGAATATTGATTCGCGGGTCTGTGAGTTTTTTCTCAATACTGTGATTGCCGTCAGCTGCAACGCCATAGCGCTGCGCCGTGGCGGGTATCAACTGCATCAGGCCGACCGCACCGCGAGGCGAGACAGCATGCGTGTCAAAACCCGATTCAGTGGAGATCAGTGCTTGCAGCAATTCGTAGTCAATTTGATGCGCGTTGGCGGCTTCGCGCAGCAGGTGCTTGACGGCCTTGTAGTTGGTGGATACCTCGTAATAAGCCAGCAGCTTGGGTGGCGCGGTGACCGAAGATTTTTCGCTCCAGACATCGGGTTGGTTGGCATCTGTGCGAAAGAACAGCGCATAGCGCTCGTCTTTTTTGTCAGGCGCGAAGTGGGCCACGCCCTTGCTGTCAATAAACCCCCAGATATTGGCATGCGCGGCGCTTTGGACAGCCATACCAAGCAACGCGCACAGTAGCAGGCGCATGCTCTTGCCGCGCCATACACCAACTGAATACTTAGCTTGCACCATTACACATCGACCTCAATTCCATCACCATGCACTTCCATTAGTTCCCGCCGCGCCGCTGCCTCGCCCTTGCCCATCAGCTTGGTAATCAACGCTTCGGTCTGCAAAAAATCCACCTGCCCCAACTGCACCTGCAACAGGCGGCGTGTGTCGGGATTCAAGGTCGTGTCCCATAACTGCTCGGCATTCATTTCGCCCAAACCCTTGAAGCGGCTGATGGTCCAAGCCCCCTCGCGCAAGCCATCTTTGCGCAGTTTGTCGAGTGTGGCGGTTAATTCACCCTCGTCAAGCGCATACAGCTTGGCGGCAGGTTTCTTGCCACGGGCGGGCGCGTCAATGCGAAACAACGGGGGCCGGGCCACATACAGATGCCCAGTTTCTATCAATTTGGGGAAATGGCGGAAAAACAGCGTTAGCAGCAGCACCTGAATGTGCGAGCCGTCGACATCGGCATCGGAGAGGATGCAGACCTTGCCATAGCGCAGGCCACTCATATCAGGTGAATCTTGCGGGCCATGCGGATCAACGCCAATAGCTACCGCAATGTCGTGGATTTCGGTGTTGGCAAACAGCCGGTCGCGCTCGACCTCCCAAGTGTTAAGCACCTTACCACGCAGGGGCAAGACCGCCTGGCTTTCCTTGTCGCGGCCCATTTTGGCGCTGCCACCGGCGGAGTCGCCCTCCACCAGAAACACCTCGTTGTGGGCAATGTCGCGGCTCTCGCAATCGGTCAGCTTGCCAGGCAGCACAGCCACGCCCGAGCCCTTGCGTTTTTCAACTTTTTGACCGGCTTTTTGCCGAGTTTGGGCGGCTTTGATGGCCAACTCAGCGAGCTTTTTGCCGTAATCCACATGCTGGTTCAACCACAGCTCAAGGGCCGGGCGCAGCATGCCCGACACCAGCCGCACCGCGTCGCGCGAATTGAGCCGTTCCTTGATCTGGCCCTGAAACTGCGGGTCGAGTACCTTGGCGGAAAGCACATAACTGGCACGGGCAAACACGTCTTCTGGCAACAGCTTGACGCCTTTGGGTGCGAGCGAGTGCAGCTCGATAAATCCTTTGACGGCGTTGAACAGGCCATCGCGCAGGCCGCTTTCGTGCGTGCCGCCAGCACTGGTAGGAATTAGGTTGACGTAGCTCTCGCGCAGCAAGGCCCCGTCTTCGGTAAAGGCCAGGCACCACTGCGCGCCCTCGCCTTCGGCAAAATTCTCGCTGGCGGCATCGGCATACCCCTCGCCCTCAAACAGCGGAATCAGCGGGTCGGTGCTGAGGGTTTGCAGCACGTAGTCGCGCAGGCCGGCTTTGTAGAGCCACGTGGTGGATTCCTTGGTTTTCTCGACCGTGAGGGACACCGTAACACCCGGCATCAGTACTGCTTTGCTGCGCAGCAAATGCATCAGCTCGGGTAAAGGCAAGGCAGCCGACTCGAAGTACTTGGCATCGGGCCAGACGCGCGCTAGCGTGCCAGACTTGCGCTCACCCTCGCCTGCTGCACGCAGCGTCAGGGGCTCAACCACATCGCCGCCGGAGAACACCAGACGCGCCACCCGGCCCTCACGCTGCGACGTGACTTCGAGCCGTTTTGACAGTGCATTGGTCACGCTTACGCCGACGCCATGCAACCCGCCCGAGAAGCTGTAGGCACCGCCCTGGCTCTTGTCAAACTTGCCGCCTGCATGCAGTCGGGTGAACACCAGTTCAATTACCGGGGCGTTTTCTTGCGGGTGCATGCCAAAGGGAATGCCGCGTCCGTCGTCTTGCACGCTGATCGAGCCGTCGGCATGCAGCGTAACGCTGATTTTTTTGCCGTGCCCTGCCAGCGCTTCGTCGGCGGCATTGTCAATCACCTCCTGAATGATGTGCAGCGGGGTGTCGGTGCGGGTGTACATGCCGGGCCGGGTTTTAACCGGCTCCAACCCCTTGAGGACACGGATGGAGGATTCGGAATACACGGGAGCACTTGAGGCGCTGGGTTTACTTGCCATAACACCATTGTATGAGCAGCCAAATTAACTACTGTTTATATAAACAGCTTCAAGTTACTGCTTGACTGGTACCCGCTGGCTGGACTCGCCCACAATCCAGGACACAGCCACACCGGCGGACAGGTTGTTTTTGCGCCGTACCAGTGGGCTGTCCTCAAAACGGGCACCCGTAAGCGCATCAACGCGGGCAAATGCCCCCACCCAGAACTGCTCGTAGCGCTTGGACACCGAAGCCGAGAGCCTGGCCCCTGAATAACCTCCCGGTGCTTCATAGGCAGAACGCGTGGCGGTGGCCTGTGCCGGGCTGACCGAGTAGAAAAAAGCCTGGTTCTTGCGGTCGGCAAATAGCGGCCCGGCGGCCAGGCTCAAATTCCAGCCCGGCAACCCAGCGGGATTGGCCAGCTCAAGGTGCAGGTTGGGTTCAAACGTCCAGCCTATGTAACGCGGAGACGATTCCACGGTAAAAGCGCTGCGCAAAGGCAGGTTTACTTCCAGCTTCAGCCCCGCGTGCTTGATCAGGTTAACGTCGAGCGATGGCCCTAGCTCCACTGTCGGGCGCAGGTTGGGCAAGCCGCGCCGCGCTTCATTGCCTTTGCTGCTGACGGGCACCGAAGCGCCCAGACTCAGATTGAGTTCAAAAAACTTGTTTTCCAGCAGCACCCCGCGCACGCCGTCGCGGTCGGCGCGCAAAAACTCGCCGCGGTAAACCAGATACGGCACTGGCACCACATAGCTGCGCTGGCGGTCTGAGCCGCGGTAGTCGGGCAGGCTGGCCAAACCCGCGCCAATGCCTATTTCCCATAAGGGTTGTGTTGTCTGGCCTTGGGCCATTGCACCAGTAACTGCACTGCAAAGCACGACAAAAAAGCAACAAAACCGAATGCAAAGGCGCTTGAGATTGGGCATGGCCTATTGTGTGGCAAACACAGCGCGAGTCCGCCGCAAGACAGCAAATCCTTGCCAATGGCGTTAAAGTCACGCAATGGATACCAGCTCCCAAAAACTCTCGATACAGCAGGTGCTTATCTGTGGCGCCGCGATTGTCACGCTGTCGATGGGCATACGCCACGGCTTTGGCCTGTGGTTGCAACCCATCACACAGACGCAGGGCTGGACGCGCGAGACCTTTGCGTTTGCCATTGCAATTCAAAACCTGTCGTGGGGTGTATTTGGCATTTTTGCCGGCATGCTGGCCGACCGGTTTGGCGCCTTCCGCGTGCTGCTGGTGGGGGCCGTGCTGTATGCGCTGGGGCTGGCAGGCATGGCATTGGCCAGTACGCCGCTTCTGTTTACGCTCAGTGCAGGTATTTTGATTGGCGCGGCGCAGGCCGGCACCACCTATGCGGTGGTTTATGGCGTGATTGGCCGCAATATCCCGCCCGAGCGGCGCACCTGGGCCATGGGCGTGGCGGCTGCGGCGGGCTCGTTTGGCCAGTTCCTGATGGTGCCCACCGAGAACTTTTTGATCGGCAGCCTGGGCTGGCAAAACGCCTTGCTGGTGTTGGGCCTGGCGGTGCTGCTGATTGCGCCGCTGGCCATGGGCCTGCGTGAATCGGCTTTTGGTGCGGGTGGCAGCGCGCCCGTGCGCGAGCAGTCAATTGCACAAGCGCTGAAAGAGGCCATGCGCTACCCGAGCTTTCAGTTGCTGATGGCGGGCTATTTTGTGTGCGGCTTTCAGGTGGTGTTTATTGGTGTGCACATGCCCAGCTACCTGAAAGACAAGGGCCTGGGCCCCGAGGTGGCAGGCTATGCACTGGCACTGATTGGTCTGTTTAACGTGTTTGGCACCTACATTGCCGGGGCGCTGGGCCAGCGGCTGGCCAAGCGCAAGATTCTGGCCTTTATCTACCTGGCGCGCGTGGTGGTGATTGGCGTGTTCATCAGCCTGCCCATCACGCCGCTGTCGGTGTATATTTTTTCGAGTCTGATGGGACTGCTCTGGCTATCAACCGTGCCAGTCACCAATGCGGTGGTGGCGCAGATTTTTGGTGTGCAGCATTTGTCGATGCTGGGCGGCTTTGTATTTTTCAGCCACCAGGTGGGCTCGTTTTTGGGCGTCTGGCTCGGCGGGCTGTTGTACGACCGCAGCGGCAGCTACGACATCGTTTGGTACTTGACGATGGCGCTGGGCGTGATAGCGGCGCTACTCAATTTGCCCATTAAAGAAACCACCATTGTCCGTGGCCCCATAACGGCCGCTGCCTGAGATGCAAGTCGCTCATAACTCCGCTAGATCGAAGCAGCTTGCCCAGGTTGTTGAGCGGCCCTGGTTGCGGCATGCTGGCGCAACCGCGCTGCTGGCTGTTCTCGTATGTGCTTGCCTGGCCGTGTTTGCGCTGTACACCCAGCCCGAATTTCTCATCACGCTAGCCAACATGGCGTGGACCTGCTTTTGACTGTGTTTAACGATATTTTTAGCCCCCAGGCCAATACTGGTGTGCGGGTAGCGCTATGAAAGTTATCGTTATTACCGGGGCTTCCGACGGCATTGGCGCAGAAATCGCACGGCAATTGGCACGCCAGTCGGCTCAACAAGGCGGCTACGCGCTGGTGCTGGCGGCGCGCAACCCCGGAACGCTGCAAGTGGTGGCTGCGGAATGTGACGCGCTAGGCGCCGACAAAACCCTGGTAGTGCCAACCGACGTGGCCGTGCAGGCGCAATGCCAGGCGCTCATGGCTGCCGCCATGCAGCGCTTTGGCAAGATTGACGCGCTCATTAACAACGCCGGGCGCTCGGCACAGGCGATTTTGAGCGAGGTCGCCGCCGACCAACTGGGTTGGTACGAAGAGCTGATGCGCGTCAACCTATGGGGTAGCGTCTGGTGCACGCACGCGGCTTTGCCGCATTTGCGCACCAGTCAGGGCAGCGTGGTGGCGGTGTCGTCGCTGGCGGGGCTGTTCGGCGTGCCGGGGCGCACGGCCTATTGCGCCAGCAAATTTGCCATGACTGGATTTTTTGAGGCGCTGAGGGTCGAGCTCAAGCACGCCGGTGTAAGCGTGACTACCGCCTACCCCGGTGTAGTAGCCACAAAGATTCGCTACCACGGCTTTAACGCGCAAGGCCAGTTGGCCGGACGCAGCGGTCTGAAAGAGGACGCTGCAATGCCGGTCGATGTGTGCGCGCGCCTCATCATCCGCGGCATGCAACAGCGCCAACGCGAGGTGGTAATGACCAGCAAGGGCAAGCTGGGCCGCTGGCTCAAGCTGCTGGTACCGGGCGTGGTGGAAAACCTGGCATTGAATGCGCTCAAGGACGATGTCAAGCCCCGCTGATTTCCCGCTCCCCGCCAAAGCTGCCACCCGCAACCCGCATGCGCTGAGTCTGCCCTCGCCTTGGATCGTGCGCTGGTCGCATCTGGTGCGCCAGCACGGTACAGTGCTTGATGTGGCTTGCGGCCAGGGCCGCCATATGCAGTGGTTTGCCCAGCACAATCACTCCGTCACGGGGGTAGACCGCGCGCCTCATGCCATCGCTTTTGCAGAAGAATATGGCCGCACCGTGTGCGCCGACATCGAGAACGGCCCTTGGCCTTTTGCCCACGAACAATTCGACGCCGTGGTGGTAGCCAACTACCTCTGGCGCCCCTTGCTGCCTACCCTACTGCACAGTCTGGCTCCCGGCGGCGTGCTGATTTATGAAACCTTTGCGCAGGGCAATGAAACGGTAGGCAAACCATCGCGGCCAGACTTTTTACTGCGCCCTGGTGAACTGTTGACGGTGTGCGCCGGGCTGCATGTGGTGGGCTATGAGCAGGGTTTTCTGGATTCGCCCGCGCGATTTGTGCAGCGTATTGCGGCGGTCAAGCCGCCAGAGCTCCCAGAAGGTGCAGCGCCGGTGCGCTACATGCTCTAGCGCGCCGTAAAGCCTGCCTGACCGGCGAGCACGGGCGCTCTAGTTAGAATGCTCCTTTGCAGAAAATAACCAGGACATGATCCCTATCACCGGCAGCATCGTTGCGCTTGTTACCCCCATGCACGCAGACGGCAGTGTCGACTACGAGACGCTGCGTAAACTGATCGACTGGCATGTGGCTGAAGGCACAGATTGCATAGGCGTGGTGGGCACTACAGGCGAATCACCCACGGTCAACGTGCAGGAACACTGCGAGATCATCCGTGTGTCGGTGGAGCAGGCTAAAGGCCGTGTGCCAGTCATGGCAGGTTGCGGTGCTAACTCTACAGCGGAAGCAATTGAGCTGGCGCGCTTTGCCAAAAGCGTGGGGGCCGACTGTCAGTTGCAAGTTGTACCCTACTACAACCGGCCTACGCAAGAAGGCCAGTATCTGCACTTCAAGGCTATTGCGGAAGCAGTTGATTTGCCCACTGTGTTGTACAACGTGCCAGGGCGTACCGTGGCCGATATGGCGCACGACACTGTGCTGCGCTTGGCCCAGGTGCCAGGCATTGTTGGTATCAAGGAAGCCACTGGGAACATTGAGCGCGCACAGTGGCTCATCAAGGAAGCGCCCAAGGGCTTTGCGGTTTACTCGGGTGACGATCCCACCGCCGTTGCTTTGATGTTGTGCGGCGGCCAGGGCAACGTTAGCGTGACCGCTAATTTAGCGCCGCGCCTAATGCACCAGTTGTGCACGGCCGCCATTGCGGGCGATGCGGCAACCGCCATGCGCATCCAAATGCAATTGTTACCTGTACACAAACACTTGTTCGTCGAAGCCAACCCAATTCCCGTGAAATGGGCTATGTCGCAAATGGGCTTGTGCGGTCCGGCCATGCGCTTGCCCATGACGCCGCTTCAAAGCCACAACCACCCCGTAGTACAAGCCGCCCTGCAAGCCAGTGGCTTGCGCTGAATTGCCCGTCATCAACAACGCCCAGCCCCACCGAATTGCACCTTGTTTTAAGAGAAACCGCATGAACTCCATTGTTTCCGAATCTACCTCTCTGCGCCGTTTTGGCCAGCCCACTGCATTGGCGGTGCTGGTCTTTAGCCTGCTGGTGCCAGGCTGCTCGTTGTTGCCCAGCATTTCTGGCGAATCAGTTGACTACAAAAGTGCAGGCAAGGCCCCGTCTCTTGATGTGCCGCCAGACTTAAGCCAGCTTAGCCGTGACAGCCGCTTCACCTTGCCCGGCGCAAGTGGTAGCGTTTCAGCCAGCGCGGTGCAAACCCGCCCTGTGGTAATTGGTAGCGCGCCGGTGGGCCAACCAGTTGCCGTTAATGCCGCATCCGACCTGCGCATTGAGCGTGCTGGCAACCAGCGCTGGCTGGTGGTCAACCGTCCAGCTGAGCAGCTGTGGGGACCAGTGCGCGACTTCTGGCAGGAAAGCGGTTTTCTGTTAACTATTGACCAAGCCAACTTGGGCATCATGGAAACCGACTGGGCTGAAAATCGTGCCAAGATTCCGTTGGACTTTATTCGCCGCACCATAGGCCGGGCACTGGACTCGCTTTATTCCAGCGGTGAGCAAGACCGCTTTCGCACCCGTCTTGAGCGTACCAGCAGCGGTGCCACTGAAATTTATATCAGCCACCGTGGATTGAGCGAGGTCTTTGTTAGCACAGACAAAGACACCACAGTGTGGCAGCAGCGTCCCTCAGATCCGGAGTTGGAGGCTGAGTTTCTTAACCGCCTGATGGCCCGTTTGGGTGCCAGCCAAGAGCAGGTCAAAACAGTGGCAGCCGCCACCAACGTAATCAAGCCCACTTCGCGATTGACGAGCGTAAACAACACCCCTGCCGTACAACTCGATGAAGGTTTTGATCGCGCCTGGCGCCGTGTTGGACTGACACTTGACCGTACCGGCTTTACGGTAGAGGACCGTGACCGCAGCAAAGGCCTGTACTTTGTGCGCTATGTGGAGCCCGTGCTGGAGAAAAAGGAAGAAGGCTTTTTCAGTATCAGCCGCATCACCAATATTTTTGGCAGCAGTAAAGCCAATCCGGCGCCGCTCAAATACCGTATTGCCGTTAACAGCCAAGCGCAAACCACCACAGTCACGGTGCTCAATGAAGCCGGTGCGCCAGAAGCTTCAGCTAACGCACAGCGCATCGTGAAAATCATTGCAGACGACCTGAAATAAGCGCGTTGATACCGCGCAGCTCGCACTCAATGCTGCAGTTCAAAAGCTTGGGTAGCGGCAGCACAGGCAATGCCACTTTGGTGGCAGCGCGGCAATCCGGCATGTCAACACGGTTGCTGGTTGACTGCGGCCTGGGCATCAAACAGCTAGACGAGCGGCTGGCTCAGGCTGGCACTTCTGCCAACCAGATTGACGGCATTTTCATCACCCATGAGCATGCTGACCATATTGGCTGCGCTCGCGCGTTAGCACTGCGCGAGCGTATCCCGGTCTGGATGAGCCGTGGAACCCATGCTGCACTCAACACACCCGACTTTGACGGCTTGCTACAAATAGCCAGTGATGGCGTTGCGATTGAACTGGGCGCGCTGCAAGTCATGCCTTTTACAGTGCCGCACGACGCGCGCGAACCGTTGCAGTTGGTGTGTCGCCACGACCAAGCCAGGCTCGGTATCGTGACCGACCTGGGTCATTGCAGTACCCATGTCATGCAGCACTTGGCCGGCTGCCAAAGTGCGCTACTGGAATTCAACCACGACACCACGTTGCTGGCGCAATCGGCTTATCCACCTTTTCTACGGCAACGCATAGGCGGTAACTACGGCCACCTGTCCAACGATGCGGCTGCTGCTATGGTTCAAGGCTTGCTGACACACGGCCTGCAGTGCCTGGCAGCCGCACACTTGAGTCGGCAAAACAACCGCCCTGAGCTGGTGCGCCAGAGTCTGCAAGCCCTGCCCGGCATACAGCGGCTGGACCTGCATATTGCTGACGAGATTGAAGGTACGGCTTGGCTTGACGCTTGAGCGTATTGAGTGAAACCAAATTAAAGGCAAAAAAAAGCCACCCGAAGGTGGCTTTTTGCTGGCGCAGAAAAATTACTTCTTCATTGCGTCTTTAGCGGCGCTGGCAGCACCTTTGGCAGCATCAGCGGCCATTTTGCCTGCGTCAGCAGCCATTTTGCCTGCGTCTTTGGCAGTATCAGCGGCGCCAACAGCGGCGGAGCCTGCCATTTTGGCGGCATCGCCTGCCATAGCGGCAGCTGAGCCAGCCATTGCTGCAGCTGAGGCAGCAGCTTCAGCTGCGGGGGCAGCCATGGGTGCAGGTGCAGGTGCTGGTGCAGCAACGGGAGCAGGCGCAGGAGCCGGCTCTTCTTTTTTGCCACAAGCGGCCAAGGCGGCTGCAGCAATTACGGCTGCCAGTACGAGCGATTTGTTCATTTGATAATCCTTAGAAATAAATAGTAAAAACAGTTTCCGGAAATTGTCAGTACGGTAGCTGTGCTGACCGAGCGAAAGGACTCGAGCTCTTCCATCTCAGCCTTAAATTATAGCCAAATTACATGCAACCCTTACAAACCCTGACTTCCGTGCACCCTTTACACAACATTTTCACAAAAAATAGCCGTTTGCTGGCTTTATTCAAAGCCCTAGAACGCTAGCGGGGAAGCCAGGTGTGCTTTTTTTGATCCACTCCGCCAATAACTCCCGACAAAGCAAACGTCGTGATGGTTCGCTGCCGCACATTCCAACAAAATTATCCATGTCGCGGCGTTCTAACGCCCAATGAGGCGACCAAATAGCACTTGGAAACTCCTGCGCCTGAGCTGATGGACACATCCAGGCACTGGTGATGTGTGACCAGCGCACACGCCAGGTAACAAAACGTGCGTGTCGACGTGAAACGTCGTCCCAGCTTCGTGCCAGAAGCGTGATGCGGCGCCCACTTTGAGCCCAGGCTTGCAGTGATTCGGCAGTGGCCCGCTCGCTTAAAGGCCAGTCTTCAAAGTTGGCGTCGCTCAAAATGATTTCAGGCCAGCCATCGCGTGCGGCCACGGCCAATGCATCGCGCACCAACTGGCGAAATTGCTCACGACCCGCAAAGGCGCCCACGTGCAAGGCGGACAGTTTGGCTGGGGGTGTGACATCAGGCTGTTGCATGCGCCCACCCGGCTTGCAGCCAGTCCGATAAAAGTTGCTCCGCTCCGGGGCTCAGACGCGCGCGCTGCGCAGCTGGCAAGCTGCGCTGATTGGCCAGCAACCGCATCAGCGTCGCATCACGGCCACTGGCTTCAAAGGCTTCGCCATTGATGAAGATGTGCTGCGCGTCGTACATCATGCGGGTACGGCGGTCAAGCGCCACAGCGAAAGGCTTAGCGCAGTCAACCGACAGCCCGTGCGGAGCAGTGTCGAACCAGACGTGCGCTTTGGGCTCGGTTAGGTATTCGCCCAAGGCACGCTGGGCGTTTTGCGGCTGTTCAAAGAGCCGCTGCAAGGCTTGCCGGGCAAAGTCTTGCAAGGCGGGGGCAATGGCCGCAGGCATCTGCACGGCGGGTTGCGTCGGGTCGCGGTACAGCGCTGGGACAGCATGCGGGTCGGCTTCATCGGCAATTTGCTCGGCCAGGCGGGTCAATAACGCCTGCGCCAGTTCGTCTTGACTGGGCGCGCGGTAGCCAATGGAGTAGGTGATGCACTCGCCCACAGCTACGCCATGGTGGGCGTAACGTGGTGGCAGGTAAAGCATGTCGCCGGGATTGAGCAAAAAACTTTGTTCCGTGACAAAGTTTTTCAGGATTTTCAATGGCACACCAGCCTGCAGCGCCAGCTCTTTCTGGCAGCTGATATCCCAGTGACGCTGGCCCTGAGCTTGCAGCAAAAACACGTCGTAGCTGTCAAAGTGCGGGCCAACGCCACCGCCATCCGTGGCGTAGCTGACCATTACATCGTCCAGCCGCGCATCAGGCACAAAGCGAAATTGCGCCAGCAAATCATGCACAGGCAAATGCTGCAAATCAACGCCTTGCACCAGCAGCGTCCAGCCCGGCTGGGCCAGTGGCGGCAAGCGGCGGCGGGTAAATGGGCCGTGGTGCAGCTGCCAAGCAGGGGGGGGTTTGGCTGAGTTCTTGCCCGTGGCTTTACCCACACCCTGCTCTTGCACCACCAGGCGGGCCTGTACGTCGTCTTGCGCAGCCAGCGCAAAAAGCTGGCCACGGCTCAATGCCAAACGCGCATCGCCCGGGTCAAATGCCTGGCGAATCAACAGCGGCTTTTTCTGCCAATAGCGCTGCATAAACCGAGCGGGCGAAAGACCCGCGAGTAATTGAAGAGGTTGGTCAATATTCATAGGACAATTCTGCTATGAATTCAATGACCCCTATTTCCTCCCCCTGCGTGGTCGCGCTGACCTGGACGCTCAAAGACACTCTGGGCGAAGTGCTGGACGTGCTCGACGAGCCAGTTGAGTTTTTGCTCGGCGGGCACGACTTGCTGGCAGCCATTGAGCGGGCCCTGCAAGGCCAAGTGGTCGGCACCAAACTGGACTTGCATCTGGAGCCAACTGACGCCTTTGGTGACTATGACGAATACCGTGTCTTCTTGGAAGACCGCAAATTGTTCCCCGCTGAAGTTGAAGAAGGCATGACGTTTGAAGGCCTGCCGCCCGGCTGCAACCCCGAGGCACCGCGCGACCTCCTCTACACCGCCACTGAAATCTACCCCGAGCATGTGGTGCTGGACGGCAACCACCCGCTGGCTGGTTTTGCACTGCGCCTGCACCTGAAGGTTGAGGCGCTGCGCGAGGCCACAGAAGCGGAAATCAGCCAAGGTTCCTTGGGTGTGGGGTTTTTCCAGACGCATCCGCAGGCACCAGGCGGGCACGGCCTGCACTAGCGCCTAGGCCGTGCCGGTTGAGCCGTAGCCCCCTGCGCCGCGCTGGGTCGCAGGAAATTCATCCACCACGTTGAATTGCGCCTGAAGCACCGGCACGATAACCAGTTGTGCCAATCGCTCCATGGGCTGCAAGGTGTAGGAGGTGGGGCTGCGGTTCCAGGCGCTCACCATAAGCTGGCCTTGATAGTCACTGTCGATCAAACCCACCAGGTTGCCCAGCACGATGCCGTGTTTGTGGCCCAGACCCGATCGCGGCAGGATGAGCGCAGCAAAGTCCCGGTCTTTCAAGAAAATTGCCAAGCCAGTGGGTATCAATTGCCAGGCATTGGGGGCCAACTCTAAGGGCGCATCCAGGCAGGCACGCAAGTCCAGACCAGCGCTGCCCGGAGTGGCGTAAGCGGGCATTTGCGCATGCAGTCGGTCATCGAGAATTTTGACGTCAACTCGCATAGGGTTTGGGTGTTTTCCGGTTAGGCGTGCAGGCGGCGTGCGATATCTGCCACCAACTGGCGCGCTAGCGCGAGCTTGGTGTTGTGCGCCAACTCCCGCACATTGTTGGCATCTACCAGCAGCAAGGCGTTGTCATCCTGCCCAAAAGTGGCGGGGCCTATATTTCCCACCAGAAGCGGCACGCCCTTGCGCTCGCGCTTGGCGCTGGTGTTGTGCAGCAAGTCTTGGCTTTCAGCGGCAAAGCCCACGCAAAACAGCCGCCCTTTTTCGCCCACCTTGAGCTGGGCGCGCGGCAGTTGCGCTACCGCGCCCAGAATGTCGGGGTTTTCGGTGAGGCTGATGAAAGGCGGCAAGCCTGAACTGGCTTTCTTGATCTTGTGCTCGGCAGCTTCTGCTGGCCGCCAATCAGCCACAGCCGCGGTAGCAACAAACACGCTGGCTGCGCCAATGCGCAGCATCACCGCTGCCTGCATTTCCTGCGCCGAGCGCACATCAATGCGCTGCACGCCGCGCGGCGTGGGCTGGCTCACCGGCCCGGCCACCAGCGTGACTTGCGCGCCCGCCTCGTGCGCGGCCCTTGCAATGGCAAAACCCATTTTGCCGCTGGACAAATTGGTGATGCCGCGTACCGGATCCAATGCCTCATACGTCGGCCCGGCGGTGACCAGCACAAACTGCCCGGCCAGCACTTTGGGCTGAAAGAACGCCACCACATCTTGCAGTAATTCTTGCGGCTCCAGCATGCGCCCATCACCCGTTTCGCCGCAGGCCTGAAAGCCGCTGCCCACGCCCAAAAGTGTTGCGCCATCGGCCTGCAATTGCGCCAGGTTGCGCTGGGTGGCGGGGTGCGCCCACATCTCGCGGTTCATGGCCGGGGCAATCAGTAGCGGCACTTTGTCAATTGGCCGCGCCAGGCACATCAGGCTCAGCAAATCGTCGGCCCGGCCATGCAGCAGCTTGGCGATGAAGTCGGCGCTGGCGGGCGCAATCACAATGGCGTCGGCCTCCCGGCCGAGGTTGATGTGCGCCATGTTATTGTCCTGGCGCTCATCCCACTGCGAGGTAAACACCGGGCGGCCAGACAGCGCCTGCATGGTAACCGGCGTGATGAACTGCGCTGCCGCCTCGCTCATGACCACCTGCACCGTGGCACCTTCTTTAATCAGGGCACGGCACAGCTCGGCGGCCTTGTAGCAGGCGATGCCGCCTGAGAGGCCAAGGACGATGTGTTTGCCTGTTAAGTCAGCCATAAACTGCAATGTATCAGAGCACTTTTTATCAATTTGCCACACAAATACCATGCTACAAAGAAAACCGCCCAACAGCTAGGCTGTTGGGCGGTCGGTTTTTGCACTTGGTTAGTGCTAGTTGCCAAGGCTAATTTGGTACCAAACTAGCACGCAGGCGTTACACGCAATATAGAAAAATTTTGCTTAGTCAAGGTTTCGATCATCTTCAACATTCAGTGTATTGCCGTCATTTCCCTAATTTCGATCAAGCCAGAGCCTCAGCTAGGCGCATTGGCACGCAAACGCCGGACGATGCCTTTGCGCTACAGTCTATCAAGCAAGCCGTCGACAGGGCCTTGGAACTTTGCAGGCTGAAGGTGGAGCTGACTTGCAAGTCTATCAAGCAAGCCGTCGACAGGGCCTTGGAACTGCACGGCCCTCGTGCTTGAACAAGAAACAAGTCTATCAAGCAAGCCGTCGACAGGGCCTTGGAACGTAGGCGCTTCGCTGATAGTGCATGAGGTGGCTGGGCCGCCCCATGTAAAACACATCTGAGCAACTCAGGGCAATCCTGGCTAGACTGGAGGGACTCAATGCAAATCGAATCTGAGCTGTATTCAGCACTGGTAGCCGTTGGCGTACCGACCGAAAAGGCGGAGCGCGTCGCTGATGCATTGTCAAAATCTATTGACCAACGCTATATGGAACATGCGATGGTAATCATCAGCAAGGCAGAGGTTGAAGCGCTGCGTGCTGAAATTTTAAAAACCCTGATAGACCAGACCTGGCGGCTGGCCTGGATGGTACTGGGTGGCATGGTCTTTGTTTTGACTGCGCTGAAATTTACTGGTTAGATCAGCAATGAAAAAACGGGTGCCTTATGCGAGACGTTCAACTAAAGTGTTGAAAGCTTAGGTTGTGACTCCTAGAGCCTCCTGGTGTTCCTGGAGGCTTTTCTTCGTAGTCCGTAGCTGCGGCGGAATTTGGCGGTCGGCTCAATCTTCCGCATGCTGGTCAGCCATCAACGCCCCAACGCTGTCGAAGCGCTTGAGGTTGCCGACGCGGGCCTCGCGCATGGCTGCGATGGTGGTTTCGTTCGGGATTAAAGGCTCGAACGGTAAAGCCTCATCGCGGGCTACGCGGGTCAGCAAGATACGGAAGGCATCAGAGACGGTCAGGCCCATTGAAGCGAGAACGGCGCTTGCTTCTTCCTTTATGTGCGGGTCAATGCGTGCACGAACAACCGTGTTGGCAGTCATGATTGATTCCTTGCGTGCTATTGCGCTACGTAGCGGAGTTTTCTCTTTCGGCATATCTACCGAGCAGCCTAGTTCAAACCGCAGCATTCCTCAAAAAGAAATCCCGGTTCAACCTGAGGTGAACCGGGACTGTTTTAGATCAGAACAATGAGCCTGCCTGGTTGGCCAGACATAGGTTCAAAGACCGTAGCAAGCGCAAAGCAAAACTCGAACGGTCATCTTTGGGTGTCGTCATTTAGCCGGTGAGCAGTCGCTTGACCGTACCCTGTAGTACCAAGCCTGCGCTTCAAGGAATTTTTGATTCCTTGGAGGTGGATTTTCAATCATCTCCAGCAACTGCAACGATGCTTTCCGACTGAGGACAAGCGTTGACTCACTCTCGATCACCTTTTCTGCGCGTTCGAGTGCAGCTTGAACGACAAATTGGTTCAGGGTAGACCCGACGATGTCTGCAGCCGTTTGCAACTTGCTCTGAACATGGTCAGTCAAGCGTGTTATCAATCGCCCGCTTGTCGTAGAAGACATGACCTTTGCCTAGTGCTTGTTTGGTATGGGAAGCTCATGATCGTAGTTTGATGGCGTTATTTTGTCACCACGTCAATCATTGCGCGCGTGTCGCGACATCTTCCCAATCCCAGAACACCTGGCTGTTCATGATTCGGTACGTGTACTCCTTCATGTCGATGTCGAGGGCGTCCGCCAATCGCGTTGCCAGCGTGTGTGTGTGTCTTCGAGCCTCTTCGGAGTCCTTCAGGCTCAACAACACTTCGCCACGAAAGACAACACCTACCTCCACCAATTTTTTTTCGGTTCTTACCAAAACCAAAAAGACGACATCGTCATCTGCTTCCATATTCACTCCTGTTTGCAGGTCTCTCCCGGATGGGAGGTCAACCTGGTGACAGGAAATGCGGCCTTTGTTGAATCCGAAACCCCAATATGTGATGGCGCCAGCTTTATCGGTGCGTGCCTTGTATGTGGCCGCGATGTTTCGGACCTGGCGAAGGCCTTTGTGCTGCATCTGTCAGCTCGTTCAGGATGCCGCAATCCTTGGCCGATTGGGCATCTCGGCACTGAAGTCGCATGACCTTCAACGTCTTCTCCATAGCCTTCAATTCGCGTATGCGGGTTGATACATGGCCGATGTGTGCGTCAAGAAGGGCGTTCACATCACCACATTGGTCATTGGGGGCATCCTTGAAGCGAAGCAAAGTGCGAATTTCTCCCAGCGCCATGTCCAAAGAGCGGCAGTGCCGGATGAACGCAAGTCTTTCAATGCTGGATTCGTCATAGAACCGGTAGTTGGACTCCGTCCGAGACGCCTGCGGCAGCAAGCCTTCTCGCTCGTAAAACCGGATCGTCTCAGCTTGCGTCTGAGTAGCTTTGGCCAGTTCACTGATCTTCATCGGACCATCTCCAACAATCTGTAAAGCCATCGGGCCATGGCGGGCAACGAAACATGGTGCTTGACTTTAAGGTTACTACAAGGTTTCCAATTGCGTCATGACATCTCAAAACACGCCCCCGCCTGTAGTCGAACCAAATGGCTCCCCCGCCTGCTGTTCGTCCGCAAATACGACCACCGCAGCAGCGAAGCCAACAACCAAAGGGCAGCGTTTCCGCATCGCCTCTATGGACTGCAGCGCTGAAGAATCAGAGATTCGCCAAGCGCTGGAGCCGATTGCAGGCATCCATTCGCTCGGATTTCAGTTGGGCGACCGCACGCTGAACATTGATTCCACTGACGAAGCGCTGCCACTGGCTCTGGACGCCATTCGCAAAGCGGGTTTTGACCCACAGCCAGTTCAGATGGGCAAAACCACACCTGCCCATGACGACGAAGACAGCGAAGAACATGCCCACGGTCAATCGGACGGCATGGCACGCCTTGCAGCTGCTTTGGCCTTCGCGGTGGTTGCCGAAGCCATCGCCTACTTCGCACCAGACCTTGCCATCTGGAAGGGTCTGGGCATGGCTGTGGCGGCACTGGCGATCTGGCTCGCGGGAATCAGCACCTACAAAAAAGGGCTGGCAGCGCTCATGCGCGGCAAGCTCAACATCAATGCCCTGATGTCGGTCGCAGTCACTGGCGCATTCTTGATAGGACAGTGGCCTGAGGCTGCGATGGTGATGGCGTTGTACGCCATTGCCGAACTGATCGAAGCCAAAGCAGTGGACCGTGCACGCAACGCCATCAAGGGACTGCTGGCGCTGGCCCCCGAAGAGGCCCTGGTTTTGGGGGCGAACGGCGAATGGGTGGTGACGCCAGCGAGCGCGGTGCCACTGGAGGCCATCGTTCGCATCAAGCCGGGCGAGAGAGTGGCTTTGGATGGTGTCGTCACCAAAGGCAACAGTGCCATCAACCAGGCGTCCGTCACAGGCGAGTCCATTCCGGTAGACAAGGCGCCTGGGGATGCGGTTTTTGCGGGAACGATCAACGAGACGGGTGAGCTGGAGTTCCGTGTGACGGCAGCAGCCAACAACACCACGCTGGCGCGCATCATCCATGCTGTTGAACAAGCGCAGGGAACCCGCGCGCCCACTCAACGCTTTGTGGACCGGTTTGCAGCGATCTACACACCAGCCGTCTTTGCGACGGCCGTTGCCGTTGCCGTGCTGATGCCTATTTTGACCAGCCTGACCTGGATGGAGGCCTTGTACAAGGCCTTGGTTCTGCTGGTCATCGCCTGTCCGTGCGCATTGGTGATTTCCACACCAGTCACCGTTGTCAGCGGACTGTCTGCCGGCGCGCGACGCGGCATTTTGATCAAGGGCGGTACCTATCTGGAAGGCGCACGGCTTCTGAAAGCGGTGGCACTGGACAAAACTGGAACGATCACCGAAGGGAAGCCTAAGCTGGTGGACTGGCAAGTGTGGGGCCAAGCCGATGAGGCGTCAGTGAAACTGCTGGCCGCCAGCTTGTCGTCGCGCTCGGACCATCCGGTATCCCAAGCGATAACAAACGGGCTGGCGACAGCACCTACGCCTGTCGAAACCTTCGTGGCCTTGCCAGGTCGTGGCGTTTCAGGCGCGGTTAACGGACAAACCCTTGTGTTGGGCAATCACCGTTCGATCCACGAGCGCGGCTTGTGTACACCTGAGCTTGAAGCAGCGTTGGCCGTGCATGAGCAACAAGGTCGCACGATCACGCTGCTGGCAGATGAAACCCGCGTATTGGCGCTTTTCGCGGTGGCCGACACGATCCGGGAATCCTCCAAGCAGGCCGTGGATGAACTTCTGGCACTGGGGGTGACGCCCGTGATGCTGACAGGCGATAACGCCGCTACCGCGAAAGCTATCGCAGCACAGGCGGGGATCAAGGATGCGCGGGGCGATCTGCTACCCGAAGCGAAGCTTGAAGCCATCAAGGAAATGCAGAAGCGCTACGGTGCGACAGGAATGGCAGGAGACGGCATCAACGACGCTCCCGCACTTGCCCAGGCCGACATTGGTTTTGCCATGGGCGGTGCTGGCACGGACACAGCCATTGAAGCCGCCGATGTGGTGATCATGAACGACGACTTGCAGCGGGTGGCCGAGACGGTACGCCTGTCGCAACGCACCCACGCTGTGCTTTGGCAAAACATCAGTCTGGCTCTGGGAATCAAAAGCATCTTTCTGGTGATGGCGGTGTTTGGAACCCCCAGCATGTGGATGGCGGTGTTTGCCGACATGGGCGCCAGCCTGCTGGTGGTTGCCAATGGCCTGAGATTGCTGCGCAAATGACGAGCTTGAACCCAAAACCTTTCGCTCGCAGAGTGCTGCAGGTCAAGCCTTCAATCAGGTCGGTTTGGGTGATGGTTCTGCTGATCATCGTACTCGACATGGCATTCAAATCCTGGGTGCACCAGCAGCTCGACTACCTTCAGGTCATTGCCGTCACGCCATTCTTCAACCTTGTGCATGTTCACAATACCGGTGCAGCTTTCAGTTTTCTTGCTGATGCAGGTGGCTGGCAACGGTGGCTTTTCGTTGGAGTGGCCGGTGCCATTTCATTGTGGCTGGCCTGGTCGTTGTCCCGTTCATCCAGTCGGCTGGAGCGGTTCGCCTTCGCTTCGCTTTTGGGTGGCGCTTTGGGTAATCTGGTTGACAGGCTGTTTCGAGGCTACGTGGTGGATTACCTGGATCTGTACTGGCTAACCTGGCATTGGCCTGCATTTAACTTGGCAGACATGGCCATTTGCGCTGGTGCAGTGCTGTTGGTATGGCATTCATTCAATACCGCGTCGCCCAATGCGATTGAGTCAAAGGCCTCGCCGTGAACAAGTTGGATCGCGCTCCGTTCTCTGAACTTTCCTGAAGCCGTCGTATCATTCACATCCATGTTGCGCTACCTGCTCATCGTCGTTTTTGCGTTCCAGTCCCTGCAAATGGGCCTGGCCAACGCGCATGTGACGGCGGAAGTGGCCCATGCGGTAGTGCACGGACATGCGTCTGTAGTCACCACCGACCTTGAGATCTCTCCAAACTGCGACCACTGCCAAATCGACGGGGAAAGTCATGCTTGTCATGACAACCACGCCCACCACACCACAGTAATCGGTCTTGGTTCTGACCACCACCTCTGGCGCAATGCAGACGAGGTCGGTCTAGGATGTCCTGTCGGGCCACCCCATATCTCATCTGGCTCTCTCTCCAGAATCGAACGCCCTAAATGGGCCACCACGACGCCTGTCGTGGTGAATCTTTAAGCAGTTTTTTTCATCTCTCCCAGCGGAGAGGCCTCTGACGCTTGGAGCTTCACCGAAGTTGTTGACCCACTTCGGAGAACGCTGTGTTCATCCATCTCAATCGCCCTTTCTTGGGCCCATGGCACGCATGTGGCGTTGCCGTGCTGTTACTTGTCTCGACTACGGCCCATTCGCAGAATGACGCTCCACCCACTCTGGCGGCGTCACTGGAGGCCGCATGGTCACTGAGTCCAAGCGTACGTTCGTTGCAAAGCAGACAGGCCGAGCTGAACGCGCGCCAACGCGCCTCAGAAGCGTTTCTCTCCAGCCCGCCCAGCGTGACGTTGACGCACCGCAACGACCGCCCAGCTTCCAATCTGGGACTGCGCGAATACGAGGCCGAGTTGGGGTTGCCGCTGTGGAATCCCGGTGTGCGCAGTGCCACGGCCGCGCAAATCACCGCCGACCGCACCGCATTTGACAACCAGCAGCGCAGCGCCAAGCTGGCGCTCGCGGCACAAGTGCGTGAACTGGCTGTCAACGCCACTCTTATGGCACTGGAGCGCGATCTGGCGCGGCGCAAACTTCATGTTCCAGCCAACGAAATGAGAGTTGGCTGATCCTTCAGAAGCACAGTCACTGAATCAGCTGTTGTACGATCAATGAACTTGCCTGAGAATCTTGAAGACGATGACGGCGAATGACGCCCGAAATGAAAAAACCGAGCTATAAAAAATAAGCCTTCGAGTCGATTCATGTGAGCGCAAGAGGGCTTTTCAGCGTTGACATGATCGACGCCGCCAAGCTGTTTCAGTGCGACCGGTCCTGTCTGATGCCTGCAGTTGAAGTCAATGGTGATAACTCAAAAACCAAGGTTCACACCAACCCGAAAGGTACCCGAAGTGACGATAAATTTGTCGTACCGAAGTGATGCTGACGCGGCAATACACACTTCGGCACAAGCCCTCTTCAGCATTGGTGTATTCAACAGCGAAACCATGCAGGAATTCGATGAAGCTTGCTTGGTTGCATTTGGCGAAAACAAAGAAGCAACAGACTCAAAATGCTCAAAGGAATGAAGATCCACCTTACCTTACCTGGCTTACCTGCAAAAAGGCGGCAGAAATCAGGCTGGATTTGAGTTAAGCCTACCTCTACCGCGCCTCCTGAGTCTTATGCAGGCCGATTCGGTACTTTGAATGATCAATGGCGCCAACCGTGTACAGAAACTCCAGCGCACAGAAAAATGACACGGCTGTGCGTCGCGAGTCCTGGCCTAAGAATTTCTCCATCAGATCGTCGGTCACGATGGGTTTTTTGTGACGCTTCAGTATGTCGAGTACGGACGCACCGTGTACGACAACACTCATGGACAGGTCAGCTTCAGGGTCGAGCAAAGCCATGATCAGTTCAGAGCTGGTGGCGCATGCGATAGAGCATGCTGTTGATGTGGGTCACCCCCCAGTATTTGTTTTAGGTCCAAGTGTCAGCGTATCGAGACTGCACAATCTCTCAGTCAATCTGTACTGGGTTCTACGGCCACCGGCATTTGCAAAAACATGTGTGCGAGCCGAATGGTGCCATGCGGAGGTGCTTTCTCTGTCGGCCGGACATGCTCCGTGTCGAATTCAGCCACGCCTGGAAGCAGCGCAGAAGGTTCATCCAAAAATTTTTGCGAACTGTTGACCACCATCTTCAGGTCGGATAAGCCGGCAGGAGACAAAAGTGATCTTCTGAGCATATCTATAACTTCTTGTCGCCCCCCTATGACCATCCCGACCATGGCAGCCATAGGCATCTTTTGGGCGTAGTGTCCATCCACGAATCGACGCATACCGTCTTTACCCCGATAGGTTTTGCAGCTGCCGTTCGTTGCTTTTATCTTTTTGAACTCATAAGTGAGCTGTAGCCGGATTTTTTTTGCATTGGATTTGTAAACCAAATCTTTACGGATGCGGTTTACGGCTCCAAGTTGCTTTTTCGTGATTTCAGCCAAGTCACTACTTTGCTCCTCGTAACCCCAAAAACCCGTCAACCGACCCTTTGCAAGCGCTGTCTTCTGGATATAGCTTGCAAGGGTTTCAGTGATCGTGTTTTCTCGCAGGGTTGGCGCAAAAGAATCAGGCTTTGTGGATGCAATTTCATTCCAAGTGGTCCTTATGAATTCACTCGCACGCTGGACTTCATTCAACGGGAAAGACTTGAGCCAAGCACTTCTCGCCACAACGTGATCTGCTACAGCCCCCGTCATTCGACAGCTTCCTGAACCAACCGCACGATCCTCTCCGCGTCTTGAAAGGCCGCACTTTGAAGCCAGAGCCTACGGACCATAGGCTTGGCGAAGTAAATCGAATCACCCTGAAAAACAACAACATCTGTTGCCAGGTGAAGATTGTCTTGAATCTTCACGGGCAAAGCCCCCAGGGTGCGGAGTTTTTTGAGAACAGCAGCGACTGCGGCATCACCCACTTGGGTGTCCACATCACCTGCTTGTTTTGACGTTTTTGAGACGGTCTCCAGCCGTAGGATCGCCATGGGCCCGCAGGCGTGGGCAGAGCTGGAGATGCATTTCAGATGAAAGGCACCATCCCCCCCCATCGCATCACGCCATGCGTTTAACTCATCGACCAGCCAGTGACCGTATTGTGCAATCTCGGACTGAGAAACGCGTCCCTGCAAAGGCGTATCGAGACTCTTCAACGTTGAGGGCTGGACGCTGGGTATGACCAGCCCGACAACCTCCTGGATACGGTCCCGCTCCCGCTGTGACAGATCAAAGTAGTCGCCTATAAGCTCTTCGGCTTTACCACGCCAGTCCACGGTGATCATGGCCTCATGCGCGCTGACCCGTGCTTCGAGTTTCTTTACAAGACCGGCTATCGACGAAACAATCGTCCACGCTTTCTTTGGGTTCGAATGATGTTCCGGATGAACAAGCGGAAGATTCTCGATGTTGCGTAGCGTGACTCGTTCCCGCTCAAAACTGATTTGATACGCACTCAAAAGCAGCAAGTACCGAACGAGGTCTGAGTGTAAGAAGACAGAAAGGAAGCGCAACACATCCGCGTCCTCCCTGGGTGCCAGGATGACACCCGTACTACTGGTGAAGGAAAACGGTTTTTCGGAGTAACCAGCGCAAACCTCTTTGTCAGTGGTCATGCCATCTTTAAAGACAATGCGAGGCCCGTCAAAGGAGGACAGAAGGTCTGGCCCAAGTTTAGGCAAGAGTTCGATGCCCTCTGGCAAACGCTCAAACAAAGCGTTTTCATCCAAAACCGGGCCATACAGAGCAAGGTGCTTTGCGTCAAGGTGGCTCATCTTTGCAATTGGCTCTGCCGAAACCAGATGCTCAGGCTCAACAGCTGAATCCTCAGTATGGAAACCCTTTGCCATCCGCCAACCTGGAAGGCAGAGCACATCCTTGATTTGACCGCCCATTTCAAGTCTGGCTATAAGGGACAAATCTCCTGCCGTACCCCAGAACAAGGTGGTCAATATCGAGTTGTCCGAATACAAATGCGCTGAATTCACCACATGTCGATCACACCCATGAAGGGTGAGACGCCCGAATGCAAGACTGACATCTGCCTTGGGTGCCCAATAATCGAATGGTTCAACGGAGGCGCGCTGTGAATCGACTGCGCGAGGCTCAGCGACTACCACCAAGCTGGGTTGCTTGGCGTTGTCAAAAAGAACTTTGCGCAGATCGCCAAAGTTAATGACTGTCGTGAGCTTAAAACTGGAGAGCCAGGTACGAACAAACTTCTGGCTGGTAGGCGCCGCCATGATACTGACAGGCAGAATCAGGCAAATACGTCCTTTCACAGGGTCAATTGCGTCCCATGCTCGCATCATGAAAGCGGCACAGAGCTGTCGTCTTGGCAGCTTCACCCCTACTTTTTTGGCCCACACATCCGAAGAGAGTACATCCTTCTTTTTGGGCTCTACCCAGGGCGGGTTGGACAAGAAAAGTGTGAACTTTTGACCAGACGCAAGTGGATTTTTGTCAGAGAAGAAATCACCACTCTCGCCTCGGTAAATATTCCTGTTGTTCAGGGTGGGAAGCTTGGACTTCCCCTGACTGGTGAGCTTGGTGATGTCTGCGGGCTGCAGATTTTCGAGGACCGACAAATACAGGCTGAAGGCGGTGACTCGGCAGGCAGATTCGTTGATGTCAGAGCCAAAGATGTTCTTTTTGAGCAAAGTGACTCGTTCTGAGAACGGTAGTTGCTTTCCCGCTTTCGCTTCTGCAACCGCCAGCATGCGCCGGTAAGCGGTCGTCAACAGGATTCCAGACCCACAGGCGCCGTCATACACCTTCTCTGCCAGGATGTCGTGCGATTGTGAAAAAGCTTGGTCTACTGCAAGTACAGCCAAGTGCCGAGGGGTGTAATAAGCGCCCACATCGCGCTTGTCGTCCGCCAGGAATGACTCGTAGATGCCCGAGATCAACTCAACTGGGATGTACCGAAAGTCGTAGCGCCAAAATTCGAACTGGTTGTTTCTCAGATCGACATAACCCAAAAAATCGCTCAGTGTGACAAAGGACGACTTTGGCAGATTTTTCCAAGTTTTATGGCTCTCCTCGGGCTCCAGCAAGTCGCCATTGAAGTCATCTTTGAGGCATTCAAAAAGCTTGAATATCCCTTGGTGATGCCTCGATGTCACCAAGTCAAACAGACTTTCCACCTGCCTAGACTGGCGGTATTCGTTTCCGACGATGCCCCTGTGCTCCAGGTAAGCCACGAACAGGATCTGAGCCATCAAAAGCTGGGCGCTCTTTTTCTCCAAGCCATTTTTGGTGAGCGCTTGTACAGCGGCGTCGATATTAGAGAGCAGCTTGCGGTCCACCCTGCTCTCCGCCTCAAACCAATCTGAATGCCGCTTGTAGATGTCACCAGACTGAACATCTGCGACAGAAAACCTCCCCGTTGGACTGGCCTCATTAAGCGCGATTACGGCAACCGGGACATTGCTCTTGCTGGCAGGAGTGGCCCACGCTCCCTTTTCACTGATGACCAGAACGATAGACACCAAATTCTGGTTCCAGGCACGTTCGCGAATCGCTTGTACCAACGCGTCTTCATCAGGATTACTCGTGTTGCTCGCGACAAAGCAGACAGTTGGTACACCGTCAACATCAAAGACCGCATCAACCTGGATGCCATCTTGGCCATGCAGAAGGCCATCAATCTCATTCCGGTAGGCGTGAGACATCGGCGCCACTTCGTCGCTGGTGTGTAGCGATCCTGGGGCGCTCAGGTATCCCCATGCTTCTAGCCACTTATGCAGTTGGGGTTTCATGGTTTGACAAAGTCGGGCAGTTCTGGGTATTTTATCAAAAAGCGAGACTTAATCAAGCTCAGTGCTACACTCGTCGTACAGGTACTACTCGTCTTGATAACTGTGACAGAAACTCATTGGATTAGCGCTCTGAGCTTCACTCAGAAGCAGCGTCTGCAGTTCATCGAAGCAAAGCTGATTTGGGACGGCTCAGTTCAACGCGCCGATGTTTGCAAAGTCTTTGGTGTCACTCCCAATCACCTCAGCCGCGACCTGAGTCGCTACAGGAACGGGCAAAAGGACGCTCTCGTTTACGATGTCGAGAACAGGACTTATCGCCCAGGACGGGGGTTCAAACCCCAGATTGCCTCAGGATCAGCGGAAGAATATTTGACCTTGCTTCAAGCCTACAGCGTCAGCCAATCAGCCGCTGTCGTGCCCGCAATGGGGCGGGTCGCACCTGCCGAATCCTTGCCACAACCATCTGGAATCATTGAGCCTAAAGTCCTTCGGCACGTCTTGATGGCACTCAAGAACAGGCAAGGCGTGCGGTTGGTTTATCAATCTCTACGCGACGCCAATCCCAGCCCCCGAACTCTGTGGCCGCACACACTGGTATTCACTGGGGATAGGTGGCATGCACGGGCTTTTGACAGCAAGCGTCAGGAGTTTCGTGACTTCGTGTTGAGCCGTTGTAGCAACACATCTTTGGAAGAAACAGACTCTCCTGTTCCCCATATTGCCGACGCTCAATGGAATGAGACAGATACGGTGGAAGTCGTTCCTGCACCACGGCTGTCAGAGAGCCAGAAGCAAGTAATTGCCAAAGAGTTTGGTATGCGCGATGTCGATGGCGAACTTGTGTGGGCACATCAGATTCGCAAGTGCCTTGTCGGTTATTTCCTGTATCGGCACAGACTGGAAAATGGCGGAACGCACGGCGCTCGGCCAACGCAGGGACAGAACCCTTACCTGGCATTAAAACGGCCAGAACTGGCAAAGCAGTACCAGTTCAGTGCCGGTTAGATGTAAGCGATTAACTCCTTGTAGGTGGTGGGCCTGCTGGCCAATCCCAGACGCATTGCCGGCGTTTTGCCATCTTTGCCAACAAGGCAGTAGTTGAAAATGACACGGAATATCTTCATGACTCGGGCCGCATTTTCTGGGTTGTAGGCGTTGTATCCGTGCCAAGTCCGACCTGTTGAGCTGGCTGTTGAAATAGGGCGCTCAAGCAACGAAATTCGACGGCGCAGCTGCATAAAAAAGCGATCCACAGGATGCAGGCTCGCCTTCAACATTGCGCTGGCGACCATCGCTGGATCTACAGCGCCGTGGTCTGTGAGGTAGCACAGCGCTTTTTTGGGCTCTCCCATGTGAGGCAAGATGCTTTCTACCCATCTATCAGTGACAGATGCATGGGTTCGACGGGCCTCCTCGTACCGCGCGGTCATCACGCTCTTTGCGATTTTCCACCGGGTCAGATCGGGGTACAGCACCTGCAGTTTGGCCAGATAGCTTTCGCTTTTCGCAATCTCTGTTTTCCTTTCATCAATGGTGAGGTTCTTGCCAATGCGAACAAAGAAGGCCTCAACCCGGCGCTGCGCGATCAGATCCATGAATGCGGCCAGGCATGCTCCTCGGATACTTGGTTCTTGATCCAGATACAAGTGAAATGAGTCCACGTTTGGCAGCAGCCAACGCAACCATTGAAAATGGCCCATGATCATGTACTCGGCATGGACGCGCATACCCAAGCCAGGCAGCTTCATACCGTCTTCAAGCTGACTCTCCGGCTCTACAGGCTTGCGCCCTTGGTCATAGTCGCCAGGCAAGAAAAAACGCGCAAACTGGCGGTACGGCGGGGCAAGTTTGTAGTCGCCATTACTCCTGGCTTCCAAGTCAATTTCGTAGGGACTGAATCTGGGATCGAAATCCAGTTCCATGCCAAACACATAGCCTGATTCGCAGTCCGCACTGGCGACAGCAGAAAGTTTTGTATTCCTGCGATCAGCGCTGGATGCCCAATTGAATACATGGTCCTGACGATCTACGGCAATTCTCAACAGCTCAAAGTGCTTCCCTTTGATTAAAGGAGCCTCTTGGTCTGCTGCGTAGCGCTGAGTTTGCTTGTAGATAAAACCAATGCGGTTGTATAGGACGGCGGGCAGTACCTCAGCAATCTCGCAGATTCGGCGCATTGGCACCTTGTTCACAAGGAGCTTGAGAAGCGTCTCGGTGATCTCAGGTTTTCGTTGCCGAATCGTTGATGACTGTGTAACGGAGAACGTTTTCTTGCAAGCCTTGCATCTGTAACGCAGTGAGCCGGCTGCCGTTCTTCCAAACTGTTGGTAGTGCTTGGAGACATCGGTTCCGGCCAGCAATGTCAACTTGGAGTGGTCGCACTCCTGATTCGTACAAGTGATCCTCTCGGGCAGGACATAAGCCTGCTTCTGGCGCTCGAACTCTTCAATGACGGCGCGATTACTTTTGAGTACAAAGCTCTGAGAGCAAAGCTTGCAACTCATGAGGTTATCGCGAACACCCTCGGAATCTTTACTACCGACTCGCCGGTACCCGTCCGATATCTTGGCTGCTCTTCCTAAATCAACTGCTGACAGAGGCGGCACCCCAAAATTTGCACAGGCGGGGTTACGGCAAAAGTTGATCTGCAGGCCAAAGTGTTCCAGAGGAACACGGCCCTGACCTCCAGTTTCCTGTTTGACATAGCTTCTAGCCATAAAAAAAACCTCCGGGGAATTGCCCGGAGGTTCTAATGGATCAGCGCTGAATCGTCAACAGCTTAATTGAACGGCTCGTGCCTTATGGCACCCGTTTTTTCATTAATGCTCGTTTAATCTATCAAGCAAGCTACCAACACAATCTTGGAACTGGATCTGCTGTTTGGATTTCCGCGAATGCAAGACACGCCTTGCACCCCAGTAAGACGCCCATAGTGGGATTTCATGTGGCAGCCTGTTAACCTAAAAATCTGGCTACTTGGCCATCTGGCAATCTGTCCATTAGGCATTAAGGGAGAACTATGAAATTGACTTGGCTATGTGTCTTGACGCTACTGCTGGGCCTGGCTGCTTGCGATCGCCCAAGCGAGAGTCCGGCAAAAGCCCCGGCCAGCCAGGCGGCGGCCAACCAGCCCGACATTGCAAGCACCGAGGCGAAGGTGCGCGCGCTGGCCAACAGCGTTGCCACAGCCGCCGAGAACAAGGACATCAAAGGCATCATGGCGGCCATGGCAAAAGACGTGCGGATATCGGCCACGTCTGCTGGCAGCGGCGCACGCGAATACACCTACGACACCTATGAAGCCTATCTTTCTGCCGCCTTCCCGCAAATCTCGGCCTACCAATACAGGCGCTCAAACGAGTTAATCAGCCCACAGGGAGACGCCATTGTTTTCAGCTTTTTAGTCAACGAAACGTATCAGGTTCAGGGCAAAAGCATCAGCGAAACACACCAGGAGAGCTGGACGCTGAGGCCCGCTGCCAGCGGACTGCAAATCCACAAAATCCTGATTACCCAGTAAAGCGCAGCCCGCCGTTGCGGCCGCTCTGACACTGGCTGGCGCAGGCAGGATACGGCGGGCCAAACCCAGCAGCCTATAATTTCAATTTCCCACCGAACGCAGGCTTGGCGCCTGCATCTGACATGACCAAATTTGTCTTCGTCACCGGCGGTGTGGTGTCTTCCCTGGGCAAGGGAATCGCCTCAGCCTCCCTGGCTGCGATTCTGGAATCGCGGGGCCTCAAAGTCACTTTAATCAAGCTCGATCCCTACATCAATGTCGACCCCGGCACGATGTCGCCGTTCCAGCATGGCGAGGTATTTGTCACCGACGACGGTGCTGAAACAGATCTTGACTTGGGCCATTACGAACGCTTCATCACCACGCGGATGAAGAAGACCAACAACTTCACCACCGGCCGCATCTACCAGTCGGTGCTCGAGAAAGAGCGGCGTGGCGACTACCTGGGCAAAACCGTGCAGGTCATCCCGCACGTGACCAACGAGATTCAGGAATTCATCAAGCGCGGCGCGGGCGTCGGGCCCGATGGCAAGGGCGATGTGGACGTGGCCATCGTCGAGATCGGCGGCACCGTGGGCGACATTGAATCGCTGCCGTTTTTGGAGGCCGTGCGCCAGATGAGCCTGAAGATGGGCGCCAATAACACCGCCTTCGTGCACCTGAGCTATGTGCCATGGATTGCGGCGGCGGGCGAGCTCAAGACCAAACCCACGCAGCACACGGCACAAAAACTGCGCGAGATCGGGATACAGGCAGACGCTTTGATCTGCCGCGCCGACCGCCCCATCCCCGAAGACGAGCGCGCCAAGATTTCGCTCTTTACCAATGTGCCCGAATGGGGCGTGATCAGCATGTGGGACGTGGACACCATCTACAAGGTGCCACGCATCCTGCACGAGCAAGGGCTGGACGGCTTGATTTGCGACAAGCTGCGCCTGAACACACCGCCCGCCAATTTGAAGCGCTGGGACGATTTGGTCTACGCCACGGCGCATCCGCAGCACGATGTCTGCATTGCCATGGTGGGCAAGTATGTGGACTTGTCTGACAGCTACAAATCACTGAACGAGGCCATTCGCCACGCCAGCATGCAGCAGCATGCGCGGGTCAAGATTGAATACATCGACTCTGAAACCATAACGCCTGACAACGTGAGCCAGCTCGCCCGCTTTGACGCCGTGCTGGTGCCGGGCGGCTTTGGCAAGCGCGGCATTGAAGGCAAGATTTGTGCAGCGCGTTTTGCGCGGGAACACAAGATTCCTTACCTAGGCATTTGCTTGGGAATGCAAGTGGCCACCATTGAGTTTGCCCGCCACGTGGCTGGCCTCAAGGACGCCAACAGCACCGAGTTTGAAGCGGCCACACCGCACCCGGTAATTGCGCTGATTGCCGAGTGGAAAGACGCTGACGGCACCATCAAGACCCGTAGCGCCAATTCGGATTTGGGCGGCACCATGCGCCTGGGCGCGCAAAGCTCCGACGTCACCAAGGGCACGCTGGCCCACCAGATTTATGGCACTGTGGTCACCGAGCGGCACCGCCACCGCTACGAGGCCAACGTGAACTACCTGGACCAGTTGCGCAAGGCGGGCTTGGTGATTTCTGCCTTGACGCAGCGCGAGCAGCTCACCGAGATCATTGAACTTCCGCAGGCGGTTCATCCCTGGTTTGTGGGCGTTCAGTTCCACCCCGAGTTCAAGTCCACGCCGTGGGCAGCCCACCCCTTGTTCAATGCCTATATTCACGCGGCCCTGCAGCGCCATCAGTTGCAGCCACAGCCAGAAGAAAAACCCCTGAAGGCGGTGGCATGAGCATGCAACTGTGTGGCTTTGAGATTGGCCTGGACCAGCCGTTTTTCTTGATTGCCGGGCCCTGCGTGGTCGAGTCCGAGCAACTGCAAATGGACACCGCTGGCACGCTCAAGGAAATTTGCGCGGCGCTGGCTATTCCGTTTATCTTCAAAAGCAGCTACGACAAAGCCAACCGCACTTCGGGCACCAGCTTTCGCGGGCCGGGCATTGGCAAGGGGCTGGAGATTCTGGCCAAGGTTAAACGCGAGTTGCACGTGCCGCTGCTCACCGATGTGCATGCCGAGGCCGACATTGCCGAAGTTGCCCAGGTGGTGGATGTGCTGCAAACCCCCGCCTTCCTGTGCCGCCAGACCGACTTTATTCGCGCCGTGGCGCAGTCGGGCTTGCCCGTCAATATCAAGAAGGGGCAGTTTCTGGCCCCGCACGAGATGAAGAATGTCATCGACAAGGCCCGCACCGCCGCGCAGGAGAAAGGCCTGTCGCCCAACCGCTTTATGGCCTGCGAACGCGGTGCCAGCTTTGGCTATAACAATTTGGTGAGCGACATGCGCAGCCTGGCCATCATGCGCGAGACCGGCGCGCCCGTGGTGTTTGACGCCACCCACTCGGTGCAACTGCCCGGCGGGCAAGGCACCAGTAGCGGCGGCCAGCGCGAGATGGTGCCCGTGCTGGCGCGCGCGGCCGTGGCCGTGGGTGTGGCAGGCCTGTTTATGGAAACCCACCCCGACCCGGCTAACGCCATGAGCGACGGCCCCAACGCGGTGCCGCTCAAGCACATGCGTGCGCTGCTGGAAACCCTGCTGGCGCTGGACCGCATCACCAAGAAAAACGGCTATCTGGAAAACCACTTCCAAGCCTGATTATTTTTATTTTCAGAAAAACGAAAGCAACTTCATGAGCGCAATTGTCGACATCGTAGGCCGCGAGATTCTGGATTCGCGCGGCAACCCCACCGTGGAGTGCGACGTGCTGCTGGAGTCGGGCACCATGGGCCGCGCCGCCGTGCCCTCGGGCGCGTCCACCGGCAGCCGCGAAGCCATTGAGCTGCGCGACGGCGATGCCAGCCGCTACCTGGGCAAGGGCGTGCTCAAGGCGGTGGAGCACATCAACACCGAAATCTCCGAAGCCGTGCTGGGCCTGGACGCCAGCGAGCAGGCCTTTCTGGACCGCACCCTGATTGACCTGGACGGCACCGACAACAAGGCCCGCCTGGGTGCCAACGCCACGCTGGCTGTGAGTATGGCCGTAGCGCGCGCCGCCGCCGAAGAATCGGGCCTGCCGCTGTACCGCTACTTTGGCGGCATGGGCGCGCACCAGTTGCCGGTGCCCATGATGAACGTCATCAACGGCGGTGCACATGCCAACAACAACCTCGACCTGCAGGAGCTGATGATTATTCCCGTGGGTGCGCCCAACTTCCGCGAGGCCGTGCGCTGGGGTGCCGAGGTGTTTCATGCGCTCAAAAAAATCCTGCACGACAAGGGCATGAGCGTGGCGGTAGGTGACGAAGGCGGCTTTGCGCCCACCGTGGCCAGCCACGAGGCCGCCATTCAACTAATTCTGGACGCCATTGACAAAGCCGGCTACAGCGCGGGCAGCCAGATTGCCTTGGGCCTGGACTGCGCCGCCAGCGAGTTTTACAAGCCCGATGGTGCCAACCAGGAAAACCGCATCTACCACCTGGCCGGTGAAAACCTCAAGCTGACCAGCGCCGAGTGGATCGACATCATGGCCACCTGGTGCGACAAATACCCCATCATCAGCATTGAAGACGGCATGGCTGAGGGCGACTGGGACGGCTGGAAACGCCTGACTGACCGGCTGGGCAAAAAAGTGCAGTTGGTGGGTGACGACCTGTTTGTCACCAACACCAAGATTTTGCAAGAAGGCATCAACCTGGGCGTGGCCAATTCCATCCTCATCAAGATCAACCAGATTGGCACCCTGACAGAAACTTTTGCCGCCATTGAAATGGCCAAGCGCGCGGGCTACACGGCCGTTATCAGCCACCGCAGCGGCGAAACCGAGGATTCCACCATTGCCGACATTGCCGTGGGCACCAACGCCGGGCAAATCAAAACCGGCTCGCTCAGCCGCTCTGACCGCACCGCCAAATACAACCAGTTGCTGCGCATTGAAGAAGACCTGGGCGATGTGGCCAGCTACCCCGGCCGTGCCGCTTTCTATAACCTGCGCTAGGGCACTGCGCGCAGGCTTTTGACCATGACTGTGCGCCCTTCCACCGTGCTGCTGCTGGCACTGCTGGCGGTGCTGCACGCCCAAATCTGGTTTGGCCGCGGCAGTGTGGGCAACGTCGCGCAAATGCAGCAAAAGCTCGATGCGCAGAAAGCCAACAATGTCCAGGCCCGGCAAGCCAACGACCGCCTGGCTGCCGAGGTGCGTGATTTGCAGGAAGGCCTGGAGATGGTGGAAGAGCGCGCCCGTGGCGAACTGGGCATGGTCAAGCCCAACGAGATTTATGTGCAGATTGCCACCCCAGGGGCTTCCCGCTAAACGCCGTTGCTGAGCGGCACTACTTTGCCAAAAGCAACCCTGCTGCAAGAACCGATTC
>JAKFVA010000009.1:188446-237343 GCA_021732385.1 Burkholderiales bacterium | reverse complement strand
TGTCGGAGCTGGGTCGCACCGAATCGCGTTTGGTGGCGCTCAACGCGGCTTTGCAAATTAACTGTGCTTTGTTGATTGACCGTCTGGGTGGTCTGCGTGCCCTCAGTGCCTTCAAAGAATCACAATCCGCACCGGCTGGCTCGCCTGATTATTTCGGGCATGGCTATATCGATGACAGCGGCGCTTTCTGGCAGGAAATCAACCTGCAAGCGCTGTCTCTTCAACCCCAGTTTCTGAGCATTAGCGCTTGAGTAACCTGTTTGTTCTTGGAAGGCCGCACCATGTCACTCGTTGACCAACTGAAAACCCTCTTCTCCAAAAAACAGGAGCCGTCTGACACCGATCTGAGTCTGGCCATGCCAGGAGGCTCGCGTGATCACCTGTCAACTGGCTCAATGGACATTGGGAACGACAGTGTGTCAGCCGTTGAAGCGCGAAACGCCGGTTTTGGCGAAAGTCGCCTGGCGGCGGCAGAAGACATCACCGAAGATTACGAAGAAGATGATCTGCTAGCTCTGCCGGTTCTAGGGCGTCGTACAGCTGCACAGCACCAGCGTACCTTGGCGATTGCCCTGGTTCTGGCGCTACTTGTGTTGTTCGGGCTGACCTTTTTCGTGGTCCAGCGTGCTGACACCGTGGCGGGACAATTGGGTGCAACGGGTCAAGCACTGACGCAGTCTCAGCGGCTCGCTAAATCGGTGTCTCAGGCACTGGTGGGAGGCGTGCAGGCCTTCCCGGAGGTCAAGGAAAGCAGTCAGATTCTGGCTAGCAGTGTGCGCGGTCTAACGGGTGGTAACGAAGCCTTGAACATTAGCGCCTTGGGAGCTGACTACACAGAAGACCTAGGAAAAATCGTACCGCTTATGGAGCGCGCCGAAAAAAATGCCGCTGTGGTTCTGGGGCAGGAAAAGATCTTGACGCAGGTGGGTAGCGCGCTGAAAACCATCAACCGCCAATCGTCTGACTTGTTGGAAATTGCGGAAACCGTGTCCTCACTGAAGCTGCAGCAAGCGGCCTCCTCTACGGAGATTTCAGCGTCGGGCCAGATGGTTATGTTGACCCAGCGCATCGGCAAATCGGCCAACGAGTTCCTGACGGTGGAGGGAGTGAGCCCAGAAGCGGTGTTTCTGCTTGGCAAGGATTTGAATTCATTCAAGGAAATTGCCGAAGGCCTGCTTAATGGTAGCCCCGAATTGCGTCTGGCCAGCTCAAAAGACCCGCAGACTCGCGAACAGCTAGATCAGATCATCAAGCTCTATGAGCAAACCCGGGTGCAAGCGGACTCCATTCTGGGTAACCTGCAAGGCTTGGTGTCTGCGCGTGAAGCGCAGGGCAACATCATTGCTGACAGCGAGCCACTGCGTTTGTCCATGAACGTGTTGGAGGAAAAACTGGCCAAGCAATCTGGCGTGGGGGGCACAGCCCTGGCGGTTCTGATTGCAGCTGCTGTGCTGGCCATTCTCAGCGCGGCTGGCCTGGCCTACATCCAGCTGCTTGACAGCCGCCAGCGCCAGCAAATTGCGGAGCAGTTGCGTACGGAAGCCGAGCGCCAGGAGGGCGAGGCCAAACGCGTCAACGACGCGAATCAGGCGGCTATTTTGCGCTTGATGAACGAATTGCAGACAGTGGCTGAAGGCGACTTGACCCAGGAAGCCACCGTGACCGAAGACATTACCGGCGCTATTGCCGACTCGGTGAACTACACGGTGGAGGAGTTGCGCTCACTGGTGGGTAACGTGCAAAACACGGCAACCCGGGTGGCGCAAACCACGGCCAAGGTGGAGAGCACTTCAACCGAGTTGCTGGCAACTTCTACCGAGCAGTTGCGCGAGATTCGCGAGACCGGCCAGTCCGTGCTGGACATGGCGTCCCGAATTAATGAAGTGTCTACGCAGGCGCAGGAATCAGCCTTGGTGGCACGCCAGTCTTTGCTAGCAGCCGAGTCGGGTTTGCAGGCAGTGCAAAACGCCATCGGTGGTATGAACTCCATTCGTGACCAGATTCAGGAAACCTCCAAGCGTATCAAGCGGCTGGGTGAATCCTCGCAGGAGATTGGCGAGATTACCGAGCTGATCTCTGACATTACCGAGCAAACCAACGTACTGGCGCTAAACGCCGCCATTCAGGCGGCGTCCGCCGGCGAGGCAGGCCGCGGCTTCTCGGTGGTGGCCGAAGAGGTGCAGCGACTGGCTGAGCGCTCGGCAGACGCAACGCGCCAGATTTCGGCGCTGGTGAAGGCGATTCAGACTGACACGCAAGATGCGGTAGCCGCCATGGAGCGCTCCACGCAGGGTGTGGTGGAGGGAGCTAAGCTGTCGGACAGCGCAGGTACGGCGCTCTCAGAGATTGACCGCGTGTCGCGCAAACTCTCTGAACTGATTGAGCAGATTTCGTTTTCTGCCTCAAAGGAAGCCAAGTCTGCCAACGTGGTGGCCGACAACATTCAACACATTTTTGCCGTGACCGAGCAAACCGGAGAGGGTACGCGCTCTACTGCACAGCAGGTGCGTGAGTTGTCGCGGATGGCGGAAGAATTGCGGCAATCGGTGGCACGTTTCAAGATTGCTTGATTTGAAGTTGCAGGCCGGTTTTTGTCTTTGTCACCTAGGCGATGGATTGAACAATGCAAGCCACTGAAACGGATCTGGATGTTGCGCTGAACGACTTGGGCCCGCTAGCCTGGGTGCTCGAAGAGTTGCGCAAGTCGCTTGACACGGCATCGAAAGCGCTCAAGCGCTATGTGCGCGATGCAGAGGCCGCGCGCGGCTCTGAGCTTGCCACCATTGATGACAGTCAATTGCGCGTGGCCCGCCAGCAACTACACCAGGCGGTCGGCGCACTGGAGATGGTCGGGTTGGGTGCACCAGCCTCTTTATTGCGCGCAATGGAAGCGGTGGTACAAAAATTTGTGCTGCATCCAGAGCTGTGCAATGAGCCAGCAGCCCAAAAGGTCGAGCGTGCCGGTTTTGCGCTGACCGAATACCTGCAAGCCGTTCTCTCTGGCAAAAAAGTCACGGCGGTTGCTTTGTTTCCGCAGTACCGCGACATTCAGGAGCTGGCGGGCAGCGAGCGGCTGCACCCAGCCGATTTGTGGGCAATGGAGTTGCGCTGGTTAGACCCGCAAATGCCCGGTGATGCGCAGCCGCTGGCCTATGAAACGGCGGTTCGCTCGCAGCTTGACCAATGGGTGCTCAAAGTCATCAAAGGAGCTGACACCGAGGGGGCAAAAAATCTGGTGGCGATCAGTTTGGGTTTGGCTGCCGCCCAAGATGGCTTGCAACCGCGCGCATTCTGGAAGATTTGCGCAGGTTTTTTCGAGGCACTGGCCCTGGGTTTGTGTCCCTCGGATTTGTACGCCAAACGCACCGCCTCACGCGTGTTGATGCAGTACGCTGCCTTGTCAAAAGGCGACGTGACGGTGCCTGAGCGCCTGGTGCTTGATCTGCTGTTTTTCTGTGCCCAATCATTGCCAAGCCCGCTGCTGGTTGCGCCCAGTCTCTCGGTCATCCGCCAAGCCTATGGACTGGAGCGCTTTCAGCGTGTTGATTACGCAGTGCCGCATTTTGGCCGCATTGATCCGGCGCTGGTGACGCAAGCACGCAAACGCATCGGCGCCGCCAAAGAAAGCTGGACCGCCTTTTGTGGAGGCGACGTTGGCAAGCTCAAACAAGTCAGCGATCAGTTCAACCTGATTGGTGAGTCACTTCTTAAACTCAACCCCAGCAGTGCTGCGTTTGCTCAGGCGTTGACTGGTGCCATTGATGCGACTGTCCGCACGGGCCAGGCGCCGTCTACCGAGTTGTCGATGGAAGTGGCTACTTCGGTTTTGTATCTGGAGGTGGCGTTTGAGGACATGGACCCAAGCGACAGCCAGATTGCGGTGCGCACACAGGTCTTGGCTGACCGTTTGCAACGCGTGCAAATGGGTGGCCAGCCGCAGCCACTTGAGTCGTGGATGGAAGAGCTCTACAGCCGCGTCAGTGACAAACAAACCATGGGTAGCGTGGTGAGTGAACTGCGTGGCTCACTCGGTGAGCTGGAGGCTTCGCTTGACCAGTTTTTCCGCAATCCGGCTGACAAATCCACCCTGACTAAAGTCCCTGGGCAATTGTCGCAAATGCGTGGTGTGCTTTCGGTGCTGGGTCTTGATCAGGCCTCTCAGGCGGTGCTGCACATGCGTGAGCGAATCGAGCAAATCATGGTGACCGAGCTTGATGTGGAGCGTGCCCGCGCGGCTGGCACCTTTGACAAGCTGGGTAACAACCTGGGTTCCCTCGGCTTTTTGATTGACATGCTTAACTACCAGCCTGCCCTGGCAAAAAAGCTGTTTATCTATGACGAAAAAGAAGGCGAACTCAAGCCCCTGATGGGCCGCTCAACGCCCGATGAGGCGGTCTCTGCGCCTGTTCAGGCAGCCCAACCAATGCCAACGCCCGCCATTGCCGTTACCGCACCGCTTGTGCCTGTGGCCGTCCAGGCTGCTGCTGTTTCACCGCCAGTAGCAATACAAACTGAACAAGACCAAGATGAGGAAGACGAAGAACTGCTGGGAATCTTTCTCGAAGAAGCCCGTGAAGTCGTGCAAACCGGCTTGCAGGCCAGCGAAGCGCTGGGCAGAGACCCAAAAGACGTCACAGAGCAAACCACCCTGCGCCGCGCCTTTCATACGCTCAAGGGCAGCTCGCGTATGGTGGGCCTCAACGAGTTTGGCGAAGCCGCCTGGTCGCTCGAGCAATTGCTTAATACCTGGCTGGCTGACCAAAAACCTTTTTCCATTGAATTGCGTGGACTATGCCAATCAGCACTGAGTGGCTTTGGCCGCTGGGTTGAAGATATACAACTGCGCCAAGACCACATCTGGAAATCAGCCGCTTTTCGCAAGGCTGCCGATGCTGTGCGCACCGAAAATCGTTTTATCGAACTGGTGTTGCCCGATGCTGCTGCCAACGCACTGGCCGCCCCCAGCCTCATCAGTGTTCTGCCTGATTTGGCTGAGGTGTCGCTTGAACTGCCCGCGTCTGTGCCGGCGCAGTTTGAGGCCGTGCAATCGGCGCCCTTCAGCGAGCCGATTGCCCCAGTTGCCAGCCCGGTGGAAATTGAACTCAGTGATTTGTCCGACTTTGACCTGATCGAAGTAACTTTACCTGTGTCTGTGCCGGAGCCGGTTGTAACTGCGTCAGTGCAAATGCCCGATTTCTCAGGTTTGGTCGCTGCCATAGAACTGCCGCCCGAGCCGCAGCCAATGCCAGCGGGAGTCAGTTTTGACGCGGATATGCTGGCAGACTTTGCCTTGCCCGAGGAGGCTGAGGTGGTTGCGCAGGCATCCGCTGCACCAGTTGAGTTGTTGTTTGACGGAGCACCTGCCGAAAAAGACGACCGCCATGAGCACACCAAAGTAATTGGTGCGCTGTCCATCAATATTGCCTTGTACAACGTGTACTTGAACGAGGCTGACGAATGGTCCAGGCGTCTGGTGACGGAAACCACTGAATGGGCGCTTGAATTGGGGCATCCAGTGACCGATTCCATGGTGTCGCTCGCACACTCATTGGCTGGCAGTTCGGCTACTGTGGGCTTTAGTGGCCTTTCCGAGCTGGCGCGCTCACTTGAAAACGCTATGCTGCATGTCTTGCAGCTGCGCCTTAACGGTACGTCCGAATTAGGTAGCCTGTTTACCCAGGCTACAGAAGAAGTGCGGCGCTTGCTGCACCAGTTTGCTGCCGGCTTCCTCAAAGAGCCGGACGCGGCTTTGCTTTGGCAACTTAAGCAAACCGTTGAAGTGATGCCAGCGGCTCAGTTGCCCGTTGAAGTGCTGCAAGATTTCTCGCCGGACGCCCAATTTGTCGAAGTCGGTGAGTCGCTTGTAATGCAACCAGAGCCAGAGCCAATGGTGCAAACGCCGACAGCGCAAACCCAATTTGCACCTGTGCAAATGCCTATCAGTCCAGAAGTGCAAACCCCAGTGTTTGTGCCCGACACAACGTACGCGCCAGAGCCAATTTTCCAGTCCATGGCGGAGGCTACAGGCCCGCTCAATCTGGACGATGACATTGACGTGGTTGACGTGGTTGACCCCGATTTGTTTCCGATTTTTGAAGAAGAGGCAGCTGAACTCTTTCCCCAGTTGGGCGGTGGTTTGCGCCAATGGGCTGCCCGCCCAGAAGACTTTGGTGCCAAGAACGATGTATTGCGGGTGTTGCACACCCTAAAGGGCAGCGCGCGCTTGTCGGGTGCCATGCGTCTTGGCGAGATGGCCCACCGCATGGAGTCCGATATCGAGCATTTTGGCGGTCAGGCGACAGCGTCTGATATCGAGCCTTTGCTCGCCAACTTTGATGCCTTGCAAACCAATTTTGAAGGCCTGCGTGGTGTTGACTTGCAAACACTGGATGTTGCCAAACCGGTCGCCGTGGCCGCTACGCTGCCCGTCACTGCATTCCAAGCTGAAAACGCCTCCTTTTTTGGCGATGCCCACGAGCCGTCGCCTGCCGTTGAGCGCGTGCCAGCGCGTGCCAAACTGGCGTTACCGGCAACCAACAAATTAACTGCGGTGCGTCAGGCTGCCAACCAAGCGGTACGGGTGCGCTCCCAATTGCTGGACCGCCTGGTTAACCAAGCTGGTGAGGTCATCATTACCCGCTCACGCATCGAGACTGAGCTGCGTCAGTTGCGCGGCTCGCTTGGTGACATGACGGGCAACCTGGACCGTCTGCGTCAGCAACTGCGCGAGATTGAATTGCAGGCTGAGTCGCAGATGCAGTCGCGCATGGCGCTGTCCAAGGAAACCGACAAAGGCTTTGATCCACTTGAGTTCGACCGCTTTACCCGCGTTCAGGAACTCACCCGCATGATGGCTGAATCGGTGCACGACGTGGCCACTGTGCAGCGCAATTTGCAGCGTACTTTGCAGGCCACAGAGGACGACCTGATCGCTCAAGCCCGGCAAACGCGCGAGCTTCAACGCGATTTGCTGCGCACCCGCATGGTCGAGTTTGAAGGTATTTCCGAGCGCCTTTACCGTGTGGTGAGGCAGGCGTCCAAAGACGCGGGCAAACAAGTCAAGCTGGACATCACCGGTGGCTCAATCGAGATGGACCGCGGCGTGCTGGACCGCATGACACCCGCTTTTGAGCATCTGCTGCGCAACTGCGTGGCCCACGGCGTGGAGCTACCACAACAGCGTACCCAGGCGGGCAAGGACGCCTCAGGCACCATCGTGATTGATTTGCACCAGTCCGGCAACGATGTGGCGGTTGAATTCCGCGACGACGGTGCCGGGCTGAATCTGCCGCGCATTCGTGAGAAAGCCGTAGCGCAGGGACTGGTTTCTCCGGTGCAAAACATTACGGATGATGAAGCAGCCAGCCTGATTTTCATGCCCGGTTTTTCCACTGCCAGCGAGGTAACAGAGCTTGCCGGGCGTGGTGTCGGCATGGACGTCGTGCGTGCGGAGGTCAATGCACTGGGCGGACGGATTGAAACCACGACCCAAGCTGGTCTGGGTACTAGCTTTAAATTGATCTTGCCTCTCACTACAGCTGTGACGCAAGTGGTGATGTTTCGCATCGGCACCACCGCTGTAGGTGTGCCGGCCAACGTGGTTGAACTGGTCAGGCGCGTCACACCAGCGGAGTTGGCCGCGGCCTACCAAACTGGCAGCATCCCTTTTGGCAGCGAACAGATCCCATTCTTCTGGTCGGGCGCTTTGTTGCAAACCTCTGTGCGCAGCATGGAGCAACCTGGCCGCACCATCCCGGTAGTGATTTACCAAAGCGCGTCGCAGCGCGTCGCCTTGCATATCGACGAGGTGCTGGGCAACCAGGAGGTGGTGGTGAAAAACCTCGGCCCCCAGTTGGCGCGTTTGCCCGGTTTGTCCGGTATGTCGGTGCTGGCTTCGGGTGCTGTCGTGCTTATCTACAACCCGGTGGCGTTGGTCACGGTATATGGCGCGCAGGCCCGCGAAATGCGTATCTCTAGCGACGAACTGGCAGCACGGCAAAAAATTAGTAAGACCGAAACGATGGCTCTGCAAACGCCACAAGTTCCGCTGGTGCTAGTGGTGGACGATTCGATTACAGTGCGCCGTGTGACTCAGCGCCTGCTGCAACGCGAGGGTTACCGCGTGGCTATGGCCGCTGATGGTTTGCTGGCGCTTGAGCAATTAGCTGGCGAGCGGCCGGCCGTGGTGCTATCGGATATTGAGATGCCGCGCATGGATGGTTTTGATCTGGCACGCAACATCCGTGGTGACACGCGCCTTGCTGACCTGCCCATCATCATGATCACCTCGCGCATTGCTGAAAAACACCGTGAGCACGCCATGGAGCTGGGGGTCAACCATTACTTGGGCAAGCCCTATTCCGAGGAAGAATTGCTCGCGCTGGTGCGGCGTTATTGCACGGCAGAGCAGTTGGTGGAAGCTGGCTGAGTGTGCTGCGCTTACCAGCGCAAATAATTAAAAAGCCGGGTTCAATCCGGCTTTTTTTTCACCACCGCATAGCGCGCCAGGGTTTTCTCGCGCGCTTCGTCATGTGCAACGAGTGGTAGTGGATAGTCCTTTCCCAGCGCCACACCGGCAGCCAGTAAATCCATCGGCTTGGCGTTCCAGGGCTGGTGTAGCGTTGCATTGGGCAGCGCTGCCAGTTGTGGCAAATAACGGCGTATGAACTGGCCTTCTGCGTCAAATTTTTCGCTTTGCGTAACCGGGTTGAAGATGCGAAAGTAGGGTTGTGCATCGCAGCCGCTGGAAGCGGCCCACTGCCACCCGCCGTTGTTGGCTGACAAGTCAAAGTCGTTGAGCTTTTGCGCAAAATAGCGCTCGCCCCAACGCCAGTCAATGCCCAAGTCTTTGATCAAAAAACTGGCCACGACCATGCGCAAGCGGTTGTGCATGTAGCCAGTCTGGTTAATCTGCGCCATGGCAGCATCCACCAGCGGGTAACCAGTGCGTCCCTCGCACCAAGCGGCAAACAGGGCGTTGGCGTGCTTGCCATGTTCCCAGGTAATGGCGTCGTACTCGGGTTTGAAGGCGCTGCGCGCCGCGTGCGGAAAGTGGTGCAACACCTGAAAGTAAAAGTCGCGCCAGATCAGCTCGCTCAGCCAGGTACTGGCTCCTGCGCCAATGCCGGGGCTCGGCTCGTGCATGCGTTGGTAAGCTGCGGCGGCCAGCTGGCGAATCGACACGGTGCCAAAACGCAGGTGCACGCTCAGGTAGCTGGGGCCCTTGATGGCGGGGAAATTGCGGGTGTCTTGGTAATGGTCGATGCGCTTGAGAAAATCGTTGAACAAAACTTGCGCACCCTCTGTGCCTGTGGGGATTTTCAGTTGTGCAAGATTGCTGATTTCAAAGCCCAAATCAGCCAATGTGGGCACGCTCTGGCGCAGGGCTTGCGGTCGCTCTGCAATAGCGGCCTTGTATTCCTCCACTGGATAGGGCTTCAGGTAGAAGGCGTTGAGCTTTTTCAGCCAGGCATTCTTGTACGGGGTGAACACGGTGTAGGGGCGCTCGGCCTGCGTCAGCACTTCGTCGCGCTCAAAAATCACCTGGTCCTTGGCCGTATGAAAGGCAATGCCCAGATTGGCCAATGCACCACGCACCTGGGCGTCGCGCGCAATCGCTTGCGGCTCATAGTCGTGGTTGGCAAATACGGCTTGCACACCAAGCTGCGCTGCCAGTGCGGGTACGGCTTGCGAGGCTACCGCATGCTGTACCAGCAAGCCAGCGCCTGCCTGCCCGGCCAGCGCGCGCCACTGGGCATCCAATGCCACCAGTGACTCACGGATGAACTCCACGCGTCGGTCCTGCCGCGGCAGGAGATCAAGAATTTCGCGGTCAAACACAAACACCGCCTGCACACTTTTGCAGCCTTTGAGGGCGTGGTACAGCGCGGCGTTGTCGGTTAGCCTTAAATCGCGCCGGAACCACATTAAACCGCTGGCAAATGGCTTGTCCATGTTCACCGCTAGAATCGTTTTATGGCTTTTGATTTTGCCCCAGTCAATCTAACCCATCATTTCCTGATTGCCATGCCGGGCTTGGAAGACCCGGCTTTTGTCAAAAGCGTGGTCTATGTCTGCGAGCATACCCAGCGCGGTGCCTTGGGGCTGATCATCAACAAACCCAGCGACATCAGCCTGAAAAACCTGTTTGACAAGGTAGAGTTGCCACTGAGCCGCACGGATCTGAGCGACACGCCAGTTTTTCAGGGCGGTCCCGTGCAAACCGAGCGCGGTTTTGTTTTGCATGAACCGTTTTTCACTGCCGGCGATGCGCCTAAAGAATCGGTTTATGCCTCAACCCTGACGATTCCTGGTGGTCTGGAGATGACCACCTCCAAAGACGTGCTGGAATCGTTGTCCACGGGTGGTGGGCCACGCCGCGTGCTGGTTACGCTGGGCTATGCCTCCTGGGGCGAGGGGCAGCTTGAATCCGAGTTGTCCGAGAACAGTTGGCTCACTGTGGGTGCCGACATCGCCGTGATTTTTGACACCCCGGTGGCGCAGCGCTACGAGCGTGCGCTCAAGCTGCTGGGCTTGCAGGCCTGGATGCTCTCCCCCGAGGCAGGCCACGCATGAGCGCGCTGGCTGCCACTGCCCCATCGCCACTGCCTGTGCCGCCCACACTGCAAACCTTTTTGGCGCTGGACTACGGCACCAAACGCACGGGTGTGGCTGTTGGCAACCGCTTGCTTAAAAGTGGCCAGGCCCAGCGCAGCATTGCAGCACAAGGCGATGCCCGCATGACAGAAATCCACAATCGCGTGCAAGAGTGGCAGCCTGACGCGCTGGTGATTGGCGTGCCTTTCCACCCAGACGGCGCGGCCCACGACAACACCCGCGCCGCACAAAAACTGGCGCGCCAGTTACGCGCACGTTTCAAGCTGCCGGTGTTTGAGGTGGACGAGCGCTACAGCACCACCGAGGCGCTTGCTAGCGGGGCCAATGACGCTGATGCGCAGTCAGCCGTTATCATTTTGGAGCAGTTTTTGCGGGGGCTCGAATGAACGCGCTCGCGCTCGACGCTGAAGCCTTGTATGCCGCACTGGTGCAAGGCGTCAAGCCGCTGCTCACGCCGCAGACGCGTCTGGTGGGTATCACCTCGGGTGGTGCCTGGCTGGCGCACCGCTTGCAGCTTGATCTGGCCTTGCCGGGCAGTGCGGGCGTCATTTCATCGGCCATGCACCGCGACGATTTTGCCAAGCGTGGCCTGGCTAACGGTGGCCAGACGGTGCTGCCGTTTGAGGTTGAGCAAGCCCACGTGCTGGTGCTTGATGATGTGCTGTTTACGGGCCGCACGCTGCGCGCCGTGATTAACGAGCTGTTTGATTACGGCCGTCCAGCCCGCATCCAATTGGCTGTGCTGGTTGACCGTGGCGGGCGCGAGTTGCCAGTACAGGCTGACTTTGCGGCTGCACGGCTGGTATTGCCCGGCACGCAGTCGCTGGCGCTGGCGCGTGATGATGCCGGCCGGTTCAGTTTTGAAGTGCAGGCGCACAATGCGCCAGGCCTTAAAAACAAGCCAGGCACAGGCGGTAGTAAATAAACACCATGAAGCAGCGCGGCAATCCCCAACTCAACAGCCACGGCGAGCTGGTTCACTTATTGTCAATTGAAGGCCTGCCCAAAGCCACGTTGCTGCACATTCTTGATACGGCCAGCAACTTTGTCAGCGTGAACGACCGTGAGGTAAAAAAGGTGCCGTTGCTGCGTGGCAAGAGCGTGTTCAACCTGTTCTTCGAGAATTCCACCCGAACCCGCACCACCTTTGAGATTGCCGCAACGCGCCTGTCTGCTGACGTCATCAACCTTGATGTGGCCAAGTCATCGGCCTCCAAGGGCGAGTCACTGCTGGACACCATTGCCAATCTCTCGGCCATGGCAGCTGATCTGTTTGTGGTGCGCCACGGCGAATCAGGCGCGCCCTACCTGATAGCGCAGCATGTGGCGCCGCATGTGCATGTAGTCAACGCCGGTGACGGTCGCCACGCCCATCCGACGCAGGCCCTGCTCGATATGTACACCATCCGCCATTACAAGGGCGACTGGGCCAATTTGACGGTGGCGATAGTTGGCGATGTCCTGCACTCGCGCGTCGCCCGTTCCGACATTCATGCCCTCACCACGCTGGGCTGCGCTGAGGTGCGCGTGGTGGGCCCCAAAACCCTGGTGCCGGCTGACATGGCGCAAATGGGCGTTCGCGTCATGCACGACATGCACGAGGGCATCAAGGATTGCGACGTCATCATCATGCTGCGGCTGCAAAGCGAACGCATGAGCGGTGCGTTGCTGCCATCGGCACAAGAGTTTTTCATGAGCTATGGCTTGACGCCAGCCAAGCTCCAGGCGGCCAAACCCAATGCCATCGTTATGCACCCCGGCCCCATAAACCGCGGCGTGGAAATCGACTCCGCCGTGGTCGACGGTCAGCAAAGCGTGATCTTGCCGCAAGTCAGCTTTGGCATTGCGGTGCGCATGGCCGTCATGGGTATTGTGGCGGGCAACCAAGCATGAGGGCGGCATGAAGATATTGATTCACGGCGGCCGTCTCATCAACCCGGCTAGCGGCCTTGACCAGCCGGGTGACCTGGCGATTGCTGCGGGCCGCATTGTGGCTGTGGGCCAAGTCAGCGCCGACTTTGCGCCCAACAAAACCATAGACGCTACCGGCTGTATCGTGGCCCCTGGCCTGATTGACCTGGCGGTTCGCCTGCGCGAACCTGGCCATGAACACGAGGGCATGCTGGCCAGCGAGCTAGCCGCTGCCGTGGCTGGTGGCATTACCAGCCTGGTGTGTCTGCCTGATACCGAGCCAGTGCTTGACGAACCTGGCTTGGTGGCAATGCTGAAATTTCGTGCAGAGAAACTGCACCAGTCGCGCGTCTTTCCGCTGGGCGCATTGACGCGCAGCCTGCAGGGCGAAACCCTGACGGAAATGCTGGAGCTGACGCAAGCCGGCTGCATTGGTTTTAGCCAGGCCGAGGTGCCAGTGCTCAACACGCAAATTTTGCAGCGCGCCCTGGCGTATGCTGGCACCTATGGCTACAGCGTCTGGCTGCGTGCGCAAGACGGTCACCTGGGCCAGGGCGTGATGGCCAGCGGGCCGCTGGCTACGCGTCTGGGTTTGTCGGGCGTGCCGGTAGCCGCTGAAACTATTGCCTTGCATACGATTTTTGAACTACTGCGCGCTACGGGCAACCAGGCACCGCCGCGCGCCAGGGTGCATTTGTGCCGTATCAGCAGCGCACAGGGCGTGGCCCTGGTGCGCGAAGCCAAAGCGCAGGGTCTGCCAGTGACTTGCGATGTCAGCATCAACTCGCTGCACCTGATAGACAACGACATTGGCTACTTTGACTCGCGCATGCGGCTGAACCCTCCCCTGCGTCAGCAGCGCGACCGCGACGCCTTGCGTGCTGGTCTGGCCGACGGCACCATAGATGCCCTGGTGTCCGACCACACGCCGGTCAGTGACGATGCCAAGGCCCTGCCATTTGCCCAAGCCGAAGCGGGCGCCACGGGGCTGGAGCTATTGCTGAGCCTCGCCTGCAAATGGAGCCAAGACAGCGGCATAAACCTGGCGCGTGCCCTGGCCACGCTCACCACCGGCCCGGCGCAGGTGCTGGGCAGCAGTTTGGGCACGCTGCAAGCCAGTGTGGGGCAGCTAGTGGTGGGTGGCGTGGCTGATGTTTGTGTGTTCGACCCGCTAGCGAGCTGGATGGTGCGCCCCGATGCGCTGCGCAGCCACGGCAAACACACGCCGTTTGGCGGCTATGAGCTGCCTACCCGCGTGCGCGCCACGGTGGTGGGTGGGCATATGGCGTACAACGCCAGCGAAAGCGCTGCCGGCAGCGCAGCGACCCAAAGCACAACAACTGGCAGCGGAGCAAGCGCCGCTGCATGAAGCTCATCACTGCCAGCCTCAAGCTGGCCCGCGCCCTGGCGCACATCGTCGCAGGCTTATGGACCATTCACACCCGTTTTGCCACACTGCCGCAGGCGGAGAAAGAGGTGCTGGTTACCGCCTGGTCGCGCACTATGCTCGACAAAATCGGCATCGAACTGCGCGTGCTCGGCCAGCCCGCAATCAGTGGCCCCATGCTGCTGGTGGCCAACCATATTTCCTGGCTCGACATCACCAGCATGCATGCCGCGCGTTACTGCCACTTTGTCAGCAAGGCCAGCATCAAGCAGTGGCCCATTATTGGTACCTTGTCTGATGCTACCGGCACTTTGTATGTGGAGCGCGAAAACCGGCGTGATGCGCTGCGCGTGGTGCACCGCATGGCCGACGCGCTGCGTGAGGCGCAGGTGGTGGCCGTGTTCCCCGAAGGCACGACCAGCAACGGCGAGGGCTTGTTGCCGTTTCACCCCAATGTGTTGCAAGCCGCTATTGCAGCCGATGCACCGCTGCAAACCGTGGCCCTGAGCTACCTTGACCGCGCGAGCGGCCAGCGCACCCAAGCCGCCAGCTTTATTGGCGACCAAACGCTGGTGGGCTCCATCTGGCGCGTCTTTACTGCCCCGCCACTCACCGTGGTGCTGGACTACGGCATCCCCCAGCACGCCAACGGGCGCGACCGCCGCACCTGGGCCCAAGACGCGCAGGCTGATATTGCGCGCAGGCGCAACTGAATTAGTTCAATCCTCAACTGCGCGCAAAGGTGACCACATGGTCAACCTCGGCGCGGATACCAATCCACTCGCCAATCTTGTGGTCATGGTGGCTGGGCACATGGGCCAGCACCGTTTGGCCACCGGCCAGTTGCAGGGTGTAGAGAAACTCTGAGCCGCGAAAGGCTTTGCGCAGAATTTGCGCTTTGGTGGGGGCGTCGTCGTCGTGAATGATGTCGTCGGCACGCAGCAAGATATCCACCTCGCCATCGGGCATGCCCTCTGACGACGCCAGACTGCCATTGACCTGCGCCAGCAAGCCCAGCGGCGTTTGCACGCTCACGTCGCTGCCGCTGCGCTGCAGGGTGGCGGGGGCAAACACGCCGTGGCCAATGAAGTCGGCCACAAAGCGGGTAATGGGGCGATGGTAGAGGCTGTAGGCGTCAGCCCACTGGTGCAGTTGGCCGTGCTGCATCACGCCTATCACGTCGCCAATGGCAAAGGCTTCCAGCTGGTCGTGCGTGACAAACAGCGCTGTGGCACCCGCGGCTTTCAGAATGCCGCGCACCTCGTGTGCCAGGCGCTCGCGCAGGTCCACATCCAGGTTGGAAAACGGCTCGTCCAACAGCAGCAGTTGCGGCCTGGGTGCCAGCGCGCGGGCCAATGCCACACGCTGCTGTTGGCCGCCCGAGAGTTCATGCGGGTAGCGGCTGCCCGATTGCTCCAGCCCCACCAGCGCCAGCATGTCCTTGACGCGCTGGGCGCGCTCGGTGCTGGGTAAATGGGCAATACCAAAAGCAATATTGCGCGCCACGTCCAGGTGCGGAAACAGCGCGTAATCCTGAAACACCATGCCCATGCGGCGCGCTTCGGGCGGCACATGCACGCTGACACTGCTGATGGTCTGGCCCGACAGCACCATCTCACCTTGGTGTACCCGCTCCAGGCCCGCCACCGCCCGCAGCAGCGTGGTCTTGCCGCAGCCCGAGGGGCCAATCAGCACGCCAATATCGCCCGCATTCAGTCCAAGCGAAACCTGATGCACAGCATCCATGGCACCCTGGCCGTAGCGAACACTTACATTGCACAACTCTAGAAACATAGGCGAATTGTAGATGCCTACAATTCGCATTTAGTTTTGGCCTTTTTCTCAACATGGCAATGCACCGCTTTTGTACTAGTTTGCTGACATGACCGCAACCGCCTTCACACACCAGATCCGCCGCCTCGGCGCGCGACTGGCTTTGTTGTTGCTGGCCGGAATTTTTTTGCTGCCGGTTCTGGCCGTGCTGGGCTCGTGGCTACAGTTCAACACGCTGTCGGCGCAATTGCTGGCAGAGCTGGCACGCACCGTGTTGCCGGGCTATACGCTGACCACGCTGTGGCTGTGCCTGCTGGTGGCGGCTGGCGTAACGGTTATTGGCACGGCCACGGCGGCGGCCGTGACGCTGTTTGACTTTACCGGCCGTAAGATGCTGGAGTGGGCACTGCTTTTGCCGCTAGCCATGCCCGCTTACGTGGTGGCGTATGCCTACACCGATTTTCTGCAATACAGCGGCCCGCTGCAAACTGGCTTGCGCAGCGCGTTTGGGCTGGAGGGCCGCTTGCTGCCCGAGGTGCGCAGCTTGTGGGGGGCGGCCTGGGTTTTCAGTTTCACGCTCTACCCCTATGTGTATTTGCTGGCCCGCACGGCACTGGCCGAGCGCGGCGCGCATTTGATGGAAGCAGCGCAATTGCTCGGGGCGCCGCTGTCGCGCCGTATTGCCACGGTGGCGCTGCCTTTGGCGCGGCCCGCATTGGCCGCCGGTGTGGCGCTGGCGCTTATGGAGACGCTGGCCGACTTTGGCGTCAGCAGCTACTTTGGTATCCAGACGTTTACCGCCGGCATTTACAAGTCGTGGCTGGCGTTTGACGATCGCATTGCCGCCGCGCAACTGGCTACCGTGCTGCTGGTGGTGGTGCTGGCGCTGCTGCGCATGGAACACCAGGCACAGCAGCGTATGCGCTTTGTCGGCGGGCGTGGCGGGCAAAGCCATGCGCTGGCGGGGCAGCCAGTGCGGCTTACGGGCCAGCGCGCTTGCGCGGCGCAGGTTATTTGTCTTACACCGGTGCTAATGGGGTTTGCACTACCGGTACTGTTCATGCTGCGCCCCTTAATTGCTGACTGGCAAGACCTGCCTTGGGCACGTTTTGCCGGTTGGGCTTTTAACAGCTTGTGGCTGGCGGGCCTGTCAGCGGTGCTGGCTGTGGCGCTGGCTGTAGCGCTGGCCTTTGCTGCGCGGCGCAATCCAAAAGCGCCAGGCAATCGGTTTGGCAAGGGCCTGGCCACTCCCGGCATGCTGACGCGTGCCGTGGTGCAGTTGGCCAGCCTGGGCTACGCCATTCCAGGTGCGGTGATTGTGGTGGGGCTGCTGCTGCCGGTGGGCTGGCTGCAGGCGGCGCTGCCGGGCAGTGGCGCGGGTTATTGGGTGACGGCCACCGTGTTGGGGGTGGTGTGGGCCTACCTGGTGCGGTTTTGCGCCGTGGCCTTGCAGGCCGTGCAAAGCGGTTATGCGCGCATTCCGCCCAGCTTTGATGATTCGGCGCGCATGCTGGGCCAGTCGGGCTGGGGCTTGCTGCGCCGCGTGCACTGGCCGCTACTCAAGCGGTCCACAGCCGTAGCTGGCTTGCTGGTGTTTGTGGACGTGATGAAAGAGTTGCCCGCCACCTTGGTGCTGCGCCCTTTCAATACCGACACCCTGGCCGTGATGGCCTACCAGCTGGCGCGCGACGAGCGGCTGGGCGAGGCCGCGCTGCCCAGTCTGGCGCTGGTGCTGGTGGGGTTGGTGCCGGTGCTGCTGCTTAACCGCACGCTACGTACGCCCGCTGTGGCGGTTGTGGCGCCTGCCTAGGCAGCGCCTTAAACTGCGTTAACACCTCTACTGCCGAATGAACCACACGCCCATCACCCGCCGCCGCGCCCTGGTGCAAACACTGCGCTGTGCTGCGGCCGTGGTGCCAGGCGGGCAGGGCGTTTATGCGCTGGCGCAAGGTGCAACCAGTGCAATTGGTACCGGGAGTTTTCTGCCCTACAACAAGGCCGCGTTTGAGGCCAAAAGCCTGGCCGATGTGCTCAAAGCCCTGGGCGCTGCGCCTGCGCAAGACAGCAAAGACATTGCCCTGGACGCGCCCGAGCTGTCGGAAAACGGGGCCAGCGTGCCCGTGGCTGTCAGCACCACGCTGCCCGGCGTCAAGCGTCTGCTGCTGCTGGTACCCAAAAACCCGTTTGCGCTGGCCGCTGCCTTCACGCTGGGCGAGGGCGTTGAGCCCCGGCTGGCGCTGCGCATCAAAATGAACCAGACCGCCGATGTATTGGCCGTGGCCCTGCTCGCCGATGGCCGCACGCTGGTGGCGCGCCGCGAGGTAAAAATCACCATTGGTGGCTGCGGCGTGGGCGTTGAGAGCGCCGTGGCCACCCGCGCGCCCGAGCCCAGCAAAATCCGCGCGCAAGCCGGCAACCCCGCCACCGTGCGCGTGCTGCTGGCGCACGAGATGGAGAGCGGCCAACGCAAAGACGCCACAGGTAAAACCGTGCCGCCTTGGCACATCCAGCAAGTCAGCGTGGTGCATAACGCTAAGCTGGCGGCAGCGTTGGAATATGGCCCGTCGGTCGCCAAAAACCCGCTGTTGCAATTGAGTCTACAAGGCGCAAAACCCGGCGACAAAATCGCCGTGCGCTGGCAAGACAACCGTGGCGAGGGGCGGGTGGATGAAGCGCTGGTCAGTTAATTGGGGTCAGATTCCAATTAATTTCTCAATCGCCAATTTGCTATTTTATTAATAGTAGAAAAGCATAGCTGTACCCGCACGTCTGTGCTGGGACTAAGTGGCTTTTGACGCTTGAAAAAGCGCTATTTTTTTCGAATTTTGGCCTTGGCGAGGCGTTTGGCTGGCTTTGGCGTGCTTGAAACGTCAAATTTCAAGTTTTTTTGCCATTTTTACAGCATTAAAACTGGCTTTAATCCAGTATGGACGTGCGGCTGCCGCTATTAAAAAATACTATACATTCAGGAGCAATTTGCGGGCGCACAGCCTTTAGGCGGCCTGACCGCCGAGATACGTTAGCGCGGCGGGACCATGCCTGTTTGAGGTGGTTCTCAGCGGGGACCTCAGCACCTGGCCTGCTGCCTGCGTTAGCAACCGTATACGTTTACAGAAATGGTGGTTTGCTGAGTGGGTAACCCGACAGACTGAAGATTTAAATTTCTTTAAATTGGTGATACGCGGTTAACCATCGGAGGATTAATGAATTCATCACTACACGCTACTAACCCTAGTCCTCGCTTAAATAAAATTCTCGCTTTACTTCCTGACGATGAATATGCAAATCTGTTACCCGAGCTTGAACTAATAGAGATGCCGCAGGGTTGGACCATCGCGCATTCAGGGGATCATGTTCGGTATATACACTTCCCAACATCGGGTATTGTTTCCATGATCTACCAGCTTGAGAACGGTTCGGCTAGCGAAATCGCTTTGGTTGGCAACGAGGGGATGATCGGTATCTCGGTTTATATGGGCGGCGACAGCGTACCCAGCAGCACCACTGTTCAATTTGCAGGACAAGCGTATCGCCTGTCTCGAAAAGCCATGCAAGATGAGTTTTCGTTGGGCGGGGAGTTGCAGGAAATAGCTTTGCTGTACACACAGACATTGATCGCTCAAACGGCTCAAGTGGTTGTATGCAACCAGCATCACACGGCTGAGCAACAAGTTTGCCGTTGGATATTGATGGCTGTAGACCGTTTGCAGAATTTAAAAATAGCGTTCACACATGAAAAGATTTCGCATTTATTGGGCGTTCGGCGAGAGACTGTCACTGCAATCGCAGGCAATTTACAAAAGGGCGGTTTGATAACGTGCACGCGCGGAAGTATCACAGTGATAGACCGCCCTCAACTTGAAAACAAAGTTTGTGAATGCTATGAGGCAATCAAAATGGAATGCGACCGCTTGCTACCACCGTTACCGAAAGCGCCAAAAAATGGCTTGACGTGGCAACGCTTTTAACTGAACGCTTTTCCAAAATCGTTGGTCTGAACGATTAACTGATCGGCAGATTGCATTTCTGTAAAAGTCTGTTTGCTGTAGGTTAGATTGCGCGTTCGCTAGATTTTGCGAGCGCAAGTTTTGAAGGGTATGGGTTACATCCTCCCCATCATGGCTGTTTCCTGGCCCATAAAACATCCGGAAGGTTATGAACCGTTTCGGCCTATGTTTTGGTCCCCTCGACAGGAATCGAACCTGTATCTGACGCTTAGGAGGCATCCGTTCTATCCATTGAACTACGAGGAGCACGAGGTGCCCTACAGGCCAGGCGCCCGATTTTAGGGGCGGGGCTTAGCCATGGAGGACAGGCAGGTTGCTTATTTTGACAGCAGCCGCATAGCATCTTCCAGCCCCTTGAGCGTCAGCGGGTACATGCGCTGGCTCATGAGCTGCTGCACGATGGCTATGCTCTGGCGGTACTGCCACACGCCTTGCGGCTCGGGGTTGATCCAGGCAAATTTGGGGAAGGCGTGGGTCAGGCGTTGCAGCCATTCGGCACCGGCTTCCTCGTTGTTGTATTCCACGCTGCCGCCGGGTTGCAGGATCTCGTACGGGCTCATGGTGGCGTCGCCAATGAAGATGAGCTTGTAGTCCTTGTTGTACTTGCGCAGGATGTCGATGGTGGCAAATTTTTCGGCAAAGCGCCTGCGGTTGTTCTTCCACATGAAGTCGTAGACGCAATTGTGAAAGTAGTAGAACTCGAGGTGCTTGAACTCGGCCTTGGCGGCGGAAAACAGTTCTTCCACCCGCGCAATGTGCTCGTCCATGGTACCGCCCACGTCCATCAGCAGCAGCACTTTCACGTTGTTGTGGCGCTCGGGCACCATCTTGATGTCGAGCCAGCCGGCGTTGGCCGCGGTGCTGTGAATGGTATCGGGCAAATCCAGTTCGTCTTGCGCGCCCTCGCGCGCAAACTTGCGCAGGCGGCGCAGCGCGACCTTGATGTTGCGCGTGCCGAGTTCTTGCGTGTCGTCGTAGTCTTTATAGGCGCGCTGGTCCCAGACTTTGATGGCGCTTTTGTTTCGGCCTTTGTCTTGCCCGATGCGGATGCCCTGCGGGTTGAAGCCGTTGGCGCCGAATGGTGAGCGGCCACCGGTGCCGATCCATTTGTTGCCGCCTTCGTGACGGCCTTTTTGTTCTTCGAGCCGCTTTTTAAGCGTTTCCATCAGCTCGTCCCAGCCCATCTTTTCGATCTTGGCTTTTTCTTCGGGGCTTAAATTGAGCTCCAGGTTCTTGCGCAGCCATTCCAGCGGAATGTCTTTGGTGAAGTCGGCCAGCATCTCCACGCCCTTGAAGTAAGCACTGAAGGCCCGGTCGAACTTGTCGAAGTGTTTTTCGTCCTTGACCAGCACCGTGCGCGAGAGGTGGTAGAAATCGTCGATGCTGCAAGCCTCACTTTGTGGCCCCACCACATTGCTTTGCAGCGCTTCAAGCAGCACCAGATACTCTTTGACGGAAACCGGCAGTTTGGCCGCGCGCAGGGTATAGAAAAAATCGGTCAGCATGGTTTACTCCCGGTGCCGTTCGAGCTGGTAGGTCAAATGGGCTTTCACCACCGGCCACTCGGATGCAATGATGCTGTAGACGCAGGTGTCGCGCAAGCTGCCAGCCGCATCGGGGTGCGGGTTGATGCTGTGGTTGCGCAAGATGCCGTCCAGCTTGGCGCCCAGGCGCTCAATGGCGCGGCGGCTTTGCTGGTTGTAGAAGTGGGTGCGAAATTCCACCGCAATGCATTGCAGGTTTTCAAACGCGTGGGTCAGCAGCAGCCGTTTGCATTCCGTGTTGAGCGCGCTGCGCTGCACCCGCCGGGCGTACCAGGTGGAGCCAATTTCCACATGTCGATTGGCCGCGTCAATATTCATGTAGGTTGTCATGCCCACGGGCGTTGCGCTTGCGTCCAGTACGGTAAAGGCCAGCATGCTGCCCTTGGCTTGCAAGTCGAGGCGCCGCGCAATGTCAAGGGCCATGTTCTCGGGCGCTGGCACCCAGGTGTACCAGTGCTTCCACAGCGCACCGTCCTGCACCGCAGTGGTCAGCGCGCTGGCATGGCTGGGCAGCAAAGGGACTAGGCTGACGTGCTTGCCCTGCAGGCTGATGGGCCCAGCCCAGAGGGTTGCTGGCAGCAAGCCGTGGTTAGACATGGTGTGGTCAGATAGGGTGCGGACTGATTCAGCGGTTGCGGCTTTGCATGAACACCAGTTTTTCAAATAGCGTCACGTCCTGCTCGTTTTTAAGCAGCGCGCCCACCAGCGGCGGCACGGCAACTTTGTCGTCCTGGGTTTGCAAGGCGGCCAGCGGAATGTCTTCGGCCACCAGCAGCTTGAGCCAGTCGAGCAGCTCGCTGGTAGAGGGTTTTTTCTTCAGGCCGGGCAGGTTGCGCACATCGTAGAAGGTTTTCATGGCGGCGCTGAGCAGCTCTTTCTTGAGGCCGGGAAAGTGCACATCCACAATCTGGCGCAGCGTGTCGGCTTCAGGGAATTTGATGTAGTGGAAAAAGCAGCGGCGCAGAAAAGCATCGGGCAGCTCTTTTTCATTGTTTGAGGTAATAAAGACCAGCGGGCGATGCCGGGCCTTCACCAGTTCACGCGTTTCGTATACATAAAACTCCATGCGGTCGAGCTCGCGTAGCAAGTCGTTGGGAAATTCAATATCGGCCTTGTCGATTTCGTCAATCAGCAGCGCCACTGGTTGCTCAGCCGTAAAAGCCTGCCAGAGCACGCCCTTGACAATGTAGTTGTGGATGTTTTTGACTCGCTCGCCGCCGTCAAGCCCGCTGAGCTGGCTGTCTCGCAGGCGGCTCACGGCGTCGTATTCATACAGGCCCTGCTGCGCCTTGGTGGTGCTCTTGATGTGCCATTGCAGCAGCGGCATGTTTAGCGCAGCGGCCACTTCCTCGGCCAGCATGGTTTTGCCGGTGCCGGGCTCACCCTTGACCAGCAGTGGGCGTTGCAGGGTAATGGCGGCATTGACGGCGAGCATCAAATCTTGGGTGGCGACGTAATTGGCAGAGCCTTGGAATTTCATGGTGCGGCAGAAAAAAAGTGGTGGAAAAGGGCGAAAGCAGAAGCTGAGCTAAAGCATGGCGGCAGTGTGCGGGGGCTATGCCAAGCACAGCAAGTTGGGCGTCAGAGCGGCCTTTATAATCCGCTTTGCCGCAAAGCCTAACAGCACTTGGCCGAGCCTGAAATTTCACCCCATTGTGCGCAAAATGAAATCCATCCAAACCCCACTGCTTGCCTATGTTGTCGCTTCTGCGACCTTGTTGTTCAGCGCGGCCACTGCCCAGGCGCAAGAAATCAAGGGCGACGCCAAGGCCGGGCAAGGCAAAGCGTCGTTGTGTATTGGCTGCCACGGCATCCAGGGTTACCAGGCCAGCTTCCCCGAGATTTACAAGGTGCCCAAAATCTCGGGCCAGGGTGGCAAGTACATCATTGCCGCGCTAAACGCCTACAAAAAAGGTGACCGCAAGCACCCCACCATGCGCGGCATCAGCGAGACCTTGTCTGACCAGGACATGGCCGACCTTGCCGCCTACTACGAAGTACATGGCCGTGTCGAGGGCACCAGCCTGCCCGCACAACCGGCCAAAACGCCAGCACCCGCTGTAGTGGCGCTGCTGCAAAAGGGCGCTTGCGTAAGCTGCCACGGCAACAACTTTGCCATGCCAATAGACCCGACCTACCCCAAGATTGCTGGTCAGTACAACGATTACTTGTTTGTTGCGCTCAAGGCCTACAAGGTGGAGGGCAACGCCAAAGTGGGCCGCGCCAACGGCATCATGGGCGGCATTGCCAAGCAGTTCACCAATGCCGAGCTCAAGGCCATGGCTGGCTACATCAGCACGGTCGACGGCGACCTGAAGACGGTACCGCAGTCCAGGTTTCGCTAAAGCAAGCTTCGGCTTGGCCCCAGTGCGTCAAATGTGTGTAGCCAGCCGCTGCACCGCTTCAACATAGGCAGTTCCGTCGGGTGGGCGGCCACTGCGCTGGCTGTCCCACAGCATTTGCCCCAGGCATTCCATAGCCGCGTGGTGTGCTTCATGCAGGTTTCCGCGCCGCGCTGCCAGTAGCTCCACGGCCCGTCGGATGCCGCGCGGCTGGTCTATCGAGCACTGCTCGCTTACGCTCAGGTGCATGGAGAGATGCAAGAACGGATTGCTGCGCCCCGCCTCCACCGGGTAGTCGCGTGCCACGGCGGCCTCGGTATCGCGCAGGTCGGCATGGTGCTCTGGGTGCTCGGCAATCCACTGGCTGGCCAGCGTTTCCAGCGCCTCCAGTGGCTGGCCCGCCTGCTGCTTGGCCAGCGTGGCACAAAAAAAACGCCTGACATCGGCCTGCGAAGGGGAAAACATGCGCGCAGGATACGTCAGAATGCAAGAACCGCCTGAACCCAGGCCTTAATTTTTACGTCACGAAGCCATGAACCACGCCTTTATTTGCGATGCCATTCGCACCCCTTTTGGCCGCTATGGCGGTGCTTTGTCGAGCATACGCACTGACGATTTGGCGGCACTGCCCATCAAGGCGCTGATGGCGCGCAACCCTGGCGTGGACTGGCAGGCTGTAGAAGACGTGATTTACGGCTGCGCCAACCAGGCTGGCGAGGACAACCGCAATGTGGCGCGCATGGCCGCGCTCCTGGCGGGCCTGCCTATGGATGTGCCCGGTGGCACGGTAAACCGCCTGTGTGGCTCGGGCCTGGACGCAATAGGCACGGCATCGCGCGCCATACGCTGTGGTGATGCCACCTTGATGATTGCGGGTGGGGTGGAAAGCATGAGCCGTGCGCCTTTTGTCATGCCCAAAGCCGAAAGCGCATTCAGCCGCGCCAACACCGTGCACGACACCACCATCGGCTGGCGTTTTGTGAACAAGCTGATGAAGGCGCAATATGGCGTGGACGCCATGCCAGAAACCGCCGAAAACGTGGCCGATGACTACAACATCAACCGCGCCGACCAGGACGCCATGGCGCTGGCCAGCCAGCTCAAGGCGGTGGCGGCGCAAAAGTCGGGTTACTTTGATGCCGAAATTACGCCCGTCAGCGTGGCGCAAAAGAAGGGCGAGCCATTGCTGGTCAGCCAGGACGAGCACCCGCGTGCCACCAGCCTGGAAGCGCTGGCCAAGCTCAAGGGCGTGGTTCGCGAGGGCGGCACTGTGACGGCGGGCAACGCCAGCGGCGTCAACGACGGTGCCTGCGCCTTGCTGCTGGCCAGCGAAGCCGCCGCCGTCAAAAACGGCCTCACGCCCAAGGCCCGTGTGGTGGGCATGGCCACGGTCGGCGTGGCCCCGCGCATCATGGGCATTGGCCCGGCACCGGCCACGCAAAAAGTGCTGGCACTCACCGGCCTGACGCTGGCGCAAATGGATGTGATTGAACTGAATGAAGCCTTTGCCGCGCAAGGCTTGGCCGTGCTGCGCCTGCTGGGCTTGCAAGACAACGACCCGCGCGTGAACCCCAATGGCGGCGCTATTGCCCTGGGCCACCCATTAGGTGCCAGCGGTGCGCGGTTGGCTACTACAGCAGTCAACCAACTGCACAAAATCCAGGGCCGCTACGCGCTGTGCACCATGTGCATTGGCGTGGGACAGGGAATTGCGGTGGTGCTAGAGCGGGTGTGATGGCTGCGGGGTTGTGGCGGTAGATGTGAAAGCGGCGCATGGCGCGTTCAACTGGCTGGCGTGGGCAGGAAGCGGTCAGCGCGGTCTACCAGGCTGCGCATTTCATGGGCGGCTCGCAGCGTCAGCGGATGCGGTGTGTAGCCTTCCCGCGGCGAAATGTAGGCCGCCATTTCACGCGCAAGGGCCAGTTGTTGGCCGGAGGCCTCGGCCAGCAGCGCAATCACCAAATTCTCCAGCGCAATCACGCGAATGCGCAATTGCACCCACTCCGTGCTGTCGGCGGGTTGGTTGCACTGTGCGGCGTCGCTCTGCGTGGGCGGCAGATGCGCTCCATCTGGCTCGCCTTCGTTTTGCCAGCGCGCCAGCGCCAGGTTGCGCAAGTGCATACGCTCAGCGGCACTGGGCTCGGCCTGGGCTGGGCTTAAGGGGGGGTATTCATCAGTCATGGCGGGCCTTGATTTGTACTGAGAGCGCTGCAAAATGAATTCACACTGTAGGCCAGCGTACCTAGCGGTAGCCCACCCCCATCACATAGTCGCGCAGCAGCGATTCTTGGTAGATTTCATTTTCAAGCAGCTCGCGTAAGGCGTCACGGGCATTCAGCACGCCCAGCGGTTTGCGTGTTCGACAGCAGTTGCGCAGCTTGCGTTATGTCGGCACTGGCAGCAATGGTGCATAGCCGTGACTGGGTTGTAAGTGCCATGCTGCTGACGGTTTTTACGCCTGTGGGCTGGATTTGTTGCTGCGCTAGGGCTGGCATTGGATGGCATTCAGAGCTGGTAACCAAAACCGATGCTATCAAACGCAAATGGAGCGGTCTGTGCTGGAGCGCACCCTGGAAAAAGCACCGCTACCGCGCTCAGCTTGCCGCATCAGACCACAGCGCAAGCCAAAATGCCCGTGCTAAATCAACGACGGTTCTCGCGCTTGGGTTGTTAACGGTTGCGTCAACCATCGCGCAGGTGTCAGCGCCACAACATCTGTCTGCGACAGAAAGTGCTTGATATTGCCTGCGATAACCGGCCGTTGCGCGTATGCCGACGTCAGCACATTGGTGTCAATGGCGCCAGGCTGGAATCTGCCAGTTGCGCCACAAAGCCAGGCCGCGCAGGCCCGCAGTAACGACGACGCAGGCCAGTAGCGCGGGTGGCCCTGGCTGGCCTATGTGCAACAACCCCACGTAAACCCAGCCACCGGCAAACGCACAAACCGCGTAGGGTCGGTGGTCGCGAAAGGCAGTGGGGATCTCATTGCACACAATGTCACGCAGCACACCACCAAACACGCCTGTAATCACGCCCATCAGCACCGCCACCAGCGCTGGTAGCTCGCTTTGCATCGCCTGGGCTACACCCACGGCAGCAAACAGGCCAAGGCCCAGCGCGTCGGGCCACTGGATGGCGCGTTCGGTCGGATCAAAATGCCGCCGCCGCATAAACAGCATGGCCAACAGGCAAACTGCCAGCACGGCCCACAGCAGCTCGACGTGGCGCACCCAAAAGAACGGCCGCTGATCCAGCAGCAGGTCGCGCAGGGTGCCGCCGCCAAATGCGGCTAAAAACGCCACCACGCACACGCCCACCGCGTCGAGCCGTTTACGCGCCGCCTCCATGGCGCCCGACAGCGCAAAGGCCCCGGTAGCCAGCGCCTCGACGCCAAAGCGCAGCCACTCGCTCCAATTGGTGATTGCATTCATGGCGTGATTGTCATGCGGCGGGCGATTGCGATTGCGATTGCGATTGCGATTGCGGTTCACCCTGCACGTTTGCGTTGTGTGTCTCATGGTTCTGGTTGCTTGCCTGCGCCATGCGCGCCTCCCGTTCTTGCGCCATTTGCGCCTGCAACTGCTGACGCCCCTGGGTGGCTACAGCAATGAGTTTGCTGCGGTCTTTGTAATGTGGGTGCATTTGCTCAAACAGCGCCAGGTTGTGCAGGCGAAATTGCTGCGTGGCTTGTGCGGCTTGCGTGGGGCTGTGGCCTGCCAGCTCAAGCACGCAGCGAGCGCTTTCCAGACTGGACTCAAACACCTCGCGCGTGACACGCATGACGCCGCGTTCGCGCAGCTGGTGCCAGTGCGTTACGTCGCGGGCGCGCACCACCAGTTCAAGCTGCGGAAAATGCGCTTGGGCCAGTTCCACTAGCTTGAGACACTGGTCAACATCATCTACCGCAACCACCAGGATTTTTGCCTGGGCAGCGCCAGCGGTGCGCAGCAAATCGAGCCGGGTGGCGTCGCCATAAAACACGCGGTAGCCAAAAGCGCGCGCCACTTCAATGGTTTCGGCGTCGTGGTCGAGTACGGTGGCAGGGATGTCGTGTGCCAGTAGCAGTCGGCCAATGATTTGCCCGTAGCGGCCAAAGCCGGCAATGATGATGGGGGCAGCCTGCGGTTCGGCAATCTCATCCATTTCGGGCGCGTCGCAGTGCGCCCAGCGCGGCAGCAGCAGTTTGTCGATGGCCACCAGCAGTAGTGGCGTGAGCAGCATGGACAGCGCCACCGCGCCGATCAACAAGGACGCGGTGGCGCTGGGCATGACCTGGGCACCAACCGCTGCCTGAAACACCACAAACGCAAACTCGCCGCCTTGTGCCAGCAGCAGCGCAAACACCGGGCGCTCCTGAAACGGCAGGCCCATGGCGCGGGCCAGGCCGTAAATTAGCGCCAGTTTCAGGCCGAGAAAACCCAGCACCAGCAAAGCCATTGCGACGGGCGATGCAATCAGTACACCAAAGTCAATGCTCATGCCCACGGCAATGAAGAACAGGCCCAGCAGAAGGCCTTTGAAAGGCTCGATATCGGTTTCCAGTTCGCGCCGGTATTCGCTGTCAGCCAGCAGCACGCCAGCCAAAAATGCACCCAGCGCCATTGACAGGCCCACCAGTTGCATCAGCGCGGCAATAGCCACCACGAGGAGCAATGAGGCGGCAGTAAAGATCTCGGGTGTGTGGCTGGCCGCAATCCAGCGCAGCAAGGGGCGCAGCAGCAAGCGCCCGCCAATGATGATGCCCGCCACCACGGCAATTATCTGCAGCGCTTGCAATGCCTGCTGGGCTGGCTCCGGCGTGGCGCTTGATGCGCCGCCTGCCAAGCCGCTACCCAGCAAGGGCAGCAGTGCCAGGATGGGAATAGCGGCTACGTCCTGAAACAGCAGAATCGAAAAACCAGCCTGCCCCGAACGGGTGGGCAGCAGGTTGCGCTCGCCCATGACTTGCAGCGCAATGGCGGTAGACGAGAGTGCCAAGCCCAGGGCAGCCACCAGCGCAACCTGCCAGCGCGTGCCCAGCAACAGGCCCGCAGCAAACAGCAATACGGTGCAAGCCACCACCTGTGCGCTGCCCCAGCCAAAAATGGGCCGCCGCAGACTCCATAGGCGTTTAGGCTCAAGCTCCAGCCCCACCAAAAACAGCATCAGCACCACGCCAAATTCGGCAAAGTGCAGGATGTCGTCCACATTCGTCACCAAGCCCAGGCCCCAGGGGCCAATAGCCATGCCAGCGGCCAGGTAGCCAATGATGGTGCCCAGGCCAAGCGCCTTGGACAGCGGCACCGCAATCACGGCGGCGCTGAGATAAATTAAGCTGTTAATCAGCCAAGCCGGGGCGTGTTCCATGGCGGGTGCTCTGGTTTAAGGTTTTGGTGCCGATTTGCTGCAATCTTCATAGCGTGAGATTGCCTACACCGGGTTGAAACTACCATAATGTGCGGGCATGTAAATGGAGTCTGACATGACTGTTGTTGTAATTGCCAATCCAAAAGGCGGCGTCGGCAAATCGACGCTGTCCACCAATGTGGCTGGCTACTACGCCATGCAGGGCCACAAGGTGTTGCTGGGCGACGCCGATCGCCAGCAGTCCTCACGCCTTTGGCTGAGCCTGCGCCCGCCTGCTGCCCGCCCCATCTCCACCTGGGAGCTCAATGCCGATGTGATTGTGAAGCCACCCAAAGGCACCACCCATGTGGTGCTGGACACGCCCGCCGGGCTGCACGGCTGGCGCTACAAAGACGTGCTGAAAATGGCCGACAAAGTGATTGTGCCGTTGCAGCCCAGTATTTTTGACATTTACGCTGCCCGCAATTTCATTGACCAGTTAGCCGAATACCGCGGCGCTGACAAGCTCAACGTCGGCATTGTCGGCATGCGGGTTGATGCGCGCACCATTGCAGCTGAGAAGCTACAAGAATTTGTCGACAGCCTGAAACTGCCCGTGCTGGGTTATCTGCGCGACACGCAAAACTATGTCCACCTGTGTGCGCGCGGCCTTACATTGTTTGATGTCGCACCGCATCGGGTGGAAAAAGACCTAACGCAATGGCAAAACCTGTGCCGTTGGCTGGACGAATAAGGGGGGGGGTATTTTGGTCAAGACATTTGACAGCGCACAGGCATTGGCCGAGTGCATTGGGCAAGAGGTGGCGGTGAGTGACTGGGTGCCCATCAACCAGCCACAAATCAACCAGTTTGCCCAAGCCACGGGTGACCACCAGTGGATTCATGTGGATGAAGCAAAAGCCAAGGCCGGGCCGTTTGGCGCGCCCATTGCCCACGGTTTTTTGACGCTTTCGTTGCTGCCGATTTTTTTTGAGCAATGCATTGCACTCACCCCTTTCGGCATGGGCGTGAACTATGGCTTGAACAAAGTGCGTTTTATGGCGCCGGTGCCGGTGGGCAGTCGCCTGCGTGGCCGCCTCAAGCTGTTGGCCTGCGATGCGGTGGACGCCAGTAACCCGGCGGCCTGCGTGCAACTGACCTGGGACGTGGTCATTGAGCGCGAAGGCGTGGCCAAGCCGGTGTGTGTGGCGCAGTCGCTGGTGCGTTACTACAGGTAAGTCAGGTAGGCACGCCTTTGGCGTTGCCAATCGATAGGCGTAAAAAAACCGCCATCGTGCACTTGGGCTTGTGCGTGATGGCGGTTTTGAGCGGATGGGCCGACACAGCCCGCCCGCTGATACCACTTTTTATTTAAGCGCTGAATAGCGGGTATTCGTTGCCAACGCGGATGTTGATTTGCGGGTCAAAATCAGACGCGGGGGCAGGTGCGGTGGTCACTTGGACACTGGTGACCGACTGGGTAGCCACGGCTGCTTTGTCGTCATTGCCGCTGCCGGCAAAGCTGTTGGTACCGGCAAAAGCGGCGATGGAAATCAGGGCAATAGCGGTGAAGTTGGATTTCATGGTGAGTGTCCTTTCAAGACATATAAAAACAAGTTTCAAACAAATGAAAAATCAGACTTGCTGAAATTTCCTACTGAAACTGTCAGTCGGTGTCAAGCTAGTATTCTTACCAATAAATTCAAATATCTAAAAAGTCTTTTGCGTTTGAGCTTGGCACTTGCACCACCACCAGTATGGCTATACAGCTTGTGAGCCAGCGCCTTTGCCGGAGTTCAATCAATTGGTGTTGCGCTGCAAAAGTCGCCGGGTGCCGCGCATTGGTGAATCGGTTGTTGTTTTTAGGCAAAGCCGTTTTGCCGCCAGGCCTCAAATACGGCCACAGCCACGGCGTTTGACAAATTCAGGCTGCGCTGGCCTGCGCGCATTGGCAAACGCACGCGCTGCTGTGGCGCAATTGTCTCGCGCAAAGCGGGCGCGAGGCCCTGGGTTTCACTGCCAAACACCAGCCAGTCGCCAGGACGGTAATGCGCCGCAAATGCGGGCGCACTGGCGTGAGTGGTGTAGGCCCACAGTCTGGCGGGGTCGGGTTGGCAGGCTTGCAAGAAGGCCTGCCAATTGGCGTGGGTTTTCAGGCTGGCGTACTCGTGGTAGTCGAGTCCGGCACGGCGCAACTGCCTGTCATCCAGCGCAAAACCCAGGGGTTCTATCAAATGCAGTGCGCAACCGGTGTTGGCGCACAGCCGAATAATGTTGCCGGTATTGGGCGGGATTTCTGGCGCAACAAGGACCACTTGAAACATGGCGGGATTGTCGCTGTTGAGTAAGTTGGGGCTTGTCTGGACATGGTGTAGAGATTAAAAGGCGGCTTGGTAATCGCCTGGGGCCGCCAGACAGCCACAAACGGCAAAAATTAACTGGAGCTACCGATTTTGCAACTTTCAGGGTTGTTTTTAACTATTGAATGAGCCTTTAGGCCAATGGATACGTGTGGGTGCCGCTATTATTTTTTACTATTGAATTTGTAGCGCTCAATGTTTAAAAGCTAGACGTGTTGGCCTGTCCAAATTGTTTAATCCGGCAAGTCGGGCGTGCGCGCCAGCACCAGGGCATCCACCTGCCTCGCGCCAGCCTGGCGCAAGGTTTGGGCGGCGGTTTGCAAAGAGGTGCCAGTGGTCATTACATCGTCTACCAGCAGCACATGGTGGCCTGCCACTTCGTTGGCTCGCAATGGTTCCAGGCCAAAAACGCCTTGCAGATTTTGCAAGCGTTGAGCGCGCGGCAACTCACTCTGGGGCCGGGTATGGCGCATGCGCAGTAGCAAATGGGCTTCGGTTTTGGTGGGTGCCAGCGCTTGGGCCAACAGCAATGCCTGGTTGAAGCCGCGCTCGCGCAATCGCTCGCGCGATAGCGGCACAGGAAGCACGAGCGCGCAGTTGTCCAGCAGTGTTTGGGCTTGCGGCATTTGCCGCATCAAGCCCGCCAGCCGCTCTGCCAGGCCCGGCTCACCCCGGAATTTGAAGCGCGTGAGCAAGCCCGACCATGGGTAGGCATAGGGCACCGCCGCAAGGCAAGTGCCCAACGCCGCTGGTGCGCCCTGGCGCAGGCAGGTACCACAAACGCGTGGGGAGTGCTGGGCCTGGCCGGGCGCGGTAGGGTCGGCAGGCAGCACCAGGTTCGCTGGCAGTGGCGGCGGAAGTGGCAGTGCGCAGCGGCTGCAGCGCGTCTGCGTGGTGGCAAATGTGTCAAGGCAGGCGCTGCAAATGCTTTGCGATGGCCAGGCATGGCAGACCGCACACTGGCTGGGCAGTGCGTGGGCGGCACGGGCTAACCAAGGGGCAAGCATGGCCTTAATATACGCAGACTTGCCCCAGACCGAGCCACGCCGCATTTCGCTTGCTGCGGTTGGTGCTGCATCGACCTACCGCACCCATGTCGCGTCCAGACTTGCCCACCCTCACCGCCAACGCTGCACCCAGCGCCTTACCGCCCAGCATTGACCCGGTGGCGGCGGCGCGCTGGCAGGCAATGACACCGGCGCAAACGCCCTGGCTGCACGACGAGGTGGCGCGCCGCATGGAACAACGGCTCGACTGGATGACCTGCCAGCCCACCGCCTGGGCGCACTGGGAGCCGCTGCGCGGGAGTCTGCCGGTGCATGAAAAACTCATCCAGCGTTACCCCAAGGCAGGCTGTTTTGTGGTGCAAAGCCAGCCTGGGCAAGCACTAGCGGCTGCCGAAAAATTGATCAAGCCCTGGTGGCACCCGGCCCGCTGGCAGCGCCAGGCACCGCAATTTGGCTTGCCGCCGCCAAACGGTGTGCAAATGCTTTGGGCCAACATGGCGTTGCACATGGCGGCTGACCCGAGGGGCTTGATCTTGCAGTGGCATGCCGCACTGGCGAGCGAGGGCTTCTTGATGTTTTCCTGCTTTGGGCCCGACACCCTGCGCGAATTGCGCATCCTCTATCGGTCGATGGGTTGGACTGAACCCGCCCATGCATTTACCGACATGCACGACTGGGGCGACATGCTGGTGGAAGCCGGTTTTGCACAGCCGGTGATGGATATGGAGCGCATTGTTTTGACTTTTGCCACCCCAGAGCGCTTGCTGGCTGAACTGCGCGAGCTGGGCCGCAACCTGAATGGCCGGCGCTTTGCCGCTTTGCGTGGTCGCCAGTGGCTGGCCCAATTGCACCAGGGGCTGGCGCAAACGCTGGCTTTGCCCGCAGCAGCGGGCAGCTTGTCGCTGACCTTTGAAATTATTTACGGCCATGCTTTCAAGCCAGCCCCACGCATGGCGCTTCAGGCGCAAAGCGTGATTGCCTTGCAAGATATGCGCAACATGCTGCGACCGCGGCCAAATAACCGGGATTGAACGGGTAGGCGGGCCAAGCGGTTTGAGGGGCATTTGGCTGCGGTGGTCAGCGCTGTACGAGTCGGTTAAAATCACGCCAGTTAAATCTCGGGTATCTTCCCGCGCCAACAGGGTTCAGGCAGTTCAGGCAACTGAGCAGCATGCCCAGTCGATCAAAAGTCTTCGCGGTGTCCAGTTCCACTTTTCGCTTAGCCAGACAATCCAGCCAAGGCATTGACTGGCTGCTCAAACGCAACTGCGCGCTGACGCCCGCGCAGCTGGGTTGGATGTATTTGTCTTTGTGCGCGGTATCGCTGGGCATCGGCCTGTTTTTTTGGTTTCAGGGTGCGCCCTATGTGCTGGGCTTTGCTGGGCTTGAACTGCTGGCCGTGGGGGTGGCTTTCTTGGTGTATGCACGGCATGCCAGCGATGGTGAAATTATTTCACTGCATGGCAGCCAGCTGGTGGTTGAACTGGAGAATGCTGGGCGGCGCGAGCGCGCGGAATTCCATCGTGCATGGGTCAGGGTTGAGCCGCGCACCAACGACCAGTCCTTGATAGAAGTGTCGGGTCAAGGTCGGTCAGTTCAAATCGGACGATTTTTGCGGCCTGAGTTGCGGCCCGAGCTGGCGCGTGAGATTCGCAATGCGCTACGCGGCACATGAAGGGTATTGGAGAATGCGCCGCGGCGGCTGCAAGGCCGCCGTCAGTGCGACAAGAGATGATAGTTAATCTGAGGCAACAAGAAGTGAAAACGATGAAGCGCATTACCGGCGGCATGAACTCCTGGTGGCTGGCAGCCACTGCTTGGCTTGGCACGGCATTTTTTAGCCTGGCCCATGCGGTTAACGATTTGCCTGGCGGCCCAGCCGTGCGGCAGCTTAACTTGCACCCGGCCGTAACCAAGATTGCCGAAGAGCAGGCCTGGCTGCACTGGTTTATGTTGATTTTGTGCTCGGTGATTTTTGTCGCGGTGTTCGCGGTGATGTTTTATTCCATCTGGAAGCACCGCAAGTCGCGTGGCCACAAGGCGGCCAATTTTCATGAGTCGGTGACTGTAGAGGTCATTTGGACCATCGTGCCTTTCATCATTGTTATTTTGATGGCCCTGCCTGCAACCAAGGTCCTGGTTGCATCTAAAGACACCACCAACGCCGACCTCACCATCAAAACCACCGGCATGCAGTGGAAGTGGGGCTACGACTACATCAAGGGCGAGGGCGAGGGCATCGGTTTTGTTTCCACGCTTGACCCGACCCACCGTGAACTGTCCAACAACGGCGCCAAGGGCGTTGCTGTCGACAATTACCTGCTCAAGGTCGACAATCCGCTGGTGGTGCCAGTTGGCAAAAAAATTCGCATCATCACCACAGCCAACGATGTGATTCACGCTTTTATGGTGCCTGCCTTTGGTATCAAGCAGGACGCCATTCCTGGGTTTGTGCGCGACACCTGGTTCAAGGCCGAGAAAACGGGCGATTTTTATGGCCAATGCGCTGAGTTGTGTGGCAAAGAGCATGCTTACATGCCAATTCACGTCAAGGTTGTGAGCGCACAAGACTACACCGCGTGGGTTGATGGCGAGAAGAAAAAGCTTGCAGCCAAGCAAGACGACCCAAACAAGGTTTGGACGCTGGATGACAGTATCAAGCGCGGCGAGTTGGTCTATAAGAACAACTGCATGGTTTGCCATCAAGCCAACGGCAAAGGTGCTGCCGCTATCAAGGCGCTGGACGGCGCTGCTGTGGTGCTGGACTCTGATAAATCCAAGCAAATTGCGATTTTGCTCAATGGCCAAAACAACGGTGCCATGCCTGCCTGGAAGCAGCTGAGCGACACCGAGCTGGCGGCCGTATCAACGTACACCAAAAACACCTGGTCCAACAAGACTGGCGATGTGGTGCAGCCTGCTGATGTCAAAGCTGCCCGCAAGTAAATTCAACGTATTGCTATTTTGCCAATTTAAACAGTTCAGTCAGAGGTATATCCCATGAGTGCAGTCCTGGATCCCCACGGCCACGCCACCGGTCACGATGACCACCACGACCATGCCCCCAGCGGCTGGCGTCGCTGGGTGTACGCCACCAACCACAAAGACATCGGCACGTTGTATCTGTTGTTCTCTTTCACCATGCTGATGGTGGGCGGTGTGTTGGCGCTGGCGATTCGTGCCGAGTTGTTTCAGCCTGGCTTGCAACTGGTCAACCCCGAACTGTTCAACCAGTTCACCACCATGCACGGCCTGATCATGGTGTTTGGCGCGATTATGCCGGCCTTTGTCGGCTTTGCGAACTGGATGATTCCGCTGCAAATCGGTGCCGCCGACATGGCGTTTGCGCGCATGAACAACTTCAGCTTCTGGTTGCTCATTCCTGCTGGCTTAATGCTGGTGGGTTCGTTTTTCATGCCCGGTGGCGCACCAGCTGCCGGCTGGACGCTGTATGCCCCGCTGACCCTGCAAATGGGCCCCAGCATGGATGCGGGTATTTTTGCCATGCACATCATGGGTGCCAGTTCCATCATGGGATCGATCAACATCATCGTCACCATCTTGAACATGCGTGCACCCGGCATGACCTTGATGAAAATGCCGATGTTCTGCTGGACTTGGCTGATCACTGCTTACCTGCTGATAGCCGTGATGCCGGTACTCGCAGGCGCCATCACCATGACGCTAACTGACCGCCACTTTGGCACCAGCTTTTTCAACCCCGCCGGCGGCGGCGATCCAGTGATGTACCAGCACATCTTCTGGTTCTTCGGCCACCCCGAGGTCTACATCATGATCCTGCCAGCATTTGGCATTGTCAGCCAGATCGTGCCAGCCTTTGCGCGCAAGAAACTCTTTGGCTATGCGTCTATGGTGTATGCCACTTCGTCGATTGCGATCCTGAGTTTCATTGTCTGGGCGCACCACATGTTTACCACCGGTATGCCGGTGACGGGTCAGCTCTTTTTTATGTACGCCACGATGCTGATCGCGGTGCCCACCGCAGTGAAAATTTTCAACTGGATTGCCACCATGTGGCAGGGCTCGATGACATTTGAGACGCCTATGCTGTTTGCCGTAGGCTTTATTTTCGTGTTCACTATGGGCGGCTTCACTGGCTTGATTCTGGCCATGGCCCCGATTGATATCCAGTTACAAGACACTTATTACGTGGTGGCGCACTTTCACTATGTACTGGTGGCAGGTTCGCTTTATGGTTTGTTTGCCGGGTTCTACTACTGGGCACCCAAGTGGACTGGCGTGATGTACAACGAAACCCGCGGGAAAATTCACTTTTGGTGGTCGTTGATTGCGTTCAACGTCACTTTTTTCCCCATGCACTTTTTGGGTCTTGCGGGTATGCCGCGCCGCTATGCCGACTACCCCATGCAGTTTACCGATTTCAATGCAATTGCCAGCGTTGGAGCCTTTTTCTTTGGCATTGCCCAGGTCTACTTCTTCTTCTTTGTGGCCTTGCCGTGCATGATGGGCAAAGGCGAGAAAGCCAAACAGAACCCTTGGCTCGATGAGAACGGTCAAGGTGCCGAGGGCCTGGAGTGGGAAGTGCCCTCTCCCGCGCCCTTTCATACTTTTGAGAACCCGCCCAAGCTCAATGCTGCCGCTACCAAGGTAGTTGGCTGAATGCACGCATGACACCCGAGCAAAAGAAAAACAACCTGCGAACCGCGCTGATTCTGGCGTCGGTGGCCGCAGTGTTTTTGGTCGGGTTTTTTGTCAAAATGGTTTTGTTAAATCGTTAATACGGCGTCATGAACCTTTTGCGCGCCAATACCAAAATGCTCGGCAAACTGGCTGTTGCTGCTGCTGGGATGTTTGCATTTGGTTATGGTTTGGTACCGCTGTACCAGGCCATTTGCGAGGTGACGGGTATCAACATCCTGTCGCTGTCTGAACGGCAGGTGCCTGGTAATGGCGTTGCAGGCAAAGACGTCAAGGTCCCTGAAAATTCTCAAATCGACACTGCACGCACCATCACGGTTGAGTTTGATGCCAATGCGCGCGGCCCCTGGGAATTCAAGCCTGCGCAGCGCTCGCTGCAAGTGCACCCGGGTCAACTCACCACAGTGATGTACGAGTTTCAGAATGTGCAGAACCGCCGCATGGCTGCTCAGGCTATTCCCAGTTATGCGCCGCGCCAGGCTGCCGCGCATTTCAACAAGCTCGAATGTTTTTGTTTTAACCAATATACGCTCGAGCCGGGTGAAAAAAGGCAGTGGCCCGTAGCCTTTGTTATCGATCCCAAGCTGTCTAAAGACGTGACGACCATCACCTTGTCCTACACCTTTTTTGAGGTAGGAGGCAAGACACCAGCTGCTCCAAAGGGCTTTGTAGCGCCCACTGCGAAAGTGTCAGTGCCGATTGTGGCAGCCGAGAAATCATGAGCAACGCCCCCAATCCGTTGGAGCCGTCACCTGCCACGCGCAATCTCTCGCTGTGGCGCAGTTTCAATGCGGTGGCCTGGGGATTTTTTGGAGTCCGCGGCAACAGTGGCCTTCAAGAAGATGGTGGGCGTCTTAATCCGTTTTATGTAATTGGTGCGGGCATTGTTTCGGCTTTGTTTTTCGTGCTGTTCTTGATGGTGTTGGTTAACTGGATTGTGAAAACTTAAAAAGCGAATTGAAATGAGTACACACGCGCACGGCACCAAACCCTACTACTTTATCCCCGAGCCATCTCGCCATCCTTTCATGGCAGCTGTTGGCTTGTTCTTTGTGATTCTTGGCGCTGGCCAATGGATTAACGATGTGGCCTGGGGTAAATATTCGTTGTTGTTGGGCATGCTTTGGTTGTTTGTTGTGCTCTACCAGTGGTTTAGTCAAGCAATTGGCGAGAGCGAGGCTGGTTTGTATGGCCGAAAAATTGACTTCTCTTTTCGCTGGAGCATGACCTGGTTCATTTTTTCAGAGGTGATGTTTTTTGGTGCATTTTTCACCGCATTGTGGTGGGCGCGCTCGCATTCCATCCCTGAATTGGGTAACCTGGAAAATGCGCTGCTTTGGCCTGACTTCAAGGCCGCTTGGCCGAGCCTGACACCCGGCGCCACTACATCCCCGGCTGACATTGTGGAGCCTTTCACCACGGTAGGCCCATTCTGGTTGCCCACTATCAATACCGCATTGTTGCTCAGCTCGGGCGTGACGATTACGATTGCGCACCATGCGCTGCAACACGGCCAGCGTGGCAAGACCATTGCCTTCATGTGGGTCACGGTATTGCTAGGATTAATTTTCCTTGGCGTGCAGGGCTTCGAATACGCGCACGCTTACAGCGACCTCAACCTCAAGCTGACCTCTGGTATTTACGGCTCAACCTTTTATATGTTGACTGGTTTCCATGGTTTTCATGTGTTTGTCGGCATGTTGATGCTGCTGTTTATTACGCTGCGTCTGCAAAAAGGCCATTTCACAGCCGACAAGCACTTCGGTTTTGAAGGGGCTGCCTGGTACTGGCACTTTGTCGACGTGGTGTGGCTGGGCTTGTATATTCTGGTTTATTGGCTTTAAGGCGACTGCGTCGGATCGCCACAAGCAAGGGTCGCTAAGCGGCCCTTTTTACTTGCCTTGCGGGATGCCTGTGGGCTGGATGTAACCCAGTTTCCAGGCTGCTAGTACGCAGATGAAGAGCACCACAGAAAATCCCACACGCCAAGCCAGCGCCCGCGACATGCTGCGACCTTTTGTATTGGTGGGGTCATCTGGTCGACCCTTGAGCATGAAAAAAAGCGCAGCGACCAAGCTGCCGATAATGGCAAGGAATGCAAGAGCTATCAGGATGTTCATCAAAGGCATTATCCCGTGACGCTGGATTTACCGCTGCTTCGGCGCCGGCTTTTTGTCTGGCAAACATTGGCTGCTTTACTTGGGGTAATGCTGGCCTTGGGATTGGGGCGCTGGCAGTTGTCACGTGCTGCCGAGAAAGAAAACTTGCAAATGGCCTTGCAGGCGCAGAAGCAATTGGCGGCATTGGACACGGCGCAGATTGAGCAGAAATTGCAGCTAGGCCAAACCCTGCAGCTGTACCACCGTAGAGTGCTGTTGCAGGGTCGATGGTTGCCAGAGCACACGGTGTTTTTGGATAACCGGCAAATGCAAGGCAAGCCTGGGTTTTTTGTGTTTACCCCCTTGCAGCTCGCGGGCACCAGCACAACGCTGGTAGTCCAGCGCGGTTGGGTTCCGCGCAATTTCGCGCAGCGCACGCTGCTGCCAGCAGTGCCTACGCCTACAGAAACTACAGTCGTGACGGGCCGCTTGGCGTCACTGCCATCGAAACTTTGGGAATTTGGCAGTGGCCCCGGCGAGGAAGGGGCTTCACGTATTCGGCAAAATCTTGACTGGGCTCAGTACAGTGCCCAAGTGGGGCGAACCTTAGCGCTGGTAACTGTGATTCAAACTGAGGCCAGTGATGTGGGCGATGGCTTGCAACGCGACTGGCTGGAGGTGGGCGGTAGCATAGCCAAACACCATGGTTATGCCGTGCAGTGGTTTGCGCTGGCAGGCCTAATTGCAATGCTGTACGTATGGTTTCAATGGTGGAAACCGCTGAGGCCGCTACGGCCCGTTGCCACTCAACACCATGAGGACACCCGTGCCTGAAACAACCGCATCCACTCCATCTACGCCATCTGCAGGGCCGGACCAGCCGTTGCACATGGCAGTGCATTCCCTTCCCGCGCTGGGGCAGGGGCAGCTCAGCCAGCAACGCGGGCGCTGGAAAATGTTGGCTTTGCTATTGGTGTGTGCGGCACCGGTGGTGGCCTCGTATTTCACCTACTTTGTGGTGCGCCCGGATGGACGGCGCAATTTTGGCGAGTTAATCACGCCGCAGCGCAGCATGCCTGACCTGGCCGCCCTGACTTTGGAAGGCCAGGCCAGCAACTTGCGCCAGCTCAAGGGCCAGTGGTTACTGGTCAGTGTTGGCGCAGGTGCCTGCAATGAAGCCTGCCAGCGCCAGCTCTACTTGCAGCGCCAGATGCGCGAAGCGTTAGGCAAAGACAAAGACCGGCTTGACTGGGTCTGGTTGATACCTGATGCCGCCACCCCATCAGAGGCTTTGCGGCCGGCCCTGGCTGGTGCTACGGTATTGCGTGTTGAGCCAGCGGCACTCGCGGATTGGCTAGCACCTGCTGCGGGCCGCGGGCTACCCGATCATTTGTATGTCGTAGATCCGATGGGCAACTGGATGATGCGTTTTCCCCCTGAGCTGGATCTGGCGCGCGCGAGCAAGGCCAAAAAAGACCTAAGCCAACTGTTGCGGGCCTCTGCTTTCTGGGACCGGGCCGGACGTGAGGTAAATCCATGACGTTAGGCGGTGATTTGATGAACCTCACAGCACTTCTGCAACTCATGTTGTTGGGCGTAGTGCTTGCTGCAGGGCCGCTAGCCTGGGTCTGGCTGCGTTCGCGCCAAGGCAACAACGCGCAACGCATGCACAGGCTAACGTTACTGACTTTGTTTCTTACTTTTGACTTGGTGCTGTTTGGTGCTTTCACACGTCTGTCTGATTCAGGCCTGGGCTGTCCAGACTGGCCCGGGTGTTACGGCAGCTTGAGTCCAGTGGGCGCTCATTCAGCCATTAGCGCTGCTCAACAAGCCTTGCCTGACGGGCCTGTGACGTTTAAAAAAGCCTGGATTGAAATGATCCACCGCTATGTTGCTGCTGCTGTTGGTGTGCTGATACTCACATTAGCCATAGTTACTTGGCAGGCATGGCTGCAACGTAAAACAGATGCCACGGTGAATGCGCAAAGCGGCTCTGGCGACTTGCAATTGCCGCACCCAGCGTGGCCTACGATCACGTTACTGTGGGTCTGCCTGCAAGGCGCATTTGGTGCGCTTACGGTCACCATGAAATTATTTCCAGCCATCGTAACTTTGCATTTGCTGGGTGGCATGGGGCTTTTGGTGCTGCTTTGTCGACAGGCGCTGTACTACGAGCCGCTAAGGCTGATGCATGGCATTTCGCCGGCCTTGCGGCGCGGCATGGTCATAACTGCTTTTCTGCTGCTGTGTCAGTTGGCTTTGGGAGGCTGGGTCAGCACCAATTACGCCGTACTGGCCTGTACAGAATTTCCCTCATGCCAGGGAAGTTTCTGGCCGAGTATGAGTTTCAAACAAGGCTTTACATTGTGGCGGCCACTGGGTTTGACTCCGCAGGGCAATCCGGTGGATTTCTCGGCGCTTACCGCGATTCATTATGTTCATCGCTTGTTTGCCTATGGCCTGTTCATTGCCTTAGGCTGGCTCGGTTGGAGCCTTCGTGCGCAGCACGGTTTGCATCGCCAGGGAAACTGGTTGCTTGGCCTGGCCTTGTGGCAGTTGGTTAGTGGTTTGTCAAATGTCGTGCTGGGTTGGCCTCTGGTTGCGGCGCTTGCCCATACGGCGGGTGCTGCGGGCTTGGTACTGGTGATGACTTGGCTTTGGTGCAGCAGCCGAACCACCGTTACGCAGCCCACAGAACTGTCGGTGCTACGCCAGTTTCATGCGCTGACCAAACCACGTGTAATCCAGCTGATTGTGTTTTGCGCGTTGATTGGTATGGTGCTGGCTGTCCCCGGCGTGCCGCGTTGGGCTGACCTGAGGCTGGCACTGGTGGCTAGCCTGGGCATCTGGCTGGTGGCTGCTGCTGCAGCCGCGTTCAACTGCATTGTTGAGCAGGGCATTGACGCCAAAATGAAACGCACAGCCTGGCGGCCTACGGCCCAAGGACAACTGAGCAACACCCAGACGCTGCTGTTTTCCGGCATGTTAGGTGCAGCGGGTTCGCTCATGCTGTATGTGTGGGTCAATCCGCTGACCATGTGGTTGACTTTTGCCACTTTTGTCGGCTATGCCGTGGTCTACACCTTAATTCTCAAGCCACTGACACCACAAAATATTGTGATCGGCGGTGCGTCTGGTGCCATGCCACCAGTTTTGGGTTGGGCCGCTATGACGGGTGAAGTTGGCCCTGAGGCGTTGATACTTTTTCTGATTATTTTCTTGTGGACACCACCCCATTTTTGGGCGCTTGCCCTTTATCGGGTCGATGATTACCGCAAGTCTGGCCTGCCTATGCTGCCAGTCACGCATGGCAATGAATTTACCCGTTTGCAAATCCTGTTGTACACAGTGATTTTGTTTGCGGCTTGCCTGATGCCGTTTATGTACGGCATGGCCTCGTGGATTTACCTGGCGGTAGCGCTGGTTTTAAGCGTCGGATTTATGGGCTATGCGTTTGCTTTGTGGCAAAACTACTCGGATGCGTTGGCGCGCCGTACTTTTCGTTTCTCACTGATCCACTTGAGCTTGCTGTTTGCCGCCTTGCTGGTGGATCATTATGTTTTTACGCCAGGTTGAGTCTCAACTTCCAGACATTAGGTTATGAATAAAAGACACGCATTAAAAGCCTTGTTCTTGCCCGGCATAACTGTTGTCGCAGCGCAATTGGCTGCATGCAGCCCGCAGCCACCCCCCAAACCCCAATTCAAGTCTATCGACGTGACTGGTGCACCTTATGCCAATGACTTTGCGCTGATTGACCACAATGGGATGCCGCGCAGTATGGCTGACTTTGCTGGCAAGGCCGTGCTAATTTTCTTTGGTTTTACCCAGTGCCCCGATGTCTGCCCGACCACGCTGGTGGAGGCGCAGCAGGTGCGGCAACTGCTGGGCGCTGACGCTGCGCGTTTGCAGGTGCTGTTTGTCACGCTCGACCCCGAGCGCGACTCGCAAGCCGTGCTAAAAGCCTATATGGCCAATTTTGATCCCAGCTTTTTGGCGCTGTACACCACACCCGAGAAGCTGGCTGTTTTGGCCAAGGACTACAAGGTGTACTACAAAAAAGTCGAAGGCAAAACGCCCACCAGTTACACGCTGGATCATTCGGCGGGCAGCTATGTTTACGACCCGCAAGGCCGGGTGCGCCTGTACACCCGCTATGGCAGTGGCGCTGCCAATCTGGCGGCAGATATTGGCTTCCTCCTCAAAGCGGTCTGAACGCTAAAACGCACAAGTGCGTATGGTCTTTTTGTCGTCCGCGCTGATTTGGCCTACATCAGCAAGCAAGTAGGCCATCAGCTCTTCCTCGTCGCGGTCGTTCTGCGGCGCAATCGCCATGGAGATATGAAAGCGCAGCGTTGCACCGGCTGGCAGCAAACCAGACGGGCGCAAGCCTTGCGCCAGCGCGCGGGTGGCGATTTGCGTCAGTTGGTCAGCCTGGCAGGGGCCCTCAATCAGCAGGGCAAATTCGTTCTCGCCGACGCGCGCCACCGTGTCTACATCGCGCACCACCTCCAGCAGGCGGGTCGCGGCGAGCACCAGCGCCTGCTCGGTGGCATGGCGGCCAAACTCTTTTTGCAATGCGGCGTGGTTGAACAGGTCAACCACCAGAATCCCCAGCGGTTGCTGGTAGCGCTTGGCGCGCAGCAGAGCGCGTTCCAGCCGCAGCATGAAAACGCGCCGGTTCGCCAGCCCGGTCAGCGGGTCGGTTTGTAAGGCAGCTCGGGCACGAACTTCAGACTCTTTGCGCTGCGCCAGTCGCCGGTTCAGGCCAATGAACAGCACCGGTACTTCCCAAACCGAGGCCAGCATGATGAGCAATTCTGAGCTGGAGCCCAAATTGATCCAGTGGAAATTCTTGGCCACGATTTCCAGCGTCACCAGCAGAATTGGGCAAAAACCCAGCGCCAGCCAAGGCACATGGCGGTTGTCGTTTTTGGCGGCCAGCACCAGGGTGCCAGTCAACAACAGCACGCCCATCAGTACCAGGGCATTGGTGATGGCAAAGCCGGAGAGCGTCGGGACCAGCACATCGACCAGCCCTGCCAACACCAAAAGGCTCGCCAGCGCCAACAGGCACAAGTCGAGCGTTTTGGCGTACTGGCGGGGCACCAGCACAATGCGCACCAGCCACAAAGCGCAGGCGCTGGCGGCCAGCGGCAGGAAGAACAGGCTTGCGTTGCTGAATGCGGGTTGCTCGCGCCAGAAATACTGGGCACCGACACCGCTCCAGGCGGCCACTGTGCCGCCCAGCATCAGCAGGTACAGCACATACATGGCGAAAGCACGGTCGCGGTAAATCAGCGCATTGACACTGGCTAAAACCAATACCAAAGCGATCAGCCCGAAGTAAGCGCCCAGCAGAAACTGCTCTTCTTGCAGCTCGTGCGCCAAGTAGGCCTGGTTCACGACTTCTATCGGCGTGTAAAACGGCACCCGCTGGTGCACGATGCGAGCGTAATAGCGGGTAACGCGGTCGCTGTTGGATAAAGCAAACACCGGGTAACGCCCCGCTTGCGGCCACAGATTCATTGGCAGGCTGTCGCCCGCACGCTGCATGCGCCACAAACCACGCTCGTTGCGGTGGTACAGCGTGACCGAATCAATGCCAGGCAGGGCGACTTGCAAATACCAGCCGGTGCTGGCGTCCTTGAGCTCCACATCAAACGACACCCACAGCGCTCCGCCCCGCGTCAGCCGTAATTTCTCAGGTTGGGTGCTGTTGAAAGCGCCGTTGGTGTTGACCGTCTCGATTTCGTCAATCGCCAGCATGCCGCTGTCGTCGATCCAGTACGAACTCGCACTGGCCACATCAACCTTGCCCATGCTGTTGTCTACCAGCACGGTGGGCATGGTGGCAGCAGGCGTCGTTAAATCGGTCAATACGGGTGCTTGCGCTATTGCCGTGCCCGACCACAAGCCAAGCAAAATCAGCACGCCTAACAGCAGGGTATGCGCACGCCTACAAAAGTAATACCCCATACCGCATTGTGGGGCTGAGTCCGCGCCAACTCCAGTCCAGCACCGCACGCCGCAGCGTCATGCGGTAATAAGCCCGCTTTTCCTAACAAATTGATACAAGTTGTTCGGGCAAGGCGCGGCACTGCGGGCTTGCCGCGCGGCTGTATTTACTGGTATTGCGCCAGGGCGGTCTTCATTTTCTTCATGGCCGCCACTTCAATCTGGCGAATCCGCTCGGCGCTGACACCGTAGTCGGCCGCCAACTCGTGCAGCGTCATGCCGCCCGAGCCGTTGTCGTTGACCTTGAGCCAGCGTTCTTCCACGATGCGCCGACTGCGCTCATCCAGCGCGGCCAGCGCACCGGCAATGCCGTCGGTGGCCAGCACATCGCGTTGGTGCGCGGCGAGCATGGCGGTTGGCTCATGGTTGGTGTCAGTCAGGTAGGCAATCGGGCCGTAGGTCTCGTCGCCATCGTCGTTCGGGCTGGGGTCGAGTAGCACGTCGCCGCCGGCCAGGCGCATTTCCATCTCAATGACTTCTTCGGCCTTGACATTCAACCGGCTGGCCACTTGCGCCACTTCGCCGGGGCTGAGCGTGTCACGGTGCGTGTCATCGTCCAGCTCGGCGTCGGCCTTGAAGCCCTGCTTCATTGAGCGCAGGTTGAAAAACAGTTTGCGCTGCGCCTTGGTCGTGGCCACTTTGACCATGCGCCAATTTTTCAGGATGTATTCATGAATCTCGGCTTTGATCCAGTGCATGGCGTAGCTCACCAAGCGCACACCCTGATCGGGGTCGAACCGCTTGACGGCTTTCATCAGACCGATATTGCCTTCTTGGATCAAGTCGCCATGCGGCAGGCCGTAACCCAGGTATTGACGTGAGATGGACACCACCAGCCGCAAGTGCGAGAGCACCAGCTTGCCGGCTGCTTCTACGTCGTTGTTGTCGCGCAGTTGTTTGGCAAACTGCTGCTCGTCGGCCAAAGTGAGCATGGGCAGACGGTTGACAGCCGAGATATAGGCGTCCAAATTACCCAGTGCGGGCAACAGCGCCGATGAATTGGCCCAGGGGTTGAGGCTGGGCTGACTGAGCGTGAGGGCTTGAGCGGTCATGTAAACCTTTCCTTGCGAAAATCTTCGCACAGGCCACTATATTAGCACTCTGATTGAAAGAGTGCCAATAGAGCCCAGCAATCACAGGGATTGAAAATTACGGGTTAACCCGAGCATGACGAAGGCAGGCGCAGGCAAGAAAGTCAGCGTACGCTTACATTGACTGAATTACCAACGCCAACCCATTTTGATAAACAGTTTGGACAGCACAAACAGTGGGCCGACCCAAAGGTATTGCAGGTCTTCAAAGAACGAGGGTTTTTTGCCCTCTATGTTGTGGCCCACAAACTGCATCAGCCAAGCCATGATGAATACCGTCATTGACAGCGGGAATAAAAAAATTCCCAAACTGTGCAGCAGCGCCAGTGTGATGGCGGTAAGCAGTGCCATGGCTGCCAGAAACACCAGCGACAGCCGGGCGTAATAGACCAAGCTGGCCGCTACAAACACATACGCCACCACCGGATGCAAGGCAAACAGCAAGCCGACCAAGCTCACCATGATGAGTGGTATGGCAATGAAATGGATGGTTTCGTTGGTCGGGTTCTGGTGGCTTTCGCCGTAATGCGCCAGCAGGGCGTCAATCCGGCGGGGTGTGCTGCTGGTGTTTGCCGGGCTGGCAGCCGAGGTGGTGTGGTGCAAGGTGTTCATGGGGGCCTTTCAACAAAATTGAGCCCAGTGATCGTACCGCCAGCGCCGCTTGCTATTGTTTGCGCTGCACAAACAGGTTGCGTTTGGCGTCTTCCGGGTAGGCAAAGGTAACCAGGCCATCTTTGATTTTTCCCATCACCAGCATATTGGTGCTGACCGCATCTTTGTCCTGGATGCTGAACGGGCGCTGGTAGGTGGCCACTACCCCGTAGAAGGTGCGCTTTTTGTTTTCCAGTTGCTGCTTGATGGCAGGACCGGTCAGGTTGCCGTCGCGGATGTCAAAGAACGAGAACGCCAGCAAATAGGTGGTGTCGTAGGCCTGCGCCACAGCCATCGGCACGGGCATTTGCTGGACTTTGTATTTGCGCGAATAGGCCGCTAAAAATGTAGCCCGGCGCTCGTTGCTGGGCTCGGCAATGAAGGTCTGCGCCATCAGTGCGCCCTCGGCGGCGTCTTTGGCACCGTTGATGAAATTGGGCAGCGACAAAGACCAGGCACCAACTTGCGGTACTTTCCAGCCCAGTTCCTTGCGGCCGCGGGCAATCACCGCGCTTTCCGGGCCCACGGTGTAGCTGAAAACCACATCGATCCCTTCGGCCCTGGCTGCTTTGAGTTCCTCGGTTAAATCTTTCACGCCCAAGGGGAAGCGCGCAATGTAGACCGGCTTGATGTTGCGGGCCTCCAGCGCAGCCACCACATCTTTCATACCGCCTTCGCCATAGGGGGTGCTGTCAGCAAAAATGGCTACTTTTTTCCAGCCGCGCTTGAGGATGTCGTCCACCACAAACGGTGCCTGGATGCCGTCTTTGGCCGAGGTGCGGAAAATATAGCTCTCCGGGCCAGGGTATTTGGCCGTCAGCGGACTGCCGGTGGTGCAGGGGATCAAGAGCGGCAGTTTGTTGTCCTGAAACACATCGAGTGACTTCAGCGCCACGCCGGTGTTGCAAAAACCAATCACGGCCACCACTTTTTCATCCACCAGTTCGAGCGACAGCTTGCGCCCGACATCGGGGTTGGCGGTATCGTCTTTGATCACCAGTTCAAGCTGCCGGCCCAGGTACCCCCCCCGAGGCGTTGATTTCATCGGCCGCCAGCTTGATGCCGTTGAGCATGGGAATGCCAAAGTCGGCTGAAGGGCCGGTAAATGGGCCAATCACGCCAATTTTGACTGTGGGGCTGAGTTTGGGAGCGGTCGTGGGGGCTTGAGCCAGCGACCAGGGCGTGGCCAGGACCAGCGAGAAAAGAGCGGCGCAAGCGCGCAGGCGAGCAGGTGAAAAAGGTGTCAAGTCAGTCTCCATCAATGAAATTATTTGTTACATCGTAAGGTTGACGCAAGGAACGGGAAAGGCGGACATACCCTAGGGAAAGGCGGCAAAACCTGTCTTGCACCCCACCCCGATCCGAGCCAGCTTGGCTCGCAATCGCTTTTGCAGCGCTTCCCCTAGAACCGAGCGGAGGGCTTGCAGCGGTTTTTGATTGCTATACAAATAATAGTAAAAAAGAAGAGCACTACCCGCACACCAGTAAATGGTTGCAAGGCTTTTTAATGCCTTAAATTAGCCGATTTTTCTGGATTTTTGGCCAGTCAGCCGCGGTTTGGCGTGATTTGGGCTGTGGGCGAGGCGGTTTTTAAGCATTTCAGGCTGTTTTAGGGCATGAAATCATGTAAAAATCCAATGCAGGTATGCGGGTACAGCTATTGTTTTTTACTACTGATTCAGTAGCAAAAACCAGGTGCAGCCGCACTTTGAGCAAGCTTGACTAGCCTCGGCGCCAATCGTGGTATCGGCGCACCCATTCCAGCAGGCGTTTGGGCTGGTGTGCGCGTTTCCACTCGCCGGCGGCGTATTTATTGGCTTCAGACAATGTCGGGTAGGTGTGGATGGTGCCCAGGATTTTGTTCAAGCCCAGGCCGTGCCGCATGGCCAGCACGTATTCGGCCAGCAAATCACCGGCATGCGCGCCGACGATGGTGACACCCAGGATTTTGTCTTTGCCTGGCACGGTCAACACTTTTACAAAGCCTTGCGTGGCGCTGTCGGCAATGGCACGGTCCAGGTCGTCCAGCTGGTATCGGGTCACTTCAAACGGGATTTTTTGTTCGGTGGCCTCTTGCTCGCTCAA
>JAKFVA010000009.1:156197-187860 GCA_021732385.1 Burkholderiales bacterium | reverse complement strand
TTGTCCCACAGTGTGTCGCTGGTGACGTAGCCCACCTCGTCAATGCCCGGCAATGGCGGCACAAACGGGTGGGCACCCGCGGCAATCACGATGCTGCGGGTGGTCAGGCTTTGCCGGGTGCCGTCATTCAAGGCAATTTCCACGGTCCATGGGTTGACTATTTTTGCGTGGCCCTGCAACACCTCGACACCCAATGACGTGTAGCGCTCGACCGAGTCATGCGGCTCAATCGCCGCAATCACCGCGTGAACCCGCGCCATCACCTGCCTGAAGCTGAAACCGCTGGCGCTGGCTGTGCCAATGCCGTATTTTTCAGCGTGCTTGATCTGGTGCATCAGCGCCGCGCTTTTGATCAGCGCCTTGCTCGGCACGCAACCGTAGTTGAGGCAATCGCCGCCCATTTTGTGGGCTTCTATCAGCGTCACTTTGGCTTTGACCACGGCGGCAATGTAAGCCGATACCAAACCCGCCGCGCCGCCGCCAATCACCACCAGGTTGCGGTCAAAGTGCATGGGTTTTACAGCGCTCCAGCGTGCATAGACCTTGCGTTTTTGCACCAGACCCACAGCCCATTTGGCCAGCAGCGGAAACACCCCCAGCAGCACAAACGAGCCAATCAGCGCCGGGCTGAAAATGCCCTTGAGCGAGGTGATTTGCGCCAGTTGCGTGCCTGCATTCACATACACCGCGGTGCCCGCCAGCATGCCCAATTGGCTGACCCAATAAAAGGTGCGCACTGGCATCTTGGTCAGGCCCATCACCAGGTTGATGACGAAAAACGGCACCAGCGGCACCAGCCGCAGTGTGAATAAATAAAACGCGCCCTGTTTGGCTATGCCTTCGTTGATGTTCTTGAGCGATTGCCCAAAGCGCGCTTCGATGCTGTCACGCAGTACAAAACGCGCGGCCAAAAACGCCAGCGTGGCACCTATACACGAGGCAAACGAGACAATCAGTGTGCCCCACCACAGGCCGAAAATCGCGCCACCGGCCAGCGTCAAAATGGCCGCGCCAGGTAGCGAGGCGGCTGTAACCGCAATGTAGATGCCCAGGTAGGCGGCAATAAACACCAGCGGCCGGGCCTGGTACTGCGTGGCCAATTGCGCCTGGCTTTTTGCCAGGTAGTCCAGGCTCAGGTAGCGCCCCAAATCGAACACAAAAAACGCCACCACCATGGCCAGCAGCGCCAGCAGCAGGCCTATTTTTTTTACAGACATGTTGTTTCCTCGTCATCTGGGACAGATTTGCGCATCATCGCAGACGAATTGCACAAACGCGGGGCAGGCCTTGTGCTTGGGCGGGCTATTTCTGGCGGCGGCTGTTGGCCACTGTCCAGTTATAGGGCGCAAAGCGCACTTTGAAGTCGGCAGGAGCGGCTTGCGGCGCGTACTTGTTGGCGTAGACCACCAGGTTGGCACCATGCGCGGGCACAAAATCTTTGGTGTAGAAGTCCAGGATTTCATTCAGGTAAACCGTGCGCTCGGTGGCTTCTATGCGGTAATTTTCAGGCCGCGCAAAAAAGGCGCGGGCCTCGCGCTCAAGCTCCTGTTTGAATGCGCCCGCCGTAAATGGCTTGCGCGGCAGCACCGGGCACGACACGGCGCTGCAATTGAGGGCAAAGTGAATTTCGGGCAAACCCAGTTCATTGGCCAGCGGGCGAATTACGTCGTTTTCAAAACCGTACAAGGACAGGCGCTTGCCGCCAATGGTGTGTTTTTTAAAGACAAAGAAAGACACCTTGTTAAAGCCCGCATGGCTTTCCGGGATGCCGCTGTCGACCACATTGAACATCGACAGCGCGTTGTAGGCGTTGACCATATGGGCCAGGCGGGTGATGGGCTCGCTCAGGCTCTCCAGTGGCGTCTCGGCCACATAGCCCAGGTAAAGCGTGATGTCCTCACGCTTGGCCGACAGCGCCTCAAAGTCCACCTCGCCGCGCTCGTTGACATAAGTGGCGAGCACCCGGCCCCAGGCTTCCTGCGCTTGCGCGGGTGTGGCGGCGGCATGGGCGGCACCTGTCAATACAGCACAAACAGCAATCAGCAGTCTGCTTAAAAACCAGGCAGCACGAGGGTGAAAAGTTTTCATGAGGTGAACTCCGGTTCGGTGGTGGCCGTGGTGGTTGTGGGTGACTGGGCCTGCTGCCGTGCGACGCGCGCACGGCCTTTGAGCAGCTTGATGGGGAAACTGTGTACATTGCCTGCGCCCTGGCTTGCGCGGCGACCGAGCGGTTGCCACAGGCCACTTGAGGTCGCCAGGGGTTGCAGCAAAAAATGGTCACGCCGGGCGTTGTAGGCGCACATGCTCAAGGGGCCTTGGTGCGTCATGGCCATGAAGATGCAGGCATCAAGCCGTTCGCGCTCGAGTGAGCAGGCATCCATGAAATTGTGGGTGAAAAAAGTCAGCTTGTGGACTTTGCCGCGCGCGGCCAGCAAGTCTGCGCGGGTCTGCCACGCCAGCGCTGCCAGCCAGCGCAAAGTGGCCAGCGCCAGCGCTGGCTGCGCAACTGCTGCGGCCACCAGCGAGCGCATGGCGCGCCAGGGCGTACCGCGCGCAAACCGGGCATCTGCGGTTTCGCGCATAAAGCGCCGGATAAAGGCGGCATCGGCAAAGGCATCGTGCACCCGGCCGTTGACCACCAGCGTCACGGCGCTGCGGTTGCAGTCGTGGTGGCCGGCTTGCAGCACGTTGGTGCGCAGCGCTGTCCCTGCGCCTTGCTGGATGCGCTGCCAGATGGCGTCGTGCGTGATGGCGTCAGCCCGCGTGCCCAGCACGCCGCGCCCCGTGTCGGCCTGTAACTGAAACGAGCACATCCGCACCACATCGGCATGCGCGACAAAAAATGCAGCCAATTGCGGCACGTCGGCCCAGTTGCCGGCATGCACCGTGGTGTTGAAAAACACGCTGATTGGCAGGCCGCGCGCGCGTTCAATGTATTCATGGCGCAGGGCATTGAGATCGGTCTCGCTGGTGTAGCCCGCGCGTTGCTGGGTGCTGTCCACGTGAAACGCCACATCGGTCAAACCGGCCTGCGCCAACTCGGTTAGCAAGGCGCGCGTGGCCTTGATGCCATTGGTGAAGAGCGAACTGCGCATACCCAGTTGCGTCAGGCGCCGGACGATAGCGACCAGCTCTGCCGGTTTGCGCAGGGTTGGCTCGCCGCCAGAGATTTGCACGTCGGTGTTGCTGCCGTAATGGGCATGAATGAGGTCGATGCGGCGGAAGATTTCTTCCATGGGAAAGTCACGCACTGCCTCGGCACTGTCGCTGAGGTAGCACAGCGTGCAATCGAGGTTGCAGCGCTGGGTGATTTCAAGTGATATGCAGGCCATGTTCCAGCGCCGCCCGGCCAATTGGTGCGGCTGCCATTGGCCGCTGGCCTGCATGCGCTCGCGCATGGCGGCCATGGCATCCGGCGCGGCTTGCGCCAGCGGCACCAGTTGGGTAATTTCGTCGGGTGAAAGGAGGGTGTTCATGGTGTGCACACAATTTAGGTGCGTTGGTCACGGGGATGAAACGGGGTGGTCATCTGACTTGGTGATGCCAGCGCACAAAAAGTTCGACCGCCTTGGCTGTGTTTGCCGTAGCCGCTGCCAAAGCGTTTAGGTGATCAGCGCTTGGGCAAACTCCTGGGCATTGAAAGTCTCCAGGTCTTCGAGTTGTTCACCGACACCAATAAAGTACACCGCCATTTGGGGCAGTTCGGGGTGGCTGGCGGCAGCCTCACGTGCCCACAGCGCAATCGCACACAGCACACCGCCTTTGGCGGTGCCGTCGAGTTTGGTAATGACCAGGCCGGTCAGGTGCAGCGCTTGATTGAAAGTTTTCACCTGTGCCAGCGCGTTCTGGCCGGTATTGCCGTCAATCACCAGCAATACCTCGTGTGGCGCTGCAGGGTTTGCTTTTTGGATGACCCGTTTGATTTTTTTCAGCTCTTCCATCAAATGCAGTTGCGTCGGCAGGCGGCCCGCAGTATCTATCAGCACCACGTCCTTGCCGCGCGCCATACCGGCAGTCACGGCGTCAAACGCCACGGCGGCTGGGTCGGCTCCTTCCTGGCTGATGATTTCCACGGTGTTCCGGTCTGCCCACACCGCCAGTTGCTCGCGTGCTGCCGCGCGAAAGGTATCGCCAGCAGCCAGCAGCACGCTGGCTGCGGCAGCGCTCAAATGCCGGGTGAGTTTGCCAATGCTGGTGGTTTTACCCGCGCCATTGACACCCACCACCATGATGACGGTGGGTGTGTGGGCAATGGCCAGCGGGCGTTGCAGCGATGCCAGCAAATCGGCAATGGCTTGCGCCAGCAGCACCTTGACCTGCTGTGGCTCGGTGCTGCCTGCGGTTTTGACGCGGCGTTTCAAATCAGCCAGCAAATGCTGGGTGGCGGCAACACCGGTGTCGGCCATCAGCAGGGCGGACTCCAGTTCCTCGTAGAGCGCCTCGTCAATGCGTGCGCCGGTAAATACGCTGGTGATAGTGGCACCGCTGCGACTGAGGCCCGCCTTGAGCCGATCCAGCCAGTGGCGGCGTGGGGCTGCAACGGCGGTGGAGGCGGCTGCGGGTTGCGCTATGGGGCTGGGCACTGACGCCCCAGAGTCGGCAGGCGGTGCGGCAGAGGGCACGGCGGAGTCAGGTGATTTTTTCTTGAAAAAACTGAACATGTGCAGGGTTCATAGAATCAGACCATTCTATGAAATACCACCTTGCCTGCCGCGCTCACCATTGGGTCGCCGCTTTATTGCTTTGCAGCCTCCTCCCCTTGAGCGCTTCGGCGCAAACCGCAACAGCGGCTTCAGCGGCTTCGGGGGTGTCGCAGTTCACCTTGGCCAATGGCATGACACTCATCGTCAAGCCTGATCGGCGTGCGCCCACGGCGGTACACATGCTGTGGGTGCGGGTGGGATCTATCGACGAGGTCGATGGCACCAGCGGCGTGGCTCATGTGCTGGAGCACATGCTGTTCAAAGGTACACCCGATTTAAAGCCGGGCGAGTTCTCACGCCAGGTGGCGGCGCTTGGCGGGCGTGAGAACGCTTTTACCTCCAAAGACTACACCGGCTACTACCAGCAGGTGCCGGCGCAACGCGTGGAAAACGTGATGAAGCTGGAGGCCGACCGTTTTGCCCGCAACCAGTGGGCCGACGCCGAATTCATCAAAGAAATCGAGGTGGTCAAGGAAGAGCGCCGCTTGCGCACCGAAGACAACCCGCAAGCCCGCCTGTACGAGGCTTTGCTGGCTACTGCTTTCACTGCATCGCCGGTGCGCCGTCCCATCGTGGGCTGGATGAGCGACCTCGACGCCATGACACCCGATGACGCCCGCGCGTTCTACCAGCGCTGGTATGTGCCAGCCAACGCCGCCGTGGTGGTGGCCGGTGATGTCGATGTGGCGCAAGTTAAAGCCTGGGCTGACCAGTACTACGGCGCTATTGCCGCACGCGCGTTGCCGCTACGCAAGCCGCGCGCCGAGCCATTGCAAGCGGGTCTGCGGCGGCTGGACTTCAAGGCAGTGGCCAAGCAAGCGCAGGTGCTGCTGGCCTTCAAAGTGCCCGGCGAAGTCAACCTGCAGGCCGCCCCCGGCACGCCAGCGCACCAGCAAACCCAGGATGCGCTGGCCCTGACGGTGCTGGCCAGCGTGCTCGACGGCTACAGCGGCGCGCGTCTGCCGCGTGCGCTCACCCAGGGCCCGGCACGCTTGGCCGACCGGGTCGATGCCAGCCACCAGTTGATTGGCCGTGGCCCCAAATTATTCACACTGGAAGCCGTCCCGATTGAAGGAAAAACCACGGGCCAGGTGGAAGCGGCGTTGCGTCAGCAAATCACCAAACTTGCTGCCGAGGGTGTTTCCGAGGCCGAACTCAAGCGTGTCAAAACCCAGTGGATCGCCAACGAAACCTACAAGCTCGACTCGGTCATGAACCAGGCGCGTGAACTGGGCATTTACTGGATAGCCGGCCTGCCACCAGACGGCGCTCGCGAGCTCGTCGTACGCCTGCGGGCCGTAACGGCGCAGCAGGTGCAGTCCGTGGCTGCGCGCTATTTCGGTGACGACCAGCTCACCGTGGCAACCCTGATTCCGCAGGCTGCAGCCGCGCCTGGCTTGCCTGGCGGCCTCTCCAACACCCCGCTTGTTGTTCGCCCGACGCTGGCTGCGCCTGCTGCATTGCGTCCTTGAAGGGCAAAACCGTCATGGCAAATTCAATTAAAAAAATAGCTACAGGCAAGCACCGGTATTGGGCTTTAGCCCTATTGGTTTCAAATCCGGCCGGGGCTGCCATTGCCTTGCAGCAATGGACATTGCCCAGCGGCGCACAGGTGCTGCTGGCCGAGAGTCCGGCCATTCCCATGGTGGATGTCCAGCTTGACTTTGACGCCGGTGGCCGCCGCGACCCGGCCGGCAAGGCCGGCCTGGCCAGCGCCACCGCGGGTATGGGCAGCAAAGGCTTGCTGGCCAAAGCGGGTCAGAGCGCGCTCGATGAAAACCAGTTGGCGCAAGCCTGGGCCGACCTGGGGGCCAGCTTTTCTGCCAGCGCCGGCACCGACCGCACCAGCTACCAGTTGCGCTCGTTGACCGAGCCCGACCTGCTTGGCACGGCCAGCCTACTGGCAGCGCGCCAATTGGCCGAGCCCGCACTGGCCGATGCGCTGTGGCGGCGCGAGCGCGAACGCCTGGTGGCCTCACTGAAAGAGGCTGAAACCCGTCCCGCCACTCAGGCCAGTCGCGCCTACAGCGCGGCGGTTTTTGGCAACCACCCTTACGCCAGGCAAGCCACACCGGCTTCGTTGGCGGCTATCCAGGCCGCCGATTTGCAGGCCTTTCACCGCCAGGGCATGCTGGCCTGCCGTGCCAAGGTGAGCATTGTGGGCGCGCTCAATCGTGCGCAAGCCGAGGTACTGGTCAACACCTTGCTGTCGCGCCTGCCGCAAGGGGCTTGCCCGGTGTTGCCGCTGGTTGCCGAGGTGGCCCCACTGGCGCAGCCGCTAGAGCTGCGCTTGCCGTTTGATTCGGCCCAGGCCCATGTGCTGCTGGGCCAGCCCGGCATAAAGCGCAACGACCCCGACTTTTTTCCGCTGTTTGTTGGCAACTACCTGCTAGGCGGCGGCACTTTTGTTTCGCGCCTGACCACCGAGGTACGCGAGAAGCGCGGCCTGACCTACAGCGTCAGCAGCGGCTTTAACCCCGGCCTGCACGCCGGCTCTTTCACCATCAGCCTGCAAACCCGGCCCGACCAGGCGGCGCAGGCCTTGCAGGTCTCGCGTGAGGTGTTGACGCAGTTTGTGACCGACGGCCCAAGTCAGGCCGATTTGCAAACCGCCAAGACCAACCTTGTTAACAGCTTTGCCCTGCGCATTGACAGCAACCGCAAGCTGCTTGACAACATCGCCAACATCGCCTGGCACGGCCTGCCGCTGGACTACCTGGACCAATGGACGGCGCAGGTTGACAAGGTCACTGTGGCCGATGTCAAGGCGGCCTTCGCCCGCACGCTGCAACCCGCACGCATGGTCACAGTGCTGCTGGGCGCCAAGCCTTGAAGCCACAGCGCAGCAAGGCGGTGGCCGCCGCTTCGCCCGTTACCAAGTCACCCGCACGACCCGGCACTGCGCCAGCGGCGGTGCGCATCACCGGCGGCCAATACAAGCGCACACCCATTCCAGTGGCCAGCAAACCCGGTTTGCGCCCCACACCGGCGCGGGTGCGCGAGACCCTGTTCGACTGGTTGGGCCACGATTTGTCGGGTTGGCGCTGCATGGACGCATTTGCCGGCACTGGCGCGTTGGGCTTTGAGGCCGCTTCGCGCGGTGCAGCGCAGGTGTTGATGGTCGAGCAAGATGCCGCGCTGGTGCTCAAACTCAAAGCCGTGCAAGCCAAACTGCAAGCAAGCATGGTGCAAATTGAACGTGGCGATGGCCTGAGCAGCTTGCAGCGCCAAAGCCCGCATAGCTTGCACCTGGTGTTACTCGACCCGCCATTTGATGAGGCCTTGTTTGGGCTGGCGCAGCGCCAGGCCCTGCTGCGCGCAGCAGCGCAGGCCATTGCAGCGCAGGGCTATGCCTACCTGGAGTCGCCGGTGCCATGGGCTGATGCGCCCTTGCTTGAATGCGGCTGGGTTTTGCACCGCCACCTTAAAGCCGGTGCGGTGCATGCGCATTTGCTCAAGCCCAACCCGGTCGCAGGCCTGCAAACCCTGTAGGACTGCGCCGCAAATCAGTCCGCTTGACCGCAGCTTTACGTTGTAGACGCGCTAACGGTGCAATACCGGCCCAAAGTACGCGTTTTCAACAACGAAAGCCAAATCATGAATACCGCTACTTTTAGCTTTTTTGCCCGGGCGCTGGGCGCTGCTGCACTCAGTGTCTGCGCCATGCAAGCTGCCACAGCAGCCACCAGCGTGGCCATCAGCATCAATCAGCCCGGCGTTTATGGCAGGGTCACCTTGGGTGAGCCGCTGCCGCGCTCGGCCTATGTCAACGCCGCACCAGTGATCATCACGCAGCCTGCCTACGCTTACCAGCGCGAACCGATTTATCTGTATGTGCCGACCAGCCACTCCAGCAACTGGGGCCGCTACTGCGGACGCTACGGTGCCTGCTCGCAGCCGGTAGTGTTTGTGCAAGACCGCTGGGTGCGGGACCGTTATACCCAGCATCAAAGCCAATACCGTCAAAACCAATACCGCGGGCGCGATAGTGACCGTGACGGCATCCCCAACCGTTTTGACCGCGACCGTGATAACGACGGTGTGCGTAATCGCAATGACCGCGACCGTGATGGTGACGGCGTTCGCAATTCACGCGACCGCCAGCCCAACAATCCGAACCAGCGTTGAGGCAAAGTGCACCCGGGCACCTGCATGGCAGCAAAGCCGCAGCGCATAATGCGCTGAAAAAGCCACGCAGGAGAGCCCATGACGCGCCAGATCATCGCCGTTTACCCCGGCAGTTTCGACCCGATGACCTTGGGTCACGAGGACGTGGTGCGGCGCGCCAGCGCCTTGTTTGACCAGGTTATCGTTGCCGTGGCTGCCGGGCACCACAAAAAAACCCTCTTTAGCCTGGATGAGCGCATCGCCATGGTGCGCGAATCGGTAGCACCCTACCCGCAAGTGCAGGTAGACAGTTTTGCGACGTTGCTGCGCGATTTTGTGGTGGGCAGGGGAGCCAATGCAGTGGTGCGTGGCCTGCGCGCCGTCACCGATTTTGACTACGAGTTTCAACTCGCTGGCATGAACCGCCAGCTCATGCCGGAGGTAGAGACCGTGTTTCTCACGCCCAGCGACCAATACCAGTTCATCTCCAGCACCTTTGTGCGTGAGATTGCCCAATTGGGCGGAGAGGCCAACAAGTTTGTCTCTCCTGCGGTTTACCAGAGGCTGATGGACAAGCTACATCCGAAGCGCACGCAAAATTGCTGACCGCGGCTGGTTTGGCACCGTTTTTGCATTTGGCCCGTTGATGTGGAAAATTCACGTCATGATTCAACTTTAAAGCGTTGATAGCACATCCAGCCTGGAGTTGGTCTCCGCATTTTCGGATAATGCCGTTATGACCCAGTTGATTTTGATTCGCCACGGTGAAACCGATTACAACCGCGAACTGCGCTTTCAGGGCGACAGCGACGTACCCTTGAACGCTGCGGGCATAGCGCAGGCGCACGCTGTAGCCAAAGCCCTGGCGGGCGAGACGATTTACAAGGTGGTCAGCAGCGACTTGCTGCGCGCCCGCCAGACCGCCGACATCATTACTCAGACACTCCAACAGCCTCCCGTCAAGGGCCAGGCCACAGAGCCAAATTGGCGTGAACGCAGCTTTGGCCAGCTCGACGGCATGCGCGCGCAAGACATCCAGAGCCAATACCCCAACGAGTGGGCGCAGTGGCTGCAATACGGCATTGATGACAACACGGCTGGTATGGAGAGCACGCGCAGCCTGCATGGGCGCGTCATGAAAGCCGCGCAGTTGCATGCTTTTGAGGGTTGTAACAACAACGTGGTGGTGGTCACGCACGGCGGAGTCCTGGACATGATCTACCGGCAGGCGCAGGGCTTGCCGCTGGAGGGGCCACGCCAATGTGACATCCCCAATGCGGGCATCAACCGCGTGGCGCTGCATTGCCCCAACTGGGGGCGCTGGGAACTGGTGATTCTGGAATGGGCCAAAACCACCCATTTGCACGGCCTGCCTGCCCAGGCGGTCTATGACAAGGCCCCATCGGCTTGATGCCTGGTATTGGGGGCGGATAATCCGTCTATGAGTCTGATGATTACCGACGCCTGCATCAACTGCGATGTGTGCGAGCCCGAATGCCCCAACCAAGCCATCAGCATGGGGCCTGACATTTACCAAATTGACCCGCACAAGTGCACCGAATGTGTGGGCCATTTTGAAGAGCCGCAGTGCGTGGTGGTGTGCCCGGTGGACTGCATTCCGCTGCACCCGCAGTTTCTTGAAAGCCGCGACTCGCTGTGGCAGAAGTACCGCGCCTTGCAGGCGCAAAACGCCGCAACGCCCTAAAGCGCCTCCCGCCGCGCTTGCGCTTTGCAAGCAAGCCAGGTCAAGTTGGCGTTGCGTCTGGCCCTGCTGGCTGCACGGGCTGGGGCGAAGGCTTAGGGGGTTTGGGCCGCGGCGGCGCGCTGGTGTGCACCACCAGCATGGCTTTTTCCATCTCGCCCGCCAGTAGCTCGGGCCAGGCTTTGAGGCTGCGGTTAATTGCCTGCTCAATCGCTATGCGGTGGTCCAGGCTGGGCTTTTGCAGTACCCAGCCGACCACCTCAGACTTGTCACCAGGGTGGCCCACACCCAGACGCAAACGCCAGTAATTGGGGCCCAGTTGCGCATGAATGTCACGCAGGCCGTTGTGGCCGGCATGGCTGCCGCCCAGTTTGAGCTTGGCCTGGCCGGGGGCCAGGTCCAGTTCGTCGTGCACCACCAGCATTTCCTCGGGTGCAATTTTGTAAAAGCGCGCCAGTGCGCCAACCGACTGGCCCGACAGGTTCATGAAGGTCTGGGGCTGCAGCAACCAAAACGGCAGGGCCTGGTGCTGGCCGCGTGCCAGCAGGCCTTGGCAGCTTTTCTCGGGCGACAGGCGCAACTGAAGCTGGCGCGCCAGCGCATCGACCCACCAAAAGCCTGCGTTATGCCGTGTCGCCTCGTAGCCGGGGCCGGGGTTGCCCAGGCCAACAAATAACTTAATCATGGGCCGCTAGCTTAATGTAATTAGGCGGGGTAAATAGGGGACACGGCGGTTCGCTGGTTTTCCCAAGGCGTAAAAAAAGCCCGCCGGATGGCGGGCTTTCAGGCTAGTGCCGCCAATTACTTCTTGGCAGGGGCTTTGGCGGCGGGGGTCTTGGCGGCAGGCGCGGCCTTGCCGTCAGCCGGTGCAGCTGCCTTGCCGCCTTTGCCGGCAGGCGCAGCCGGTGCCGCGGTGGCAACCACGGCAGCCGGGTCTGGCACTTCTTCGGCAATGGACACCACCGAAACCAGCACCGGATTTTCTTTGCCGTGCGTTACGGCGGTGACGCCCTTGGGCAGCACCACATCTTTGACATGCAGCGGGCTGCCTTTTTTGATGCCGCTCAAATCCACCGCAATGAACTCCGGTAAATCGGCGGGCAGGCAACTGACTTCAATCTCGGATGACACGTGCGTCACCAGGCAGTTTTCGAGTTTGACGGCGGGTGAATTTTCTTCGCCACTGAAGTGCAGCGGCACTTTCATGTGCAGTTTGGTATTGGCTTCCACACGCTGGAAGTCAATGTGCAGCACCAGTTGCTTGAATGGGTGCATTTGCAGGTCGCGCAGCAGCACTTTGCTGGTTTGACCCGCGAGGTCCATTTCCAAAATACTGGCGTGAAAGGCTTCTTTCTTAATAGCATGCCACAGGGCGTTGTGGTCGAGCTCGATCAGTTGCGGCTGGCCTGTGCCACCGTAGACGATGCCGGGCGTGCGGCCAGTGATGCGGAGACGGCGGCTCGCACCCGTGCCCTGCTTGGCGCGCTCAAAAGCGGTAAATTTCATGGTGTAACTCCGTTAACTAAAGACAAAAAGCAAAGCCACCGCGACCAGTGGCATTTGCGTTGGATACGCGCAGCGGTGAGGCGGCGCGTGCGTGTTTTCTGTAAGGTCGGCGGTTTAAAAAAGCTCTTCCTGGTCAGAAAACAAACTCATCACCGACTCGCCCTTGGCAATGCGCTGGATCGTCTCTGCGATTAGCGGGGCCACGGAAACTTGCCGGATTTTGGAGCATTCCCGGGCGGTTTCGCTCAGAGGGATGGTGTTGGTAATCACGATTTCATCAAGCGCGCTTTGGGTGATGCGGCTAACTGCGGGGCCAGAGAAAATCGGGTGCGTGCAATAAGCGTAGACTTTTTTGGCGCCACGCTCTTTCAGCACTTCGGCGGCCTTGACCAAGGTGCCCGCGGTATCAATCATGTCGTCCATGATGACGCAGTTGCGGCCTTCAATTTCGCCAATCACATGCATCACCTCGCTCACATTGGCGCGAGGGCGACGCTTGTCAATAATCGCTAAGTCCGTGTCAAGTTGCTTGGCTAGGGCGCGTGCGCGCACCACGCCGCCTACATCGGGGGAGACCACAATCAAATCTTCGTAATTCTTCAGCCGCAAGTCACCCAGCAACACAGGCGAGGCGTAAATGTTATCTACCGGAATGTCAAAAAAGCCTTGAATCTGGTCGGCGTGCAAGTCCATGGTCAGCACGCGTGCCACGCCCACAGCCTGCAGCATGTTGGCCACCACTTTGGCTGAAATCGGCACGCGCGTTGAACGCGGGCGGCGGTCTTGCCGGGCATAGCCAAAGTAGGGAATGACGGCGCTGATGCGCTCAGCCGATGCGCGTTTAAGCGCATCAACCATAATCAGCAGCTCCATCAGATTTTCATTGGTGGGCGCACAGGTGGACTGCACCACAAAGACGTCGCGGGCGCGCACGTTCTGATTGATCTCGACAGTGACTTCGCCGTCAGAAAAACGCCCGACATTGGCCGCACCGAGCGTAATGCCCAAGTGCTGCGCGATTTCAGCGGCCAGGCCAGGATTGGCATTGCCGGTAAAAACCATGAAATCGGGGTGATGTACCTGCATGAGCATTCCAGCGGTCAAAGAAAACCAGACAGCAAAAGCTGCCTGTCAAAACAGGTCGGACACCCGGCCTGTTCAATAGCTTGGCAGGGGAGGAAGGACTCGAACCCTCGCATGCTGGAATCAAAATCCAGTGCCTTTACCAACTTGGCGACTCCCCTACACGGGCGGGCCGCTAATGCAACCCGCCGAAAAATCTGCTCAGGACGCCCACCCAAACAAGGGGTGAACCTCCAAATTGCTGCAATCGCGAACTTGCCAGAGCGCTGGCAAACCTGCGCTGTCGCTTGTCTGGCTTGCATCGACCAGCTTGGCAAATACAGCACTGCCAGAACCTGTCATACGCGGACTCAATCCCAGCGAGGCGAGCCATTGCAGGGCTTGCGTTACCTGAGGACACAGCGCTTGCGCGACTGGTTGCAAATCGTTGCGCCCAAAACCAAACATTTCGTTTGAAGGCATCACAGCAAAGCCCGAAATTGTAGCAGTTTGCGTGTCGCGTCTGAGTGCCGGGGCGGCAAATATGCGCGATGTGTCCAATCCAGCGGCAGGCTTGACCACCCGAAAGCGGGCGGGCGGCAGACACAGCGCGGTGATTTTCTCCCCAATGCCTTCAACCCAAGCATTGCGTCCAGCCAGAAAAAACGGCACATCGGCACCCAGTCGCAGGCCAATCGCTTGCAGTTGCGCCAATGGCAGATTCAATTGCCACAGGCGATTAAGTGCCAGCAGACAACTGGCTGCATCAGATGAGCCGCCACCCATGCCGGCCTGCTGTGGAATGCGCTTGCAAAGACCAATGTGCGCACCCAGTGTGCAGCCAGTGGTGCTTTGCAAGGCGCGAGCGGCGCGCACTACCAAGTCATCAACGGGCAGGGCGGCTGGCGCTGCGAATTCCTGCGTGGCAATCCCGTGCAAATCCTCGCGGCTGATGATGCCGTCCGCTCGCGGCTCAAAATGAAGCGTATCGCACCAGTCAATTAGCATGAAGGCGGACTGAAGCAAATGGTAGCCGTCGGCACGGCGGCCCGTAATGTGCAAAAACAGGTTCAATTTGGCGGGAGCCGCCACGTCGTACAGGGCTTTCATGCGGGCAACGGACTGGGCTTGATGCGGGGGGATTTATTGGCTGTCCAGCGCAATACGTAACTGCGCTGCTGGCGCGCTGGCGTCGGCAGCACGCTCGGCGAGTAGACGGCCATCAGCCAAGCGCGATAAATCGGCGCGCCAACCTGCCGCGGACACTGGCTGCCCAGCCAGCCATTCAAACAGCGCCGCTAACGGCAGTGGTGTACCGGTTACTTGGCGAGCTAAGGCGTCGAGCGAATCAAAAGTCTGAGTCTGGTTGTTGGCCAGCAGGCTGGCTGACTGTGGTGTCCAACGTAGTACAGCCAGTGTGCTGCCTAGTGGGCTAAACAAGTGCAAGCTGCCATTTCGGGCATCACCACCGAGTTCGAAGGTGCCTGACAATGATTCGGGTGGCTCAGAAGCAATTTGCAAAGCCAGACGCCCACTCCAAAACGATTTTTTTGTATCGTTAACGTTGTTTGAACTTGCAGGGCCTGCGCATCCAGCTATAGAAACAATAACAAAAAGCGCCATGCCAAAACACCATGCTCGCGCACTTAAGCCGTACCTGACATTCACGGCTTCACGCGCAGGCGCTTCAAGGTTTCCTGCAGGGTTTCGTTCTCGGCGTTTAACAGCAGGCCTTCGCGCCAGATGGCGATGGCACGCTCGCGCTGGTTCAGGCTCCACAGCACCTCGCCCAGATGAGCGGCAATTTCGCTGTCGGGCCGCGCCTTGTAAGCTATTTCAAGAATGCGTAAGGCTTCGGCCTTGTTGCCTGCCCGAAACTCCACCCAGGCCAGACTGTCGCTAATGAACGGGTCGCCAGGCGCGTACTCCAGCGCTTTCAAAATGAGTTGCCTGGCTTCGGGCAAGCGCAAATTCCGATCAGCTAGCGAATAGCCCAGCGCGTTGTAGGCATTGTGATAGTCGGGCCGGGTGGCAATCAGGCTGCGCAGGAGTTTTTCCATTTCGCTCAGGTTGCCCAGCTTTTCGGCCAGCATGGCCTGGTCATAGATTAGGTCAGTATCCTGTGGATCAGCAGCGATGGCGGCAGTTACCAGGTCATAAGCCGCCTTGTATTGCTTGTTGTCGCGCAGTAGTTGTACCTCGGCTGTGAGCTTGCCTCGGGCTTGCTCGGGGGTGCGCTCGGGCAAAGTGCGAATCAGCGCACGCGCTTCGGCCAGTTTGCCCTGGCGCGCCAGAATGGAAGCGCGGCGGCTCTGCGCGCTGGATATGTCAGCCGAGTTTTCAATCTGGTTGAGCCAGATTTCAGCACCTGTAAAGTCTTTCTTCTTCTCGGCAATTTGTGCAAGCACCAGGTAGGCTTGTGCCAGCCCGCGGCTGCGCTCTTCACTGGCTGGAAGCGGGCGCGCCAGTTCCAGGTAACGCATTAGAGAGGTTTGTGCGGCGTCATTTTGGTTTTCCTGCGCCTGCAGGGAACCTTGTAGCAGCCAGCCTTGAGCAAATTCAGGTTTTTGCGCGGTGACAAATTGCAATTGCAGCGCCGCTTCACCATAGCGCTGTGTGTCTATCAGCGCACGGGCATAGCCCATGCGCACATCGGACAAAGGGTTGGCTTGCAAGTAATTGCGCACCAGCACCTCGGCTTGAGGTTGCTTGGCTTCCATTAAATCCAGCGCCAGCGCCACCGGCTCTTCAGCGCCAGGGTTGGTTTGTTGGCCGCGCTGCGCGGCTTGCAGGGCGCCCGCCGCATCGGGCACGGCCAGCCGCATGCGGCCCACGGCGGCCCAAGCAGCGGCCGAGCTGTTGCCAGCGTTGGCAGCAGTTGGGTTAAGGTATCCAGCTAGCGCCAGCTCAATGGCTGCTACAGCGGCTTTTTTGTCGGCAACGCGCGCAAACAGACGCGGCACCGCCACCATGGCGGCGTTACGCTGAATGCCATCAGCCAAAGCAATTTCAGTGCGGATGGGCTCCACCGTTTCAGGCAAACGATTAAGTGCCACGAGAATTTGCAGCACGTAACGGTTGGCCTCGCGCGAGGCCGGTTTAGCCTCCTTCCAGGCGCGCGCAGCGGCTAATGCGGCATCACCCGAGCGCGCTTGCAGGGCCAGGTCAACGGCGCGCTGATAGAGTGATTCGTTGCCGTTCCTACGAGCGGCATCAAGTAATAAAGAGTAGGCTGTGCCCGGTTCGCCCAAGCCCACATTTAACTCGCCGAGCAGCAGCTGATAAAACAATGCGGCGTCAAGCGCGGAATTGCTGACTTCAGCCTGGGGTGCGTCCAGCTGTTCGGTGGCGGCGCTGGTCTGCGCCCAAAGGCTGGCCGGTAACATCAAAGACAGGCCAGTCAACGCTGTGCAGGCCAGTGCAAGCGCCTGGTGTGCCGAAGACAGATTTTTTAAGCTCATGAAACATAATAGTTCAATACGGCGCACACCGGAAAGCCATGCCAGAACTCCCCGAAGTTGAAGTCACTCGCCGCAGTTTTGCGGCTCGCATTGCTGGTGCACATGTGCTGTCGGCCTCGCTGGGCCAGCCTTTGCGCTGGCCGCTGGGCTGCGCGCCTGCTGCGCTGTTGGGGCAGCAGGTTTTGGGCGTGCGCCGCCGAGGGAAGTACCTGCTGGTTGACTTGAGCCGGGGGCTTTTGCTTTTGCACTTGGGCATGTCAGGCTCACTTAACTTTGCCAAAGATTTACCCGCACCAGGCAAGCACGACCACTTTGACCTGACCACTACACAGGGCACCCTGCGTCTGCATGACCCGCGCCGCTTTGGTGCTGTGGTGTATGCCGCCAGCGAAGCTGATACGGCAGCCCACAAGTTGCTGGGTAAGCTGGGCGTTGAGCCCTTGACTGACGACTTCAACGCGCGCGCTTTTCACGCCACTTTGCGTCAGCGCGGCAGTGCCATTAAGCAGGTGCTGCTGGCCGGCGACGTGGTGGTCGGCGTAGGCAACATTTACGCGTCGGAAGCATTGTTTCTGGCGGGCATCCGTCCCACGGTAAAGGCCGCACGCATCACTGCACCGCGTGCGCTACGCCTGCACGCAGCTATCCGGCAGGTGTTGGCGGCAGCGGTGGAAAAAGGCGGCAGTACGCTGCGCGACTTCTCCAACGCCCAGGGGCAAAGCGGTTATTTTCAGCTGGAGGCCAAGGTGTATGACCGGGCGGGCCAGCCCTGCCAGGTTTGCGGGGGCGCCATAAAAAGCCTGCGCCAGGGCCAGCGCTCAACCTATTTTTGTGGCGTCTGCCAAAAATACTAACGTTCGCGCATCGCCCGGGGACTGCTTGGGTAAACACCAGACCCCAATGCAAAAACGAGCGCCAATGCTATATTCAAATGCGTAACCGGATTTGCCTTGGCTACCTCATTCAACACCCAATTTGACCAACACAGTGCCTGGCGGCGTGAGTTTGCGCTGCGCCTCAAGCTCCTGTCCGAGTGGATGAAAGACCACGAGCTGCTGGATGCTGCCGTGGAAGAGCGCCTGCGCCGCCTGGAAACCCAGATGCGCTCCGATAAGGTTATGGTGGCCTTTGTGGCCGAGTTCTCGCGTGGCAAATCCGAGCTCATCAACGCCATCTTTTTTGCTGGTTACGGCCGCCGCATCATGCCCGCCAGTGCGGGCCGAACCACTATGTGCCCGACCGAACTGGGGTACGACGCGCTGGTGCCGCCCTGCCTGCGACTGCTGCCTATTGAAACCCGACTGCAGCCACAGGCGCTGATGGAGTGGCGCATGGTGCCCGAGAAATGGACTCGGGTTGACCTGGACGTCAACGACCCCGCGCAACTGGCGAAGGCGCTTGAGAAAGTGGCCGAGGTGCGCCATGTGAGCCAGGACGAAGCCCGTGCCCTGGGTTTTTGGCACGACGACGCCCCTGAAGACAACCCGCCCTTGAAGGCCGATGGCCATGTGGAGGTGCCGCGCTGGCGCCACGCGCTCATCAATATTGCCCACCCGCTGCTCAAGCAGGGTCTGGTGATTTTGGACACGCCCGGCCTCAACGCCATTGGCGCCGAGCCTGAGCTCACCGTGAATTTGATTCCGCAAGCCGACGCGTTGGTATTTATTCTGGCCGCCGACACCGGCGTCACCAAGTCCGACCTGTCCATCTGGCGCGAGCATTTGATCTCCGAGGCCGCAGGCACGGATTCACGCCTGGTGGTACTCAACAAGATTGACACCCTGTGGGATGCGCTGAGCACGCCAGAGCAGGTGCAAGCGCAAATCAAACGCCAACGCGAAAGTTCAGCCGAGATTCTGGGCCTGCCGGCCAGTCAGGTGATTGCCGTGTCGGCACAAAAAGGCCTTGTGGCCAAAGTCACCGGTGACGCCGCGCTGCTGGAGGCCAGCCAGTTGCCGCTCCTGGAGCAGGCGCTGGCGCAGGGCGTGATGGGCCAGCGCCAAAAAATCCTGCGTTCGGCGGTGGCGGGCAGCGTCAGCGATTTGCGCCAGGAAGCCGGCCGCCTCATCAACATCCGCCGCCGCGACCAGGCCGAGCAAAAGCAGGAACTGGCGGGTCTGCGCGGCAAGAACGCATCGGTCATCAAGCACATGCGCTCGCGTATTGACAACGAGCGCGCCGAGTTTGACGTGAGCGGTGCCAAGCTGCATGCCGTGCGCTCGGTGCACCTCAAGTTGTTGGGGCATGTGTTTGACATGCTGGGCTCCAGAAGCCTTAAAGCCGAAATGGCGGCACTAAACAAAGCACTGCGCGAGCCGGGTATCAAGTTGGGCATTAAAAAGGCCTACCGCCAAACCTTCACCAGCCTGCGCGCCGCCATGGACAAAGCGCATACCACCAATGCCGAGATTCAGGCCATGCTGGAGGCTACTTTTCGCCAGCTCAACGGCGAATATGGCTTTTCCCTGCAAGCGCCGCCCGCGCCCGATTTAGCCCGTTTTGTGGGCGATTTGGAGCAGGTCGAGCGCAGCCACAACCAGTACATGGGCTTTGGCAACGCACTTCGCCTGTCGCAACCCGAGTTTGCTGACCGCTTGGTGCGTGCACTGGCCACTCGCCTGCGGGCTGTGTACGAAGCCGCTTTGGGTGAGGTCGAGTTGTGGAACAAATCTGCCGCTTCGCAGCTTGACGCGCAGCTGCGCGAGCGCCGTCGCAATTTTGCTCGCCGCATGGAGGCAATTGACCGCATTCAGCAAGCTGCGGGCGGTCTGGACGAGCGCATCAGCGAGATCGAAACCCTAGAGCGCGAGCTCGACGCGCTGGACGCCAAGCTCACCGAACTCACCGCTTACCTCGTCAACATTCCACAAAGCCAGCACAGTGCCACCCAAGAAGTGCTGGAAGCGGCCTGAGCGTCTTGCCCAGCACTGACCTGGCCGATTTTGCGCCGCGCCTGGTGCACTGGCAAAAGCGCCATGGCCGCACAACCTTGCCTTGGCAGCACACGCGTGATCCCTACCGGGTGTGGCTCTCCGAGGTCATGCTGCAACAAACCCAAGTCAGCACTGTGCTGGCTTACTACCCACGTTTTTTGCAGCGCTTTCCCACTGTGCAGGTATTGGCCGAAGCCAGCCAAGACGACGTGCTGGGCCTGTGGAGCGGCCTGGGCTACTACAGCCGCGCGCGCAACCTGCACCGCTGCGCGCAGGCCGTGGTGGGGTTGCATGGTGGGCAGTTCCCCGTCAGCGCCCAAGGCCTGCAAACCCTGCCGGGCATTGGCCGCTCGACCGCCGCCGCCATAGCCGCGTTTTGCCATGGCGAGCGCGTGGCCATTTTGGACGGCAACGTCAAGCGCGTGCTCACCCGCCTGCTAGGTTTTGACGGCGACCTGGCACAGGCCCGCAACGAAGCCTTGCTGTGGGGCCACGCCAGCAAGCTGCTGCCAAGCGCCGCGCTGCTTAAAGCGCAGCCCGCCGCCATGGCGCATTACACCCAGGGCCTGATGGATCTGGGTGCCAGCCTGTGCAGCCGCAAAAACCCGCAATGCACGCTGTGTCCGGCCAGTGGCTTGTGCCAGGCGCAGCGCAGCGGCACTTGGCACGACTTTCCGGTTAAAACCCGCAAGCTAAAGCGTACAGCGCAGGTGATGTGGCTGCTGCTGGCACGCAGCGCGGCAGGCGATGTATGGCTGCACAAGCGCCCCAGCGCCGCCAATGGCCAGGGGATTTGGGCGGGTCTGTACGCGCCCCCCGTATTTGCCAGCCGCACCGAATTGGCCGCCACGCTGCCCAGGCGCCTGCAAACCAGATTGCAAGACGGCAGCGCGTTGGTCCATGCGCTAACCCACAAAGACTTGCATCTGCACCCGGTCTGGCTGAATTTGCCTATGCCCTCTGTGCTGGCCGAAGCGGGCCAAGTACAAGACGGCCAGTGGCTGGCGGCTGCGCAATGGCCCGCCCTGGGCTTGCCCGCGCCGGTAAGGCAATTGCTGGTGTCAGGCCCTAACGGGGTTTAGTTGTTGAACGTTTTTTAGCTGACGGCCAGCTCGCGGTGGCGCTTGAGCGTGACCCACTGGCCGGCAAAAGCTGTGCTCAGTTGCTCGACCAGGTATACCGAGCGGTGCTGGCCGCCGGTGCAGCCAATAGCCACGGTCACATAGCTGCGGTGGTCGCGTGCCAGGGCGGCAAGCCAGTACGCTAGAAACTGTTGGATGTGCAGGAGCATCTGCTGTACCTCGGCATGGGGCTGCAAGAACGCGATCACGTCGGCGTCCTGTCCGGTCTGCTGCTTGAGCGCGGGTTCGTAATAGGGGTTGGGCAGCATGCGCACGTCAAACACAAAGTCGGCGTCCAGCGGAATGCCGCGCTTAAAGCCAAAGGATTCAAACACCAGCGTCAACTGGCTGGCTGGCGCAGAAATGATGGACTTGACGTAGCTTTGCAGTTGCGCGGTGCGCAAAATGCTGGTGTCAATCACATGGGCCTGCTCGCGCAATTCGACCAGCATATCGCGTTCCAGCTCAATGGCCTCCACCAATACGCGCTGCGGATCGACGGCGGAGTCTGCCGCGCTGGCAGCCGCAGCGCGATTGGACAGCGGGTGTTTACGCCGCGTTTCGGAAAAGCGATGCACCAGCGTATCGGTGCTGGCGTCCAGAAACAGCGGGCGCACCACCAGGCCTTGCGCGCGCAGCGCCTGCAGCTGCTTGGGCACCAGCGGCAGCGAGCTGGCGCTGCGCACGTCCATGGCAATAGCGACTTTCTGGGCTTTGTGTTTTTGCTCCAGCGCCACAAACGACAAAAGCAATTCGGGCGGCAGGTTATCCACACAGTAATAGCCGGCGTCTTCCAGCGCATGCAGGGCGACCGACTTGCCTGAGCCCGACATGCCAGTGATGACGGTGATCTCCAGCGCTTTGCCGACGGCGCCCTGGTTGGCGGTATCGGCGTTATTGGCGGCTGGCGCGGCGGGTGGTTGGACACTGCTCATGGCTTGAGGCTGCCTTGCAGCATTTCCTTGGCATGACTGAGCGTGGTAGCCGACAGTTGTTGCCCACCCAGCATACGGGCAATTTCGGCCACGCGCTGCTCGTGCTGCACGCTGGCGACGCTGCTGTGGGTGCTGCCATCTTGCTGCTGCTTGAGCACCAGCAGGTGCTGGTCGGCGCAGGCAGCAACTTGCGCCAGGTGCGTCACTGCCATGACCTGTCGGTCGCGCCCAAGTTGCTTCATCAAGCGGCCTACAGTTTCGGCAACGGCGCCGCCCACGCCAGCGTCAACTTCGTCAAAAATCAGGGTTTGGGCCGTGCCCGACTGGCTGGTAGTTACCGCTATGGCCAGCGCAATGCGCGACAACTCACCGCCTGAGGCCACTTTGCCAATTGCCCTGGCCGTGCTGCCCACATGGCCGGCCACCAGAAACTCAATTTGCTCCAGGCCGCGTGGCGTGGGATCGGTGCTTTGTAGCGCTACTTCAAAATGCCCGCCCTGCATGCCCAGCCCTTGCATCGCCTGGGTAATGGCTTTGGCCAGTTGCGGCGCGGCTTTGGCGCGTGCCTTGGAGAGTTGCCGGGCTTCTTTTTGGTAAGCCGCCGCGGCTTGATCGCACGCGCTTTGAAGGCTGGCCAAGTCAGCGGCAGCGTCGAGCGTGGCCAGTTGTAGCTGCCACTCTTGCAGCAGCGTGGGCAGCTCTGCAGGCGGGCATTTGTAGCGCCGTGCCAAAGACAGCCATTGCGCCAACCGGGTGTCGAGCTCAGCCAGGCGCTGCGGGTCGGGCTCCATCTTGCCCAGCCAGCCATGCAGTGAGCGGGTAGCGTCTTCAGCCTGTGCCAGGCTGGAGGCCAATACGTCGGCCAGTGCGGTGAATTCAGGGGCCAAATGAGCTTGGTCTTGCAGCAGGTCTTGCGCTTGCGAAAGGCTTTGCAAAGCACCCGATTCATCGTTGTCAAGTAAAGCCAGCGCGCCGTGCGCAGCCTCAAGCAGGGTTTGCGCGTGAGCCAGCCGGGTGTGGTTGGCGTTCAGGCTGTTCCACTCATCCGCGCCGGGGGCCAGCTTGTCCAATTCACCAATTTGCCAGGCTAGGCGCTCGCGTTCTTGCTGCAAGGTGGCCTGCACAGCCTGCGCGTCGCGTAGTTGCTTTTCGGCGTTGCGCCAAAGCTGCCAGAGCACCAAAAGTGGCTGGGTACTCAGGCCTGCGTAGTTGTCAAACAACGTCAACATTGAACCAGGCCGGGTCAAGCTTTGCCAGGCGTGCTGACCATGAATGTCCACCAGTTCGTCACCCAGACTTTTAAGCTGGCCCACGGTAGCAGGGCTGCCATTGATCCAGGCACGGCTTTTGCCCTGAACGTCTACCGTGCGTCGCAGTAACACGGTGGGCGCTTCGTCAAAGCCGCCGTTTTGCAGCCAGGGCAGCAAGGCAGGGGGCAGGTCGAATTCAGCGCTGATATCGGCGCGCTGCGCGCCTTCGCGCACCACAGCGGTGTCGGCGCGCGCACCCAAAGCCAATTGCAGCGCGTCAATCAAGATGGATTTGCCCGCGCCGGTTTCGCCAGTCAGCACGGTAAAGCCACCAGTCAGGTCAAGCGCGAGTTCGCGCACGATGACGAAGTCGCGCAGGGTGATGCTTTTAAGGCTCATGCGACGCCTTCATTCCAGTGCATTTTCTTGCGCAGCGTCTCAAAATAATTCCAACCCTTGGGGTGCAAAAAGCGCACGCGGTGTTCAGACCGCGTCACGATGACGCGGTCGCCCTGCTGCAAATCAGCCAGCGACTGCATGTCAAAGTTGGCGCTGGCGTCGCGCCCGGAGACCAGGTCAATCGCAATCTCATTGGGATCGGCCAGCACAATCGGGCGGTTCGACAGGGTGTGCGGCGCAATCGGCACCAGCACCCAGGCCGGAATCGAGGGGTGCAGCAGTGGCCCGCCAGCCGACAAAGCGTAAGCGGTGGAGCCGGTGGGGGTGGCAATAATCAGGCCGTCGGCGCGCTGGTTGGCGACAAAATGGCCGTCTACCTCAACCCGCAGCTCGACCATGCCCGAGGACGCGCCGCGGTTGACCACCACGTCGTTCATGGCCAGCGCGTCAAACACGCATACACCGCCGCGCATTACGCGTGCGTGCATCAGGCTGCGGTGGTCTTCGGTGTACTCGCCGCGCAGCATGGGCGCCAGCAGACTGCGGTAATCCAGCAGTGGAATATCGGTAATAAAGCCCAGGCGTCCCTGGTTGATGCCAATTAATGGCAGGCCGTGGCGGGCCAGTTGGCGGCCAATGCCCAGCATGGTGCCGTCGCCGCCAACTACCAGCCCAAGGTCGCAAGCTTGGCCCAGGCCAGGTAGGTCTTGCACCGCAAAGCCAGTGATTTGGTAGCTGGCCGCAGTGTCCGCTTCCAGCACCACAGTGCTGCCCTGTGCTTGCAAAAACTGCGCAATCTCAAGTAAGGCGGCCTGACCGGTGCTGACCATGGCCGCACTGGGAACAGCGCCGCCGTGGTGCTTGCCAATCAGGGCTACTTGAGGAAAGCGTGGTGTCATTGGCAAATTAAATCATTAAAATCATTCCCAATGGATGACCGTGCCAAGTTGTTGTTGAAAGCGCTGGTCGAGCGCTATATCGCCGACGGCCAACCTGTGGGCTCGCGCAGCCTATCCAAAGCCAGCGGGCTGGAGCTGTCGCCAGCCACCATCCGCAACGTCATGTCAGACCTGGAAGACCTGGGCCTGATTGTCAGCCCACACACCTCAGCCGGGCGTATTCCCACGCCGCGCGGTTACCGCTTGTTTGTCGACACCATGCTCACAGCGCAGCGCCAGCAGCTGCAAACGCCCAGTCTGGCGGCCGAACAACCGCAAAAGGTGATTGCCAGCGCGGCGCAAATGCTGTCCAACCTGTCGCAGTTTGTGGGTGTGGTGATGGCACCTCGCCGCAGCTCGGTGTTTCGGCATATTGAGTTCATGCGGCTTTCGGAGCGGCGGCTGCTGGTCATCATCGTCTCGCCCGAGGGCGATGTGCAAAACCGCGTCATCTTTACAGAGACTGATCACACACCCGCGCAACTGGTTGAGGCGTCCAATTACCTGAATATGCATTGCGCGGGCTTGGCCATCGAGCAAGTGCAGGCGCGTTTGAGGGGCGAGGTGGAGAAACTGCGCGGTGAAATTTCCAGCCTGATGCAAGCCGCTGTGGCCGTGAGCAGCGAGGCGCTTAACCAGGCGCACGGCGATGTGGTGATTTCCGGCGAGCGCAATCTGCTGGCCGTGAGCGACTTTTCCAACGACATGGGCCACCTGCGGCGCGCCTTTGACCTGTTTGAGCAAAAAACCCAGCTCATGCGCCTGCTGGATATTTCCAGCCGCGCCGAGGGCATCCGCATCTACATTGGCGGCGAGAGTGGCTCTGTGCCGTTTGAAGACTTGTCCATAGTGAGTGCGCCCTACGAGGTCGACGGCCAAGTAGTGGGCACGCTGGGCGTGATTGGCCCGACCCGCATGCCCTATGACCGCATGATCCAGATCGTCGACATTACTTCCCGGCTAGTTAGCAACGCGCTGAGTCACCAGAAGTAGCCGCCCTACAATTCACCGTTGTTGTCAGGGCCGTTAGCTCAGTTGGTTAGAGCAGAGGACTCATAATCCTTTGGTCGTTGGTTCAAGTCCAACACGGCCCACCATTGATTGCCAAGCAAGGTAGAGCAAAGCGCAGCACACTTTGCGCCCGCGTCAGGACTTGGCACTGCCCCTGCGTTTTCCCTGCGCTACGCCGTGGTAGCTGCGCAGGCCGGGCAAATCGAGCACCGACACACCACCAAATTCAATGCGTAGCAGGCCGGCCCGCTCCAACTGGTGCAGGGCTTCGTTGGCGCGCTGGCGCGACATGGCAGAAAGCTGGCCAATTTCTTCCTGGCTGAGCTCTACAAAAGAGCCGGTTCGCGGGTAGATGTCGGGGTGAAACAGGCTGGCCAGGCAGCGCGCCACGCGGGCGTCGGGGCCGAGCAGCCGGTCGTACTCAATCAGGCTGATAAACAAGCCAAGGCGTGCGTTCAGGTGCGAGAGCAAAAAATGGTTAAACGGCAAACTGGTTTGAACCAGCCGTTTGAAAGTGCTGCGCGGCACGCATGCCAGGCGTGAATCGCGCACGGCCAAACCGTTGTAGCGCCAGTGGTCGTTTTTCAGCAGCGTGCCTTCACCAAACCAGCCGCCGTTGGTGACACCAGTGAAGGTGGATTCTTTGCCGTCAGGCGAGCACACTGTCATGATGAGCACGCCTTCAATGACGCCATACCAGCTGTTGGCCGCGTCGCCAATGCGCGTCAGGTGTGCGCCTGCCGCCACATGCATTTCGTAGGATTCGTCGCACACCTGTGCCAGCTCTTTGGGTGTCAGCGTTTCTGCCCATAGGCTGGTTTTAAGCGTCTCTTGCAGGTTTTGCATAGTTATTTTTTCTTACATATCAGAGCGCTACGGTAAGCCATAGTTTCCGGATGCAGGGGTTTCCTCGGGGCATGGATGTCGTTGCAATGACAACTCCAACACTCCGCCAGGCCTAAGCTTGAGCCAACAACACAAAGGAGACCTCGATGAAAGATACGGAAACCCTGCCCGTGCCTTGCGACGCGACGCAAGAGCCGCAGTCCCTGCCAGTCAGCCGTCGCAAACTCATGGCCTATGCCATCTCGGCTCCGGTGCTGACGGTGGCAAGTGGCTTTGGCATAAACCTGGCTGCCCCTGCTACCGCGCAGGCCCAATTGCTGGGCGGCTTGCTCGGCTCGTTGCCACCACTGGCACTCACGCCGCCCGACACGGTGGATTACTACGACCTGGGCGATGCGATCGCTCAAACCTCCCTGCCCACCATGCCACTCGTCAAGCTGACGATTGGTACCGACAGCCGGGTTCGCCTTGAGCTGCCTCGCATGGAGTCGGGCCAGGGCATCGACACCACCAGCGCCATGATGGTGGCGGAAGAGCTTGACGTTCCCACGAGCATGGTGGATGTGGTCTTGTCTGATGCCCGGCCCGAACTGGTATACAACCAGCTCACTGGTGGCTCCACCTCGGTGCGCGCGCTTGACCTGGGGCTGCCGGTGCTGGCGGCGGTGGCCCGGGCGCGCTTGCTCAGCGCGGCCGCCATTCAGTTTGGCACCTCACCAGCTGATCTGACGATCAACGCTGGCGTGGTGTTAGCGCCGGGCGGGTTCAGTGCCACCCTGGGTTCATTGAGCAGCGCTGCCGCTGCGCTGCCATTGCCAGTCAATGCGCTGCGCAAGTCGGCCTCTCAATACAGAATCATTGGTACCCGTACTGGCCGCATCGACGCGCGTGCCATCGTCACTGGCCAGAAAAAGTTCACCATGGACCAGGACGTGCCAAACGCCAAACCGACCATGATGCGCATGCCCTCGCAAGTGCGCGGCACGGTGGTCAGCGTCAACAACCTTGGCACCGTCAGGGGCATGCCTGGCGTGCTGGAAGTGGTGGTGGTGCCGCCCGGCGGCTCTATCACGCCGCGCCAAGTCGGTGTGGCGGTGATGGCCGAGACCTTTGGCCAAGCCTGGGCGGCCTGCAATGCGCTGGACATTACCTGGGGCGATGGCCCGGTCAAGGGCGAGAGCGATGCCACAATTCAGGCCAAGCTAAGGAACTCCATCCTGCCTTTTGCCGTTCCGCCACTCGGTGCGTTGACGGTTGAGGGCGAATTTGAAATGGCCGCTGCCTCGCACGCGCCGCTGGAAGTCGATTGCGCCATCGTTGATGTGCGCGCTGACCGGGCTGAAATCTGGGCTGGCTTGCAGTCGCCCATCGTCACCCAGCAGGCGATTGCCATCGACCTGGGTCTGCCACAAAACGCCGTGACCACCCACGTCATTCCCAGCGGCGGCTCTTTTGGTCGGCGTCTGTTTTGGGATCCGGTGCAAAGCGCGGCCTATATTTCCCAAGTCACGGGCCGCATCTGCAAGCTGATGTACCACCGAAGCGACGACGTACGCCACGGCCGCATGCGCCCGCACCAGTACCAGAAAATCCGCGCCACCTTGCTCGACGGGCGAGTCATCAGCTACCAGCAGCGAGGCGCATCACCCAACGTTGACACCCGCCACGGCCTCGGTGAAATCTTTTCGGCTATCGCTACCAGCGCCCCTGCCGGTACGGTGCAAACGGGGGGCAATTTAGGCGTGGAGTTGTCGCTGTTCAAAACCATGGTGACCTCGCCCTACAACTTTGGCGTGCATTCCAAAGAGCTGATGCCAACCGAGCTGGATTTGAATACCTGCTCGTTCCGCTCGGTGCATATTCAGCCCTTCCGCGCAACCGAAGAAATCATGGTGGACGAGATTGCCAGAGCCCTCAACCAGGACCCGCTGGCGTTTCGCCTCAAGTACCTGCGCTTGCCACGGGCACGTGCGGTGCTGGAGAAAGTGGCACAAGTCGGCAACTGGGGCCGCGCCATGCCCGCGGGCTTTGCGCAAGGCATTGCTGTGCACATGGAAACACGGGCCTTCACGGCAACGCTGGTCGAGATTGACTGCCGCGATCCATTGCGTGCCAAAGTGGTCAAAGCCGTGATCGCCATCGATGTGGGCCGCCCGATCAACCCCTCGGGCATTGAAGCGCAAATGCAAGGCGGCTTGTCGGACTCGATCTCACTGATTTTGAACGCGGGCCTGACTTTTAAAAATGGTCTGCCGCAACAAAGCAGCTACGCCAACTACCGCTTCTCGCAGATCAAAGATTTCCCCAAAGACGTGCAAATCATCATCATACCGAACGAAGGCGAGATCATTGCCGGGTTGGGCGAGGTTGGTTTTTCAGCCAGCTCGGGTGCCATTGCCAACGCCTATGCGCGTGCCACTGGCCTCAAGCCGCGCAAGTTCCCGCTCAATGCCCAGCCCGCTTACACCCCAGTCGCCCCAGGCAAGCTGCCTGACCCCGTCTTCATTCTTTAAGGAGCCATGACATGCCCAATTACAACCTGTTAGTCAATGGCAAATCTGTCAATGTCGATGCCCCCGCCGACCTGGCCCTGCTCTGGGTGCTGCGCGACAAGCTCGGCATCAATGGCCCCAAGTACGGCTGCGGCACCAATGTGTGCCAAGCCTGTACCTGCCTGATCGATGGCAAGGCGTTTCCCACCTGTGTCGTGCGGGTCGGCTCGGTGGTCGGCAAAAGCATCACCACTATCGAAGGCCTGGCCAATGGCGATACCTTGCACCCGGTGCAGCAAGCCTGGCTGGACCGCGATGTGCCCCAATGCGGCTTTTGCCAGCCGGGGCAAATCATGGCGGCGGTTGACCTGCTCAGCCGCACCAGGAATCCGACCGATGCCGACATTGACGCCATCGAGAATATTTGCCGCTGCGGCACTTATGGGCGCATTCGCGAGGCCATCAAGGCGGCTGCTGCTGCACTGCCTTAGCGCTTTTGAGTCAGGCCGGGCTGGTAACCCCGGCTTTGACAGCCATGGGCAGCAGCGCTGGCAGTTCAAATTCAATTGAACTGCTATAATTTGCGGCTTCGCGGCTGTAGCTCAGTTGGATAGAGTACTTGGCTACGAACCAAGGGGTCGTGGGTTCAATTCCTGCCAGCCGCACCAACTTTTGTTTGGATTTCAAAGCCTGCAACCCTTGGGTTGCAGGCTTTTTCTTATGAACAAAGCCTTTACCAAAGAATCGGCCGATGCGGATGACGAGGGCGTTGACCTGACGCCCGTGGCCGCAGGCGGCAAAAACTACATAACCCCAGTCGGCTACGCCGCGCTGCGTGCGCAATGGCTGCAACTGATGGACCTGGAGCGGCCCAAGGTGGTGGAGGCGGTGCACTGGGCCGCACGCAATGGCGACCGCTCTGAAAACGGCGACTACATTTACGGCAAAAAACGCCTGCGCGAAATTGACCGGCGCATTCATTTCCTGACCAAGCGCCTGGACATTGCACAGGTGGTTGACGCCAGTTTGCAATACGGCAATGACCAGGTATTTTTTGGTGCCACAGTCACCTACGCCAGCGAGGCGGGCAATGAGACCACCGTGACACTGGTGGGCACAGACGAGGCCGACACCGCCAGCAACTACGTGAGCTGGGTTTCGCCGATTGCGCGTGCCCTGCTCAAGGCGCGCGAGGGGGATGTGGTCAAACTGGTCACGCCAGCGGGGGTGCAAAACATTGAGATCGTGCGGGTGAGCTACCCAGCGCCGCCATGAGCAAACTGCTGCGACTGTACCCCGGCCTGGCAACGCAATGCATGCAGCCAGCCGCGCTGCATGCCGCAGGTGCCGCCAGCGCCTTGTTGTGGTGCGTGCTGGCTTGGCGCTCGCATGCACCGGGTGGGCCTTCTTTGCTGGCGTTTTACGCACTTGCGGCGGGCTGCATGGCGTTGGCTTACGCGGTCTTTCGCGCTTGGTCTGCTGGCGCAAAATTTTCGCTGGTGGCGGTGCTTTGCTGGGCAGCCCTGTTTCGCCTGATTGGCGTGCTGGGAATGCCGCTGTTTGAAGACGATTTCTACCGCTATCTGTGGGACGGCCGCATGACAGTGGAGACCGGCTCACCTTACCTGAGCCCGCCAGCGGCGCATTTCTCTGACGATAGCATCGGCGCGCGATTCCAGTCGATTTTGAACGGCATTAACCACCCCTTTGTCGCCACGGTCTATGGGCCAGTGTGCCAATGGGTATTTGCCGCCGCTTACTGGCTGGCACCTGGCAGCGTGTGGCCGCTGCAGGTGTTTTTTACTTTGGCCGACGGCGTTATTGTGCTGCTGCTGGCGCGGCTGGCACCTGCGCGCTGGGTGCTGCTGTACGCCTGGTGTCCGCTGGTTATCAAGGAGTTTGCGTTTACGGCGCATACCGAGTCGCTGGCGATTGCGCTGGCGCTGGGGGCCGTTTGCTGCGGCTTGCGTGGGCGCTATGGCCTGGCCGCATTGGTTTTGGCGCTCGCCGTTGGAGCCAAGGTGTTTGCCCTGGCTTTGCTGCCATTTGTGCTGGGCTTGCGCTGGCGAGCATGGGGCATTTTCACACTGGCGTTGCTCTTGGTCTATTGGCCCTTTGGCTGGGCTGCGGTGTGGCCTCCGGGCTTGCAGGTGATGGCGGAGTTCGGCTTGTTCAATGCCAGTGGCCACCTGCTGCTGCACAGCCTGCCATCGCCTTATGGGCGTTGGCTTGCGTTGGCTTTTTTTGCTTTGCTGCTGGTCCTGCTGTGGCACCGGCATTGCAACGCACCAGGCCTGATGCCGCGTGGCGATCTCGTCTTTGCCGCGTTGTTGTTCGTCAGCCCCGTGGTCAACGCCTGGTACTGGTGTTGGGTACTGCCGTTTGCGGTGATTTACCCCAGTCGCTGGGCCTTCACAGCGTCAGCGGCAGTATTGTTGTCTTATGCCACGGCCAGAACGCTGGGCTTTGAGGCCCCCAGCCCGCATACCCAGCCGCTTTGGGCCTGGCTGGTGCAGTACGCTTTAATTGCAGGCGCGGCGTTGGCTGATTGGCGGTTTGGTCGCCTGGCCGAGCCAGCTAAAACGCCAGTTTGAGGCTCAGGCGTTGGTCCAGAAAATGCACCAACGCCTCCAGGTCAGATGAGCGCATCACGGCGTTGAGTGGCGGCTTGGTCTCAGGTGCGCAGTCGTGCAGGGCGGCGGCCAGGGCTTGGCGATTGCCCAGGGCCATCAGTTCAGGCACCTTGGCATCCACCAACAGGCTGAATTTGCCGTCCGTGGCCAGGCACAGCGCCATGCCTTGGTAGCGCAGGGCCTGCTGGGCCACGATGGAGCGGCCGAGCTCGTACTTTTGGTCCACGCTGGACAATGCGCCGCTGTTGCTACTTGAGTTGCCCGAACCGCGAGGGCCAGAAAAACCACCAGAACTGCCAGAACTGCCACCAGAGCCGCCGCCGAAACCACCAAACCCGGATCCGCTTGCCAAGACTGGCGCGAGGCAGGCGAGCGCCAGCAGCAAACGCTGTAACAGTGTGTACATAAAGGAGGCTTTCAAAAAAATGAGGGCGCAGTTACCCGTCTGAGACAGTGGTGGAATCAGCGAAGTTCCAGCCAGCACCAGGCTTAATTGGGCCTTGGCTGGGCAATCGCCTGTTATTTTCAGTCGGTGCCGTGCGATTGCATGCCCGAGCGGGCCCG
>JAKFVA010000009.1:0-155368 GCA_021732385.1 Burkholderiales bacterium | reverse complement strand
TCAATCACATCGCCATTCTTGAGGGCCGTGCGCAGCGGCACCTGCTCGCCGTTGATCTTGGCGGCCACGGCGCGGTCGCCTACCTTGCTGTGCACCGCGTAGGCAAAGTCCACCACGGTAGCGCCACGCGGCAGCGACATGATCTGGCTCTTGGGCGTAAACACATAGACCGCATCGGGAAACAAATCCACCTTGACGTGGTCCCAAAACTCGGCGGCGTCGCGGGTTTCGTGCTGAATATCCAAAAGCGATTGCAGCCACTTGTTGCCCAGCCGCTCCGACGCTGATTCAGCGCCGCCCTTGTTTTTGTACAGCCAGTGCGCGGCCACGCCGGTTTCGGCTACCGCGTGCATGGGCTGGGTGCGCATCTGAAACTCGATGTTCTGGCTTGATGGCCCAACCAGCGTGGTGTGCAGCGACTGGTAGCCGTTCAGCTTGGCAATCGCAATGTGATCCTTGAACTTGCCCGGCACCGGCTTGTAGGTCTGGTGCAGCAGGCCCAGCGCCATGTAACAGTCAGCCACGGTGGGCACAATCACGCGAAAGCCGTAAATATCCGTCACCTGGGCAAAGCTCAGGTGGTTTTCGTCCATCTTGCGGTAGATGGAGTAGAGAGTTTTTTCGCGCCCGGCAATGCGCATTTCAATACCCGCCTGGCTAAACACGGCTTCCACATCACGCTGCACTTTTTGAATCAGGTCGCGGCGGCGGTTGCGCGCCTTGGTCACGGCCTTGGACAAAACGCCATAGCGCCAGGGCCGCAGGTAAGCAAAGGCCAGGTCTTGCAGTTCGCGGTAGGTCTGGTTAAGGCCCAGGCGGTGGGCAATGGGCGCGTAAATATCCAGCGTTTCCGAGGCAATGCGGTGCCACTTGGCGCGTGGCACCTCAGACAGGGTGCGCATGTTGTGGCTGCGGTCGGCGAGCTTGATGAGGATTACGCGCACATCGCGCGCCATGGCCAGCAGCATCTTGCGAAACGACTCGGCCTGGCCCTCTTCGCGCGTGTCAAATTGCAGCTTGTCGAGTTTGGTCAGGCCATCGACCAGCTCAGCCACAGGCGCGCCAAACCGCTCAATCAGTTCGGGCTTGGTAACGTGGCAGTCTTCGATTGCGTCGTGCATCAACGCGGCCATCAAGGCTTGCGCATCAAGCTTCCACTCTGCGCACTGTGCGGCTACCGCGATGGGGTGCGTAATGTAGGGCTCGCCGCTGTTGCGGAGTTGGCCCAAGTGAGCTTCATCGGCAAAGCGATAGGCCAGCCGCACTTGCTCAATATCGGTGGCGTCAAGGTAGTCGAGTTTTTTGGTCAGCGCAGCAAAGCTGGCGGCAGCGGCGTTGGCTGCCGCCGGGCTGTCCACCGGCAAGCCAGGGGCTTTGGCTTTGGCTTTGGGGGTTTTGGTGACGCTGCTCACACCGCCACTGTAGCGTGGCTATGCCGTGCGGGTTATAAGGCCATGAAAAAAGCACCTGAAACAGGTGCTTTTCTATGCTGCGCGAGCAGGGCGATCAGCCGGGTACTTTTTTCAGCATCTCAATGCCAATTTTGCCTTCAGCGATTTCACGCAACGCAGTTACGCCAGGCTTGTTCTTGCTTTCGATTTTCGGCGCATGGCCCTGGCTCAGCATGCGTGCGCGGTACGTGGCCGCCAACACCAGCTCAAAGCGGTTGGGGATTTTTTCAAGGCAGTCTTCAACGGTAATGCGGGCCATGGCGTTCTCCAGGTGGCTAAAGGATGTGAAGCGATTTGAAAGTGGCTGCCCGGCTTTGCAGTTGGGCGGTGTAACGCAGGCGCTGCGTCCTGACTATGGCTTTCAGGTCTGAAAGCGCGTCTTCAAACAACTCATTGATTATAACGAAGTCAAACGCGCGCACTTGGGCCACCTCATGGCTGGCATTTTTCAGGCGCATATCAATGATTTCCGGGGCATCCTCGCCGCGCCGCTCTAGCCGCGCACGCAGCTCCTGCCAGCTAGGCGGCAAGATGAACACCAGCACTGCCACCGGGAACAGGCGCTTGATTTGCAGCGCACCCTGAAAATCAATCTCCAGCACCACGTCCACACCTTCGGCCATGCGCTCTTGCAGCGTGCGGTGCGAGGTTCCGTACTGGTGGTTGTGCACCCGAGCCCACTCTAAAAACGCATCGGCTTTGACCATCTCGTCAAATACCGGGGGCGACACAAAATAATAGGCCTGGCCGTCTTGCTCTTGGCCGCGTGGCGCGCGCGTGGTGTGTGAAATTGAGGCTTTAAGGTGTGCATCGCCGTGCAGCAACGCCTTGACCAAGCTCGATTTACCGGCGCCGCTGGGGGCGGCAATAACGTAGAGATTTCCGGGGTAATCCATGTTGGTGCTTGGCAGGCGTGGCTTGGTTTGCAGCGTTATTCGATATTTTGTACTTGCTCGCGCATCTGCTCAATCAGCACCTTCATGTCCATCGAGATGCGGCTTAACTCCAGCGTGGCCGATTTGGCGCCTAGCGTATTGGCCTCGCGGTGCAGTTCCTGAATCATGAAGTCCAGCCGCTTGCCGCACTCCCCGCCTTTGCCCAGCAGGCGCTCAATTTCGATTAGGTGTGAGTCCAGCCGCGTCAGCTCCTCGGCTACATCAATGCGGATGGCAAAGGCCGTGGCCTCGGTCAGTGCGCGCTCATGCGCTGCCTCGGGCGCAGTGCTGCCGCCAACAGCCAGGGCCTCCTGCCAACGCTCCAAGAAGCGTTTTTTCTGCTGCTCCACCAGCTGTGGCACCAGGGGCTGGGCTTGCGCAGCCAGAGTACGCAGTTGCGCCAGACGGTCGCTCAGCATTAGCACCAGACGCGCGCCTTCACGCGCGCGCGCACTACGCAATTGTTGCAAAGCTTGTAGTGCCAACGCCATTATCTCGTCGGCCTGGGCTGTGTCAGTTTGCGCTTTGCCGCCCTCGCTCTCTTGGCTGGAGAGGCGGATCACATCGGCCACGCTTAGCGCCACAGCGCCTGGCAGCCAGGCATGAATGCTGTCTTGCAGGCTGTTGAGGCGTTGCAACAGGGCCGCGCTGGGCTGCGGCAGCGCCGTAGTGCCCGCTTGTTCAATCCACAGTCGCAGCTCGACCTTGCCGCGGCGAATCTGCTGGCCCACGCACTCGCGCAGCGCCGGTTCGTGCTGGCGCAGCTCTTCGGGCAGGCGCAGGCTGAGGTCAAGAAAGCGGTTGTTGACGGATCGGATTTCCAGCCCGATCCGGCTGGTCCTGGAATCGGCCTTGAAATCGCTTTGGGGTGTGGCGCGTGGCAGTTCGAGTTGGGCGCTCGCGTAGCCGGTCATGCTGTAAACTGACATGGGTTTTTTATGGGTCACTCAAGTGTGGACGAGGGCCACGCAGCTTGGTAACAGGCCTTACTGCTTCAAATTATGTCAAAGATCAAGCCCGCGCCCTTGCCACCGGACACGGTCATAGGCGGCTATCGCGTTGTGCGCAAGCTGTCTTCAGGCGGTTTTGGCGTGGTTTACCTGTGCGTCGACACCGAGGGCCAGCAAGTCGCCATCAAGGAATACCTGCCCTCGTCGCTGGCCACGCGCGCGCCGGGCGAGTTGCTGCCGCAGATCACCCCCGAAAAACTCTCGCTCTACCGGCTGGGCCTGAAAAGCTTTTTTGAAGAGGGCCGCTCGCTCGCTCAAATCTCGCATTCGTCGGTGGTTAGCGTGCTCAATTTCTTTCGCGAGAACGAAACCGTCTACATGGTGATGAATTTCCTGGACGGCGACACCTTGCAGGATTTTGTGGTGACCGCGCGCGAGCTCAAGCAGCAAAAGGTGTTTCGCGAGTCCACCATCCGTTCGCTGTTTGACGAAATCTTGCGCGGCCTGCGCATCGTGCACCAGCACAAGATGCTGCACCTGGACATTAAGCCCGCCAATATTTTTGTCACCGACGACAACAAAGCCGTGCTGATTGATTTTGGCGCGGCGCGCGAGGTGTTGAACAAAGAGGGCAACTTTATTCGCCCGATGTACACCCCCGGTTTTGCCGCCCCCGAGATGTACAAGCGCGACACCACCATGGGCCCTTGGACAGATATTTACGCCATTGGCGCTTGCATCTATGCGTCGATGCAAGGCTACCCGCCCAACGACGCGCCGCAGCGCCAGGAGAAAGACCGCCTGGGCCTGGCGCTGTCGCGCCTGCGCGGCGTCTATTCCGACAATTTGATTGAGGTCGTTGAATGGACCATGGCGCTTGATCCCCTGGCGCGGCCGCAGTCGGTGTTTGCGCTGCAAAAAGAATTGAGCCGCGAAGACGAACGCCGCTACACCAAGCTCACGGTGGCCGAGAAGATGCGTCTGCAACTGGACAACATTGTCAGCGACACGCGCAAGCAGGTGGCCAAGGCGACGGGTTTTGGGGGCAGGAAGTAAATGCGCTTTTCCGTTTTTCAGATCAGCCGCAAGGGCGGGCGAGTGCTCAATGAAGACCGCATGGGTTACTGCTACACCCGCGAATCAGGCCTGTTTGTACTGGCGGATGGCATGGGCGGCCACCCCGAGGGCGAGGTAGCCGCTCAGATAGCGCTGCAAACCGTGTCGTCGCTCTACCAAAAACAAGCCAAAACCACAGTGGCCAAACCGGCTGAATTTCTGGAGCATGCACTGCTGGTAGCGCATCAGCAAATCATTCGCTATGCCGGTGAAAAAGGCATGCTCGACACGCCGCGCACCACGCTGGTGGTGGCGCTGGTGCAAGGTACCAGCGCCTGGTGGGTGCACTGCGGGGACTCGCGCCTGTATGTCGTGCGTGACGGCGCGCTGCTCACGCGCACACGCGACCATTCCTATATGGAGCAGCATGCCGATGACACGTCTCGCCCGGAGCTCATCAACCGCAATATTTTGTTTACCTGCCTGGGCTCGCCAACCCGTCCGGTGTTTGACCTGACCGGCCCGGTGGAATTGCAGCAAGGCGACAAAATCCTGCTGTGCTCGGACGGCTTGTGGGGCTCGCTGTCTGATGACCAGATTGTCAAGCAGTTGGGTCAGCACTCGGTGTCAGTGGCCGTGCCCGACCTGGTGGAGCAGGCGCTGCGCAGCGGCGGCCCGCATGGCGACAACGTCACCGTGGTGGCGTTTGAGTGGGAAACACCCAACGCTTTTGAATCCACCCAGGGCGTACAAACCGACTCCATTTTGGACGGCGTGTTTGCCTCCACCATACAGTCGGGCGGCATAGACACTGTGCTTGATGGCCTGGGCGACGATTTGGATGACGACGCCATTGAACGCTCGATTGCCGAAATTAACGAAGCCATCCGCCGCTCGTCGGCTAGCAAGAGTAACTAAATCCATGACGCCATTTATTCGCAGTGCCAGCCAAAACGGTGGCGCTCCCCGCGCTGCCGGCCAGTTGCGCCCGGTCACCATCACACGCCACTACACCATGCATGCCGAGGGCTCGGTGCTGATTGCGTTTGGCAACACCAAGGTGCTGTGCACCGCCTCGGTGGAAGAGCGCGTGCCGCCACACAAAAAAGGCACGGGCGAGGGCTGGGTCACCGCTGAATACGGCATGCTGCCACGCGCCACCCACACCCGCAGCGACCGCGAGGCCGCGCGTGGCAAGCAAACTGGCCGCACACAGGAAATCCAGCGCCTGATTGGCCGCAGCTTGCGCGCCGTGTTCGACCTGAAAGCCCTGGGCGAGCGCACCATTTACCTCGACTGCGACGTGCTGCAAGCTGATGGCGGCACCCGCACCGCCAGCATCACCGGCGCGTTTGTAGCGGCGCAAGATGCGGTTAATGGCCTGTTGGCGCAAGGCAAGCTCAGCGTCTCACCCATCCGCGAAGCGGTCGCCGCCATATCGGTGGGTATGCTGCAAGGCACGCCGCTGCTCGATCTGGAATACACCGAAGACGCCGCTGCTGGCACCGACATGAACGTCGTCATGACCGGGGCGGGCCGCTTTGTCGAGGTGCAGGGCACGGCGGAAGGCGAGGCGTTTTCGCGCGCTGAAATGGATGCGCTGCTGGCGCTGGCTGAAAAAGGCATTGCCGAGCTGATGGCGTTGCAGCAGCAGGCTTTGCAAGCCGCTTGAACAAGCTGCCTTCGCCGCACACAGGCGCAAAACGCAGGCGCAAAACCCGGGCATGAAACTCGTTTTGGCGTCGCACAACCGCGGAAAATTAGCCGAGCTGCAGGCACTGCTTGCACCGCTGGGCCTGACGCTGTTGGCGCAAGACACGCAGGGTATTGCCCCCGCTGCCGAGCCGCATTGCACCTTTATTGAAAACGCCCTGGCCAAGGCGCGACATGCCGCGCAGCACAGCGGCCTGCCAGCGCTGGCTGACGACGCCGGCCTGTGCATCGATGCTTTTGGCGGCCAGCCTGGCGTGCAAACCGCCGATTACGCCACGCGGTTTGGCTATGAAAAAACCGACGCCAACAACGTGCGCGCCGTGCTTGAGCAAATGGTGGGCGAGGTCAACCGCCGTGCCACCATCGTCAGCACCTTGGTGGCGGTGCGCACGCCGCTTGATCCGCAGCCGCTGGTGGCGGTTGGCCGTGTGACGGTAGAAATTACCACCGAGCCCATTGGCAGTAACGGCTTTGGATTTGACCCCATCATGCGGCTTCCCGCGCTGGGGCAAACTTTTGCCCAGTTGCCCAGCGCACAGAAAAACACCTTGAGCCATCGCGCTCTGGCGGCTCAGCAAATGCTGGCGCTGCTGCGGGCGCACTGGCTTGACCAGCCCTGACGCCTGTCCTGACGCGCCTCTGAGTCAAGCAAACCTGCCGTGGCCGACATTCAGCACTACATGCGCCCCGGCACGTTGCAACTGGCTGCGCTGCCACCTTTGTCTTTGTATGTGCACTTGCCCTGGTGCATTAAAAAATGCCCGTATTGCGACTTCAACTCGCACGAGTTGAATCCACAAGCCAACTCGCACGAGTTGAACCCAGCCCAGCTTCCCGAGCAGCGCTACCTTGATGCGCTGCTGGCCGATCTGGAAGCTGCCTTGCCGCTTATCTGGGGGCGCCCCATCCACAGCATCTTCATTGGCGGCGGCACGCCCAGCCTGTTCTCGCCTGCCGCCATCGACCAATTACTTGGCGGCATCCGTGCCCGGTTGCGCTTGCAACCAGAATGTGAAATTACGCTGGAGGCCAACCCCGGCACCTTTGAGAAAGACCGTTTTCGCGGCTACCGCGCGGCTGGCGTTACGCGCCTGTCGGTGGGTGTGCAAAGCTTTAACGACGCGCATTTGCAAGCACTGGGCCGCGTGCACAACCGCGCTCAGGCCATTGCCGCGCTGGAAGAAGCGGCATCGGCTTTTGACACTTTCAACCTCGACCTGATGTACGCGCTGCCTGGCCAAACCCTGGCGCAATGCGAGCAAGACGTGGCCCAGGCACTGGCCTTGCAGCCGCCGCATCTCTCGCTCTACCACCTGACTATTGAACCCAATACGTACTTTGCCAAATTTCCACCCTGCGTGCCTGAAGACGACACCGCTTACGTCATGCTCGACCGCATCACTGAGCTGACGCAAGCCGCTGGCCTTGATCGCTATGAAGTCTCGGCCTATGCCAAACCCGGCCACACGTGCCAGCACAACCTCAACTACTGGCAGTTTGGCGACTACCTGGGCATAGGCGCAGGTGCGCACAGCAAGCTCAGCTTTGCCCACCGCGTGCTGCGCCAGGTACGACTGCGCGATCCGCGTTTGTATATGGATGGAGCGCTTGGCCTGCAACCCGCGCGGGAGCGGGTGCCGGGGCAGCTGCCCAGTTTGGTGGCGCAAGCCTCACAAGGCTGTATTGCGCAAGAGCATGAGGTAACCCGCGCCGACTTGCCGTTTGAATTCATGCTGAACGCGCTGCGTTTGCGTGGCGGTTTTGATTTGGCCCTTTTCAGTGAGCGCACCGGCCTGCCACTAGGCGCCATACAGGCGCCTTTGCTGGCCGCCGAACAGCGTGGCCTGATAGCGCGCGATTTGCACCACCTTGCCCCTACGGCGCAGGGCTTTGACTTTTTGAACGACTTGCAAAGCCTGTTTCTGCCTTAAGCAATGCTTTTTGCTACTGAATAGATAGTAAAAAACCATAGCGCTACCCGCATGTAGATACTGGCTTAAAAGGTTTTTAATACTCAAAAGCATGCCGTGGTGTATGAAATATCCCGTTTTACGCTGGCGCAAGGCTGTTGCTGGGGTAATCTTGGGAATAGCCAAGCAATTTGGCTGGCAATCCATGCTTGGGCCAGCAACGGCTGACCTGAATGCCCGCCAGTTTGATGCCGATGCCTTTGTAACTTGTTCTTGAAATTTGAGGGTTGTTGAATGAAAGCTGTCATCCTGGCTGGTGGCTTGGGCACGCGCCTGAGTGAAGAAACCGCCACCCGTCCCAAACCAATGGTTGAGATTGGTGGCCGTCCCATTCTTTGGCACATCCTCAAAATGTACGCCCACCACGGCATCAACGACTTTGTGATTTGCTGCGGCTACAAGGGTTACGTCATCAAAGAGTACTTTGCCAATTACTTTTTGCACATGTCGGATGTAACGTTTGACATGCGCAGCAACCGCATGGAAGTCCATCACAAACGCGCCGAACCCTGGAGCGTGACCCTGCTGGACACCGGCGACGATTCCATGACCGGCGGTCGGCTGCTGCGTGCCGCTAGCTACATCCGGGACGAGGAAGCGTTTTGTTTTACTTACGGAGACGGGGTGGGTGACATCGACATCAGCGCCAGTTTGGCCTTTCACCGTAAACACGGCAAAAGCGCCACGCTAACGGCCACTTTTCCGCCGGGTCGATTTGGTGCCTTGGATATTTATCAAGGCCAGGTAATGAACTTCAAGGAAAAACCCAAAGGCGACGGCGCCATGATCAATGGCGGGTTTTTTGTGCTCAAGCCCAGCGTGCTGGGCTACATCAAAGGCGATAGCAGCAGTTGGGAGCAAGAACCGCTGATGCGTTTGGCTGAAGACGGCCAGCTCATGGCCTACGAGCACCACGGCTTTTGGCAGCCCATGGACACCTTGCGCGATAAGCATCTGTTGGAAGACCTTTGGGCCAGTGGCAAGGCTCCCTGGAAGAAATGGGACTGAGCATGTCCATAACCCCCGATTTTTGGCGCGGCAAACGCGTTTTTTTGACTGGCCATACAGGCTTCAAGGGAAGCTGGCTCAGCCTGTGGCTGCAGCAGCTGGGTGCCCAGGTGCATGGCCTGGCGCTTGAGCCACCCACAGCGCCCAACCTCTATGGCGTAGCGCATGTAGGCCAAGGCATGGCCAGCACCATCGGCGACATCCGCGACTACGAAACAGTACGCAAAGCCATGGCAGCCTGCAAACCCGAGCTTGTTTTTCACATGGCCGCGCAGCCGCTGGTTAGGTTGTCTTACGCTGAGCCTGTGGCCACCTATGCCACCAACGTCATGGGCAGCGTGCATGTGCTTGAAGCCGCGCGTCACACCGCGTCGGTGCGGGCGATTGTCAACGTCACCACCGACAAATGCTACGAGAACCGGGAATGGGTGTGGGGCTACCGCGAGGACGAACCCATGGGCGGGCACGACCCCTACAGCAACAGCAAGGGCTGCTCTGAGCTGGTGACCAGCGCCTACCGCCGCTCGTTTTTTCAGGCAAGCGGCGTGGTGCTGGCCTCGGCTCGTGCTGGCAATGTTATAGGCGGTGGCGATTGGGCGACAGATCGCCTGGTGCCCGACATCTTGCGCGCCTTTGAGCACCAGCAAGTTGCCATTATTCGAAACCCCCACGCCACGCGCCCCTGGCAGCATGTGCTGGAGCCCCTGTCGGGTTATCTTGTGCTGGCCGAGCATTTGTGCGGCGCGGCAGGGCCGCAATTTGCACAGGGCTGGAACTTTGGCCCCCATGACGAAGATGCCCGTCCAGTGCAGTGGATTGTGGAGGAGCTGGCGCGCGCCTGGGGCAGGGGGGCAAGCTGGCAGGCCGATGGCGGCAGCCACCCCCACGAGGCCAACTATCTCAAGCTCGATATTTCCAAAGCCAGGGCCCACTTGGCTTGGGTGCCCAAATGGCATCTGGCCAAGGCGCTGGAAGAAATAATTAACTGGCACAACGCTTGGTTGTCGGGTCAAAATATGCAGCAAGTTTGCCAGCAGCAAATCGCGCAATACGCCCAATTGATGAAGCTTGCTCCCCTTTGAATGAATCCACCCTGACCCCGCGAAGCTCACTTGCCTTGAGTTAATTTGCACCAAACGGTTTATTTGCTATAAAATAAATAGTAAAAATCCATAGCATTACCCGCACGTATCTACTGGCAAAAAGCCTTGTTTCATATCGGAAACAAGGCTTTTTTTGGATTTTTTCCACTGGCCCGTACCTGGCTACGTTAGTCACAGTCAACGGCGCGCTACAAGTGCAGATTCACCGGCGCTGGCGCAGCGGCTGACTACACCATCAGCATCAGCCAGCATCATCGACGCCACGCAGGTCACCATTGGTGGCAACAGCCTCTTCATTAACCCCACGCTGGATTTAACCGGCGGTGCCAGTTACGACGTGCAGTTTGTAGCCCGCGTGATAACCGATATTGCAGGCGTGCACCCAGCGGGACTTTTTCTTGGGCCCCGCATCCCCAGCTAAAATCACATCACGGAAGTTTGGCAGAGTGGTCGATTGCACCGGTCTTGAAAACCGGCAACCCGAAAGGGTTCCAGGGTTCGAATCCCTGAGCTTCCGCCAGCGACATAAAAAACCACCTGAATTGGCGGTTTGCGTCGGTGCATTAGCGCATCAACCGGCTGCGCAAACCATAGCTCAGCGCGTCCACCAGCGCCACCAGCGCCAGCATGGCCACCAGCACGCTGCTGGTCTCGCTCATTTGAAACAAGCCCATGTGGTAACTCAGCAGTTGGCCCAAGCCGCCAGCGCCCACCACGCCCAGTACAGCAGCGGCGCGGATATTGTTTTCCCAGCGGTAAAGCGTGTAGCTCAGTAGTTGTGGCAACACTTGCGGCAAACTGGCGTACCAGAATACGCGCGCCTCGCTCACGCCGCGCACGCGCAGGGCCAAACCGGGTCCCGGCGGCGCGTTCTCCAGGCTTTCTGCAAACAAGCGGCCCAGCACGCCGGTGGTGTGCAAAGCCAGCGCCAGCGTCCCAGCAAATGGCCCCAGCCCGGCAGACACCAAAAGCAAAGTGGCCCACACTAATTCGGGGATGCTGCGCAGCGCGTTCAGCAGCAGGCGCGTAGTGCGCCGCACATTGCGGCGCATCAGGCCGGGTGTTTGCGCCGGGTCAGCGGCTACGGCCATGCTGGCGGGCAATGCCAGCGCCAAGCCACCCACTACAGCCAGCAATGTGCCCAGCGCCGACATGGCCAGCGTTTCCAGCGTGGCCACGGCCAGCTTGCGCAGGAACGCGGGCGACACTTCGGGCGCAAACAACTCGGCAATAAAGCGGCCCATCTTGCCCAGGGCGTCCCATGACAAAAATTGTGCCCATTGCAAATCAAGCGACCAGAAGCTGGCCACCACCAGCGCCAGCGCTGCCAGCGTGAGCCAGCAGGCCTTGCAGCGCGCATCAAACAGGCGCGGCGGCAGTTTGTAGACCTCGTTGGCGGCGGGGATGTCGGCTTGCATGGCGTGGAGTTTTGCTTATCCCAGCGCCTTGCGCAGGCCCGCGCTGATCACGTCGGCCAGCCACACCAGCCCCATAAACACCAGCAGCAAAGTGCTGACCTCAGCGCCGTTGAACAGCTTCATGGAAGTGTCAATTTGCTGCCCTAAGCCGCCCGCGCCCACAAAGCCCAGCACGGCCGATGAGCGAATGGCGCATTCCCAGCGGTACACGGTGTAGCTGGTGAGTTCAGCGGCGTTTTGCGGCAGCAGGCCATACAGCAGGGTTTGCAGGCGGCCCGCACCGTTGCGCAGTAGCGTGGTGCTGGCGTGCGGTTCGCCGCTGTCCAGAATTTCGCTATACACCTTGCCCAGCATGCCGCTGTACGTGAGGGCGATGGCCAGTACCCCGGCAGTAGGCCCCAGGCCCACCACGCGCACAAACACCAGCGCCCAGATGAGCTCGGGCACGCTGCGCAGTACCACCAGCAGCGCGCGTATGGCCTGGCGCAGCAGCGCAGGCAGTGGTGCCATGCGGCCTGACAACGCCGATACCGACAGCACCCGCACTGACAGCAACGTGAGCGGCACCGCCAATAGCAGCGCCAGCGCCATACCGGCGGTTGCCATGGCCACGGTGCGCCAGGTTTCGCGCGCCACCAGGAATAAAAAATCGGCCTCTATTTTTGGTGGAAAAAAATCCGCCAAAAAGCGCAGGCTGTATTTGAGCGAGCCAGGGTCCAGCAGCACCCAGGGCTTGAATTCACTGAGCACCAGTAACGGCCACAGCAACGCCAGGCTCGCCAGCGTCCAAAAAACCCGGCTACGCCAGGCCGGGTCGGCATGTGCTGCGACGGGGGCAAGTGACGCAGCCAAAGGCATGATGGGTGGGCCTAACGGCAGCTCATGACAGCGGGGGCCGCCACCGGCGCAAAAATGCCAGCATCTTCACTGTTGGCTTCTAAGGTAGAACCAGTGGGCGTATCCTGCTCATAAAGCTGTAGCAATTGGGTGGAGCTGACTTGCGCCGCAGGCAAGTCAAACACCAGTTCGCCGCGGCGCAAACCCCATATGCGTGGAAAGTGCGCCAGCGCCATCTCCACATGGTGCAGCGTAACGGCGAGGGCGACGCCACGCTCGCGTGCGCTTTGCGTCAGAGTCAGCAAAGCCTGCTGCGAGCGCGTGGGGTCGAGCGCCGACAACGGTTCGTCCACCAGCCACAGCGTGGCTTGCGAGGCCAGCGCACGCGCCAGTGCCACCCGCTGACGCTCGCCGCCTGAGAGGCGATCAACCCGCTCAAACAACTTGTCTTGCATATCAAACTGCGCCAGGCAGCGCTGTGCCAGCGCAATGTCGCTGGGGTAGGCCAGGCTGCGCAGACTTTGCCACAGGCTGATGTGCGGCAACCGTCCAGCCAGCACGGCGGTGACCACGCGCTGGCGCGGTGGCAGCGGTGGCACTTGCGGCGCCAAAAAAAGCTGGCTGCGCAGGCGCTGCAAGGCAGCGGTGGGTAATTGCCAGGGGTTTTGCCCAGCAAGTTGCAAGCTGCCGCTGGCGGGTTTGAGTGCACAGGCCAGCAGGTGCAACAAGCTGGTTTTGCCAGCACCAGACGGCCCAATAATGGCCACCTGCTCACCCGCGTCCAGCGCCAGATTCAGGCCTGAAACCGCGGCAGGTGATTGCAAGCTGCCTGCCGGGTGGCGGGCAGCAGCGTCTTGCAGCAGCAGCTTCATCGCGCTCGTGAGGTGTGCGTGGGGCGTTATTTCAACAGGCCGGCGCTGCGCGCGGCGGTTTCAATGCCTTGGTAGTTGCTGGCTTTGTTAGCTACGAATTTGGTGGCGCGTTGCAAATCCAAAATTTCCTTGCCTTCCGCCGTGTCCTTGGACAAAGACAGCAGCGCAGCGGTAAGCTTCTCGCGCAGTGCTGTGGGCATGTCGGCATGCACGCTCCAGTTGTAGTCGTAATACGGCGGCGTGGTGTAGAAGGCGCGCACCTGGGCTGGGTCAACTTTTTTGTCAGCCACAAACTTTTCCCACACTGAAATATTGAGTGCACCGGCATTGACCTTGCCCGAGGCCACGGCGGCAATGGTGGCGTCGTGCGCGCCGCTGAAGGCCACGCGCTTGAAGTCTTTGTCGGGGTCGACGCCAGCTTGCAGCAAAAAGCTGCGTGGCATCAGGTGGCCGGAGGTAGAGCTTTGCGAGCCAAAGCTGACATCTTTGCCTTTCAAGTCAGCCAGGGTTTTGATGGTGGGGTCGGAGGTGATAAAAACCGACTTGAAACTCTCGTCTTCTAGGCGTTGCGCCACCGGAATGACCTTGCCACCGCTGCGCACATTGGCCTGCACAAAAGTGAAGCCGCCAAACCAGGCCATATCGACCTTTTTATTCACCAGGGCTTCCACCGAGGCGGCGTAATCGGTCACTGGCGTGTACTCCACCTTCATGCCAAGTTTGGCTTCCAGGTACTTGATCAGCGGGCCGGCCTTGCGCGCCAATTCGGTGGGTGATTCGTCAGGGATGGCGGTAATACGCAAGACCGTTTGCGCTTGCTGGGCATGCAGCCAGGGGGCTGCAGCCAATATACCGGTGGCAAACAGGGACTTGAGAAAGCCAGCGCGGGACAAAGCAGTGCACGAGAGAATTTGGCCAAACACGTCAGACTCCTAATAGCGTAGTGATTAAAAACACATGTATTAGACTGTAAAAAGCAATAGTTTGCCGTGCACGATCCGGTGAGTTGAATCTCACCGGCAAAATAAGTCGCAAGAATGCAGCAGGTCAGAGCAATGCCGACGTCAAGCGCGCTTGCGGGCTGCGGGTGGCGGGTTTGTCTTTTTCGCTGATGTGGCTTTGCGGACGGCGGCGGCCGGTTTTCCGGCAATGGTTTTTCCTGGGGCCTTGGCCGCTGCAACCGGCTTGCGTTTGGCCAGACTTCGGGTCAGCAATGCCGTCAAATCCACCACGTTGGACGCAGCGCTTGCTGAGTCATCGGCACTCTCAAGCGGCGTTACGATTTCGGTCTCACCGGCGGCCAGTTTTTTGTCCACCAACTGGTGCACTGCCGCGCTAAACGTGTCGGTGTAGTCTTCGGCGCGCCACGGGCTGGTCATGTCGCCAACCAGTTGTGCGGCCATCTTGAGTTCGCTGGCTTTGAGGTTGGCCGCGGCTTTGCCAGCAGGCGGTAATTTCAGCTCACTCACATCGCGGATTTCGGTGGCCCAGCGAATGGTGTTGAGCATCAACGCCGGGCCGGATGGAATTAGTGCGGCCAGGTGTTCCTTGGTGTGCATGACAACCCGTGCAATGCCGATCACGCCCGCCCCCAGCATGGCCTCGCGCAGCAGTGCATACACTTTCTCGCCCTTGCCCAAAGGTTCGAGGTAGTAGGGTTTTTCCAAAAAAACAAAATCAATTTCACTGGCTTTCACAAACGATTCAATCTCGATGGTTTGCGTCGACTGGGGAAACGCGGCCTTGATCTCGTCGTCTGTCAGCAGCACATAGTCGCCGCCTGTTTGTTTAATACCGCGTGCAATGTGTTCTTTGTCGATTTCTTTGCCAGTGCGCTTGTTGATGCGCTTGTAACCTACCGGGTCCATCGAGCGTTTGTCGAGCCAGTCGAAATTGATGTCAATCTCTTGCGATGCCGGGTACAACGCCACCGGCACATGCACCAGTCCAAAACTGATGGCTCCCTTCCAGATGACGCGCGGCATATCGTTCCTTGTTTCAAAGCCTCAGGCTGATACCAATCATGCGGGCTGCATCACGCAGCGCAGCAAGCCAATCACGCAAGCGGCTGTAGGTTCACGCCTTGTCCGCGCGCCAATCGAGCAGCCGTATGGCAGCGCTCAAGCTGGGTGCTGCCTTGCCATAGCCCCGCCACGGGTCGTTGCCCTTGTCCAGCCGGGTGTGCGCTGTTTGCACCCGCCAATGGTCGCCACCGCGCAGCGACGCCAATTCGTCCCAAGCTACCGGCACCGAGATGCCCATGCCAGGACGTGCTCTGGCTGACCACGCGCAGACGGTGGTGGAACCCTGGCCATTGCGTAAATAATCAATAAAAATTTTGCCGATGCGGTTTTGGGGACCACTTATGGCTACAAAGTGCCGCGGCAGCGTTGCCGCCAAATGGCGTGTGATGGCTTTTGAAACGCTTTTGACGGTGGCCCAATCATGCAATTTGCGCAGCGGCACCACCAAATGCAAGCCCTTGCCGCCGCTGGTCTTGAGGTAGCACGGCAAACCTAGGCTGAGCAAAAAAGCCCGTACCAATTGCGCTGCCAATTGCACTTGTTTCCATGCGACGCCCGCGCCTGGATCCAGGTCGAACACCATGCGGTCTGGATGCGCGTAAGACAGCGCCGTGGCGTTTTGGGTATGAAATTCAACGACATTCCATTGCACCGCAGACAGCAGGCCGGCTTGGCCTGCTACCGCGAGCAAGGGCAGGTGCCCTGGATCCAATGCCGCATCAAGCAGGCGGATGCCAGCCAAGGCTTGGGCCGGCGCATGCTTTTGAAAAAACTGCTCGCCCTGGATGCCACCAGGCGCACGCACCAGCGACACCGGCCGACCCTTGAGATGCGGCATCATCAATTCGCCGACCAATGCGTAATAGCGTGCTAGCTCAATTTTTGTGATACCCGTGGCGCTGGCGTCGATCACGCGCTCAGGATGGGTGATTTGAGCCAGGCTAGGGGTTGGGCGCGTTGCTTCCTTGGTATTCGTATCGGAAGCGGCCATGAGCGCAGTGCCCGTTTCTCGCACAATCGTATGGGCTGCCTTGTCACTTCGAATTCCCCGGAAAACCGCATGGCGAATGTGGCCGTTTCGGGTCCATTCGCTGAAAGAGACCTCGGCCACTAGCGTAGGTTTGACCCAAAGTGCGGTCTCAGCAATAGCTGCGGTTTTTAGAAAAGGATTTTTGCGATTTTCCAACTCGCTCAATTGAACTTTCAGGCGCATCAAATCGCTCAGGGCAAAGCCGGCTCCCACTTTGCCGGCGTAGTGCAATTGGCCCTGCGCGTCATGCACGCCCAGCAGCAGCGCGCCAAGGCCAGGGCGTGCGCCGCGCGGCTCGGTGTAGCCGCCCACGACAAACTCCTGTCTTTGACCGCACTTGAGTTTGATCCAGTCCGGCGAGCGACCAGGCTGGTAGGTGGCGCCGCGCCGCTTGGCGATGACGCCCTCTAGCCCCAACTGGCAAGCCGACTTGAAAATACTTTGCGGCGATTCATCAAAAGCGGCGCTCATACGTACCTGTGCACAAGGGGTTTGCTCCAGCAAATTTTGCAATACTGCTCGCCGCGCCTCTAGCGGCATGCCGCGCAAATCGTGGCCATTGAAATAGGGCAAATCAAAAAGATACAAAATAATGTTGCTGGTATTGGCGTTGTCAAACGCCTGCTGCAAAGCGCCAAAATCAGGCACACCTTGCGCGTTGGGCATCACGATTTCGCCGTCGTACCAACCGTCGGGCAACTTCAGTTGAGCGACGGCGTGCTGCAGGGGCAAAAGCTTGGTGGTCCAGTCGTTGCCGTTGCGGGTGAACAATTGAACGTCTGACCCTTTGATGCGCGTGAGTAGCCGGTAGCCGTCAAACTTGATTTCAAACAGCCAATGTTCTGGATCGCTGGGCATTCTGGTCGCCAGTGTGGCCAATTGAGGCACCAGCCTCAAAGGCAGCTTGGCTGGTTTGCCCTCAGGCGACACCGGAGCCTGCTTGGCGATAGCCGATGCCTTGGCAGCAGGGGCAGTGCTGGGCTTGACGCTATCAGGCAGTTCGTCGACCACGCTGAACTGCGCAGCTGGCCGAGCAAATGCGTCTTTTTCTTTAATTAGCAACCAGGCAGGCTGCTTTTCGTTATTGCTTTTCATCCGAACCAGTACCCAAGCGCCTTGCAGCTTGTGGCCACGCAGTTCAAATTTAAGGTTGCCTTCTTGCAGGCCCTGGCTGGCGTTGCCTTGCGGGTGCCATGTGCCCTGGTCCCAGATGATGACCTTGCCTGCGCCGTATTGTTTAGCGGCAATCGTGCCTTCAAAGCTGGCGTAAGCCAACGGATGGTCTTCGACCTGCACCGCCATGCGCTTGTCTTTGGGATCGAAACTGGGGCCTTTGGGCACGGCCCAGCTCTTTAAAGTGCCACCCCATTCCAGCCGAAAGTCGTAGTGCAGGTGGCTGGCCCAATGCTTTTGAACCACAAAAGACAAGCCCGACTGGGCAGACATTGATACCGAATCTGCCGCAGGCCTTGTGCCCTCGGCAGGTTCAGTAGTAACAGCAAAATCGCGCCTGGCTTTGTAAACCCCTAGCGCGTCAAGGCCCTGCGGTTGCGTAGCAAACTCAACGGTAGACCAACTCGCCGCCGTTTTTCCACTCACGCTCGAAATGCAAGGCGTCTTCTTGTGAGCGCGGTTTTACGCCCATCAGAATGCCGCCTTCCTTGAGTCCCGCTTCATAGTGCTTGACACGCTCTTCTGGCATGCCCCAGCCGACCAAACCGCCAACCAGGCCGCCGGTCAAACCGCCCGCACCCGCGCCAGCCAAGGCAGCTGCAATAGGGCCAGCAATCACCAGCCCCAGGCCTGGAATGGCCAGCGAGGTGCCGACCGCAGCCACAGCGGCGGCTATTGCGCCCACGGTGCCGCCAATCGCACCACCTACCCCAGCGCCCTTGCCAGCCATGTTGCCCAGTTCGGTCTGCGTGTCGTCAGATTTGGAGAAATGCTTTTTGCGGGTTTCGTCCGACATCATCAGCGAGACATCGCTTTTGTCGTAACCCTTGCCAGTAACCGTGCTGTAGGCGCGTTCGGCGCTGTCACGGTCTTTGAACATGCCAGTGACCATTTTGGAGTCGGATCGCGTGTCGTCGCTACTGGTGCTGTCTATGCGTGAGTCTGAAACGGTTTCGTTGAGTACGTTCATGTGGTTTCCTTAGGTGAATTCCGGTTCGCGAAATTGCAAGCTGCCGGAATGCATCCAAGGTAGGCGCAAAGGGCGCGGGCGTCGGTGCGCTGGTTCACCCAGCACAAGTGCGAAAACCTGCCAACACATCGTTGCGCTGGGGCTCAAAAAAATTGCGGTAGCGTGGGTGTTTGACGCGCGCACTGGTGGCCCAGGACGCGCCGCGCAGTACCTGGTGTGTGCCAAACCAGGGCGCAGAATAGTCACGGTAAGGATGCGGGGCAAAGCCAGGGTAGGGCATAAAAGTGCTGGCGGTCCACTCCCAGACCTGGCCCCATTGCAAGGTCTGGGGGCAGGTTAAGGCAGCGCATTCCCACTCGGTCTCACTTGGCAGGCGTCGCCCGGCCCACTGGCACCAGGCCTGCGCTTCAAAGTAGGTAAGGTGCGTGGCTGGGGCATGCAAATCGGCAGCCTGCCACTGGCCAAAGCGCTCTTGCTGCCAGCCAGTGGTGCTGTCATTGTGGCTGCGGCGCAGGTGCTTGGGGTGCGCTGCCGCTAGGGCGCTTAGCCACTGCCAGCCTGCGGCTGACCAATAGCGGGCTTGACGGTAGCCGCCATCATCTACAAAAGCCAGAAACTGCGCCAGCGAGACCGGGCGGGCGTCAATGGCAAACGCGGTAAGTGCCACGCTGTGTGAGCCAAGCTCGTTGTCAAAAACAAAACCTGTATTGGGGCTGCCCAATGGCCAAGTGCAGGCTGACAGCTGGATTTCGGGCAAGTGCCCGGCGGCAGGTGCTGCGCTTGCCGCACTGCCATGGGCCGAGCGACACCCATCTTGTTCTACAGCGATCCCCAAGCTTTGCGCCATTTGCACCCAGGCTTCGCTGTGCATGTCTTCATGCAGCAAGGCCAAGCGAAAAAAATACAGCGCGTCGTCGCTTGAACTGCTGCATGCCAGCAAGTCCAGCGTTTGCGCCAGCGTAGCGTGCAGGTAGGCCAATGTGGCGTCTACATTCAGTAGCTGCAAAGTCCAGCGTGCGGTGTGGGGCACGGTGCTGGAATTGAACAGTGCGTCGGCACCCACCAGCAATGAAGGTGCGCGCGGCGCATGCGGGTCGGCGGCCGTGCCAGCACTACGCTGCGGGTTGCGCGTCAACCAGAATTCCTGAAACCAGCCAATGTGGCCCAACTCCCACAGTGGCGGGTTGAGGTCGCCGGTTTGCGGCACACCAAGGCCATCGCCCAGCGCATGGCGATAGCAGGCAAACAGGGCGAGCGTGCGGGCGCGGCAATCGGCCAGTGCCTGCGCCAGTTCAGTGGCGTTTGCATGGCGCATTTGCTGCGCCAAAAAAGGGGTGTTGTCCATACCAGCTATAAATCATGCCATGCGCAAACCCACAGTCTGTATTGTTAGCCCGGCATTGGCACAGGCCAATAACGGCAATTGGCAAACCGCCTGGCGCTGGCAGCGCCTGCTCGCGCCGCGTTACACCGCGCGTATCGTGCAGCAGTGGCAGGGCGAGCCAGCCGATGTGCTGCTGGCGCTGCATGCGCGTCGCTCGGCCTATTCGGTAGCGCGTTGGGCGCAAAAGCATCCAGGGCGCGGCCTGGCCGTGGTGTTGACCGGTACCGATTTATATGGTGACCTGGCACATGACGCCGCCGCTCTGGATTCGTTGGCAGTCGCCCAGCAGCTGGTAGTGCTGCAAGAGCGTGGGCCGCTTGCGCTGCAACAGGTATTGGTGGGGGCAGCAGGCAGCAAGGTGCAAGTGATTTTTCAATCCACCAGTGCACGCCAGACCTTGCCCAAAAGCCCGCGCCATTTGCGTGCTATGATGGTGGGCCACTTACGCGAAGAAAAATCGCCCGCCACCTTGTTTGCCGCTGCCCGCTTGCTGCGCGAGCACCCCACTATTTACATTGACCACATTGGCGATGCGCTAGACCCTGTGCTGGGCCATCAAGCCCGGCAAACCCAAGCCGATTGTCCCAATTACCGCTGGCTTGGTGGCCTGTCCCACGCAGCAACGCGCGCGCGCATCCAGCGCGCGCATGTGCTGGTGCATGCCAGCCGCATTGAGGGCGGCGCGCATGTCATCATGGAAGCGGTGTGCAGCGGTACGCCGGTGCTGGCCTCGCAGGTTGACGGCAATGTGGGCATGCTGGGCGCGGATTATGCGGGCTACTTTGCCCACGGCGATGCGCAGGCGCTGGCCAATTTGCTGCTACGCTGGAAAATGGCTCAAAGCGGTCAGGCATTGGCAGCAACCGATAATTGGCCGCTACAAATTTCGCAGCAATGCGCTGCCCGTGCCGCACTGTTTACCCCGGCGGCCGAGCAGGCTGCGCTGCTTGCTCTGGTTAAAAAGCTGCAATGAATACCCCCGATTCCCCCGTGCTGCGCGACATTGTTCTGGTTGGTGGCGGGCACAGCCATGTGGGCGTGCTGCGCAGTTTTGCCATGCAGCCTGTGCCCGGCGTGCGTCTGACGCTAATTTGCACCGATTCGCATACGCCGTACTCTGGCATGCTGCCCGGCTACGTGGCCGGGCATTATGGCTACGACGAGGTTCACATTGACGTGCGGCGGCTGGCGCAGTTTGCCGGTGCCCGGTTTTATGGCGACGCGGTGGTAGGCATTGACCGTACAAATCAAAAAGTGCAGTGTGCGGGTCGGCCACCGGTGCCCTACGACTTGCTCAGCATCAATATTGGCTCCACGCCGCAATTACAGCAGGTGGTGGGTGCGGCGGAATTTGCGGTGGCGGTCAAGCCCATTAACCGCTTCAACCAGCGCTGGCTGGCGTTGCTGGCGCGCGTTAAGACCCACACCGGGCCCATGAGGATTGCCGTCGTGGGCGCAGGCGCAGGTGGTGTTGAATTGCTGCTGGCCATGCAACACCGCCTGCGCAATGAGTTGAAAGCGCTGGGCCGCGATCCGGCGCTGTTGCAGTTTCATTTGTTCACCGCCAGCGCGCATATTTTGCCCACGCACAACCCGCGCGTGCGGCGCAGTTTTGCGCAAACCTTGCAGCAGCGCGGCGTCGTCGTGCATGCCAACGCCGAGGTGACGGCGGTGGCTGCTGGTCAACTGCAAATCGCGCGCGGCGAAACGCTGGGGGTCGATGAAACCATTTGGGTCACGCAAGCCGGTGGCCCCGCCTGGCTGCAAGGCACAGGGCTGGCACTGGACGCCAGCGGCTTTATCCAGGTGAACGACTGCTTGCAAAGCACCACCGACGCGCAGATTTTTGCCGCTGGTGACATTGCCAGCATGGTGAATCGCCCACTGGAGAAAGCCGGTGTATTTGCGGTGCGCCAGGGCAAGCCGCTGGCAGACAATTTGCGTCGTGTCGTGAGTGGCCAGGCGCTGCGCGCCTACCACCCGCAAAAGCGCTGGCTGGCACTCATTAGCACCGGCGACCAATACGCTGTGGCTTCGCGCGGTGGCCTGCATTTTGAAGGTGCATGGGTGTGGCGCTGGAAAGACTGGATTGACCGGCGTTTCATGGCCAAATTTCAGGACTTGCCCGAGATGGACGCCGCATCCATGCAAAGCGCTGCACCCGCTATTTCACCCGTGCACTTGAGCGCCGACGAAAACGCCCAGGCGATTTCTGCCATTGCCATGCGCTGCGGCGGCTGCGGTGCCAAGGTGGGCGCCACCGTGCTGTCACGTGCTTTGGGCAATTTGCAAACCATTGAGCGCAGCGATGTATTGATTGGCCTGCACGCCCCCGACGACGCCGCCGTGGTGCGCGTGCCGCCCGGCATGGCCATGCTGCACAGCGTGGATTTTTTCCGCGCCTTCATCGACGACCCGTATGTGTTTGGCAAAGTTGCCGCCAATCACGCGCTGGGCGATATTTTTGCCATGGGCGGCCAAGCGCAGTCGGCCACGGCGATTGCCACCGTGCCGCCGGGTTTGGAGGCCAAGGTCGAGGACCTGCTGTTTCAGATGATGACTGGCGCGGTTGAGGTCTTGAACGACGCGGGCTGCGCGTTGGTGGGCGGCCACACGGGCGAGGGCAAAGAGCTGGCGCTGGGTTTTGCCATTAACGGCTTGATTGCAGAAAACATGGATAAGGTGCTGCGCAAGGGCGGCATGCGCGCCGGCGACGTGCTGCTGCTGACCAAACCGATTGGCACCGGCACCTTGTTTGCAGCGCATGCGCGCCTCAAAGCCAAGGGCCGCTGGATTGATGCGGCGCTGGCCTCCATGGTGCGCTCCAACCGTCTGGGCGCGCAGTGCTTGCGCGAGCACGGCGCAACCGCTTGCACCGATTTGACCGGCTTTGGCCTGCTTGGCCATTTGGTGGAAATGACGCGTCCCTCGGGTGTTGACGCCGAGCTGGATTTGGGCGCGTTGCCGCTTTTGGACGGCGCGCTGGAGACCGCAGCCGCTGGTATCTTGAGCTCGCTGCAACCCGCCAATGTGCGCTTGCGCCGCGCCATCAGCAACCGGCGGGGTAACCAGGCACAGATGCTCAAACACCCGGCTTACCCGCTGATTTTTGACCCGCAAACTGCCGGTGGCCTGCTGGCCAGCGTGCCTTCAGGCAATGCCGATGCCTGCGTGGCCGCCCTGAAAGCGCTGGGCTACCCAGACACCGCGGTGATTGGCCGCATCACCACGCAAGGCGACGACATGGCCCCAATTGTTTTGAACCCCTGACATGGCTACTCTGGAAAATCCCCAAGCCTTCTTGCGTCAGCTGTTTGACGCTGCCGTTTTGCGCGCCCAGCCGCTGCACAACCTGGCTGCGTATTTGCCCACGCCGCCTGATTTGGGCAAGGGCTGCACACTGGTGCTGGGCGCGGGCAAGGCGGCGGGCGCGATGGCGCAGGCGCTGGAGGCGCTGTGGCCGCACGATGCGCCGCTGTCTGGCCTGGTGGTCACCCGCTACGGCCACACCCCGGCACGGCCTGCAGGTGTGCTGCACCGCATTGAAGTGCTGGAAGCCGCGCACCCGGTGCCCGATGCGGCGGGTGTGGCCGCATCAGAGCGCATGCTGGGGCTAGCGCAGGGCCTTGGCGCGCATGACCTGGTGATTTGCCTGATTTCAGGCGGCGGCTCGGCGCTGCTGACTTTGCCCGCCACCGGTTTGGCGCTGGCCGACAAGCAGCGCATCAGCCGCGACCTGCTGGCCAGCGGTGCCACGATTGGCGAGATGAATTGCGTGCGCAAGCATCTCTCGCGTATCAAGGGCGGGCGGCTGGCAGCGGCCTGCCACCCGGCGCGGGTGGTCACGCTTTGCATCAGCGATGTGCCGGGTGACGACCCCTCCACCATTGCCAGCGGGCCTACCGTGCCCGACGCCACCACCTGCGCCCAGGCGCTGGCCATCTTGAAGCGCTACGCCATTGGCCTGCCGCCGCTGGTGCACGCAGCGCTGGAGAGCGGCGCGCTGGAAACGCCCAAGCCCGGCGACACACTGTTTGCCGGGCATGCGGTGCAGGTGATTGCCACGCCCATGCAATCGTTGCGGGCGGCGGCGGTGCTGGCGCGGCAGATGGGCCTGAACGCCTATATTTTGAGCGACGAAATCGAGGGCGAATCGCGCGAAGTGGGGCGGGTACATGGGGCCATTGCCCGCACTGTGGCGCAGCAGCTGCCAGCCGATTCAGTGCCCGCTGCTTTTTGCAAACCCTGCGTCATTTTGAGCGGCGGCGAAACCACGGTGACGCTGCGTTCGCAGCCGCCGCATGTGCCGCCGGGCCGGGGCGGTCGAGCGGGTGAGTTTGGTCTGGGGCTGGCGCAGGCGTTGCAGGGCCAGCCGAATGTGTGGGCCTTGGTAGCCGATACCGACGGAATCGACGGGGTGGAAGACAACGCCGGGGTGTTCGTCACGCCCGACACGCTGGCGCGCGCACAGGCGGCGGGCCTTGGTCTTGCCCAGCATGCCGACCGCAACGACGCCTACAGTTTTTTCAGCGCGCTGGACGATTTGCTGGTAACCGGCCCCACGCACACCAATGTGAACGACTTTCGGGCCCTGCTGGTGCTGTAGGGGGGTTCGGTATGGAAATTTTAAGAAAAATAGGCTTTTTTAAGTGCAAAAACTGCTTTTTACCCAGCAAAGACGTGCGGGTAGTGCTATGGTTTTTGCTATGCTTTTTGCAGCAAATCGAGTGAAGTGATTCAATGCGCCTCACGGCGCAGTGCTGGAAACAAAATCACGTCGCGGATGCTGGGTGCATCCAGCAGCAGCATCATCAGGCGGTCAATGCCAATGCCGCAACCGCCTGCCGGGGGCATGCCGTATTCAAGCGCGCGTACAAAGTCGTGGTCGAAGTACATGGCTTCGTCGTCGCCGCCGTCTTTGGCGTCCACTTGCGCTTGCAAGCGGGCGGCCTGGTCTTCGGCATCGTTCAACTCGCTGAAGCCGTTGCCAAATTCGCGCCCGGTGATGTAGAGCTCAAAACGCTCGGTCACCTCGGGGCGGGCGTCGTTGGCGCGTGCCAGTGGGGAGATTTCAGTGGGGTGCTCCATGATGAAGGTGGGCTGCCAGAGCTTGTCTTCCACGGTCTCCTCAAAGTATTGCACTTGCAGGCTGGCCAGGCTGCCGCCGCTCAGGCGGTCTTTTTCTTCGGTTTTGCCAAGTTTTTTGAGCGCCTGCGTGAGCCAGGCGGCGTCATGCACATGGGTGCCCGCGTCGGTGTATTTGGCAATGGCCTGCACAATCGTCAGGCGCTCAAACGGTTGCGTTAAATCCACTGCTTTGCCGCTGTAGCTCAGGTGCAGGGTGCCGCAGGCTTTTTGCGCGGCGTCGCGCACCAGCGCCTCGGTAAAGTCCATCAGGTCGAGGTAGTTCCAGTAGGCGGCGTAAAACTCCATCATGGTGAATTCGGGGTTGTGCCGCACGCTGATGCCTTCATTGCGGAAGTTGCGGTTGATCTCGAACACGCGCTCAAACCCGCCCACCAGCAGCCGCTTCAAATACAGCTCGGGCGCAATGCGCAGGTACATGGCCTGATCAAGCGCGTTGTGGTGCGTGCTGAAAGGCCGGGCGTTGGCACCGCCGGGAATCGGATGCAGCATCGGTGTTTCCACCTCTAAAAAACCATGGCCCACCATAAAGTCGCGCAGGCCGCTGACGGCTTTGCTGCGCGCCACAAAACGCGTCCGGGCGGCCTCGTCGGTAATCAAATCCACGTAGCGCTGGCGGTACTTTTGCTCCTGGTCGGCCATGCCGTGAAACTTGTCGGGCAGCGGGCGCAGGCTTTTGGTCAGCAGGCGGATACGGCTGGCGCGAATCGAGAGTTCACCGGTTTTGGTTTTGAAGAGCTGGCCCTCGGCGGCCACGATGTCGCCCAAGTCCCAATGCGTGAAGGCGGTGTAGGTTTCGTCGCCCACCACATCGCGTGCCACGTAGATTTGGGTACGGCCGCTGCTGTCCTGCAGTGTGGCAAAGCTGGCCTTGCCCATCACGCGCTTGAGTACCATGCGCCCGGCCACGCTGGCTGGGATGGCCAGTGCGGCAAGTTCATCGGCGCTGCTGGCCTGGTGCGCGGCCAGCAGGGCGGCGGCGCGGTCGGCGGGCTTGAAGTCGTTGGGAAAAGCCACCGGGCCGCCCTGGGCCTGGGTTTGGCGAATTGCCTTGAGCTTGTCGCGCCGCTCGGTGATCAACTGGTTTTCGTCGGGCGCGGCGGCAGGGGCTGGGCTGGCAGGGGTGTGGTCGGACATGGTGTGTGGGGGCTGCGCCGCTCAAGGGCTGTGCGGCAAGGCGCTGATTTTAGTGGCCTCGGGCGCGGCTCATGGCAGGTGCGGCACTAGATAATCCAGCCATGTTTGTCAAAGCCGCTGCCGTGTCACTGACCTTGTTGCTGCTTAGCCGCCTGCTGGGCTTGCTGCGCGAGTCGGTGATGGCGGGGGCGTTTGGCACATCGGGGCTGGCCGATGTGGTGGTGCTTATGTTTGCCCTACCCGACTGGTTTGCCGGTTTGCTGGCCAGCGGTGCGCTCGCCTTTGTGCTGCTGCCGTCTTGGGCGGCGCAAACCAGGCAGCAGGTGGCGTCCAGTCAGCGCCTGGTAGCGCGCGGTTTGCTGGGCGGAGGTTTGCTGCTGGCACTGGCGTGGCTGCTGGCTGCGCTGTGGCAGCCCGCCTTATTGCTGCGTCTTTTGGTGCCTGGCCTGCCGCCTGGCTTGCTGTCGTTTGGCGGGCAGGCGCTGATGTGGAGCGCCTTGGCTGTGCCGCTGGCCTTGCTGGCAGCGCTGTGGAGCACGCGGCTTCAACACGAGCGCGACTTCACCGGCATGTACGCAGCCAGTCTGGTGGTTAATCTGGTGTTAATTGGCACCCTGGTTTTTGTGGCGGCGAGCCTGTTGCAGACACGCTGGCTGGTGCTGGTTTTGGGCCTGGGGTTGCTGCTAGCCATGCTGCTGCGCCTGGTCTGGATGGTGCTTCGCCTGCGTAACCAGCAGCGCTTGCTTGGCGCGATGGAATCCACAACGCCTGTGCCAACTGCGCGTTTGCCCGGCCCTGCGATTTGGTTGTGGGCAGCGCTGTCGGCGGGTTTGCCATTGACCTTGCCTTTTGTGGCGCGTTCCCTGGCCTCGCAACAAGGCGAGGGCGCGCTAGCCATGTTCAACTACGCATGGAAGTTGGTGGAGCTGCCACTGGTGCTGGCAATTCAACTGGTGGCCACCCTGGCTTTCCCCGGCATTGTCAAAGCCCTGGATGGCAAAACCCCGCAGCTACCCGATGCGGCGGCCAGCACGGTGCGCGGGGCCATGGCGCTGGCCTGGGGGTTGGCCTGCGCCTGTGCCTGCGCGCTGCTGGTGGCAGCACCGGCCATTGCGCAACTGCTGTTTGGCTGGGGCAAGATGACGCCTGATGCACTGGCGTCGATTGCACAGTGGGGCCGTGCCGGTGCCTGGGGGCTGCTGCCTCAGGCGTTGATTGCAGTGGCGCTGACGGTGCTGGCCGCGCAAGCGCGCATGCGGGCTGCGGTGGCCGCCTATGCGCTGGCTTTGCTCGCGTTGTTGGCGTTGGGCGCAGCGGGCGTATCGCAAGGTGACCGCTTGATGGTCTGGCTCAATGTTTTGTATGTCTTGGTTGCGCTGGTTTGCGTGCTGGCAGCGCGGCGCGGCTGGCTGCACCCGCCAAGCCGTGATCGGGGCTTGTGGGCACGCGCGCTGCTGCCTCCGGTGGCGTTGCTGTTGATTGTCGATGGGCTGGCTCGCCTGGGTGCCTTTGCTGGGCTTGAAAAAAACCTCTGGCTGGGTTTTGCGGCAGGCGCGGCAGCTGCTACGGCTGTGCTGGCCAGCAGCTTGCTCGCCAGCCCCGATGTGCGCGCCGCGCTACGCCGATAATTTATACCGCCCATGCTTGACTTGCTGCAAATCACCAATGACCCCGCCATGGCGCGCCGATGCGACGCGCTGCCCGGCATGCGCCTGTTCGTCGACCTCGAGCGCCTGGGCAAAGCCCAGCGCCAGGCCGGGCGCGATACTTTTATCAGCAGTCACCAGATCGACGATGTGGGCCGCATCAAAGCGGTGTTACGGCATACCCGCCTGATGGTGCGCGTCAATCCCTTGAACGCGGCCACGTCAGCCGAGCTGGATGCCGTGCTGGCCCAGGGTGCCGACCTGTTGATGCTGCCGATGTTTGCCGATGCCGCCACACTGCGCCAGTTCTGCGCCCTGGTGGCGGGCCGGGCACCGGTGGTAGCGCTGCTAGAGACCGGGGGGGCGCTGGATACGCTGGCGCAATGGATTGACACACCAGGATTGGCCGAGGTGTATGTCGGCCTGAACGATTTGCATTTGTCGCTGGGCCTGCGTTTCATGTTTGAGCCGCTGGCGCAGGGCGTGGTTGAGCAGGTGGCGCTGGCGGCCAGTACCCGGGGTTTGCGCTTTGGTTTTGGCGGTATGGCGCAGTTGAACGAGGGCCTGCTGCCGGGCCGCGATGTGCTGGCCGAGCACCTGCGGCTGGGCTCTAGCGCCGTGATCTTGTCGCGCACTTTCCATCGCAGTGAAAACAGCCAGCGCTTTGAGGGGCAAGTCGCGGCCTTGCGCCAAGCTGAACTGGCACTGGCCGAGCGCAGTGGGGCACAAATCGAGGCAGATCGACTGCGCATCAGGCACACCATTGAGCAGATCGCCAGCCGGCTCCCGGCGCAAGCATGAAGCGGTTGCTTGATATCGGCGTGTCGGCGCTGGCTCTGCTGGTGCTGAGCCCGCTGCTGTTGCTGGCCGCGCTGGCGATTGCGCTGCAAAGCGGCTGGCCGGTGTTTTTCAAGCAAACCCGCGTGGGCTTGCATGGGCGTGAATTTTCCATACTCAAATTTCGCAGCATGGTCAAGGATGCGGCGCGCATTGGCCCCTACTACACCAGCAGCAGTGATGACCCGCGCATTACCAGCGTGGGCCGCTTTATCCGGGCCACCAGTATTGACGAGTTGCCGCAACTCATCAATGTGCTGCAGGGCCACATGAGCCTGGTGGGGCCGCGCCCCGATGTGCCGCTGCAGCGCACGCTGTATACCGACGCCGACTGGTTGCTGCGTTGCAGTGTTCGCCCTGGCATCACTGGGTTGGCGCAGGCACGCATCCGCTCGGCGGGCAGCTTCGAGCAGCGGCTGGCGCTTGATCTGGCCTACGTGCAGCAGGCGCGTGGCTTGCCCGGGCTGTGGCTGGACCTCAAAATCATGGCTTGGACGGCGGCGCGCCTGTTTGGCGGGCAGGGCAACTGACAACCCCACCAGCGCCTCGGCGTATAGAGAGCCGCTCCTATAATCGTGTTAACCGCAATACACACTCAACACCCCGCGCCAAAGCGCCTCACAGCACGTGAATCAAAGCCGATTTGATGCGCAACCCGCCCGTAAACCCACGGGCTACAACGTCCACACCCAGGTCGACATTGACGCCATGCTGGCGGCCATGGGTTTGCACTGCATTGAAGAACTGTTTGCCGATATCCCCGACTCGGTGCGCCTCAAGCGACCGCTGGATTTGCCTGCGCCGCTGTCTGAATGGGCCTTGCTGCGTGATGTGCGCGAGCTGGCCAGCCGCAACAGCAGCACGCAAACCCACGCCTGCTATCTGGGTGGTGGCGCGTATGAGCACTACATTCCCGCCGTGGTCGAGGCGGTGGCCTCGCGCGGCGAATTTCTCACCGCCTACACACCCTACCAGCCCGAGATGAGCCAGGGCCTGCTGCAGGCGCTGTTTGAGTTTCAGGTGCTGGCCGGGCGTTTGCTGGGGCGTGAGTGCGTCAACTGCTCGGTTTATGACGGTGCCACTGCATTGGCGGAGGCCGCCTGGATGATGTGCTCGGCTTCGGGCAAGCGCCGCCTGCTGCTGCCGCCAAGCCTGTGGCCCACTTACCGCGAGGTGCTGCAAACCTATTTGCTGCCACGCGGCGTTCAGCTGGACAGCGTGCCGCGTGACGCGGCTACCGGTTTGATTGACAACGCCGCGCTGGCCAAGCTGCTGCAAGCCCGTGACGTGGCCGGTGTGCTGGTGCAAAGTCCCAATGCGTTGGGCGTGGTGGAAGATGTCGCCAGCGCCGCTGCACTGTGCCAACAGCACCAGGCGTTGCTGTGCGTCAGCGTCAACCCCTTGCTGTGTGCCTGGATTGAATCGCCCGGCCAGTTGGGCGCGGACATTGTGGCCTGCGAAGGCCAGCCGCTTGGCCTGCCGCTTAATGCGGGCGGCCCTTACATCGGCATCATTGCATGCGCCAAGCCGCTGGAGCGGTTTTTGCCAGGCCGCTTGGTCGGCCGCCTGCATGACCTCAATGGCCAGCTGGGTTACGCCCTGGTTAAGGAAGACCGCGAGCAGCATGTGGCGCGCGACAAGGCCACCAGCCACATCTGCTCCAACCAGGCGCTCAACGCAATCCGGGTGGCAGTGCATCTGGCCTGTCTTGGCGAGCACAATCTCCTGCGCGTTGCCCAGGCCAATGCCGCCAACGCGGCTTATCTGCAAAAGCGCTTACTGGCCGTGCCCGCAGTGCGGCCGCTGTGCAGTGGCACAGCCTTTAATGAATTTGCGCTGGAACTGCCGGTGGACGCCACGCTTTTTTGTGAGCGCATGCTGGCGCGCGGAATTTTTGCCGGCCTGCCGCTGGCCCCGGCGCTGGCAGGCCACAGCCGCGGCTTGCTGGTGGCGGTCACCGAAACCAAGACCCAGGCTGACCTGAACGCCTATGCGGCGCAGGCCAGCACCGTCCTGCTCGAGCTGCACCAGGCAGCACGGGTGCCCGCATGAGCGCCATCTCCCAAACCCTGCTTGATCTGCACCGCCCCGGCGCTGCCAGTGACGCGCTGGGCGGCATGGCCGATACACCCGCCATGGCTGCCTTGCCCGCATTTGCCAAAGCGCGCACGGCGATGGGCCTACCGGAAGTCAGCGAGGTGGATGTGGTGCGCCATTTCACACGCCTCAGCCTAGAGTCACACGGGGTGGACAACGGCCCCTATCCGCTGGGCTCATGCACCATGAAATACAACCCCAAGCGCAATGACGTGCTGGCGTTGCTGCCTGGCTTTGCCTATGCGCATCCGCTGCAGCCCAGCGCCACCTTGGGCGGTGTCTGGGCGCTGTACGAGCGCCTGCAAACCATGGTGTGCGAGATCACCGGCATGCACAGCTGCTGCCTGGCACCGGCCGCAGGTGCGCAAGGCGAGCTGGCCGGACTGCTGACGATTCGCGCGCATTTTCAGCACATCGGGCAAAACCGCCCGGTGGTGCTGGTGCCCGATTCCGCGCACGGCACCAACCCGGCGTCGGCTGCCATGGCGGGGTTTGTCTGCCGCATCGTGCCCAGCAACCCGCAGGGCCGGGTGGATATGGCGGCGCTGCGTGCCATGCTCACCCCCGATGTGGCGGCCTTCATGCTCACCAACCCGTCCACGCTGGGTTTGTTTGAAGACCAGATTGTGGAAATTGCCGCTCTGGTGCATGCCAACGGCGCGCTGTTGTACTACGACGGCGCCAACCTGAACGCGCTGATGGGCATCGTGCGACCGGGCGACATGGGCTTTGACGTGGTGCATGTGAATGTGCACAAAACTTTTGCCACGCCGCATGGTGGCGGCGGGCCAGGCGCAGGGCCGGTGGCCGTCAAGCACGCGCTAGCAGCGTACTTGCCCAGCCCGGTGGTGGTGCGTGCTGCAGACGGCGTGTGCGCGCCCGACATGCAGCGCCCCTTGTCGATTGGCCAAATCAAGAGCTTTCATGGCCATGTGGCGGTGCTACTGCGTGCCTATGGCTATTTGCGCACCATGGGCGCAGCTGGGCTGCGCGAGGCGTCTGAAAACGCCGTGCTCAATGCCAATTATTTGCAGCACCAGCTCGCACCCATGCTGCCACCGGTTTACCTCGGGCATTGCAAGCATGAAACCCTGCTTTCGGGTGAGCGGCTCAATACGTCGGCGCGCCAGTTTGCCAAGCGCTTGATTGACTACGGTATTCACCCGCCCACGCTGGTGGGGGCCGGCTGTGTGTACTTTCCGGGCGACCTCAAATCGGCCATGCTGATTGAGCCTACCGAGACTGAATCCAAGGCCAGCCTGGACTATCAGATTGGCATTTTCCGAAAGGTGTTCCATGAAGATGCCCACGATGAGGCGCTGGTAAACAATGCGCCCACCAGCCGAAAAATTGCGCGCATTGACGCCAAAGGCTAGGCGTTTTAGGCGGCAGACAGGTTTAAAAATGACGCTAAATTCAAAAGGACAGTTATGTGTGGAATGACGGGAGTGGTCGGTGCCTCGGGCGTCAGCGCAGCGCATGTGGAGCAGATGATCGAGTGCATCAAGTACCGCGGCCCCGACGAGATGGGTGTCAAGGCGCTGGGCGCAGCCATTTTGGGCCACGCGCGCCTGGCGGTGGTTGACCGCGAGAACGGCATGCAGCCCATGTGCAATGCCGATGGCAGCGTGTGGGTGGTCTTCAATGGCGAAATCTACAACTTCATTGAACTGCGCGAGCAGCTCAAGGCCAAGGGCTATAAATTCAAGTCGCGCTGCGACACTGAGGTGCTGGTGCACCTGTGGGACGAAAAGCGCGAGAGGATGCTGGATGACTTGGTGGGCGTATTTGCCTTTTGTATCTGGGATACACGCACCCAAACCGCACTGCTGGCGCGTGACCGGCAGGGCATCAAACCTTTTTTCTACGCGCCCTACCAGGGCGGTCTGGCGTTTGCCAGCGAGATGAAGGCAATTTTGGCGTTACCCAACTTCGAGAAAAAAGTCAACGAAGCCGCGTTGGGCCACGTGTTCTCGTTCAACTACTGTCCGCCACCCGAAACCTGTTTTGAAGGCATCAAGCAACTGCCGCCGGGCAGCTACATCCGCTACCAAAATGGCGCGTTTTCGCAGCCGGTGGCCTACTGGCAGTGGCCCATCAGTGGAGAGCGCCAAGACGCTACCCACGCGCAACTGGAGGCTGCGCTGGACGCCGCCATCACCACGCAAATGCGCTTTGACGTCGATGGCGGCCTGTTCCTGTCGGGTGGGGTAGATTCGTCGGTGATTGCCGCGCGGCTGGCCAGGCAATGGAACCGCCCGCAAATCGACGCGATTGGCCTGCGTATCGAGGAAAAAGGCTTTTCGGAATACCAATACGCCCAGCGCGTGGCCGATGAACTGAACATCAATTTATCGGCACTTGACATCACGCCGCAAGACATCCCGGCAATTGCGCAATCGGTGGTGCGCCAGGCCGAACAGCCGCACGGCGACTTCTCGTTCTTTCTGTTTTACCTGCTCTCGCGCCGCGCGCACGAGATGGGCAAGATCGTCATGTTTACCGGCGACGGGCCCGATGAAGTGATGCTCGGCTTCAGGCACAACGAGCAGTTTTTCTCCGAGATGCCGCGCACCAATTTCTCCATGCACAGCTACTTTGACCTGATCAGCTACAGCAGCGACAAAGACCGCCAGCGCATGATGAGCCCGGGCTTCTTGCCGCATACCCAGAACGCGCTGGCGTGCTTTTTGGAGATGGTGCGGCCTTTTGCCGACCTCGAACCCATGGAGCAGGTGGCCGCCTATGAGCTGCATTACCTTCTGCCTGGCAACAACGCCGTCAAGGGCGACCGCATGGGCGCGTTCTGGTCGATAGAGGGGCGCGCGCCGTTTCTCGATCACCGGGTCAGCGAGCTGTTTGCGCGCCTGCCGATTACCAGCAAGTACCACCAGGGCACAGGCAAGCATTTCCTCAAAGCTGCCGCGGTAAATTATTTCGACCATGACTTTGTATTCCGTCCCAAGACCATGCCCACCCTGCCGATTGGCGAGTGGATCAAGGGCCCCCTCTACAGCTGGGCGCGCGATGTGTTGGCCCTACCCGATGGCGGACGTTTTGACAGCAAGGAGCTGCATGTGATGCTCGACGAGCACCGCAGCGGTTTGCACAACCATACGCGGCAATTGCGCACCATGCTGATGACCAAGCTGTGGTTGCAAGAATTTTTTCCGTAACCAACTAACGACAAGGCAGTGAGTACGGCATGAAAGATTTTGATTATTACCTCGCCCAGTTTGTCGATATCCATGGTCGACCCAAGGCCAAGCTGGTGCCAGCCAAACACAAAGAGATGATCTTTGGCGCGGGTGCGGGTTTTGCCGGCTTTGCCATTGCCGGCATGGGCATGGGCCCGCACGGGCGCGAGTTTATGGCGGTGGGCGACAAAAATACCATTCGCCCGGTGCCCTGGATGCCGGGCACCGCTACGGTAAGCTGTGACGGGCATGTGGATGGCAAGCCGCACCCGCTTGATTCCCGCGTGATCGCCAAGAAGGCGCTCGCGGCTTTCCGTTCTGCCACCGGTCTGGATTTTTTCACCGGCCTGGAACCCGAGTTCTTTCTGCTTAAGCGCAACGGCGATGCGTATGAGGTGGCGACCGATTCCGAGTCGCTGGCCAAGCCTTGCTATGACTTCCGGCATCTGTCGTCGGTGTCGGACTTTCTGATGGAGCTGCGCTCGGCGCTGGAAGGCGCGGAGATCGACGTCTACCAGATTGATCATGAGGACGCCAATGGCCAGTTTGAAATGAACTTCACCTATGCGCAGGGCTTGCAGACCGCCGACAACCTGACGTATTTCAAGATGGCGGCGCAGGCCATTGCCAAAAAGCACGGCATGCTGTGCTCCTTTATGCCCAAACCGTTTGCCGAGCGTTCCGGCAGCGGGCTGCACATGCACATGTCGGCTGGTAAGCATTTTGGCCACAACGCTTTTGAGGATGCATCTGACCCCAATGGCTTGCAACTGAGCAGTCTGGCGTACTATTTTCTGGGCGGCCTAATGGCGCATGCTCAGGGCCTGACTGCCATTGCTGCACCCTGCGTCAACTCCTACAAACGGCTGGTTTCCAGAGGGTCGCGTTCTGGGGCCACCTGGGCGCCTGTGCATGTGGCGTATGGCAACAACAACCGCACGGCTTTTGTACGCGGCCCGGGCGGACGGCTGGAGTTGCGCCTGCCGGATGCTTCCACCAACCCGTATTTGCTGACTGCAGCGGTGATTTACGCAGGCTTGGACGGCATTGCACGCCAACTTGACCCTGGGCCGCCGTGCAATGAAAACCTGTATACGCTTAGCGCCTACGACTTGGCCGAGCGTGGCATTGCACGCCTGCCCCAGGCGCTGCCCGATGCACTCGACCTGCTTGAGGCAGACCGGCCCCTGTGCGAGGGTCTGGGCCAGGTCTTTGTGGATGAATTTGTTGCTTGCAAGCGCGCGGAGTGTGACGAACTGGCACTGGCTATTTCACCCGCGGAATTTCGCCGTTACGTGGATTTCTTTTAACCGCTGCTGGCGGTCAGCGCCAGTAGGGTGGTTGAATCCTCGCGAGCGAATTCCAACGGGCTGGGATTCACCGAGGCATGCCCGCCGGGCGGTTGCATGTTCGAACAGAACCCACACTCAATCCCCAAATTAGCCAGGATTTCCAGCGTTGCAGGTGAGTAGGAGTTGAGCGGATGCGACATGCTCCGCGGCGGCTGGCCAGTGATCTGCGTCAAATCATCAAAATTGGCCTGGTATTCAACCCGCTGATCCCGGGCACTAAGCGCGGACAGGGAAAAAGGGTGGCTGTAGGAGTGCATGCCAATGACATGGCCAGACGTGTGCAGTGCGCCCACCTGGTCCGCTGTCATCCACAACTGGCCTGCGACTGCGTGCAGATCAAGCCCAAGCAACGCCAGCAGGCGGTCAACGGCTGCTTCAAACTCGGTGAGCGAAAGCAGGTGGTTGCGCATGTAGCGGTAACGTACGTCGCTGGCTGAATAAAAGGGAAACCGCGCCTTGAGGCCTTGCGCGTAGTAGTGCCAGTCAGCCGATTCAAACGCCTTTGGAGAAACCGTGGTCAAGGCCTCGAATTGCTGCACATACGCATTGAAGGAAGCAAAGTACCGTGTCGCCAGGAGATTGGCAATTTCATTGCGGTCATAGCTACCACGAAGGGCCGCCGAATAGATGAACCAAAATGCCTTGAGCCCCAGGCGTTCAAGAACCGGTAGCGCTACCTCGACCTGATTTTTGAGACCGTCGTCGAAAGTGATGCACAGATCTGCCGGTTGCAGCAAACCAGCGTTGGCCCGTGACATCCATTCCTGGGGCGCCAGGATGCGTTCGCTACCAATGGCTCGCAGCATTGCCTCAAATGCAGCATCGCTGATTGAGCCCTGCCCGGCGGCTGGCTCCCCCTGCCGGTGGAACCGATGAAACATCAGGCCGTGCGCAAAGGAAGCCGGGTAAGTGGCCATAGGCGAATCAGTCGAAATAGCTTTCCAGCTTGCTTTCCCTGACTGTGTCGAGTGTGGCGCAGTGAATGCCGCCACCCTGGGTGTAGATGTGGCGCATCTTGATTGGCACCACAGTGAACTTGTGCGATTCGAGCATCTTGATTAGCGCGGTTTGACGCTCGTCAACGATCACGGTCTGCGGGTCCACCGAAAGAAAATTCATGCCTACCCAGGGCGAAGACATGTCATGCAGGTTGGTTTGAAAACCCAGCGCTTCAAGCTCGTTGCCCAGCGGATCACGCACCTCGTTTTGGAATTTCAATTCCACCTCTGAGGTGGGGGCAACTTCGCCAAAATAAATCTTGTCCCACTTGTCAAGCAGGGGAGGGCAGTTTTTCTCGCTGACACGCGTGTTGTTGAGCAGTACCAGGCCGGGCCGCAGGCACATGCAGGTGGAGTCAATGTGACTGGAGCGGTATATGTCAGACGTGGTGTGCACACGGTATTCGTCACCCAGCACACTTTGCAGCCATTTCGCGCCTTTTTGGTTGCCCGAGGAGGACACGAGGTAGAGCAAATCCTTGCCCATGCGCAGCGTGTTGGCGGCCTCAAACAGGATTTCCTGCTCACTTAGCTTGTGCAGCTTTTCAAGCCGGCCACCAGTCAATTGCTGGTGCTTGAGGTCTTCATCGGTCAGCACGCGCTCATTTTCGTCGCGGAAGTAGGGCAGCTTTGCCTCGTAGTCGAGCATTGGTTTGGGCGCGGCAATCCACTTGAAGCCCTTGTCAAAGTACTGGTACCAAATGGGGTACAGCGCCGACGTTTCGTAGTAACGGCTGGCCAAGTACGAGGGGCTTTCGATGACGTTGTTGCCCACCACCAAGTTTAGATCGCGCGCGTTGTAGGCGTTGTTGCTGTTGGAGGTCCAGGACGGTGTGCCGTACATGCGGGTCTGGTCGTACGGCGTGGGCCGCAATACCTTGGCACCCAGCTTGGTCAGGGTGTCAGCCAGGTTTTGCAGGTCTTCAGCCACTTCGTCGTAAAACCATTTTGGACAGGCCTTGGCCGCAATGGCCCGTGCCTTTTCCATCACGTCTGGCGGGATGGGGCCAGGGCGCATCCAGATCAGTGCGGCGGTGGTTCCGTCTGCGGTGCCAACAATGACTTCCTTGAGCTTGTCCCACTCGTTGTGGCTGTTAACGCGACCGGCTTCGACTGGTGGCATGGTGTCGTGACTCCAATTGGGGTTAAAAAATCAGGCAAGCGGCTTGTAGGCCACAAAATCCACATGGCGCACACCACAGGCGCCTTTGAACAGATACTGCGTGCCTTCAATGAAACGGCGCACAGCCGCCAGATCGCCCGCCTTGACGACTTCCAGGAACGCGCAGGACTCGGCGGCAAAAACCGCCAGTTTGTCGCGCAGTGGCTGGAAAGGGCGCACGGCATTGACACTGGCCACCAGTTGCTGGGACAACTGCTTGAATTTTTGGGTATCCAGCGCAGACTTGGAGTTCAAGTTCTGCACATAGCTGCTGATGTCGGTAAACGCAGTGGCAAAAGCGCTGGCGCTGGCGTCGATGGCCCCCAAAAACGCGCTGTCGGATTCAGTTTGCATCATCCAGGTGAGCTCGGCCAAGGGGAACAGATTGCTTGCGCTGAAGGGATCGAACTTTGGCTGGTGGTGAATTGAGTCGCCCATTTGCGGCAGCAAGACATTGGGGAAACTGGAGTACAGCTGCAAGCCAGCGCCCTTGACCCACGAGGCGACCTCGGCCACGGACGGGTCGTCTTGCGACTGGATCACCCAGCGGTCGAAAATAATGGCGCGCCGTGTGCGTGGAATCGCCCGCTCGCTGCGGTCAATGTCTTCCTTGAAGAGCTGTTCGCTGACGTCCACCATCTCGTCGGGTGTATTGGCAAAGCTGTACACCGCAAAGCGCTGCAGCATGTTCTGGAAGCCGCCCGCCTTGTTGGGATCGCCAAAAATCAGGAAGCCGCCGGGCTTGAGGAAGGTGGAAATTTTCCGGAACGCCTCTTCCTTGGCTGCAGTGTGGGAAAGCACGCCCCGGCAATGGACGATGTCATACAGCTTGCCGTCATTGGGTGCGTAATCAAAAATTGAGGACAGGTGAAACGTGTGCTCGTTGGGGCGCTTGGCATATTTTGCAAACACGTCCTTGGAGATTTTTTGCGCCAGGTGGTTCATTTCAACCAGCGTGCAGCGCGCGCCCCAGTTGGCCAGGTAAACCGTGTTCTCGCCAGTGCCAGCGCCAAAATCAATCAGCTCTGCGCCGTCAAACATTTTGGGCGGAAATTTGAAGTCATTGCGGTAAATGACCTCGGCACGCTGCACATAGGTCTCGTAGTCTTCTTTTCCCTTGTGCGAAAAATAGATCGAGGGTATTTCTTCCTGAAAAGTGGCCAGGGTCTCGGCCTCGGTCTTTTTTACAACAGATAAAGCGTTTTCAGAGAGTGTCATGGCCTCTTCCTGTGGAGTGCGGTAGGGGTGTTTTCAGGGGTGCTGCGGCGCACATGCGGGAACTGGCGCAGCCTTCTTTTGCGGCTTAGACTTTACCATGCAGGTGTGCGCGCAATCGAGAGCCTGGGGCGGCTGATTGCCAGCCTAGCAGGCTACCTCCACAATGACTTGGCAGGCGGCAGAGGTGGCCCCACCCGGTGGCGGCAGCTTGTGAGGTGGTAGCCAATGGTGCTCGAGAATCGCCACCAACGCCTGTTCAATTTGCCCAGGCTCGGCAGCCTTTAAAGCCAAACCCATTTGGGTGTAATCCGCCTCGTCGCCATGCACTGAGAGCGGTATATGCACCAGTGGTTTCCCCAAAAGCGCGGCCTCATAGCCGACGGTCGAAGTCATGCACACCACAACGTCGATGCTGGCCAGCAGCAAGTGCAGCGGCTCAGTTTGCAAGCTGACGCTGCACTGCGGGCCAGCTTGCATAAAACTGGCGTTTTCGCTGGGATGGGGCCGTGCTATCAAGTGCCAATCCGGGTGGCGAGCCACCATATTGCGCAGCCAGTCAAAAATCTGCTCGGGTAACGCAGGGTTACCGGGCGCGCCCGTGATGCGGTGCGCAATCGGCTCGGGCTGTGAGGCCCAGAGTATCTTTTTGCGGGTTCGCCAAGGCTGGTTGCTTAGCCACTTTTGCGCTTTATTTTGCAGCCCGGGCGCTGCCAGGCTGTCAAATGCCGGGTTGCCAGTTACCGTGATGTCACGCGCGGGCCGCCCCTCTTCAACCAGCCGGACAAGCGAGGCTTGGTTGGGCACGCACACCCGGTCGGCATAACCCGGGGTGCCAAGCACCTGCGCATCGCCAACCGGAAACCAGTCCACCAGGCAGACTGCCGCAATCCCCAGCTGGCGCGCCGCCAAGATGGCAGCCATTTCAGAGCGCCGGGTATTGGTGGCAACCACCACATCGGGTCGCAGTTGTGCAATGATGTTGGACAGCCTGTGTACTGGGCAGAACGCTGCCCGGCCAATGGCGGCGTAGCGGCTGCGTGCCAGCTCCAGGCCCACATCTGCTACCAAATCGGCAAACGACAAACCCAGATAAGCCACGCTTTCCTGCGGCTCAATTTCCGGGTGGCGCGCCGTGCTGGCGCAGAGTTCATGGCCCCAGGCCAGCGCCTGGGCGTCTGCCGCAGTAACAAAATCATGAAAGCCCAATGTGGCAACACCGTGCCGCGCGAACAATGCACGTGCGGTGGTCAGGGCCAGAACCTGGACTTGCAGCCGGCCGTCACGCAGGAATTGCTGCACCACCGGCAAAACCATTTTTGCGTGCCCGCCGCCATAGGTGACAAACAAGGCTTTTTTCATGGGTTTGGCTGGCGATTGCTGGGTTACCCTGCTGATTTTCTGAACTACCATTGGATTGTCATCCAAACCTGAGACCAATGACCGTCATGCGCGTTCTCGTCACTGGCCGCGGCTCCATCGCCCAGCGTCATGCCCGGCACCTGCGTGATGCGGTGCCAGGCGTCGTGCTGGGCGTGCTGTCCCAATCCACTGAACTCGGCGGTCTTGCGCCTTGCGAGCGCTTTGGTTCTTTGGAGCAGGCGTTGCACTGGCAACCCGACGCGGTGATTGTGGCCAGTGTATCGGCGCGCCATGCAGACGAACTCAGTGCCATTCTCGGCTGCAACCTGCCCTGCCTGGTGGAAAAGCCATTGGTTGTTTCCACGCAGCAGTTAGAGGCTGTGCGCCGCGCGGCGGCGCGCGCGCAAAACCTGCGCTCGGTGGTTGTGGGTTGCAACCTGCGCTATCTGGGTTCGTTGCAGCATGTTGCGCGGGAGCTGCAGGGCGGTGGCCTGGGCCGCCTGGTGCGGGCGCAGTTCGAGGCGGGCCAAAACCTGGCTCATTGGCGGCCTGGCCGCGATCTGGCGTCCGGCTACAGCGCACATGCCGGGCAGGGTGGTGGCGTTTTGTTTGATCTGGTGCATGAGGTTGACATGGCGCGCCTGCTGCTGGGGCCGCTTGAGGTGGTGGCCAGCGTCAATGCCCGCCTGAGCAGCTTGCCAATTGACAGTGACGATGTGCATGTGGCCTTGCTGCGTACGGCCGCTGGCGCGCCCGTCACCATCAGCCTGGACTATGTGGCGCAGCAGGCCACACGGCGCTACGCCATGGTTTGTGAGCGCGGTACTTTGCACTGGGATCTGATCGCGCGGCGCGCCTGGGTTGAGGAGCAAGCCGGCACACGCCTGCTGTGTAATGATCCAGCGGATTTTGATGTTGGCGCTACCTACGGCGCTGAAATGCGCGACTGGCTCCAGGCCATTCACGATCCCGCTCATGTTGTGCAATCCCCGCTCGAAGCAGCGCTGGAAACCGCTGCCCTAATGCTGGCAATGAAACGGGGCGGGGCGTGAAAATCATCAGTATCTGTGCCCGTGGCGGTTCAACCGGGTTGCCCGGAAAAAATACCCGCGCCTTGCTGGGCAAGCCGTTGATTGGCTGGACGATTGAACAGGCGCTGCAAAGTGGCGTGGCGGATCGCGTTTTGGTCTCTACCGATAGCGAAGAGATTGCCGCCGTGGCCCTGCGTTTTGGTGCCGAGGTGCCGTTTCTGCGGCCGGCTGCGCTGGCTACGGCTGATGCTGCAAAAGTGCCCGTTATCCAGCACCTGGTGGAGTGGGTCGAGGCCAATGCCGGCCCGGTGCACACCGTCATCGACTTGGACCCCACTTCGCCCCTGCGTGATGTAGCGGACATACAGGCCTGCGTGGCGGCGCTGGATGACGCTGCCGATGTGGTGATTACGGGGTATGAATCAGACAAAAATCCCTACTTCAACATGGTGGAGGAAAAAGCCCAAGGCTACTTTGGCCGGGTTTGCGTGCCGCAGCACGAGGTGGCGGGACGCCAGGGCGCACCCAAGGTTTACGCCATGAACGCCTCAATTTATGTCTGGCGCCGCCCGGCGCTGGCGGCCTCCCTGTGGGCATCACCGCGTGTGCGTCTGTATGACATGCCACGGGAGCGGTCGATTGATATCGACCACGCCATTGACTTTGAACTGGTTGAACTGCTCATGAGAAAAAAGGTGGCTGCATGAAGGACGCATTCCGGCTGGATGGCAAGGTGGTGGTGCTGACGGGCGCTGCCGGCATCATTGGCCGCGAGGCGGTGCGTATTTTCCTGGAAGCCGGTGCCCGCGTGTTCGCCATCGACCGCGACGCGGGCGTGCTGGCAGATGTGCTTGGCCCGTTGCACGCTGGCTTGCTGACGTTTGCTGGCGACATAGCGCAGCAGGCATCTGTGCAACAGGCGCAGCAGTTGCTGGCTGGTCGCTGGGGCAATGCCGATGTACTGCTGAACAACGCTGCGGCCAAGTCAGACAATTTTTTCGAGCCGTTTGAAAGCTACCCCCAGGACGACTGGAACCAGGTGCTTTCGGTCAACCTCACTGGCGCGATGCTGTGTGCCCAGGCCTTCGGCAGCGACATGGCAGCACGGGGCAATGGCTGCATCGTCAATACCCTGTCAATCTACGGCATCTCGGGGCCTGACCAGCGCATTTACGAAGGCTCGCAATACCTTGGGCGTGCCATCAACACACCGGCAGTCTATGCCGCCAGTAAAGCCGGCTTGTGGGGGCTGACGCTGTACCTCGCAACCTACTGGGGCCACCGTGGCGTACGCGTCAATGGCGTGACACCAGGCGGCGTATTCAGTGGCCAGAACGACATTTTTGCCAGCAACTACGCCGCCCGTGTGCCATTGGGCCGCATGGCTGAAGCGGCCGATATGGCGCATGGCATGCGCTACCTGGCAAGCGACGCCGCCAAATACGTGACAGGCCACAACCTGGTCATCGACGGTGGGTGGACGGCATGGTGAGCACACCCGTATTTGTCATTGCAGAGGCAGGTGTCAACCACAACGGGCAGCTCAAGCTGGCGCTGGCGCTGTGCGACGCTGCTGTAGCGGCGGGTGCGGACGCCGTCAAATTCCAAACCTTCCGGGCGCAGGACCTGGTACTGCCCGGCGCACCCACGGCCAGGTACCAAACGCAGCAAACCGGCGAGCAGGACCAGTTTGAAATGCTCAGGCGATTGGAGCTGTCCCAGGCCGACCACCAGGCCATCAAGGCCCACTGCGCAGCCATTGGCATTGAATTTTTCTCCACTCCGTTTTCTGTGGCCGCGGTGGATTTGCTGATGGCACTGGGTGTACGCAGGCTCAAGCTGTCGTCCGGCGAGCTCACGCACCGGGCACTGGTCGAGCATGCGGCGGCTGCGCAGGTGCCCTTGCTGGTATCCACCGGCATGGCCACGATGGATGAAATCCGCGAGGCCCTGCAATGGGTTTCATCCGCCAGGGGGCACTTGCAGCAGGTGACAGTGCTGCATTGCACCTCAGCTTATCCAGCGCCCGACGACTCGCTCAACTTGAAAGCCATTCAAACTATGGCGCAGGCGCTGGGCGTTGCTATGGGCTACTCCGATCACAGCCTGGGCATCGAGGCGTCGCTGGCCGCCGTGGCACTGGGTGCCAGCGTGATAGAAAAGCACCTCACGCTGGACCGTAAGCTGCCTGGCCCCGACCACGCGGCCTCGCTGGAGCCGGATGAATTCGCACTTATGACCCAGTGCATCCGCCGTGTTTCAGCCATGCTCGGCGATGGCGTAAAAGCGCCTACTGCCGAGGAGCGCGATGTGGCGCAAGTGGCACGGCGCAGCATTGCGGCGGCGTGCGACATTGCGGCGGGCAGCCTGATTGAGGCAACCATGCTGGTTTGCAGGCGGCCAGCCACCGGCATTGCGCCACGCGAGCTTGGGCGCGTCATTGGCAGCCGCGCGCGGGTCGCCATAACGGCGCATACATTGCTGCAATGGACGCACATAGAAGGCGGGCCGCCATGAGTGGGGTTGCCGTTCGCCGCATCATCTATTTGAGCGGAACGCGCGCTGATTTTGGCCTGCTGCGCGGTACTTTGGCATGTATTGCTGCCACACCGGGGCTTGGCCTGCGCTTGCTGGTGACCGGCATGCACCTGAGCCATGCGCATGGGCATACGCTTGACGAGATTCGCGCCAGCGGCCTGGCCATCTGCGGCGAAGTTCCACTCGACATGGACACGCGCAGCAAGCGCAGCATGGCGCTGGGCATTGCCGAGTGTTTGCGTGGCGTGACCGAAGTGCTGGCTGCCGAGCAGCCCGACATGCTGCTGGTGCTGGGGGACCGCGGTGAAATGCTGGCGGGTGCCATCGCCGCCTTGCATCTGGGCATTGCCTGTGTCCATATTCATGGCGGTGAGCGTTCGGGCACGGTGGACGAGCCGGTGCGCCATGCCATCAGCAAACTCAGCAGTTACCACCTGGTGGCCACCCAAGGCGCGCGCCAGCGGCTGATTGCCATGGGCGAAGTGCCTGAGCGCATCCACGTGACGGGCGCGCCGGGGCTGGACGATTTGGCGGCGGGCGCCGGGCTTTCCCGCGCTGCCTGCATGGCTGCGCTGGGTCTGGTGCCAGCGTCGCGCTTTGTGCTGGCGGTATTTCACCCCGTGGTGCAGCAGGCGCAGCACGCGGGTGAGCAGACGCAGGCGCTGCTGCAGGCGCTCAGCGCCGTGGGTCTGCCGGTAGTTTGGCTCGAACCCAATGCCGATGCGGGTTCGCTGGCCGTGCTGGATACATTGAAAGACACGCGTCTGCCCGCCGGGTCGCGCCAGTTGACGCATCTGGCGCGGCCTTTGTTTGCAGCAGCCTTGCGGCATTGCGAACTGCTGGCTGGAAATTCCTCGGCCGGTATTATTGAAGCGGCTACGTTGGGCACGCCGGTGGTGAACATTGGCGACCGCCAGCGGCTGCGCGAGCGCAATGCCAATGTGCTTGATGTTCCCGCCAATGCGGCGGCTATTGAAACCGCCTTGCGCGTTGCCCTGCAGCGCGGCCGAAGCCCGTGTGAAAATATCTATGGTGATGGCCACTCAGCCCCGCGCATCGCCAGTTTGCTGGCCAGCTTGCCACTGGAGCCTGCGCTGTTGGAAAAAGTGAATACCTATTGAATACGGAAAACAAAACGCGGCCTGCGCTGCTGATTCTTGGTGCTGGCGGGCATGGCCGGGTGGTGGCCGATGCAGCCGTGCGCCAGGCCGCCTGGCGCAGCGTGAGCGCGACCGACCGTGACCCGGCGCGCTGCGCTGGCGAGTTGCTGCCCGGCATCGCGCTGCACGCTGCACCCGCAGTCTGGGCTGCCACGCAGCAAGTGCACATTGCCATTGGCGACAACACGGCCCGGCGGGCTGCCGCTGCGCAGGTGGGCATGGCGTGCCTGGTCAGCGTCATTCACCCCATGGCCAGCGTTTCAGAACATGCCCACATGGGCGCGGGTTGCTTTGTTGCCGCGCAGGCCGTGGTGGCACCAAACGCTGCGCTGGGCATTGGCGTCATCGTCAACCATGGCGCTGTGGTGGATCACGATGTCAGCGTAGGTGACTTCTCTCACATCGCGCCCGGCGCAGTGCTGGGCGGCGGGGTTCGTATTGGGTCAGGCGTGCTGGTGGGCGCTGGTGCCAGCGTACTGCCAGGGGTGGCGATTTGCGCCGATGCGGTGGTGGGAGCCGGCTCGGTGGTGTGCGAGTCACTGGCACAGCCCGGCGTATACGCAGGCGTGCCTGCCAGGAAAATAAAATGACGGCACAGGAATTTGCGCGTTTGTGCGTGCCCGCCAGCAGCAAGCTGCGCGAGGCGCTGCTCGCGCTGAATGTGAGCGGGCGCGGCGTGCTGCTGGCGCTGCATCCCGACGGCCGCCTGCGCCGCACCGTGACCGATGGCGATCTGCGCCGCGCCATCCTGGCCAACATCAATGAAAACGCCTGCCTCGATTCATTGCCAGAACTGACGCCTTTGACGGTCAGTGAGTCGGCGTCTGCCGCGCAGGTGCTGGCACTCATGGACCAGCACCAGATTGACCACGTGCCAGTTTTGTCTGCGGCACTTCACCCGGTTGACATAGTGTCGCGGCGCGAACTCACGCAGCGCATCTGGCTTTCTTCGCCGCACCTGGGCATTGAGGAAACCGCTTTTGTCGAAGACGCCTTCAAGAGCAACTGGATCGCGCCGCTGGGCCCGCATGTGGATGGTTTTGAGCGCGAGCTGGCCGAGCATGTGGGCAGCGGGCACGCAGCGGCGGTGAGCTCCGGCACAGCCGCGATTCACCTGGGCCTGCTGCTGCTGGGGGTGCAGGCGGGTGACACGGTGTTTTGCTCGTCGCTGACTTTTGTAGCCAGTTGCAACCCGGTCTTGTACTGCGGTGCCACGCCGGTTTTTATTGACGCCGAACCCGCCACCTGGAACATGTCGCCCGCCGCGCTGGAGCGGGCCTTGGCCTGGGCGGCGCAGCACCAGCGCCTGCCGCGCTGCGTCATCGTCGTCAACCTGTATGGGCAAAGCGCCGACATGGATGCGCTGCTGCCCATTTGCCAGCGCTACGGCGTGCCGGTGCTGGAGGACGCCGCCGAATCCCTGGGCGCGAGCTACCAGGGCCGCGCCAGCGGCACCTTTGGCCAGGTGGGTGTGTTTTCTTTCAATGGCAACAAGATCATCACCACCTCGGGTGGGGGCATGCTGGTCTCGCAAGACCCGGCGTTGATGCAGCGTGCGCGCAAGCTGTCCACCCAGGCGCGTGAACCGGCAGCGCATTACGAGCACACACAACTGGGCTTCAACTACCGCATGAGCAATGTGCTGGCCGGTATTGGCCGCGGCCAGTTGCGGGTGCTCAAGCAGCGGGTTGAGCAGCGCCGCCGGGTGCACCAGATTTACCGCGCCGCGCTGGCTGATTTGCCGCAGGTGCAGTGGATGCCCGAGCCAGAGGGCTACCACTCCACCCGCTGGCTCAGTTGCCTCACGCTGGCTGGCCCCAACGCCGCGCTCAAGTGCGAACTGGTCATGCGCTCGCTCGAGCGCCACTCCATCGAGGCCAGGCCGGTATGGAAGCCCATGCACCTGCAACCGCTGTACAAAGAGGCGGCGTATTTCCCGCATGAAATTGGCGGCGATGTGTCGGCGGGGCTGTTTCATGCGGGCATTTGCCTGCCTTCGGGCTCCAACCTGACTGATGCCCAGTTGCAGCGTGTGGTCGACTACCTGCGCCGTGCGCTGGTGCTGGCAGAGGACGAGCGTGCGCTGGCGTAGCGACATCTGGCTGCTGCTGGCGCTTGACTTGGCGCTGGTAGTGCTGGCCTGGTGGTTGTCCTGGTGGCTGCGCTACAACCTGGACGTGCCCACAGCGGTAGAGCCGCTGGTGTGGCGCACCAGTGCGCTGGTGCTGGCCTGCTTTGCTTTGGGGCTGAGTTTGGGGCGGGTGTACCGCCAGGTGTGGCGCTTTATTGGCCTGCCAGAGCTGCGCCAGCTGGCAGGCTGGGTGTTGTTCAGTGCGCTGCTGGTAACCGCCACCATTGTCATGCTGCGCTACACCGCCGTGCCGCGCTCGGTGCTGCTCCTGCACCCGCTGATCTCGCTGATATTTTTGGCCGCAGTGCGCGCGGCATGGCGCACGTTGGCCGAGCGCCAAACCCTGGGTGTGCAGCATGGCCAGCCACTTTTAATTGTGGGCACACTGCAAGACGCATCCGACGCGTTGCGCGCCTTGAAGGGCTCGCAGCAATGGCAACCGGTAGGCATTGTCTCGCCGCTGGTCACTGAGCTGGGCCGCTCGATTCAAAACGTGCCGGTGCTGGGCGGCACCGAGCGGCTGAATGCGCTAGCGCAGTTCAGTGGTGCCAGTACCGTACTGGTGGCCAGCCCCGCCGGTTCAGCCGTGCGGCGCGCGGTGCTGCTGCAAACCCATCACGCGGGCCTGAGCCTGCTGACCATGCCGCGCCCTGACGAATGGCTGCGTACCGAATCGGCTGGCCCGCGCAAGATTGAGCTGGAGGATTTGCTGGGCCGCAATCCGGTGCAGCTGGATGCCGCCGGCTTGTCGGATTTGCTCAGCGGCCAGACTGTGCTGGTGACCGGCGCGGGCGGCTCGATTGGCTCCGAGCTGTGTCGCCAGATTGCGCGCTTTGGCGTGAAAAAACTGGTCTGCGTGGATGTGTCCGAATACGCCGCCTATGCGCTGGAGCAAGAGCTGCGCGCCGCCCACCCGCAAATGCAGGGCCTGTACTACACCGCCAATGTGCGCGAGGCCGACCGCCTGGAAGCCATTTGCCGCCTGCATGCGCCTGCCGTGGTGTTCCACGCCGCCGCCTACAAGCATGTGCCGCTGATGGAGGAGCTCAACGAGATTGAGGCGCTGCGCACCAACGTGCTGGGCACGCTGCATGTAGCGCGGGTGGCTGGCGCTTGCGGCGCCAAACGCGTGGTGCTGATTTCCACTGACAAAGCGGTCAACCCCACCAATGTGATGGGCGCGAGCAAGCGCCTGGCCGAGCGCGTCATGCAGGCGGTGGCGCTGGAGTACCCCAAGACCGAGTACCTGTCGGTGCGCTTTGGCAACGTGCTGGGCAGCAGTGGCTCGGTGGTGCCGCTGTTCACCCAGCAGATTGCGCGCGGCGGCCCGGTCACCGTGACGCATCCCGACATCGTGCGTTATTTCATGACCATTCCCGAGGCCGCGCAACTGGTATTGCAGGCTGGGCTGATGGGCAAGAGTGGCCAGATTTTTGTGCTGGACATGGGCGAGGCGATGAAGATTGTCGAGCTGGCGCGCATGCTGATTCGCCTGTCGGGCAAGACCGAGCAGGACATTCCCATCAGCTTTACTGGCCTGCGCCCTGGCGAAAAGCTGTTCGAAGAACTGCTGGCCGACGACGAAACCACCGAACCCACGCCGCACCCTAAGCTGCGCATTGCCAAGGCTGCCAGCGGCGCTCTTGACAGCTCGCCTGGCAGCCCGCCTGGCAGCGCCGCCGCGGCGTGCCCGGCGGCGCTGAACGTCGCCGACGTGGTGGCCTGGATTGCGCAGGCCGGCCCCGCGCCCGCCAGCGACACCCTGCGCACCTGGCTGCGTACCCAGGTGCCCGAGTACGCGGCGGGCAGCGCGGGCGGGGTGGCAAAAGGCGCATCAGAAGGCAAAAAATAGATAGCAAAAAACCATAGCGCTACCCGCACGTCTGTATTGGTCTGAGGGCTGTTTTGACTGTTAAAAACAGGCCAAAAAGCGTCTTTTTTGGGCATTTTCAAGCACTTTCAGCCCAAGGGCGGCTGCAAAAACCGATTTTTTAGACTTTTAGGGCATTTTTCAGGCCTTGTTTTGTGCTTTAAGCCAATACAGACGTGCGGGTAACGCTATGGTTTTTTACTATCTATTCAGGAGCGTCAGGTGGTCATTTCAAGCCAGCGGGCACGCAAGTTGCAAGTCAGTTGCCACCTCACTTACCTATAACTTCAGGAGATTCGCATGACATTTGACCGCCGCCGATTCGTGTCCCGTGGGCTCGCTGCGGGCGTTGCCACTGCGGGGCTGGCCGCGCCCCTGGTGGCCCGCGCCCAGTCCGCCACCTTCACCTGGAAAATGACCAGCGCCTACCCCAAGGGCTCACCGTTTTATTTTGACGGCCCCGGCAGCGCCACTGACCTGGCCAAGCGAATCGACGCCATGTCGGGCGGGCGGCTGAAGATTCAGGTGTTTGGCGCAGGCGAGCTGGTGCCCGCTTTTGAGGGCTTTGACGCCGTGCGCGCGGGCACCGTGGAGATGAATCACGCCAACAGCTACTTCTGGACGGGCAAGACCTTTGCCGCCCAGTACTTCACTGCCGTGCCGTTTGGCATGAACTTTCAGGGCATGAACGGCTGGTTTTACGACGGCGGCGGTATTGATTTGTGGAACGAGGTGTATGAGCCGTTTGGCATGGTGGCCATGCCCTGCGGCAACACCGGCGTGCAAATGACGGGCTGGTTCAAGAAAGAAATCAAGACCGTGGCTGACCTGAAGGGCCTGAAAATGCGCATCCCTGGCCTGGCCGGCAAGGTGTATGCCGCGCTGGGTGTGGACGTGAAAGTGCTGCCCGGCGGCGAGATTTTCCCGGCGCTGGAGCGCGGCGTGATTGATGCGGCCGAGTTTGTCGGCCCGTTTCAAGACCGCCGCCTGGGCCTGCAAAAAGCCGCCAAGTTCTACCACACCACCGGCTGGCACGAGCCCGCCACCGTGTCCGAGCTGCTGGTTAATAAAGCCGCCTGGCAAAAGCTGCCTAAAGACCTGCAAGCCGTGGTGGAAAACGCCGCCGCCGCCTGCAACGTCATCAGCGAGGGCTGGTGCCAAAAGGCTAACTCTGACGCCATGGAAGACCTCATCAACAACCAAAAGGTGATTGCCAAGCCGCTGCCCGATGCCGTCATCAAGGCGCTGCGCGCCGAGACCGACAAGGTGCTGGCCGAAGCCATAGCCAAAGACCCGCTCACCAAGAAAGTCCACGACTCGTACAAAGCCTTCCAGGCCAAGTACAACCGTTGGTCTACCTACAGCGAAACCGCCTACCACAACAAGGTTCAGGCTTGACGCCGCAGCCAGCGGCGGCTGCCGGGCCTGTGCGCGGCCCAGAGCCGGGGCCGCGCGGGCCACTTTCTTGGCTGTGGCAACTGCAGGCGCGCATTGAGCAACTGGTAGACGCCATCGGCCACGCCACGGTGTGGATTGCGCTGGCCATGATTGCCCTGGTAGCCACCAATGTGCTGCTGCGCTACTTGTTCAGCATTGGCTCGGTGTGGGCGCAAGAGCTTGAGTGGCACCTGCTGGCCGCGCTGATTTTGCTGGGCATGAGCTACGCCCTGCAACGTGGCGACAACGTGCGGGTGGACTTGTTTTACGCTGGCTACAGCCGCCGCCGCAAATTCATGGTGGATGTGACTTCGGCCGTGCTCACCATGCTCATAGCGGCGCTGTTTGTGAAGCTCTCACTGGCTTATGTGGCGCAGTCGTATTCCATCAGCGAGGGCTCGCCCGACCCCGGCGGCATACCGCTGCGCTGGATTGTCAAGTCGCTGATTCCGCTGGGCTACGGTTTGTTGGTGCTGCAAGCCCTGGCCGAACTGCTGCGCGTGGTGCAGGTGTACCGCAACGGCCCGCCGGCGATTGTTGAAAAAGTTAACGAACAAGTCACTGAACAGGCCCCCCATGTTTGAACCGCAAACCTACGCCATCTTCATGCTGGTGGGCTTTTTTGCCATGCTGATGATTGGCGTGCCAGTCGCCGTGACGCTGGCTACCGTGGGCCTGGTGTTTGGCTACCTGGGTTTTGGCGACACGCTGTTTCAGCTATTGCCTGCGCGCTTTTACGGCATTGTGGCGGGCTACCAGTGGATGGCGATTCCGCTGTTTGTTTTCATGGGCGTGATGCTGGAGAAATCCCGCCTGGCCGACGATTTGCTCGACGTCATGGGCCACATTGCCGGTGGCGTGCGCGGTGGCATGGGTGTGGGCATTATCTTGTTTGGCGTGCTGATGGGGGCCACCACCGGCATTGTGGGCGCCACTGTGATTACGCTGGGCCTGCTGACGCTGCCCACGCTGATTCGGCGCGGCTATGACAAAAGCATTGCCTGTGGCGCTATCTGCGCGTCGGGCACGCTGGGGCAAATTATTCCGCCCAGCCTGATTTTGATTTTGCTCTCCGACATCATGCAACTGTCTGTGGGCACACTGTTTGCCGCAGCCGTGGGGCCGGGCTTGCTGCTGTCGGGCGTGTACATCATCTTCATTCTGGTCTACGCCTGGTGGAAGCCCGATTCCATGCCGCCCATTCCGCTGGCCGAGCGCCAACTGGTATCGCGCCGCGAGCTGTGGATACGCTTTTGGAAAGTGGTGGTGCCGCCCATCATGCTGGTAGTGTCGGTGCTGGGCTCAATTGTGGGCGGCGTTGCCGCGCCCACCGAGGCGGCTTCCATGGGCGCTGTGGGCGCGGTGCTGATTACCGTGCTGTCGGGCCGCTTCACCTGGAAAACGCTCAAAGCCGTGGCGCTGGATACCAGCAAGATTACCGCCATCATGATGTTCATCTTGATGACCGCGCAGGTGTTTGCGCTGGCCTTTCGCGGCCTGCATGGCGAAGACCTGATCACCCGGATGTTTGACTTGCTGCCTGGCGGCGTCAACAGCGACATCTGGTTCATGATGTTCCTGATTTTCATCCTCGGTTTTTTCATTGAATGGATTGAAATCAGCTACATCGCCGTGCCGTTGTTCATGCCGGTGCTGCTGGCTCAGGGGGTGGACCCGGTTTGGCTGGCCATGCTGATTACCGTCAACTTGCAGTCGTCGTTTTTAACGCCGCCGTTTGGCTGGGCGCTGTTTTACCTGAAAGGCGTCGCCCCGCCGGAGGTCACCATCAAGGACATCTACAAAGGCGTCATACCCTTTGTGCTGATGCAGGGCGTGACGCTGGCCCTGGTGTTTTTCTACCCGCAGATTGCGCTGTGGCTGCCCAAGGCGATTGGGTGGTGAGTTGGGCGTTAGCCAGGCTGCTGCGGCAGTGGCGGTGCGACTGTTGGTGAGTGGTATCAGGGCAGTGGTTTAGCCTGCAATTCCTGTTCGCCCCAGCACGTCGCTGACCAATTCCAGGCGCACCAGCGGGTTGTCCAGCTCCATCATGCGCTGCTTGACGTCGATGGACAGCGGCAGCAATTCGCACCAACGGTTGGCCACCCAGCCGCAGTCGTCAAGCTGCCAGGGGCCTGCCAAGGGCATTTGCTCCGGTGTTAGCTCGCGCTGTTGCAGGTTTTGAATCAGCTTGCCCAGGGCCAGTGCCGTGGGTTTGAGGTCATCGGGAATAGGCACGGCCATGTCGGCGGCCAGGCGCTCCACATTGGCCACCCACAGGCCGTGCTTGAGCTGGTTGCTGGCGGTGATGCGAAAGCGTTGCGCGCCCGTGCAGCGAATGGTCATCAGGCCAGGCTGGGTGGCTTCAAACTCGGTAATGGTGGCCAGCGTGCCGATTTGCGAGAAACTTTCCTTGCCGCCGGGTTTTTGCACTTCGTTGCCTGTGCTCAGGTTCACCACGCCAAACGGCGCACCGGCCAAGTGGCATTTGCGGATCATGTCGAGGTAGCGCACTTCAAAAATGCGCAGCGGCAACAAGCCACCGGGAAACAGCACGGCACCCAGCGGAAATAGGGGCAAAGAGGACAGGGTCAAGGGTTTTGAACTCATGGTCACTGTTATCGTACGGCTTTATCGTACGGGTTTTCCAAGGCCCAATCCCATGCTGATTCAAATTACCTCATTCCTGCTTGAAATTGCTGCCAGCTTGTTGGCCAGCGCCTGTCTGTTGCGTTTGTATATGCAATACCAAAAGCTGCCGTTTGGTAACCCGGTGGGACAGTTTGTGTTTGCGCTGACCAACTGGCTGGTGTTGCCGCTGCGGCGCTTGTTGCCTGCCGTGGGACGCTGGGACACCGCCAGTGCTGTAGCGGCGTATGCGCTGGTGTGGGTGAAGTTGCTGCTGTTGAGTTTGCTGGTGAGCGGCTTTGCCGTGAACCCGCTCTGGCTGAGTCTGGGGGCTGTGTTTGCTTTGCTGCGGCTGGCTATTTCGGCGCTGACAGGCTTGCTGATTGTGTATGCCATCGCATCTTGGCTGCGCAGCGACTCACCCATGATCGACCTGCTTGAGCGGTTGTGCGCGCCGCTGCTGCGTCCACTGCGCCGGGTCATGCCGCTGGTGGGCGGTATCGACTTGTCGCCTTTGGTGTTGCTGGTGCTGCTGCAGGTGCTGACGATTGTGCTGGCCCATTTGCAGGCCAGCGTGATTGGGCTACTGTAAGCGCGCAGGTGGCGTGGGCTTAGACCACCGCATCGGCTGGCTGGCGCAGCAACATGGCCAGCGTGTTCGCAATGGTTTTGCGCAACTCGCGTCGGTCGGCAATTAAATCCACCGCGCCTTTTTGCAGCAAAAATTCCGAGCGCTGAAAGCCCTCGGGCAGGGTCACACGTACGGTCGATTCAATCACGCGCGGCCCGGCAAAGCCGATCAGCGCCTTGGGCTCGGCAATCACCACATCGCCCACAAAAGCAAAGCTGGCTGATACACCGCCCATGGTTGGGTCGGTCAGCACGCTGATGTAGGGAAGGTTCTTTTTGGCCAGGTGGGTCAGGGCGGCATTGGTCTTGGCCATTTGCATCAGGCTGAGCAAACCTTCTTGCATGCGCGCGCCCCCCGAGGCGGCAAAGCAGATGAAGGGCACCTTTTGCTCGATGGCGGTTTCCACGCCACGCACAAAACGCTCGCCCACCACGCTGCCCATGCTGCCGCCCATAAAGTCAAATTCAAAGCAGGCCACCACCACGCTGATGCTGTGCACCGCGCCACCCATGACAATCAGCGCGTCGGTTTCGCCCGTGTTCTCCAGCGCTTCTTTCAGGCGTTCGGGGTATTTGCGGCTGTCCTTGAATTTGAGGCCGTCCACGGGGAGTACTTCCTGGCCAATTTCGTAGCGGCCCTCGGCATCCAGAAAAGCGTTCAAGCGGGCGCGCGCGCCAATGCGGTGGTGGTGGCCGCAGGGCGGGCATACATTCTGGTTTTGCTCCAGATCGGTTTTGTACAACACGGCTTCGCAGCTGGGGCATTTGACCCACAGGCCCTCAGGCACGGTGCGGCGGCCTTCCGGGTCGGTGTGCTGGATTTTGGGCGGGAGCAGTTTTTCAAGCCAGGACATGGAAGCCTCCTGTGGATTGCATTAATTTGAGTCTAGCGCAGCGCGGATGGTGCGTAAAAATGCAGCCGCAGTCTCGGCCAAGTTCTCTTTTGGCTGGTGTTCAATCAGTTGAATGATCTTGCTGCCAATGACCACCGCATCGGCCACCTGGCTCAGGGTTTTAGCGGTCTGCGCGTCGCGGATGCCAAAGCCCACACCCACGGGAATGGGCACATGCTGGCGAATGCGCGGCAGCATAGCAGCCACGGCGCCCACGTCGAGCGCGCCCGAGCCGGTGACGCCCTTGAGCGACACGTAGTACACATAGCCGCTGGCGAGTTGGCCAACCTGCGCCATGCGCTCAGCGGTACTGGTGGGGGCGAGCAAAAAGATCAGGTCCATTTGCCGCGCCTTGAGGTCGGCGGCGAATTGCACACATTCTTCTGGGGGGTAGTCCACCACCAGCAGGCCATCGACCCCGGCCTGGTGCGCGTCTGCAATAAAGCGCCCGGCTCCGTGCTTTATGTCGTAGCGCTCCAGCGGATTGGCGTAACCCATCAGCACCACCGGGGTGTTGTGGGTCTGGCGAAACTCGCGCACCATCTGCAAGACCTGCGCTACGCCAATACCGAAAGCGAGTGCCTTTTCCCCCGCTTTTTGAATGACCGGGCCGTCGGCCGACGGGTCGGAAAAGGGCATGCCCAGCTCAATCACGTCAGCCCCGGCATCGGCCAGGCCGCGCATCAGGGCGGGGGTGATGTCGGCATACGGGAAGCCAGCCATCACGTAGGGAATCAGCGCTTTGCGCTGCTGCGCTTGTAGCGCGGCGAAGCTGGCCTGAATGCGGCTCATGGCGTTTTGGCGTAAACCGCAATGGCTTGCGCAGCCATACCGCCCGGGTTACCGCCTTTGACGCCCTGGCCCTGGCATGAGGGACGGCAGAAAAAGTCGGCGCCGCTGAGGTCGGCCACGGTGCCAATGTCTTTGTCGCCACGGCCCGAGAGGTTGACCAGAATCGACTGCTGCGGGGTCATGGTTTTGGCCAGCTTCATGGCGTAGGCGATGGCATGGCTGGATTCCAGCGCGGGGATGATGCCTTCGGTACGGCACAGGTAGTGGAAAGCGTCCAGCGCTTCGGTGTCGGTGATGCCCACGTACTCGGCGCGGCCAATGTCCTTGAGCCAGGCGTGCTCGGGACCAACGCCTGGGTAGTCAAGGCCAGCGCTGATGCTGTGCGTTTCGGTGACCTGGCCATCATCGTTTTGCAGCACATAGGTGCGGTTGCCATGCAGCACGCCAGGCAAGCCGCGCTGCAGCGAGGCTGAATGCTTGCCGCTGTCCATGCCTTCACCCGCGGCTTCCACGCCAACCAGGCGCGTATTTTTGTGCTCGATATACGGATGGAAAATGCCCATGGCATTGCTGCCGCCTCCCACGCAGGCAATCACGGCGTCGGGCTGTGGCTGGGTAATGTTTTGCGCCATCAGCATGTCTGGCATTTGCGCAATGCACTCGGTACCAATCACGCTTTGAAAGTCGCGCACCATCATCGGGTAGGGGTGTGGCCCGGCCACGGTGCCAATGATGTAGAAGGTGTTGTCCACATTCGCTACCCAGTCGCGCAACGCTTCGTTGAGCGCGTCTTTCAGGGTGCGGCTGCCGGAGGTGACTGGCACCACAGTAGCACCCAGCAGCTTCATGCGGTAAACATTGGGGCTTTGGCGTTTCACATCTTCGCTGCCCATGTAGACCACGCATTCCAGGCCGTAACGCGCGCAGATGGTGGCGGTGGCCACGCCATGCTGGCCTGCACCGGTCTCGGCAATCACGCGCGGCTTGCCCATGCGCTTGGCCAGCATGGCCTGCCCGATGGTGTTGTTGATTTTGTGCGCGCCGGTATGGTTGAGGTCTTCGCGTTTCAGGTAAATCTGTGCGCCGCCTTGTTCGCGGCTCATGCGGTCGGCATGGTAGATGGGCGAGGGGCGGCCTACAAAGTGCTTGAGCTCACGCTGAAATTCAGCCAGGAACGCGGGTTCATGTTGGTACTTCGCGTAAGCGGTTTTGAGCTCTTCAATGGCATGCGTCAGCGTCTCGCTGACGAAGCTGCCACCGTAGGGACCAAAGTGGCCTGCGGCGTCAGGTTGCTGATACGGGGTCATGGTGGGTCTTTGCAAAGTAACGCGTCAGCCGCACGCACGGCAGCGACGAATTGTTTAATCTTGAGGGCGTCTTTGATGCCCTTGCTGTTGGGGCCATCGGCCTCGACGCCCGAGCTCACATCAACAGCCAGCGACAGGCCGCGTGGCCGCACCTGGGCAATGCCATCGCCCACGTTTTCCGATGTGAGTCCACCAGACAAAACGAGGTGAGCGCCGACGTAGGCTGGAAGCTGTGACCAATTGAATGTTTTCCCGCTACCGCCAAACTCCGGGGCATATGTGTCAAGCAAGATGGCTTGGGCCTGCGCATTGGCCTGCGCAAATTTTACCAAGTCAAACGGCGTGGCTTGCTCAAGCGGAACCCGGGCCGCGCGCATGAAGGGCCTTGCACCATTGGCCGTGGCAGCCAAGCAGTCCTGCGGTGTCTCATCGCCATGGAACTGCACCAGGGCGTTTGCTTGCAGCCCGCAGGCCGTACTTATCTCGGCAATTGATGCGTTGACAAACAAGAATACCGGCGTGACAAACGCGGGCAGGCGGCGCGCCAGCGCAGCCGCGCGCTGCGCACTGACGCAACGCGGGCTGGCGGGGTAGAGCACAAAGCCTACGGCGTCGGCACCCGCGGCCACGGCGGCATCCACGTCTTGCTCACGCGTCAGGCCGCAAATTTTTATCCGGGTTCTCATGGCAACCAATCATACGCAGGCGTTTGCGTTGGCAAGCCCCAGTGACTTTCGTAGCGGGGGCCCAGAAAGTACAGGCCGTCGGGGGAGAAGGTGGGGGCGGCTACCAAGCGGCTGCGCGCGGCCAGTACCTCGCCCATCCAGGCCGCAGGCTGATTGCCCAGGCCAATCGTCACCAGGCAACCCATGATGTTGCGGATCATATGGTGCAAAAACGCGCTGGCCTCAAACTCAAAGCGCCAGTAGCGGCTACCTGGCCCGGCGCCGCGCTGGCTGATGGCAATGCCAAGCATGGTTTTGACGGGTGACAGCGCCTGGCAGCTAGACGCCCGAAAGCTGCTGAAATTGTGCTCGCCCAGCAATAGCTGTGCGGCCTGCTGCATGGCAACCCCGTCCAGTGGGTGGTAAATCCAGCCGACCCGCCCGGCTTCCACGCTGGGGCGCACTGGCGATTCAAGCAGCACATAAACGTAGCGGCGTGACAAGGCGCTGGCGCGGCAATGAAAGGCATCGGGCACCAGGCAGGCCCATTGCACAGCCATGTCAGCAGGCAAAAAGGCATTGGTGCCACGTACCCAGGAGGAAGCCGTGCGATCAAGCGCCGTGTCAAAATGCACCACCTGCATCAAGGCATGGACACCGGCGTCGGTACGGCCGGCACACAACACGCTGGTCTTTTGGTTGGTAAAGCGGGCGAGCGCGGATTCGAGCCGGTCTTGCAGGGTATTACCGGAAGACTGGCTTTGCCAGCCTTGGTAGCCCTGGCCATTAAAGCTCAGGCCCATTGCCCACCTCATGGCGCTGGACCCAGTTCAGGCCGGGTGCACAAAATCCAGTTCACGGCCAAGCCGCGTTGCTTGGCCAATCAGCTGATTTCAGCCAGGAAGCGCTGGGCTTTTTCTTTCAGTGGCCCAGTAGCCTCGGCCACTACCTCTTCCACCAGCGAGCGGGCACCATCAGGATCGCCAATGGCGTTGAACTCTTCAGCCAGCGCCAGTTTGGTGGCCAGCGGGTTGTCTTCTTCTATTTCTACCGGGGCTGCGGCTGCCAAGGTGGGCGCCGCTGTGGGCAGCTCAGTGCCACCGCCAAGATCAAGCGACAAGGCACCCAGATCAAACTCCATCATGCCGAAATCGTCATTGGCAGGAATGGGCGCTTGTGTGGCGACCGGCGCATGCGATACAGGCGATGGGTCAGGAGTGAAAGTCAGGCCGTTATCCGACATGGCCAGATCCGGCACTGACAACTGCACCGGCGCGGCGGCTGTAGTCAAGTCGATGCTGTCGTTGCCAAAATCGATGTCCAGCGTGGGGGGCTCGTCCATTTGTCCAGCCATTGCAAGCGCAGGCTCCAACAGCGCCGGGGTGGTGCTAACGGCTTGTGTTGCAACATGGTCGCTCGCATCATCGCCGATGGAAAAATCCAGATCGAGGTCAAGATCTACGTTGCCGGAAGGCCCAGCATAAGCCGGTTCTATGGGCTGAGCTGAGGTGCTGGCAGCGAAACTTTGCGTAGCACCAGAGTAGGCAGGGTCACTACCGCTGATCACAGGATCGCCGCCGGGTCGGTACAGCGGATTGCCAGGATCGATCTCGCTGCCGAGCATGCAGATTTGGTTCCAGTCTGCGCCTTGGCCTTGAGTGAGTTTGTAAGCGTCGTTGGCAACCTGGGCAAAGCTTTTTGCGTCGCCGCGTTTGGCATAAATTTGCAGTAGTTTGCCGTGGATGGCAACGCGTGTGGGGTTGCTTCTAACCGCTTCCTTGAGAATCTCCTCGGCTTGCAGATCACGGCCATACGCCAAATAAACATCGGCTTCAGCCACAGGGTCGACGTCACCAGCCGCGTCAAGCTGGCTGGGTGAATACACCATAGAAGAGCCGGTGGCGCTGGATTCGCTGGTATCCACCCGCTGGCCACCGCTGGCACCAAAGAATGAGTCGGGTTGCAGTCGACTTTCCAGGAAAGAACTGTCGATCTGGCCCGTATTTTTCTGCTTGCGTGAGCGGTAAACGGCCAAACCCAGCAGCAAAGCGACAAGCGCCCCTGCCCCAACAGGCAGTAATGGGTCTTCCAGCAAATCGTCGACCAAGCTGGTTTCAGGTGGTGGTGGCGGCGCAGGCAGAGGCTTGGGTTTCGGTGGGGCTGATGCTGGGCTCACCACCGCGGGCGCTGCTGGTGAGGCAGAAGCTGGCAAGGCAGCAGGTGCTACCGCACTGACGGTGGCACTTGCTTGGGCAACCAGGCTGGTGGTTGCGCTTGCTTGTGCCGCGCTCGCTGTAACTGGTGCGATTGCCGTGGGCGCGCTGGCTGGGGCAGTCGCGGGTGCAGGTACAACAGCTGCAACTGCGCTGGCAGGTGTGGCTGCTGCCACGGCAGGTTTGATTGCGGATGCCGCTGTGGCTGGGCTGACCGCCACAGCAAGGCCACCTTTTGCGGTGCTGGCATTGGCTGTAGCGGGAGTGGCGCTGCTGGCTGCCGAACTAATTTTGGCAAGTTCTTGGATATTCTTGGACAACTCGGCGGTGCGCGCCGCCGCTTCCTTGGCCTGCCGGTCTTTGGCAATTTGCGCTTCATTAGCGGCAGCCTGTGAACCGCCTTTGGAGAGGGTCAGTTTGTCAGGCGCAGCCGATGTGGGCTTTTTGTCCTGCACTTGCGCGGTGATGCTGCCGCTGGCCTGGCGTTCGGCCACAGCAACTTGCGCCGCAGGTGCGCTTTGTGCCAGCTTGCGCCGGAACTCGTTGAAGTCGCGGCTTTGCGCAATGATGGTTTGGCGCGCCTCGGCGGCGGGTGTTTGGCCAGCCGCATCAGCGTCCGGCAAGTCAAGCACGGCACCCGCTTTAAGGCGGTTCACATTGCCGGCTACAAAGGCGTCTGGATTCGCCCGCAGCAGCGCAACCAGCATTTGATCAAGTGACAAATTGGCAGGTTTGGCGCTGAGGGCGATTTTGGCCGCTGTGTCACCGGTAACCACGGTGACTTGCCGGGCATCGCCCGCACGTGTTGCTGGGGCTGGGGCGGCAGGTTTACGTACTGGCTCGGATTTGGCCGCAGGTGGACTGGCTATCACAACAGGGGGTGCTGCAGGACGCGATGCGGGTGGTGCCACCGCAGCGGGCGGCGGCACCACAGCACGAGTGGCGGGAGGAGGGGAGATTTGGGGCGCGCTCGGGGCGGGCGCTGGCTGTACCCGCAAGCTGGGCGGGTCAAACAACATGGTGTAGTCGCGAACAATGCGCCCAGACGACCAGTTAGCCTCCAAAATCAGGTCAATAAACGGGTCATTGATGGCGCGTTCACTAGTCAGCCGCAAATAAGAGCGGCCATCGGCACGCTTTTGCAGGCTGACTTGGATGCTGTTGACGATGCTGTTGTAATCTAAACCAGCCGCCTTGAAGGCCTCGGGCGTTGCGGGACCAGCGCGCAAGCTGGCCGCTTCTTCGGGGCTGACCTCAGGCACCTCAATCTCGGCTCTGAGAGGTTCGCCCAATGCGGAGAGCACGGTGACTTTGCCCAAAGCGAGTGCTAACACGTGAGAACCCGATGTACCCAGCAAAAAAGCAACCGCACTGGCTGTAACAAGCCGCTGCAAACGATGTGACTTACGAATCAATTTGGTGAGCCTCCGAAGCTCGGTATGCAGGGTTTCTGACTATTTTTTGGCCCGTCACCACAACCACGAATTTAGAAAAAACAACCTTAACATCAATGTTTTAGCCTGACAAGCTAAGGAAGCTTTTTAACTTGTCAGCGATCATAGCTGCAGTTTTTGGCAGCTCTTGATGTTGTCAATTGGCAACGAGAAACCGGAATGCAGACATCTCCCGTACCAATGCTTTGTCAGTTGGCTAGCAAGATTCGCAGCATGCGGCGCAACGGCTCGGCCGCGCCCCAGAGCAGTTGGTCACCAATCGTGAACGCGCCCAGATAGTCGGGGCCCATGGCCAGCTTGCGCAGGCGGCCCACGGGAATACCCATGGTGCCTGTAACCGATACGGGTGTCAGGTCGCGCATGCTGGCCTCCCGCGTGTTGGGCACGACCCGAACCCAAGCGTTGTCATGGGCAATCAGCGCTTCAATATCAGCCAACGGTACGTCTTTTTTGAGTTTGAAGGTCAGTGCCTGGCTGTGGCAGCGCATGGCGCCAACACGCACGCAAAAACCGTCTACCGGGACAGCGGGTGTGCCAAAACCAGCACCTTGACCAAGAATTTTGTTGGTTTCCGCACCAGCTTTCCACTCTTCGCGGGAAACGCCACTACCCAAATCCTTGTCGATCCATGGAATCAACGAACCCCCCAACGGCACACCAAAGTTGACCGTCTCGTTGGCCGAAAGCGACTGCTGTTTTGCCAGGACCTTGCGGTCGATTTCGAGAATGGCCGATTTCGGGTCGTCCAGCAATCCGCGCACCTCGGCGTTCAATGTGCCGTACTGCGTTAGCAGTTCGCGCATGTGCTGCGCCCCCCCGCCTGAGGCGGCCTGGTACGTCATGCTGGTCATCCACTCGACCAAGCCTGCCTTGTACAGCGCGCCCACACCCATCAGCATGCAACTGACTGTGCAGTTGCCGCCGATCCAGTTGTTGCCGCCCTTGGCTAAAGCGTTTTTGATAACTGGCAGGTTGACCGGATCGAGGATGATGACGGCGTCGTCTTGCATGCGCAGCGTCGAAGCAGCGTCGATCCAATGGCCCTTCCAGCCAGCAGCGCGCAGCCTAGGGAAAACTTCCGTGGTGTAGTCGCCGCCTTGTGCGGTGATGATGATGTCGCAGCGCCTGAGGGCGTCGATATTGAAAGCGTCCTGCAAGGCAGTTTCATTTTTGGCCTGCATGGGTGCTTTACCACCCGCATTCGAGGTGGAGAAAAACAGCGGCTCGATCAGGTCAAAGTCACGCTCTTGCACCATGCGGTCCATCAAGACAGAGCCGACCATGCCGCGCCAGCCTACGAGTCCTACGAGTTGAGTCATGTCTATCGCCTTTTAGAAACTTGATGGAATAGGCCGTGGCGCAATGCGGCTGGGCCTGTTCGCAACTTGTTGATTTCTTTATTCCGGCTCGTGCGGGCCGGAGGGGCGCGACGAACCGGAGCTTTTCTAGCCCTTGGTAATCGTGGTTTTGGTGAGTGCAGCCACCACTGCATCGCCCATCTGGCGGGTGCTCACCCTGGTGTTGCCGTCAGCGTAAATGTCGGTCGTGCGTAAACCCGACGCGAGCACCTGCTTGACCGCCGATTCAATGCGGTTTGCAGCCAGCGGCTGGTGGAGTGAGTAACGGAGCATCATGGCAACTGACAATATTGTAGCCAGCGGATTGGCAATTCCCTTGCCTGCGATGTCGGGCGCGCTGCCGTGGCTGGGCTCATACAACCCCTGCTGCTGTGCGTTCAGGCTGGCTGAAGGCAACATGCCGATGGAGCCAGTCAGCATGGCGGCTTCGTCGGAAAGGATGTCGCCAAACATGTTGCCGGTTACGACTACGTCAAATTTCTTGGGCGCCTTGACCAGTTGCATGGCGGCGTTGTCGACGTACATGTGATCCAGCGCCACATCGGGGTATTGCTGGCTCACTTCAGTGACGACATCTTTCCAGAATTGGAAGGTTTCAAGCACATTGGCTTTGTCGACACTGGTGACCCGCTTGCTGCGCTTTTGCGCGGCTTGGAATGCCACATGGGCAATGCGCTCAATTTCCGGGCGCGAATAACGCATGGTATCGAAGGCTTCCTCACTGCCTGGAAAGTGGCCGTCAACAGCGATGCGCCGACCGCGTGGCTGACCAAAGTAGATGTCGCCTGTAAGCTCGCGGATGATGAGGATGTCTAGACCAGCAATCAAAGCGGGCTTGAGACTGGAGGCGCCCACCAGCTCTTCGTAACAGATGGCGGGGCGAAAGTTGGCAAACAGGCCCAGATTTTTGCGTAAACCCAAAATTGCCTGCTCAGGGCGCAGTGGGCGGTCGAGTGTGTCGTACTTCCAGTCACCTACGGCGCCAAAAAGCACGGCGTCTGCGTCCTTGGCCAACTTCAGCGTGGATTCGGGCAAGGGATGACCATGTGCTTCGTAAGCGGCACCACCCACCAACGCATGCTCCAACTCAAAGTGCAGATCCAGCACTTGCATGACCTTGACGGCCTCCGCCACAATTTCCACACCGATGCCATCACCTGGCAACACTGCAATTTTCACGCGTTTATTCCTTGGATTTGTTGTGGTGAGCAAGCCGCTCTACCAAGGCGTGCTCGCAGGTTTTGAACAGCAGGTAGAAAGCCACAGCGAGATAGGCTGTAAAAACAAGCTGCACCAATTGAAGCAGGCCGTCTTCCATCAAGGCTATCCAGCCATTTTCAAACAGGAAGTTGGCATTGGCAGCGAACAATTGCACCAAATTCAGCGAAGACACGCCGAAGGCAACAAAGCCAAAACCCATCAGCCAGTAAGTGCACAGCCAGTGCGTGACCAACCACCTGAAAAAAAGGCTTTGGTAACCTTGGCTCATAGGGCCTTGGCAAGCCAGGGTTTGCTGGTAAGGCGGCGAGATTCAAAAGTTTTTATTTTTTCGGCATGGCGCAGGGTCAAACCGATGTCATCAAAACCGTTAAGCAAGCAGTACTTGCGAAAGGCCTGCACCTCAAAACCGATTTCCTCCCCTTGCGGCTTTAAGATTTTCTGGCGCTCGAGGTCGATACTGAGTTGATAGCCTGGAAAGGCGAGTGTTTCGTCAAACAAAGTGCTAATTTGCGACTCGCTGAGCACTATCGGCAGCAGACCATTTTTGAAACTGTTGTTGAAAAAAATGTCGGCAAAACTGGGTGCCAAGATGGCACGGAAGCCATATTGGTCAAGCGCCCAAGGCGCGTGTTCGCGCGAGGAACCGCAGCCAAAATTCTTGCGTGTCAGCAAAATCGACGCGCCCTGGTAACGAGCCTGGTTCAGCACAAAATCCGGATTGAGTCGACGGGTGGCAACGGTTTGTCCGGGAAAGCCGGCATCCAAATAGCGCCAGGCATCAAACAGGTTTTGCCCAAAACCCGTCTTGCGGATCGACTTGAGGAACTGCTTGGGAATGATGGCATCGGTATCGATATTCTCGCGATCCAAGGGCACAACCAAGCCAGTGTGCAGGGTAAAAGATTGCATGGTGTTAGCTATTGGTCATCAAAATCTATGACCAATCTGAATAGTTATTTCTTCTTGACCGAGTCCTCGATCACGGAGCCAGCCTTTTGCACATCTTGGCCTACGCCTTTGACGGTGTTGCAGCCAGCCAGTGCAAACACCAGTGTCAAAGAAAAAAGTACAGCAATTTTTTTCACGAGAGTATTCTCCTTAAGCAAATTTTCGGACATCAACAAAATGGCCATGTACGGCCGCGGCAGCCGCCATGGCGGGGCTGACCAGATGGGTGCGGCCACCAGCACCCTGGCGACCTTCAAAATTTCGGTTGCTGGTGGATGCGCATCGCTCGCCGGGCTCCAGCCGGTCGGCATTCATGGCCAGGCACATTGAGCAGCCTGGTTCGCGCCATTCAAACCCGGCGGCTTTAAAAATCTCGTGCAGGCCTTCATGTTCGGCCTGTGCCTTGACCAGGCCTGAACCTGGCACAACCATCGCCAGTTTGATAGTGCCCGCCACCCGTTGCCCCAGTTTTTTAACCACAGCCGCGGCTTCTCGCATGTCTTCAATACGGCTATTGGTACAAGAGCCGATAAAGATCTTATCGAGGTAAATATCATTCAGCGCCTTGCCGGGTGACAGATTCATGTAGGAGAGCGCTCGCTCGATAGCGTCGCGCTTACCGGGGTCTTTTTCATGGTCCGGATCGGGTACGACGCCATCAATACCCAGCACCATTTCAGGTGAGGTGCCCCAGGTGACCTGCGGGATGATCTGCGCGGCATCAAGCTCGACCACGGCATCAAAATGCGCGCTGGCATCGGATTGCAGACCGCGCCAATAGCTGATGGCCTGCTCCAGCTCAACCCCAGTGGGAGATAAAGGCCGCCCCTGGATGTACGCTATGGTTTTGTCATCAACAGCGATCAGGCCCGCACGTGCACCGGCTTCAATAGCCATATTGCAAATCGTCATGCGCCCTTCCATGCTGAGCGCACGAATGGCGGAGCCGCCAAATTCAATGGTGTAGCCGGTGCCGCCTGCGGTGCCGATTTTGCCGATGATGGCCAGCACCACATCTTTGGCAGTAACGCCACGCGTCAAAGCCCCTTCCACCTTGATCAGCATATTCAGCGCTTTCTTGGCCAGCAAGGTTTGCGTAGCCATGACATGTTCGACCTCGCTGGTACCAATGCCGTGGGCCAGTGCGCCGAAAGCGCCGTGGGTTGAGGTGTGCGAATCGCCGCACACGACCGTCATGCCTGGTAGGGTGGCGCCATTCTCAGGCCCAATCACATGAACAATACCTTGCCGCTTGGACAGAAAAGGAAAGAATGCAGCCGCGCCGTATTGCCCAATATTGGCGTCAAGCGTCACCACTTGCTCGCGACTGGTGGGGTCGGTAATGCCGTCATAGCCCCGCTCCCATCCTGTGGTGGGGGTGTTGTGGTCGGCAGTGGCCACAATCGAAGAGGCGCGCCACAAAGGCCGTCCAGCTTGCCGCAAGCCTTCAAAAGCCTGCGGACTGGTGACTTCATGCACCAGATGGCGATCAATATAGAGGATGGTAGTGCCATCTTCTTCAGTGTGGACGACGTGTTCGTCCCAAATTTTGTCGTAGAGAGTGCTTGGCATAAAAGTGCTTCTGTGCATATATTTTAAGGCCGTCAGAAAAAAGCCCCGGACACGCCGGGGCTGTGCTTTGGCAAAGCAATAGAACCGCGATCAGCGGACTGCCAGCGGCTTGACGTCGCGCTTGACGGAACCACTGAACAATTGGCGCGGACGGCCAATTTTGTACTCGGGATCACCAATCATTTCATTCAATTGTGCAATCCAGCCGACAGTGCGGGCCAGCGCAAAAATTGCCGTAAACAGCGGTACCGGTATGCCAATCGCACGTTGCACGATGCCAGAGTAAAAATCGACGTTGGGGTAGAGTTTGCGCGAAACAAAGTAGTCGTCTTCCAGCGCAATTTTTTCCAAAGCCATAGCCAGCTTGAATAACGGGTCGTTTTGCAGGCCTAACTCGGTTAGTACTTCACGGCAAGTTTCCTGCATCAGCTTGGCACGCGGGTCGTAATTTTTATAGACGCGGTGGCCAAAACCCATCAGACGCACCCCTGAGTTTTTGTCTTTGACCTTCTCCATGAACTCACCGACCTTGCTGACGCCACCCATTTTTTGGATATCTTCCAGCATATTCAAGCAAGCTTCATTGGCACCGCCGTGGGCTGGTCCCCAGAGGCAAGCCACACCAGCCGCAATGGCGGCAAACGGATTGGTGCCCGAGCTGCCGCACAGGCGCACGGTGGAGGTGGAGGCATTTTGCTCGTGGTCGGCGTGCAGGGTGAAAATGCGGTCCATGGCACGCTCAATTACCGGGTTGACCACGTATTTTTCACAAGGCGTAGCAAACATCATGTGCAAGAAGTTGCCAGCGTAACTGAGGTTGTTTTGCGGATACATGTAGGGCTGGCCCACGGTGTATTTGTAGGCCATGGCCACCAATGTGGGCATTTTGGCAATCAGACGGATAGCGGCAATCTCGCGGTGCTCGGGGTTGGTGATGTCGGTGCTGTCATGGTAGAAGGCCGAGAGTGCGCCAACCAAGCCCGTCATGATGGCCATCGGGTGCGCGTCGCGGCGGAAACCACGCAAGAAGAATTGCATCTGCTCGTTAACCATGGTGTGGTTGGTAACGCGGCTGGTGAAGTCTTTCTTTTGATCGGTGTTGGGCAGCTCACCATAGAGCAGCAAGTGGCAGGTTTCCAGAAAATCGCAATTGGTGGCTAACTGCTCGATGGGGTAACCACGGTAGAGTAATTCGCCTTTGTCACCGTCGATATAGGTGATGGCCGACTGAGTTGCCGCTGTTGAGAGAAAGCCAGGGTCGTACGTAAACATGCCGGTTTGCGCGTACAGCTTGCGAATATCAACGACATCAGGCCCAACGCTGCCGTGGTACACGGGCAAATCGACGCTGGGGCTGCCGTTACTGAACGACAGGGTGGCTTTGTTGTCAGCAAGCTTCATTTGGGTTTTCCTACAAGTTAAATCAGTCGTTCAATCGGCGTGTGCAGGCAGTCGCAGCAAATTCAGTACCAGTAAGGCGGCTTGATCTTCCGTCTGCAACTCAAGCTCAGTGCGGCCCAGCAACAGATCCAACAAATCGTTGTCAGCCAATTCCATTAATGTGTTCATGCCACGCACATGCTGCTGTGTCAGGCTGCTGGCATAGCGGTTAAAAAAGCGCTCAATCAGCAAATCATTTTCAAGCAAACCCCTGCGGCAGCGCCAGCGCAGTTTGCTCAGAGTGGGGGCGTCAACCAGCATGTCAGATGGCCCGGCGCACCATCAACTCTTTGATTTTGCCAATCGCCCGAGTCGGATTTAACCCTTTGGGGCAGACATCAACGCAATTCATGATGGTGTGGCAGCGAAACAGACGGTATGGATCTTCCAGGTTGTCCAAGCGCTCAGCGGTGGCTTCATCCCGGCTGTCAGCAATGAAACGGTAGGCTTGAAGCAGGCCTGCTGGGCCGACGAATTTATCTGGGTTCCACCAAAAACTGGGGCATGAGGTGGAGCAGCTTGCGCACAGGATGCATTCGTACAGGCCATTGAGTTCGTCGCGTTCCTCGGGACTTTGCAGGCGCTCTTTGTCGGGCGCAATGTTGTCGTTGACGAGGTAGGGCTTGATCGAGTTGTATTGCTTGAAGAACTGCGTCATGTCCACAATCAGGTCGCGCACCACGGGCAGGCCGGGCAGCGGCTTGAGCACGATGGTGCCCGGCAGGGCGCGCATATTGGTCAGGCAGGCCAAGCCGTTTTTGCCATTGATGTTCATGGCATCTGAGCCACACACACCTTCGCGGCAGGAGCGGCGAAACGACAGCGTGGGGTCTTGCGCTTTCAGCTTCATCAATGCATCCAGCAGCATGCGCTCATGGCCATCGAGTTCGATTTCAATGGTTTGCATATAAGGCTTGGCGTCGCTGTCGGGGTTGTAGCGGTAAATCTGGAAGGTGCGTTTTTGCATGGTGTGTACCTGAATGAAGCCTTGAATGTGACTTGCCCGGATTTAAAAGGTGCGTACCTTGAGCGGCACCGACTCGGCCGTGAGAGGCTTCATTTGCACCGGCTTGTAGCTGAGGCGGTTGCCCTGCGCGTGCCATAAAGTGTGCTTGTGCCACTCTGTGTCGTTGCGGCCATTGGGGTGCTCAGGGCTGTCGGCGTAGTCGTCCACCGTATGCGCGCCGCGACTCTCATGCCTTGCAGCCGCCGACACCATGGTGGCTTGGGCAGATTCAATCAAATTCTCCACTTCAAGCGCCTCAATCCGGGCAGTGTTAAAAATCTTGGACTTGTCTTGCAGACCGATGGCATTGACTCGCTCGCGCAACGCCGCGATCTTGCCCACCCCTTCGTCCATGCTGGCCTGAGTGCGGAACACGCCGGCATGCAGTTGCATGGTGCTGCGAATGTCATTGGCTACGTCTTGCGCGTACTCCCCCCCACTGGCGTTATCCAGCCGGGCCAGGCGTGCCAAGGACTTGTCTGCCGCGTCGGCAGGCAGTGGCTTGTGGACGGCATTTTTTTGGTTGAACTCAACAATGTGATTGCCCGCCGCACGGCCAAACACCAGCAAGTCCAGTAGCGAGTTGGTGCCAAGGCGGTTGGCGCCATGAACGCTGACACACGAGCATTCACCCACTGCATACAGGCCATTGACCACCACGCTGTGGTTGTCGGCATTTTGCGTGACCACCTGGCCATGGATATTGGTTGGGATACCGCCCATCTGGTAGTGGATGGTGGGCACGACCGGAATTGGCTCCTTGGTGATGTCCACATTGGCAAAATTGTGACCAATCTCGTATACCGAGGGCAGGCGCTTCATGATGGTCTCAGCGCCCAGATGGTCAAGTTTGAGTAGCACGTAATCTTTGTTGGGACCACAGCCACGGCCTTCTTTAATCTCCTGGTCCATGCAGCGTGAGACAAAATCGCGCGGTGCCAAATCTTTCAAGGTGGGCGCATAGCGCTCCATAAAACGCTCGCCGTTAGCGTTGATCAATATCGCGCCTTCGCCGCGGCAACCCTCGGTCAACAGAACGCCTGCGCCTGCCACACCGGTGGGGTGGAACTGCCAGAACTCCATGTCTTCTAACGGAATGCCCGCGCGCGCCGCCATGCCCAGACCGTCGCCCGTGTTGATAAAGGCATTGGTTGACGCTGCAAAAATCCGGCCTGCGCCGCCGGTAGCCAGCAAGGTGGTTTTGGCTTCCAGAATGTGCACATCGCCGGTTTCCATCTCCAGCGCGGTCACGCCAACTACATCGCCGCTGGCGTCGCGGATCAAATCCAGCGCCATCCACTCGACAAAAAAGCTGGTCTTGGCCTTGACGTTCTGCTGATACAGGGTGTGCAGCATGGCGTGACCAGTGCGATCGGCAGCGGCGCAGGCGCGTTGCACTGGTTTTTCCCCGTAGTTGGCGGTGTGGCCGCCGAATGGGCGTTGGTAAATGGTGCCATCCGCATTGCGGTCAAACGGCATGCCCATATGTTCCAGCTCATAGACCACCTTGGGGGCTTCACGGCACATAAATTCAATGGCGTCCTGATCGCCCAACCAGTCCGAACCTTTGACGGTGTCGTAGAAATGGTAGTGCCAGTTGTCTTCCGACATGTTGCCTAGACTGGCACCTATGCCGCCTTGCGCCGCCACGGTGTGCGAGCGGGTAGGGAACACCTTGGACAGAACCGCCACATTCAGGCCAGCGCGCGCTAACTGCAGTGAGGCACGCATGCCCGAACCGCCAGCACCCACAATGATGACATCAAACTTTCGGCGAGGAATAGAACTAACAACAGCCATGGTTTAAAGCCTCCAGAGAACTTGGATGGCCCAACCCGCGCAGCCAACGAGCCAGACGATGGACAAAATTTGCAGTGACAGGCGAAGGGCAACGGGTTTGATGTAGTCCATCCAGATATCCCGCACCCCAACCCAGGCGTGATACAGCAGCGAAACGATTACCACGAAGGTCAGCACCTTCATCCATTGCGCCGAAAAAATCCCCGACCAACTGTCGTAACTGACAGGACCCTTGGTAAAAATGACCTGGACCAAGACGATAAAAGTAAAAATAGCCATCAAGGCCGCAGTAACGCGCTGGCTGAGCCAGTCACGCATACCGTAATGCGCACCGGTGACGATGCGTTTGGAGCCGAAATTAACGGACATGGTGCCTGCCTGTAATTAGTAAAAACCGAACAATTTGGCGGCCAGTGCCAATGTAATGAGCGTGCCGCTAATCAGCGTCACCATTGCCGAACTGGTGCCGAATTCTTTGCTCACTGCGGTGTGGCTCACGTCCATATACAAGTGGCGCAGACCAGCAATGAAGTGGTGCACAAAGGCCCAAATCAGCGCCAGTGCCACCAATTTCCAAATTACGCCAGGCAAGCCCAGCATGCCCACATTGAAAGCGGCCTTGAATTTCTGAAACGAGATTTCTGATGAAACCGAGGTGTCAAACAGCCAGATGATGAAAGGCATCAGTAAAAACATGATGGCACCGCTAATACGGTGCAAGATGGACACAAATCCTGCCGCAGGCAAACGGTAGGTGGTCAGGTCGGTGAAAGCGTTGATGTTGCGGAACTCAGGCCGACTTTTTTTGACTGCGAGCGTCATGTCATGGGCTTTCTTGGGTGAGAGGCGCAGTAAGACTGTCACTGCATACGGTAATCTTATTGCAATGCACCAAAGGGTTCGAAAATAAGTTTATTTGGGGATTTTGCACCTTAAAGTTGGGTGCATACGCGGGGTTAGCTCAATTCGTTGCGGTAGTGATGATCGTCCGTGCGGTATAGGCCCCGACGCAGCTCAATCGGTGTGTCGTTGTAGGTGTAGGCAATGCGCTCCACGCTCAGCAGCGGCGTGCCGGGGGCGACCTTCAACAACGCTGTTTGCGTTTTATCAGGCAAGACAGCGCGAATTTTTTCTACAGCGCGCACCATGCGCATGCCAAACTCCAGCTCAAACAGTGCGTACATGGCGCCACGATAGTCGGCTAGTCGCTGCGCAGTCAAACCCTTGAATGAGTTGCCGGGTAGCCAAAGGTCTTCCAAAATAGTGGGTACAAAGCCGCCTTGCCGCGGCAAAGACAACACACGTCGCACCTGCAATACGGCGTCCGAGGTGCGCAATGCCAGGGCACGTGCCACATCGGCGCTGGCTCGCAGGCGTTTGAAATCCACTATTTCGCGTTGCATGGCGTCGTTGCCTGCAGTGCCAGCAGTGTCTGGCACCAAACGCAAAAATCGGTATTGCACATGCTGCTCGGCGTGGGTAGCTACAAATGTGCCCCTGCCTTGCCGGCGCATCACCAAGTTTTCAGCGGCCAGTTCGTCAACAGCCTTGCGTACCGTGCCTTGACTAACGCGAAAACGCGAGGCCAGGTCTATTTCACTGGGAATGGCTTCGCCCGGCTTCCATTCACCGGCTTCCAGGCTTTGCACCATCAAGGCCTTGATTTGCTGGTACAGCGGACTGAATGCGGGCGCGCCGCTCTCCATTGCCCAGGCGGCGCCATCAGCAGGAGCGGAGGTGGTTTGCATGGTGCCGTTGAAGTTAAAAGTCAGCTGACGAAATCATATCTTATATAAGACATAAGACAAGACGCATTAGAGTGCTTTATGGATAAAATAAGCGTTCAACAATGCCGTAAGCTGGTTTTTCGGCACCAAGCAGCTGCTGCAATTTCAGTTTCTTCACATTCACCTGATTTCAACCTTTCATTTCTGGAGTTTTCCCAATGAGTAAGAAGCCCGTTCGCGTTGCCGTCACTGGAGCCGCTGGTCAAATTGGTTACGCCCTGTTGTTTCGCATTGCCTCGGGCGAAATGTTGGGCAAAGACCAGCCCGTTATCCTGCAACTGCTGGAGGTGCCTGTTGAGGGCCCACAAAAAGCGCTCAAGGGCGTGATGATGGAGCTCGATGATTGCGCCTTTCCGTTGCTGGTTGGCATGGAAGCCCACAGCGACCCGATGACCGCTTTCAAGGACACCGACTACGCATTGCTAGTGGGCTCTATGCCGCGCAAAGCTGGTATGGAGCGCGCCGAATTGCTGGCCATCAACGGCCAGATCTTCACCGCACAGGGCAAGGCGCTGAATGCCGTTGCTTCGCGTAACGTCAAGGTGTTGGTGGTCGGCAACCCAGCCAATACCAATGCGTATATCGCCATGAAAAGCGCCCCCGATCTGCCACGCAAAAACTTCACTGCCATGCTGCGGCTGGACCACAACCGCGCCGCCAGCCAGATTGCCGCCAAAACCGGCAAGGCCGTGGCTGATATTGAAAAACTCGCCGTCTGGGGCAACCACTCGCCCACCATGTACGCAGACTACCGTTTTGCCACCATCAAAGGCGACAGCGTTGCCAAGATGATCAACGACCAGGAGTGGAATGCCAACACCTTCTTGCCTACGGTAGGCAAGCGCGGCGCTGCCATCATTGAAGCGCGTGGCCTGTCGTCTGCCGCCTCGGCGGCCAACGCCGCCATCGACCACATGCGCGACTGGGCGCTCGGCACAAACGGCAAGTGGGTCACCATGGGTATTCCATCGGACGGCCAGTACGGCATACCCAAAGACGTCATGTTTGGTTTTCCCGTCACCTGCGCTGGCGGTGAGTACACCTTGGTCAAAGACCTGCCGATTGATACTTTCAGCCAAACCTGCATCGACAAGACTCTGGCCGAGCTGCAGGGTGAGGCCGACGGCGTCAAACACCTGCTGTAAGCCGATTCAGTGAAACACCCACGCGAGGTTCTGCTGGGCGCACAGGGGGGTGGTATTGCCATCCCTGTATGCGACCACTACTGCGGCACCGAGCAGCGCATGCGCAAAAGCCTGCAATTGCAGGCCGAGATGACACAAGAGTTTGGCGCCTGCGTGTTCGACGTAACGCTAGACTGCGAAGACGGCGCGGCCGTGGGTAGCGAGGCAGAGCATGCCGCGCTGGTAGCTGAAATTGCGTTGTCTGCGCCGCCCCGAGCCCGGGTGGCTGTGCGGGTGCACCCGGTTGATCACCCGGCTTTTGAGGCCGACGTTCACACCATTGTGAGACGGGCGGGCCACCGGCTGTGCCATGTGATGGTGCCCAAGGTCGAATCGGTGGCCGATGTGGAGCAGGCCATTCAAGCAGTGCAAGCCGCTGGCAGCCAACCCCTGCCGCTGCATGTTTTGATAGAGTCAGCCGCCGCCGTGCACCACGCCTTCGCCATTGCAGCGCACCCGGCAGTGCAGTCCCTGAGTTTTGGCCTGATGGATTTTGTTTCGGCTCACGGCGGGGCCATTCCGGCTTCGGCCATGACGCTGGCAGATGCTGGCGGCGCTGCACTGGCTGACGCGCCATTTGATCAATTTACCCACCCGCTGGTGCGGCGTGCTAAGCTTGAAATAGCTGCTGCCTGCCACGCGCACGGCAAAGTCCCCGCGCATTGTGTGGTCACTGAGTTCAACGATCTGACCCGTGTGCAGCGCGCAGCCCGGCTGGCCGCTACGCAGCTCGGTTACACCCGCATGTGGAGCATTCACCCCAGCCAGATCAGGCCAATTTTGGCGGCGTTTGCGCCAACTGAATCTGAAATTCATGACGCTACTGAAATAATAGCTAAAGCCTTCAGTGCAAACTGGGAACCCATCAGTTTTAATCGCAAGCTGCACGACCGCGCCAGCTACCGTTACTACTGGCAGGTGTTGGAGCGTGCCCACCAAACTGGTCAGGCTTTACCACTTCAAGCAAGCTCTTTTTTTGTGGCTGACGCAGCGCATTGACGCGCTCAACGGCACACTGTTGAATACGCAACTGGAGATACGTTTGAACAAACCCTTATTGACAATTGCTGCCATTCCCTTGGCCCTGGCTTTGCTGTTGGGCGAGGCAGCCGCAGTGCGTGCCCAAACGCCCGCCAGCGCTGCGCCCGCCATTGCCAACAAACCAGTACCTAAACGGACTGCGAGGCCGCCGGTATCGCCAGAGCGTGCGCAGCTCAAGTCAGAGGCTAAAAGCCTGGCAGCTGCCGTGGTGGCCGCAGACCTGGCGTTAACACCTGAAGAGCTGGCGGTGGCCGACCGCGTTCACGTTGGTCAACTGCCCTGTGAGCTGGGCGAGAGCGTCACCTTGACTGCCGACCCAGCTTCCCCAGGCTACTTTGATGTACAGCTGAGAAAACTCAAGTTCCGCATGTTTCCGGTGGCCACCACCACGGGAGCCATCCGGCTGGAAGATAAGAAATCCGGTGCTGTCTGGCTGCAACTGGGCAACAAATCAATGCTGATGAACGCCCGGCTTGGCCAACGCTTGGCAGATGAATGCATGAGTCCGCAGCAGGCCCAGGTGGCTGCTGCACTGAAACTGGCACCGCCCATTGGCCTGCTCGACAGCGTACCCCAACCCAGCAATCTGCGCGTGCCGAGCCAGGCTGACGTAACGCTGCCACCGCCGGTAGCTGCGCCAGCCTCAGCACCAATTGTTGCGCCGGACAGCGCGCCCGCCAGTGCGCCAGCTGCCAGTTCAGCAGCGCCTGTTACGGTTGCGCCTGCCATTGAGCCCAGCCCTGTTGCCAAATAACATTTTTTATCCATCCGACCCTAGCCATTTAGGAGAAAACCATGCCGTCCAGCTTTTTGACCACTTACCGCGCCCATGTGGCCGAGCGCGCTGCCCTGGGTATTCCTGCGCTGCCGCTGTCGGCCACGCAAACTGGCGAACTGATTGAGCTGCTTAAAACCCCGCCTGCTGGCGAGGAAGCTACCTTGGTGGACTTGATTACCCATCGCGTCCCTGCTGGTGTAGACGCCGCTGCCAAAGTCAAAGCCAGCTACCTCGCCGCTGTGGCCCACGGCACTGAAAAATGCGCCTTGATCAGCCGCGAAAAAGCCACCGAACTGCTTGGCACCATGCTGGGCGGCTACAACATCAGCCCGCTGGTCGAATTGCTCGACTCGGCGCACGGCACGGTGGCGCAAGTGGCCGCCAGCGGCCTGAAGAAAACCCTGCTGATGTTCGACCAGTTCCACGACGTCAAGGACAAGGCCGACAAAGGCAATCCGCATGCCAAAACCGTGCTGCAAAGCTGGGCTGATGCTGAATGGTTCACCAGCCGCCCTGAAGTGCCACAGCGCATTACCGTGCGCATTTTCAAGGTCACCGGCGAAACCAATACCGACGACCTTTCTCCCGCGCCCGACGCCTTCAGCCGCCCTGATATTCCGCTGCATGCCTTAGCCATGCTCAAAAACAAGCGCGAGGGCATGCCGTTTGAAGCCGCACCCGAAGAAGATGGCAAGCGCGGCCCCATCAAATTCATTGAAACTCTGCGCACCGAGGCCGACCAAAAAGGCAGCCTGGTGGCCTATGCGGGCGACGTGGTGGGCACCGGCTCCAGCCGCAAATCAGCCACCAACAGCGTGCTGTGGTTCACCGGCGCCGACATTCCCTTTGTGCCCAACAAGCGCTTTGGCGGCGTCTGCCTAGGCGCCAAGATCGCGCCGATTTTCTATAACACCATGGAGGACGCAGGCGCGCTGCCCATTGAGCTGGACGTGAGCCAGATGCGCATGGGCGACGTGGTCGAGCTGCGCCCTTACGAAGGCAAGGCGCTCAAAGGCGGACAGGTCATTGCCGAGTTCAAGCTTAAAAGCGACGTGTTGTTTGACGAGGTGCGTGCCGGTGGCCGCATCCCACTGATTATTGGCCGCGGCCTGACCGCCAAGGCGCGCGAGGCGCTGGGCTTGCCCACGTCCACTTTGTTTCGCCTGCCGCAAAACCCCGCAGCTACGACCAAGGGCTATACCCTCGCGCAAAAAATGGTGGGCCGCGCCTGCGGTTTGCCAGAAGGGCAGGGGGTATTGCCTGGCACGTACTGTGAACCGAAGATGACTTCGGTAGGCTCGCAAGACACCACCGGCCCCATGACCCGCGACGAACTCAAAGACCTGGCTTGCCTGGGTTTCAGCGCCGACCTGGTGATGCAGTCCTTTTGCCACACCGCCGCTTACCCCAAACCGGTCGACGTGAAGATGCACCACGAGTTGCCCGCCTTCATGACCGACCGCGGTGGCATCCCGCTGCGCCCTGGCGACGGCATCATTCACAGTTGGCTCAACCGCATGCTGCTGCCCGACACCGTGGGCACCGGCGGCGACAGCCACACCCGCTTTCCCATTGGCATCAGCTTCCCGGCAGGCTCGGGTTTGGTGGCCTTTGCCGCTGCCACCGGCGTGATGCCGCTGGACATGCCCGGCAGCGTGCTGGTGCGCTTCAAAGGTGCCATGCAGCCTGGCGTGACCTTGCGCGATCTGGTCAACGCCATTCCGCTCTACGCCATCAAAGCCGGTCTGCTCACAGTGGCCAAGCAGGGCAAAAAGAACATCTTCTCGGGCCGCATCCTGGAGATTGAAGGCCTGCCCAATTTGAAGGTGGAGCAAGCCTTTGAACTCAGCGACGCCTCGGCCGAGCGCAGCGCCGCCGGCTGCACCGTGCACCTGGACAAAGCGCCCATCATGGAATACATCACCAGCAACATCACCATGCTCAAGTGGATGATTGCCACAGGGTATTCCGATGTGCGCACCATCAAGCGCCGCATCGCCGCCATGGAAGCCTGGCTGGCCAACCCCGTGCTCATGAAGGCCGACGCCGATGCGCAGTACGACGCCGTGATCGAGATTGATTTGGCCGACATCCACGAGCCCATCGTCGCCTGCCCGAACGACCCCGACGATGTGAAAACCCTGGCCGACGTAGCCGGTGCCAAGATCGACGAAGTATTCATTGGCAGTTGCATGACCAACATCGGCCACTTCCGCGCCGCCAGCAAACTGCTGGAAAACAAGCGCGACATTCCGGTGAAATTGTGGGTCGCCCCACCCACCAAGATGGATGCCAAACAACTCAGCGATGAAGGCCACTACGGCGTGCTCGGCAGCGCCGGTGCCCGCATGGAAATGCCCGGCTGCAGTCTGTGCATGGGCAACCAAGCACAGGTCAAAGAAGGCGCTACGGTGTTCAGCACCAGCACCCGCAATTTCCCGAATCGCTTGGGCAAAGGAGCCAATGTGTACTTGGGATCAGCCGAGTTGGCCGCGATTTGCTCCAAGCTTGGCCGTATCCCAACCAAAGCAGAGTATTTGGCGGACATGGGCGTGCTCAGCGCCGAGAGCGGCAAGATTTACAACTACCTCAACTTTGACCAAGTCAAGGAATTCACGGATTTGGCGGAGACGGTGGAAGCCTGACTAATCTAGTCCCTGGGCGCTGCGTGCGGCTACTGGCGACGCAGCCAGTCCTGGTGCGTGGCGAGTTGTTGCACATCACGCCAGTTGCGGCATTGCGCGGCCACGCGCGGCCACACCCGCAGCAGCAATTCGGCTTCGGCCATGGCATCGGCTGCGGCTTGGTGGCGGTGCGTGCAGGCCAGACCAAAATGCGCCAGCCATTCATCGAGCGAGCGGGCCGGCACTTTTTCGTGGGTGACTGCACACAGGTGTTCGATGTCGCCCCAGGGGTTGGGCCAGGCTTGGCCGAGTTCATTTTGCGCGTAACGCGCCAGCAGCTCGCGGTCAAAACCCGCGTGAAACGCCAGCAATGGCGAGTCGCCGATAAAAGCCGCAAATGCCGCCAGTGCCTGGGCGGCGGGCAGACCGCCCAGCTGGCTTTGCACGCCAATGCCGTGCAGCAGGATGTTGTCCTTGCTGGAGCCTTGCTGCTGGCGCAGCACCACTTCAAAGCTGTCGGCGGGGTCAATCGCCACGCTCTTGCGCGTCCAGTCCACCCGCAGCGCCACTGCGGCCAGCGCCAAGAGGCGGTCACGGTGCGGGTCCAGGCCACTGGTTTCGGCGTCAATCACCAGCCAGCGCTGTTCATTGACGGGCAGTGGCCGGCGCCGCCCCAGCCAGTTGCGCCAGCTCATCGCTCGTAATCCAGTTGCAGGCGCTGTTGCAGGCGCTTGGCAAAGCGAAAAGCTTCTTTCAGGATGCGCCGGTCAATGTCGTTGAGCGTGGCCAGCGGCAGCGTATTGGGCTGCTCGGGGTCGTGCGCCTCCAACTGCAGGCGCAGGCGCAGCAACTGTAAAAACTCAAACGCGCCCGACCACGCGGTGTACTCGGCATCGGCCAGGCCAAAAGCCCGGCCCGCGGCTTCCAGCCGCTCGCAGGTGTTGGTGGCGCTCAGGCCCTGTGCCAGCGCATAGACGCGAGCGACCGCAACAAAAATGGCCGTGCCTTGCAGCTTGACGTCGATGCGCCCTTGCGCGTCGGTGTCAATGCTGCCCATCCAGTTGAGCGGCGCGCTGTGGCCCAGCGCATTGAGCGCCATCTGGTGTAAAAAGCGCGGTGTCTCGCGTGCCGTGGCACTTACGCTGTGGCGCAGCTGGTGCGACAGCGTGGCGTCGCCCCACAGCGGTCTGAAATCAAAGTAGATGCTGGCGTTGAGCAGGTCGGCGGGCGTGCCCTGCGCCATCCACTGGGCAAAGCGCGCCTGCCACTGCGCCAGCCGCAGGCAGCAGGGGGGGTTACCGGCCATGATGCCGCCCGTGCACAGCGGATAGCCGCAGGCGTCCAGTGCCAGGTTGACTTGGTGCGCCCAGGCCAGCACGCGGGCGTGCTCGGTGTCGTCCATGTCGTCGGCCAGAATCAGCGCGTTGTCTTGGTCGGTGGACACGGTTTGCTCCATGCGCCCTTCAGAGCCGAGCGCAAGCCAGCAAAAGCGCGCCGGGTTCAGCCCGGCAGTCGCGGCGGTGAGTTCCAGCAGGCGGCGCGTGAGCAGGTCGTTCATGTGGCTGACCAGCGCCGTAATCTGGCGCGCCCGCACGCCTTGCGCCAGCAGGCTGTGCGCGTACTGGCGTATCTCCTGGGCGGCAGCGGGCAGCTCATCGGCATGGCGTGCGGTTTGTATGGTCAGGCTGACTTGCTTGAGACTTTGGCGTTGCATGGCAAACAAGTCGCGCTCAGAGACCATGCCCAGCAGAGCGCCGCCTTGCGTGACCGGCACATGGCGTATGCCCAGGCGCGACATCAACAGCGCCGCGTCGTGTGCGCTGCGGTCGGCCTCCAGCGCATGCACGGGCTGCGTCATGACCTGCGCAATCGGGCGCTCCAGCGGCGCCTGCTCCAGCGCCACACGGCTAAGCACGTCGTAGCGCGTGAAGATGCCCAGCAGCGCGCCGCTGGCGTCGGTGACCAGCACCGAGCCAACGCGCTGCTCGCGCATGAGCAGCAGCGCCTGGCGCAGCGGCGTGTCTGGCAGGCAGGTCACGGGCTTGCCGCGCACCAGTGTGCCCAGCGACGCTTCCAGCGTCTGGCTGGCCAGCGTGCGCGAGGCATAGTCGGCCTGCAAGGCTTGGCGCGAGAGCGCCAGAAACTGCAAGATGCGGCGGCTCAGAAAATCGGCAAACGGCACGCTGCTTTGCGCAAGCTGGTGCATGGTGTGCACCGGCAAGGCCAGGACAAAGGTGTCGCGCAGCGCCACGTAGCGGGTGGCTACAGGGCGCGCTGCCATGGCGGCATTAACGGGCAGCATGTCGCCCGCCTCATACTGAAAAGCCCCGCCGTCGCGCTCGGACAAGCCAGGCTCGCCCAGCACCGCGCCCTGGCGCACCAGCAGCAGCTCGCGCACCACGCCCGAGGCGGGCTCCAGCAGCACCTCGCCTGGCGCGTGGTAGCGTTGCACGCAGGCGCGCAAAAAGGTTTGCACGTCTGTGGCGGCCATTTGCGAGAAAGGCGCGAAGACGAGCAGCTCTTGCGTCAGCGTGGCCAGCAGGCTGGCTGATGGAGTCAATTGCGGTTGGGCAGGGCCCGAATCGGGGGTGGTGCTCATGGCGAATCTATCTTACGCGGCCAGCAGCGAAAATACCGTCAGCACTTGCCACCACAATAGCGGTTGAAACAGCTTTTCACCGATGCCATGCCCCTGACTCAAACCCCCGCGCCGCGCCATCTCACCATCGCCACCCGCGAGTCCCGCCTCGCCCTCTGGCAGGCTGATCACGTCAAAGCCCTGCTGGAGCAGCACGGCCACCGCGTCACACTGCTGGGCATGACGACGCAGGGCGACCAAATCCTGGATCAGCCGCTGTCCAAAATTGGCGGCAAGGGCTTGTTCATCAAAGAGCTTGAAGTAGCGCTTGAAGAAGGCCGCGCCGATTTGGCAGTGCACTCGCTCAAAGACGTGCCGATGGATTTGCCGCCCGGCTTTGCGCTGGCCTGCGTAATGGCGCGCGAGGACCCGCGCGATGCCTGGGTGTCGCCCAACTACCCAGGCCTGGTTGACTTGCCGCCCGGCGCGGTGGTGGGCACGTCCAGCCTGCGCCGCGTGGTGCTGCTGCGTGACGCTCTGGCCAAGCTGGGCCGCAGCGATGTGCAGATTGCGCCGCTGCGCGGCAATCTCGACACACGCCTGCGCAAGTTGGACGAAGGCCACTACGCCGCCATCGTGCTGGCCGCCGCCGGGCTGATTCGCCTGGGGCTGGCGGCGCGCATCCGCCACACCTTTGAGCCGCACGAGATGCTGCCCGCCGCCGGGCAGGGCGCTTTGGGCATTGAAATACGCGCGGACCGTCATCCGGGCATGCCCGATGTTGCCGCGCTACTGGCCCCGCTGGCGCACGCTGAAACCTGGCTGTGCGTAGCCGCCGAGCGTGCGGTAAGCCGTGCCATGGGCGGCAGTTGCTCCATGCCGCTGGCGGCGCATGCCAAGCTGCTGGCTGCGCCGGGTCAGCCCACGCAATTGCAACTGCAAGCCTGCTGGGGCAATCCGCAGGACACTGCGCCGCTGCTGCATGCTGCGGCCAGCTTGCAAAGCCCGGCTGGTCTGGCAGGTATCAGCCGCCATCAGGCCGAGGCGCTGGGGCAACAAGTGGCGGCCCAATTGCAAGCTGGCGGCGCACACTAACCCGCAATGCCGTCTGCCATGCGCCGCGTTATCGTTACCCGTCCGCTGCTGGTGAATACTGCCAGCGCTGCAAGTGCTACAGGGGCCTTGAGCGCCGCCAGCGATTCGTGGTTGCACAGCTTGCAAGCCCGTGGCCTGGACGCGGTGGCGCTGCCGCTGCTGGCCATTGCGCCGCTGGCCGATACGCATGGCCTGGTCCAGGCCTGGCAGGCGCTGCCACGCTACCAGGCGGTAATGTTTGTCAGCGCTTCGGCGGTAGCCCATTTTTTTGCCGCACAAACTGCGGATCAACCTGCTGCCGCCCACTTCAACCCGCAAGCCTGGGTGACCGGCCCCGGCAGCCGCGCCGCCTTGCTGCAAGCGGGCGTGCCAGCAAGCCAAATCCGCGCACCTGACCTGCAGGCCGCGCAATTTGACTCCGAAGCGCTGTGGCAACAAGTTGGCGCGGGCGTGCAGGCGGGCCAGCAGTTTTTAATTGTGCGTGGTGTTGTGGGTGGTGCCGATGACGCCAGCCCCTTGGCCGGGCGCAACTGGCTGGCACAGCAGGTGACCGCTGCTGGTGGCCTGGTAACGCAAGTGGCGGCCTACCAGCGCAGCGCGCCGTTGTGGAGCGCTGCGCAGTGCGCGCTGGCGCAAGCCGCCGCCAGCGACGGCTCGGTCTGGCTGCTCAGCAGTTCCGAGGCCACTGCCCACCTGGCCCACTTGCTGCCGCAGCAAAGCTGGCAGCAGGCGCTGGCAGTGGCCACCCATGAGCGCATTGCCCAGGCCGCGCACGCGCTGGGTTTTGCCCAGGTGCGCGTAGCCCGCCCGCTGCTGGCCGATGTGGTGGCCCAGGTCAACGCCTTCCACGGCATGCCAGGTTGTGAAGCCCAGCCACGCGCGTGAAAAGCCAGCCAGGTGGCGGCTATGTGCCGCTCTGTGGGCCTTGGGGCGCGGCAAACGGGCGTAATTTGCTTCAAAAAGTATAGTAAAAAAGCATAGCGCTACCCGCTAATCGATATTGGCTTTAATGCCGATTCTTATGGTAAAAATAGCCTCTAAAACGTAAAAATCAACCCCCAACGCCTCCTCAGGCGGGTCCAAACAGCCGCCAGTAGGCAAAAATACAGAGAAATCGGTTAATTTCAAGCATCAAAATAACGTTACGCCTTTTGTTTACGTGCGGGTAACGCTATGTTTTTTTACTATGCCTTTTATAGCGTCAAGCGCTTACTTCAGCGCATCAAGCTGCGCTTGGCTGCAATCCAAAGGCTGGCGGGCCGCAACGTTAGACTAGCAGCCTGATGCAGCCCATGCCACCACTTCCCCCAGCCACCGCCGAGCCTGCGCTGTCGTCTCCCCTCGCAGCCGCCGCGCCGCCCGCCGCCGCTGCGCCTGCATTGCGCACCTGGCGCAGCCGCTTGCTGCCCGTGGTTGCCGCGCTCGCGCTGCTGGGCTTGCTGTCCACGGCCTTACTGTGGCAGCGCCTGTCGGCCATTCAAGAGCAGGTAGCACGCCAGGTGGCCGACAACGCCGCTCGCGCTGTTGAGGCGCGCGCCCTGGCCAAACAGGCGCAAGAGCAGTCGCAGGACACGGCGGCGCGTCTGGCCGTTACCGAGCTAAAGGTGGGCGAAGTCAGTTTGCAGCGCACCCAGCTGGAAGAACTGATGCAGAGCCTGTCGCGCTCGCGCGATGAAACTCTGGTGGTCGATATTGAATCGGCCTTGCGCTTGGCCCAGCAGCAAGCGCAGCTTACCGGCAGCGTGGAGCCCTTGCTGGCCGCGCTTAAAAGTGCCGAGCAGCGCATCCAGCGTGCAGCGCAGCCGCGTCTGGCACCCTTGCAGCGCGCCATTGCCAAGGACGTGGACCGCATCAAGTCCACCAACCTCGCTGACACGCCGGGCCTGCTGCTAAAACTCGATGAATTGGTGCGCCAGATTGATGAACTGCCGCTGGCCAACGCCTTGCCAACCAAGCCGGGTAAAGCGCTAACCGATGCCAAAGACGGCCGCGCTGCATCAGCTGGACAGTTAGCGGCCAGCACCGCCTTGCCAAGCTGGTTCAAGGGGCTGGAGTTGCTGCGCGAAGAAGCGCGCGCGCTGGTTCGGGTCAGCCGCATTGACCAGCCTGAGGCGGTGTTGCTGACGCCAGAGCAGTCGTTTTTTCTGCGTGAAAACCTCAAGCTCAAGCTGCTCAATGCGCGTCTTGGCTTGCTAGCTCGCCAAACCGACTCTACCCGCGCTGACTTGACGGCTGCAAGCACCGCGCTGGGCAAGTATTTTGACCCCCAATCGCGTAAAACCCAAGTCAGTGCCGCCTTGCTTGAGCAGGTCCAAGCCCAGCTTAAAAACACCGAGCTGCCGCGCCTTGACGCTACGCTTTCAGCGCTGACCACAGCCGCTGCGGGACGCTGATGCGCGTCGCACTCTGGCTGTTGGCGTTGTTTGTCACTGCGGTGGCGCTGGCGCTGTTTGTAGGTGACAACCCCGGCACTGTCACGCTGTTTTGGCCGCCCTGGCGCATCGATCTGTCGCTCAATCTGGTGCTGCTTGGGCTGGGGCTGCTGTTTGTCAGCGTGTATGTGGCACTGCGCGCCCTGGCGTTGCTGTTTGACTTGCCACGCCAGGCCCAGCAATGGCGCGTGCAGCAAAAAGAGCGCGCCATGTACGGCGCACTGCTGGATGCCTTGTCGCAACTGCTGGCGGGGCGTTTTATCCGTGCCCGCACCAGTGCTCTGCAGGCCATTGCCCAGGAGAAAGCGCTCGCTGCCAGTGCGCAATCGCCTGATAACGCCTTGCAATTGCGCGCACTGGCACATGTACTCGTGGCTGAGGCCGCGCAGTCGCTGCAAGACCCTGAAGCACGCCAGACGCATCTGGCCATGGCACAGGACGCCACGGCGCAGCGCCAATTGCTCAGGCACTCGCCTGAAACTCAAGAGGGCACGCAATTGCGGGCTGCGCGCTGGGCGCTGGAAGACCAGGACCCGCAAGCTGCGCTGGCTTTGCTGGACACCCTGCCTACCGGCGCGGCGCGGCGCACGCTGGCACTGCGCCTCAAACTCAAAGCCGCGCGCCAGGCGCGCCAGACCGAGCTGGCCCTGGACACCGCCCGCGTGCTGGCCCGGCACCGGGCTTTTTCACAAGCCGCAGCGCAAGGCATTGTGCGCAGTCTGGCCAGCGAGCTGCTGCACAGCGCGCACGACCTCGCCCAGCTTCAGCACGCCTGGCAGATGCTGACACCGCCCGAGCGCGCCATGCCTGTGTTGGTGATTGCCGCCGCCGAGCGCCTGCAGGCCTTGCAAGGTGATGCACAGCAAGTGCGCACTTGGCTGATGCCGGCCTGGGAGAGTTCACTGGCGCGTCCCTCTACCCTGACCGACCAGCAGCGCCTGCGGCTGGTGCGCCTGCTGCAAAACGACCTGGATTCGCTCGACGGCCCGTGGCTGGCGCGCATAGAGGCCGCGCAAAAAAGCAACCCGCGTGACGCCAACCTGCACTACCTTGCCGGCATGGCGTTCAAGCACCGGCAGCTTTGGGGCAAGGCCCAGCAGTTGCTAGTGCAGGCCACACAAGGCCTGCAAGACGTGGGCTTGCTGCGCATGGCATGGCGGGCGCTAGGCGAGCTAGCCGAGCAGCGCGATGACGCTGCCATGGCCGCCGACTGCTACCGCCGCTCCGCGCAGCTTTGATCAGCTGGCGTTGCTGGCGGCGTTGTTTGCGTCAGCGGCTGCATCAAACGGCAGCTTGAGTTCGCGCAGGTCGCGCCGGGTTTCCACCAGAACCAGCGGCCCCTCGTTTGACACCACTGAAGCAGGGCGCTCGCGCGGCACGCGTGGGGCCAACGCCTCGGCCGCAATGGCGGCTTGCACACTGGCTACTTTTTGCGTGTCAGACTGTACCCACTGCAAACCGGCACTGGCCGCCAGGGCCGCCAAATCGGCTACGGGCAAGGCAATTGGCAATACCACCGACGGCGCTACAGGGGCTGCAACGGCAGGCATTGCAATGACAGCCACTGGCGCTTGAAGCACCGCCATGGATGGCGTTGGCGCGCTGACTATTGGCGCAACAATGGGTGCCACCAAAGCGTTAGCTTCTGCTGAGGGCTGCACAGGGACGTTTGAGGGGTGCGCTGGCGCATTGCCCAGGCGGCTCACAAATTCGACAGGCTCTTGGGCAGGCTCAAACATCGCCGATTGCTGCGCTGCGGGTTGGTTGTCGGGGCTGCGCTCGCTGCCGCCAGCCGGGTTGCGCTGGTCGTCACGGTCACGGTCACGGTCACGACCGCGGCCACGGCCTCTACCGCCAGCATTGCTGCGCGGGGCGTTGTCGCCGCTTTCATCCGCGGGGCGGGCGTCTATTGCCATGTCGCTTGCTTGCGCATTGTCAATCTGCCCTGGCGTGCTGAAATAACTGCGTGGTGCGGGCGTGTCTGTGCCAGCCTCGGCCTCGGCACTGCGCGGTGGGCGCTCGTTTATACGCTCGTTGACGCGCTCACCTGTGCGCTCTGAACCGCGCTCCCCGCGTCCACTGCGCTCGCGCCGACCTTCAGCGCGCTCGCCGCGGCCACCGCGGGCCTCGCCGCGCTCTGCGGATGGCGCGTCGGTGCTGGGTGCGTCGGGTGCCAGCCCCGTTGCCGGTTTTTGCTCGGTATCGCCAGTGCCATCACGGCGGCCCTGACGGGGCTCGCCACGGCGGCCACGGCCCGTGTTTTCACGCGACTCGCCATCGCGGGCGGGTTCGCGCGCAGGCTCACGGCCGCCTTCGTTGCGCATCTCGTTGCGTGGCTCGTCACGACCTTCGGCGCGAACTTCGCCCCGGCCTTCGTCGCGACGGCCTTCGCCACCACGGGCCTCGCCATTGCGGCCACGGCCACCACGGCCACCACGGTTACCACGGCCACCGTCACGCCCGCCATCGCGGCCATCGCCGTTGCGATTGCCCTCACGCGGGCCATCGCGCTCGCCGCCACGTGGTGCCAGGCGGCCATCGGCACGTGCCGGCGTGGCTGCGCTGGCAGCGGGGCGGGCTGGGGCGGCGTCTTCTTTGCCACCAAACAGGTTTTTGATCCAGGCAAAAAAACCGGTCTCGGCGGCAACAGCCGGTTTCACCAGGGGCGCCGCATCGCGTGGCCGTGCCGCGGGCATGGCGTTGCGCGCCGGCTCGGGTTTGCCAGGCAATACAGGCGCTACCAGCGGCATCGGCGCGGGCGCGTCGGGCAGCACACCCTTGATGATGGGCGTTTGCTTGTTAGTGGGTTCTTGCGAGCGGCGCGTAACGACCTCGGTGTCTTCGGGCTCGTCGGCCATTTTGTAGCTGACACCCACGTTGTCCAGGCGCGGATCGTCGTGCTTCAGACGCTCGAGCTTGTAGTTGGGCGTCTCGAGTATCTTGCTGGGAATCATCAGCACGGTCATGCGCTGCTTGAGTTCGATCTTGGTTATCTCGGTGCGCTTTTCGTTGAGCAAAAAGCTCGCTACATCGACCGGTACCTGGCAGTGCAGGGCGGCGGTGTTGTCCTTCATCGACTCTTCCTGGATGATGCGCAAAATCTCCAGCGCGCTCGATTCGGTGTCGCGGATATGGCCCGAACCGCCGCAGCGCGGGCAGGGGATGGACGCGCCTTCTGACAGCGCGGGGCGCAGCCGCTGGCGGCTCATTTCCATCAAGCCAAATTTGCTGATAGTGCCAAATTGCACACGGGCGCGGTCCTGGCGCAATGCATCGCGCAGGCGGTTTTCCACGTCGCGGCGGTTGCGCGACTCTTCCATGTCGATGAAGTCGATCACGATCAGGCCGCCCAAATCGCGCAGGCGCATCTGGCGTGCCACTTCGTCAGCGGCTTCCAGGTTGGTGCGAGTCGCGGTGTCCTCAATGTCGCCGCCCTTGATGGCGCGGGCGGAGTTGACGTCGACGCTAACCAGCGCCTCGGTGTGGTCAATCACGATCGCGCCGCCGCTGGGCAGTGTGACGGTGCGGCTGTACGCGCTGGCAATCTGGTGCTCGATCTGGAAGCGGCTGAACAGCGGCGCGTCGTCGCGGTAGCGCTTGACGCGCGCCGCATGCTCGGGCATCACGTGCGCCATGAACTGGTGCGCCTGCTCGTAGATATCGTCGGTGTCGATCAGGATGTCGCCAATTTCGGCAGAGAAGTAATCGCGAATGGCGCGGATCACTAGGCTCGATTCCTGGTAAATCAGGAAAGCGCCCTTGCCGGCTTTGGACGCGCCGTCAATGGCAGTCCAGAGCTTGATCAGGTAGTTCAAGTCCCACTGCAACTCGGGCGCGCTGCGGCCAATGCCGGCGGTGCGGGCAATGATGCTGGCGCCTTGCGGGTACTCCAACTGGTCCATGTTTTCTTTGAGCTCGGCCCGGTCTTCGCCCTCGATCCGGCGGCTCACACCGCCGCCGCGCGGGTTGTTGGGCATCAGCACCACGTAGCGGCCCGCGAGCGAGACAAATGTGGTGAGTGCCGCGCCCTTGTTGCCGCGTTCTTCTTTTTCCACCTGCACCAGCAGCTCGTTACCCTCGCGAATCACGTCCTGAATGCGTGCCTGGCTGACGGACACGCCCTGGGCAAAGTATTGCTTGGAGATTTCCTTGAAAGGCAAAAAGCCGTGGCGGTCTTCGCCGTAGTCCACAAAACAGGCTTCCAGCGACGGCTCAACGCGGGTCACCACCGCCTTGTAGATATTGCCCTTGCGCTGCTCGCGGCCTTCGATCTCGATCTCGTAGTCGAGCAGTTTTTGTCCATCCACAATCGCCAGGCGGCGTTCTTCGGCCTGGGTTGCGTTAATTAGCATCCGTTTCATGGTGCGTTCCTCTTTCATTCACTAGCATCTCCCGGCCACCAGGGGCAGGGCGAAAAAATGCCGAAACTGGCGCAGTGAAACGAAAGGAATTGCCGGAGAACTGCCAAGCCGCGTTGACGCAAGGTCAACGGGGTACTGGCAGCGTGGGCGCGTGGAGGTGGGCGAATTGGCGGGTACGCTGGCATGCTACTGAAAAAGTAGCTGGTACCGCAGGCGCCGAGTGGATTGACAGTGAAAAAGCGTTAACCTGCGGGGCAATGATGCTCCGCAAGGAAAAGCCTATCCAGTTCAAAAACAACAACATGGCGCAATCAACTCACTCAAGTCCGCTGGCAGCTTTAGTCTGCCAGTTTGGGTATTCCATAACAGTATTTCAATCTGCGTCGGCTTCAAGCCGGTGCATTGCGTGCCGCGACGGGCGTTGGCGGGTCGCTTGCAGACAATGCAGGGGCTGGCATCGACGGTTCCAGCTTGCTCTTCTGTGCGGTGGTCTAAACTTTAGACAAATCAAGCACTTGCACAACAACGCTGGTGAAAAACATTATAGGCGCTAAGCGCCCCGCCGCCGCACCGGCTTTGCCCACAGCCGCAACCACCGCACAAGTTCACTGGCTGACGGTGGACGATGCGGGTGCTGGCCAGCGGCTGGACAATTTTTTGCTGCGCCATCTAAAAGGCGTACCCAAAACCCACGTTTACCGCATCATCCGCAGTGGCGAGGTGCGCGTAAACAAAGGCCGTGCGCACGCCGACACCCGGGTGGAAGACGGCGATGTGGTGCGGTTGCCGCCCGTGCGCGTGTCGGAAAAAATCGCGGAAAAAGCCGAACACCCTGCGCCGCCACGTGAATTTCCAGTGCTGCTCGAGGATGATCACCTGCTGGCTATTGATAAGCCCGCTGGCGTGGCGGTGCACGGCGGCAGCGGTGTGAGCTTTGGCGTGATTGAACAGTTGCGTCAAGCCCGCCCTCAGGCGCGGTTTCTGGAATTGGTGCACCGGTTGGACCGCGAAACCAGCGGTATTTTGCTGATTGCCAAAAAGCGCAGCGCTCTGACGCATCTGCAAAAACAGTTCCGCGAGCGCGAAACCGGCAAGACCTACCTGGCCCTGGTGACGGGCACTTGGCCTGCCAATAAAAAAGTCATCGACCTGCCGTTGCACAAATACCTGCTTGAGGGGGGCGCAGGCGAAGGTGAGCGGCGCGTCAAGGTGGTGGCCAAGGACGACCCTCATGGTCTGCGCGCCATCACGCTGGTCAAAGTGGCGCAAAAGCGGGCGGATTTCACGCTGCTGGAGGTGACCATCAAGACCGGACGCACGCACCAAATTCGCGTGCATCTGGCCAGCAGTGGCCACCCGATTGCGGGGGACGGTAAATACGGCGATTTTGAATTGAACAAGGCGTTGCAAAAACAGGGGCTAAAACGCATGTTTTTGCATGCTTGGCGGCTACAGTTCAGCCATCCAGTCAATGCCGAACAGGTTGAAGTGAAAACTGCCATGCCAGATGAATTGGAGCGTTTTCTCTCCAGCCTGCCCACTACCTAGCCTTATGTCTGAACCGCAACAACGCCCGCGTCGCTTCGACCTGATTGCCTTCGACTGGGACGGCACGCTGTTTGACAGCACCGCCATCATCGTACGCTGCATCCAGCGTGCGGTGGCTGATGTGGGCGGCAAGGTCCCCAGCAACCAGGACGCTGCCTATGTGATTGGCCTGGGCCTGATGGCTGCGCTAGCCCACGCTGCGCCCGATGTGCCGCCTGAAAAGTACAACGAATTGGGCGTGCGCTACAAACACCATTACGCAGCCCATGTAAACGACTTGGCCTTGTTTGACGGTGTGCTGCCGCTGCTGACGGCGCTCAAGGCGCGTGGCCATTTGTTGGCGGTTGCCACCGGCAAAAGCCGGCGCGGCCTGGCTGATGCGCTGGACAGGCAAGTTGAAGGCGTGTTGCTGCGCCGCTACTTTGACGCCACCCGCACCGCTGATGAAACCGCGGGCAAGCCCGATCCAGCCATGCTGCATGAGCTGATGGCCGAGTTGGGCGTGCCGCCCGAGCGCACGCTGATGATTGGCGACACCACGCACGATTTACAGATGGCACGCAATGCGGCTTGTCCCAGCGTGGGTGTGAGCTATGGCGCTCATCCGCCCGATGTATTTGCCGCATTGGAGCCGCTGGTGGTGGTGGAGTCGGTGGCCAGTTTGCATGCGTGGCTGCTTAATAACGCATAACTTGCCACGCGTAACCCGCCAAGACCCGCACGGCCATGAACCCGTCCAACGCGATTGCCCTGTGCAACAGCGCGCATCTGCAAGAAAGCAGTGACGCCGTGGCCTTTGACGTGACTTACCGCGGCCAGACCTGCCGTGCCTTTGCCATCCGTTTTAAGGGCCAGGCCCATGCTTACCTGAACCGCTGCAGCCATGTCGCTATGGAGCTTGATTGGCAGCCCAATCGTTTTTTTGATGACAGCGGCCAATGGCTCCTATGCGCCAGCCACGGCGCGGCTTACCGGCCCGACACTGGGGCCTGCGGCGGTGGGCCGTGCCAGGGCGGGTTGGTCAAGATCAGCCTCAGCGAAAGCGGGGGTGTGGTGTACTGGCACAGCCAATCCGATCTGAAACCTGTAGAGTTCTGACCCATGAATGAAACCCCATCTAATTTTCCGCCCGAGCCGATCCAATCTATGGCGTCATCATCTACGCAAGCGCCAAGCTGGGAGCGCGCCACGCTGGAAAAATTGGCCTTTGCCAGTTTGCAGGAGCAACGCGCTGCGCGCCGCTGGAAAACCTTTATCCGCTTGAGCTGGCTGCTGTTGGTGGTAGTGCTGGTCTGGCTCTCGCTGCACCGCGGTTCTACCAGCGGCACACCCACTGGGCCGCACACCGCCGTGGTGGAAATCAAGGGTGAAATTGCCTCGGGTTCCGACGCCAGCGCAGAGTTTGTCAACGCCGCGATGCGTGCCGCCTTTGAAGACGATGGCGCAAAAGCCGTGGTGCTGCTGCTCAACTCCCCGGGCGGCAGCCCAGTGCAGGCCGGCATGATCAATGACGAAATCAAGCGCCTGAAAGAAAAACACAAGAAACCGGTGTATGCCGTGGTGGAAGAGTCTTGCGCTTCCGCCGCTTACTACATTGCGGTGGCCGCCGACCAGATTTTTGTCAACAAGGCCAGCATTGTGGGCAGCATTGGCGTGCTGGTGGATGGCTTTGGGTTTACGGGTTTGATGGATAAGCTCGGGGTTGAGCGTCGCCTGCTCACCGCTGGCGAGAACAAGGGTTTCCTGGACCCGTTCAGCCCGCAGACCGAGCAGCACCGCCAGTATGCGCAGACCATGCTTAACCAGATTCACCAGCAGTTCATTGAGGTGGTACGTAAGGGCCGCGGCAAGCGCCTGAAAGAAACCCCCGAGCTGTTTAGCGGCCTGTTTTGGAGCGGCCAGCAATCGATTGAGCTGGGCCTGGCCGACCAGTACGGCAGCCTTGACTCGGTGGCGCGCGATGTAGTTAAAGCCGAGGACATCATTGACTACACGCGGCGCGAGAACGTGGCCGAGCGGCTTGCCAAGCGCTTTGGCGCGGCGCTGGGCGAGGGCGCTTTCAAGGCCATGCGCCAGAGCAGCCCGCTGCGTTAATTGGTGCTTGGGGCCAAGTAGCTTTGGCCTGGGCTCTACGGTTTGCGCACGCGCAAGCCACCTTCTAGAAACTACTCATCAGCCAGCAGTGCGCCGGTGTCGTCCCATTCCTTGCGTGCCAGCCGACGCGTGCTGCCCTTCCCGCCCGGAGTGCCGTAGAGCTATTCCAGGTAGACCTTCCCATTGGCGCGATAGCTGGTGATGGCCAGCGCCAGCCGCCAGAGTAGGGCAAAGTTGTGGGGTATTCATGGCAGGCTCATACAAGGCGGGGATTTCGGCTTGGATGCTGGCAAACGTAAAAAATTACAGGCCGATGCAATACACCGCAGGCAAATCCAAAGGCAAAGCGGCAGGCTGTGCTCTCCAGTCGGCCACGCTGGCGCTGCGGCTGGCCATGCAAGCCAGCGTCATGCCAAACGAAACGCTCAGGCGCGTGCGTGGCTGCAAGACCGCCAGCAGCGCGGCCAGCACTGCGGCATTGCGGTAAGGGGTTTCAATCAGCAGCTGGCTCTGGCCGGTGTGCAGTGCCAGCGCTTCCAGCTCACGGATGCGCGCGTTGCGGGCGCTGGCGTCTTGCGGCAGGTAGCCGACAAAAGCAAAACTTTGGCCGTTCAGACCGCTGACAGACAGCGACAGCAACAGCGAACTGGGGCCCACCAGCGGCACCACCCTCAGACCCAGCGCATGGGCAGCGCGCACCACCGAGGCGCCCGGGTCGGCAATGGCCGGCATGCCCGCCTCGCTGACCAAGCCAATGTCTTGCGGTGCGCCATCAAGGCCCAAGGCAGCGGCTAGCAAGGGGCGGGCGTCAAAGTCGTGTGCGACACCCGGGTGGTCACCCTTTTTATGCACAGCGCGCGGCAGCTCCTGAATGTGTAGCGACTGCAGCGTGTGGGCGCTGGGGTGCGCAGCGTAGACACGCTTGAGGTAGGCGCGGGTGCTTTTGGCATTCTCAGCAATCCAGTGCTGCAGGCACGCCGCCACGGCCAATGTGCCCTGCGGCAGCACATCCTGCAGGGGTGCCTGCGTGGCGCAGCCAAAATCCAGCGGAGCTGGAACCAGGTAGAGGGTGCCTTGGGGTGTAGGGACAGTCATGCCAGCAACTTCACGCCAGCGGCGCGCAGCAGGGCGCTAGTGCGTATCAGCGGCAGGCCAATCAATGCGGTGGGGTCGTCGCTGTCAATGCGCGCGAGCAGCGCAATGCCCAGTCCCTCGCTTTTGGCACTGCCCGCGCAGTCGTAGGGCTGTTCAGCCAACAGGTAGGCTTCAATTTCGGCGTCATTCAGTGGCCTGAACAGCACGCGCACGGGCGCAAGGTCGGCCATTTCAAAGCCGCTGGCCTGGCAGACCACCGCCAGCGCGGTGTGAAAGACCACGGTCTGCCCGCTCATCTGGCGCAGCTGGGCGGTAGCGCGCTCATGCGTACCGGGTTTGCCCAGCGGCTGGCCGTGCAGGTCGGCCACCTGGTCTGCACCAATTACCACAGCCTGCGGGTGACGGGCCGCTACTTCACGTGCTTTCTCCAGCGCCAGGCGGCTGGCCAAGGCGGCAGGCATCTCACCGAGACGCGGGGTTTCATTGACCTGCGGTGCCACCACGTCAAACGGCAAGCGCAGCCGCGTGAGTAGCTCGCGTCTATAAAGCGAAGTGGAGCCCAGAATCAGGGCGGGGCAGGTGGAAGCGGCAAGCGTCATGGCATGGATTTTCCTACACCGCAGCGGCAGCGCCGCCAGGTGGTCAAAGTAGGTGCTGAAGGGGTTGTAAGTAGCGGCCAACTTGCTTCACTATTGATAGCTGTACCTGCACGTCAATGCTGAGCTAAAAGCCTATTTGATAGGTAAAAATAGCCTTGAAGTCAGCCACAAGAGTTTTTGGAGGGTGAAACAGCGCAAAAAGCGGTTTTGAAGATCAAAACCGGCCTTTTTCAGCTGTTTTTACCCATCAAAAGCGGTCTTAGATCAATAAAGACATGCGGATGGCGCTATGAAAAAGCTAGCGCTACCAGGGTTTTCCGGCGTCCTTGGCATGCTGCATTGGCAGCAAACGCGCTCGCTGGTGTCCCTATAAACTCTGCTGCATGTCTGTTGCACCTCAAAAATCCCCGCCGCTTGCTGTACCCGCTGATTCTGACGCGCCAAATTTTTCTGCTCAGCGGCTGGATGTGCTGGCATTTGCCAGCGCTGGCGGCGTATTAGCTGGCGCACATCCGCTGCAAGCCATGCCGCGTTTGTTGGCCGAGGCGCATCCGGGTGCTGCCTTTGAGGGCGCTGCATGGCAGGCCCGTGGCATGCAGCGCCCTCAAAGCGGTGGGACTGACGAAATCTGGCTGCATTTGCAAGCGCAAATCGCGCTTAACTTGAGCTGCCAGCGTTGCCTGGAGGCCGTATTGACGCCTTTGACCGTGGCACAAGACTACCGTTTTGTGGCCGACGAAGCCACAGCGGAACGTGAAGACGACGCGTCTGAAGAAGACGTGCTGGCGCTGACTACCGACTTTGACTTGCTGGCTTTGCTGGAGGACGAGCTACTGATGGCACTGCCCATCTCGCCACGCCATGCCACCTGCCCGCGTATGTTGCCGGGCTTGCAAACGGCCACCAAAGACGCCACGCCGCATCCGTTCGCTGCCCTGCAAGTGCTCAAAGACAAGCTGTAAGGCTGGCGCATGCGGTTATCGATGTGCTTTGTTGCAATTTTTGAACGGAGTCATCAGGCAGACCCGATTTGCTGTCGCATTTAACCGGAATAATCGGGGCGGAGTATTTAGCAACGTTTCGCCATCTACTTACTGAAACCATCAAATCGATGACACCCAGCGCCCCCGCCGACGCCCGCTACACCCAAACCGCCATTGCCCTGCACTGGCTGTTGGCGCTGCTGATTGTGGGGGCCTGGGGGTTTGGCTTTTACATGGTGGATTTGCCGTTTTCCCCGGCGCGCTTGAAGCAATACAACTGGCACAAATGGGCGGGCATTACGATTTTGACGCTCTCCGCCATGCGACTGCTATGGCGGCTTGCGCACCGCCCGCCTGCGTTGCATGGCGACACACCTGACTGGCAAGTTAAGGCCTCGCACCTGACCCACGGCCTGCTCTACGTTTTATTTTTCGCGTTGCCGCTGGCGGGCTGGGCCTACAGTTCGGCGGCGGGTTTTCAGGTGGTGTATTTTGGCGTGCTGCCGCTGCCCGACTGGGTGCCGCGCGACAAAGACCTGGCGGATTTGCTCAAGCTGGTGCACCGCACGCTGGCCTATACCTTGGCAGCGGTGGTGGCGCTGCATGTGGCTGCGGCGCTGAAGCACCAATGGATAGCGGGTGACGACCTGCTGCGCCGCATGAACCCTTTTGCCCGCTGAACGATGGCCTGCCGATTCAACTTGCTCTTTCTTCTGACCTTTGATGCGGAATTGATATGAAAAAAACACTGCTGTTATTCTTGGCTGCGCTGGCGCTGTCAAGCGCTTTTGCCCAGCAAAAACTGGTGCCTGCGCAAAGCGAAATTGTCTTTGTGTCCAAACAACTAGGCGTGCCAGTAGACGGCAAATTCAAAAAATTTGATGCGCAAATAGCCTTTGACACCAAAAAACCCGAAACAGGCAAGATCAACTTTGCCATCGACTTGGGCAGCGCCGAGATTGGTGATGCCGAGACCATCAAGGAGCTGAAAAAACCGGATTGGTTTAGCGTAGTCAAGTTTCCGCAGGCCACGTTTGCATCGAGTGCCATCAAGGCCGTGGGCCCAGGCAAATATGAGGTTAGCGAAACCCTGAGTATCAAAGGCAACACCAAGCCAGTGGTCGTGCCGGTTACGCTGGTTCAAACTGGCACCACGGGCTTGGCGCAAGGAAGTTTTGTCCTCAAGCGCAACGATTTTCAGATTGGCGCTGGCGAATGGGCCGACGTCAGCATTGTCGCCAACGATGTCACCGTTAAGTTCAAACTGGCTCTAGCGGGGCTGTGATCTGATCTCTAACAAACTCTTTTTTGATTTTTAACAAGGAAACCACCATGAAAACCACCCTAAGCACCCTGACCGCCATTGCCGCCGCCGCTTTTGTTTTGGCCGGCAGCGCGCAAGCCCAGCCAGCGCAGTACAAGATTGATACCACCCACACCAAGGCCCTGTGGGAGGCCAAGCACTTTGGCACCTCCACTAACCGCGGCTCCTGGGACAAGTACGAAGGCGATGTCACGCTGGACAAGGCCGCCAAAACCGGCAAGGTTGATTTGACTATTGACATGGCCTCGGTCAACACCGGCGTGGCCCCATTCAACGCGCACCTGAAGAAGGAAGATTTCTTCAACGTAGAAAAATTTCCCACGGCCAAGTTTGTAGGCGACAAGTTCAAGTTCGACGGCGACAAGGTAGTCGAGGTCAGTGGCAACCTCACCATGTTGGGTGTTACCAACCCCGTCACCCTCAAGGCGTTGGGCTTCAACTGCTACGAGAACCCCTTTGTCAAGCGTGAGGTCTGTGGCGGCGACTTCGAAGCCGTTGTCAAACGCAGCTTGTTTGGTCTGAACTGGGGCTTGGCCAACAAGGCCACATCGGACGAAATCAAGGTCACCATCCAGGTCGAGGCGGTCAAGCAGTAACTGTTGTTGGCGTATTGAGCCGCCGCTTGCCTGCTACAGCCAAGCGGCGGGTTTGCCTTGTGCTGTGCAGCAAGTTATAATCTCGGGTTTACTGGATAGCTGATGGACAGGGCTTTGGCAAATTGGCCTGGCTTTGTACGGCAACCCCGGCAGATTTCTTAATTCAGCGCGGCCCAAAGTGGGCTGGCGCTATTTACCCAGGAGCGGATCATGGCCGTCCAACAGAACAAAAAGTCACCTTCCAAGCGCGGCATGCACCGCTCGCACAACGCCTTGAACGTGCCCGGCATTGCCGTGGAATCCACCACAGGCGAGGTGCATTTGCGCCACCACATTAGCCCCACCGGCTTTTACCGTGGTCGCAAGGTGCTGAAAACCAAGTCTGAAGCTTAAAACTAGTCCGACAAAAGCAGGCCCGGCGCTACGCAGTAGCCTCGGGCCTTTGTTTTGACTGCCAGCACCCACAACGCGGATCCAAGCGTGATCACCATCGCCGTTGATTGCATGGGAGGCGACCAAGGCACTGCCGTGACTTTAGCGGCATGCCAGTTGTTTCTTGGCTCGCACCCCCAGGCGCAGTTGCTGCTGGTCGGGCAGCCTGAGGCGCTTTCCCACATCAAAGCGCCCAACGCCCGCATTGTGGCCGCCAGCGAAGTTGTCGCCATGGACGATTCACTTGAGGTGGCACTGCGGCGCAAAAAAGACTCTTCAATGCGCATCGCCATTGAACAGGTACGTGACGGTGCGGCTCAAGTCGCGGTGTCGGCCGGCAATACCGGCGCACTCATGGCTATCTCACGTTATGTGCTCAAAACCCTGGATGGCATTGACCGCCCAGCAATAGCCACCCAATTGCCCAATGCCAAAGGTGGAGCAACGACGGTACTGGATTTAGGGGCCAACGTGGATTGTTTGCCAGAGCATCTACTGCAGTTTGCCGTTATGGGATCCGCGCTCGTCTCGGTGCTGAAAAATGACGACAACCCCACAGTTGGCCTTCTCAATATTGGCGAAGAATCCATAAAAGGCAGTGAAACCATCAAAAAAACCTCTGATTTGTTGCGATCTGCCGGTAATTCTGGTGATTTAAACTTTATCGGCAATGTTGAGGGCAATGATATTTTTACGGGTAGGGTTGACATTGTAGTGTGTGACGGTTTTGTTGGCAACGTCGCTTTAAAGGCCAGTGAAGGCCTAGCCCACATGATTGGTGAGTTTTTGAAGGCGGAGTTTTCGCGCAATATCTTCCGTAAATTTGCTGCTATAACTGCTTTTCGGGTGATAAGAGCGTTTAAAAGCCGTTTAGACCACAGGCGCTACAACGGGGCAGCTTTGTTGGGGTTGCGTGGATTGGTATTTAAAAGCCACGGCTCGGCTGACATATTTGCTTTTGAGCAGGCGCTCAATCGGGCTTATGATGCCGCCCATAACAACTTGTTGGAACGAGTGCAGGCCCGAATTGCCCGTGCCGCGCCTTTACTGGCCAAACTTGATGCGGCAGTGGTTTAAGCTCGCTGGGTGTTGATCTTTATCTGTCTTGCCCGGTTTTGGTGCCCTTCTAAGCCACAAGCGCCTTGCGTCATTTTTTTGTGCCATCAATGAAACGTTATTCCCGCATTACCGGCACCGGTAGTTTTCTGCCACCTCAGCGTTTGACCAATGCCGATCTGGTGGCGCGTTTGGCTGCCGATGGGATAGACACTTCTGACGAGTGGATTGTCGAGCGCACCGGCATCCGCGCCCGCCACTTTTGCGCCCCCAATGTGGCCGCCAGCGATTTGGCTTTTGAGGCCTGCCGAAGTGCCTTGTTGGCGGCTAGGCGTAACGCCAATGAAATTGATCTCATCATTGTGGCCACTTCCACGCCCGACATGGTGTTTCCGTCAACGGCGGCCATCCTGCAGCACAAGTTGGCGCAATCCAATCCAGCTGCCGCCGGTATAGCTGGATGCCCGGCGTTTGACGTGCAGGCGGTGTGCAGTGGGTTTGTCTATGCGCTAACCTTAGCCGACAGTTTGATTCAAACCGGTGCCGCCAACCGCGCGTTGGTAGTCGGTGCCGAAGTGTTCTCGCGCATTCTCAATTTCAAAGACCGCACAACCTGCGTGTTGTTTGGAGATGGCGCCGGTGCCGTGGTTTTGGAGGTGTCGGACAAGCCTGGCATTCTTGCCAGTGAACTGCATGCCGACGGCAAGCACGTGGGCATTTTGTGCGTGCCTGGTAATGTCTCGGGTGGCCAGATTTTGGGCGATCCAACCCTCAAGATGGACGGCCAGGCGGTATTCAAGCTGGCCGTCGGCGTGTTGGCTGACGTGGCCCGCTCGGTGCTGGCCAAAGCGGGCAAGACCGAGGCCGATGTTGACTGGCTGATTCCGCATCAGGCCAATATCCGCATCATGCAAAGCACCGCCAAGAAGCTCAAGCTCGGGCCTGACAAAGTGGTCGTCACCGTAGACCAGCATGGCAACACCTCAGCTGCCTCAATTCCGCTGGCGCTGGACGTGGCGGTGCGCGATGGCCGTATCCAGCCCGGCGATACGCTGCTGCTTGAAGGTGTGGGTGGCGGCTTCACCTGGGGTGCAACGCTACTGAATATGTAGCTGCAGCTGCACGCCAGTTGTGCGCCAATGACCATTTAGACTTTATATTTGCTTTTTTATTTGATACCCCAGCATGACGCCATTCGCATTTGTTTTTCCTGGTCAGGGCTCGCAATCCGTGGGGATGCTTGATGCCTGGGGCGACCACCCCGCGGTCACGCAAACCCTGCAAGAGGCAGCCGATGCGCTGGGCCAGGACATGGCCCAACTGATTAAAGAAGGTCCCAAGGAAGCGCTGGCACTGACCACCAACACCCAGCCAGTGATGCTGGTGGCTGGTGTGGCGGCTTACCGCGCCTGGCTGGCCGAGGGCGGTGCCCCGCCTGCCGTGGTGGCCGGGCATTCGCTGGGCGAGTATTCCGCCTTGGTGGCGGCTGGTGTATTGCGCTTGAGCGATGCGCTGCCCCTGGTGCGCTTCAGGGCGCAGGCCATGCAAGAGGCGGTACCGGTCGGCACGGGCGCCATGGCGGCGGTTTTAGGGCTGGACGTGAATAAGGTGATAGCCATATGTGCCGAGGTGGCCAGCGCTGCAGGCCCAAATGGGGCTGAAACAGCAGCCCAGCATGTGGTGGAAGCCGTCAACTTCAACGATCCGCTGCAAACGGTGATTGCTGGCAGCAAGCAGGCAGTGGAGCAGGCCTGCGAGGCGTTGAAAGCCGCTGGGGCCAAGCGCTGCCTGCCATTGCCGGTGTCTGCGCCGTTTCACTCCAGCCTGATGCGCCCGGCGGCCGAGCGCTTGCGCGAGCGGCTGGCCTGCGTGCCTTTACTGGCACCGCAGATTCCGGTGCTCAACAATATCGACGTCGCCACGCCAACCGATCCCGCGCTGATTCGCGAAGCGCTGATCCGTCAGGCCGCAGGCCCGGTGCGCTGGGTCGAATGTGTTGCTGCCATCAAAGCCCTGGGCATCACCACGTTGGTCGAATGCGGGCCTGGCAAGGTGCTAGCGGGATTGGTCAAGCGTATCGACGCTGACCTGACGGGTGTGGCCATTTACGATCCCGCCACACTGGCGCAAACCAAGGGGCTGCTGCAATGAGCGAGATCAAGCTGGAAGGTCAGGTGGCTTTGGTCACGGGTGCCACGCGTGGCATAGGGGCAGCCATTGCCATGGCGCTGGCCGAGCGCGGCGTACACGTGATTGGCACCGCCACCACTGTTGAAGGCGCTACAAAAATAGAAGCTGTAGGGGCAGATCTGAAGGGCGCTGGTAGCCTGAAGGGCATGAAACTTGACGTAACTGACGGCGCTGCCGCGCAAGCGGCGGTGGATGCTGTCTTGCAGCAACACGGCGGGCTGCACATTCTGGTGAACAACGCCGGCATCACCCGCGACATGCTGGCCATGCGCCTGAAAGACGACGACTGGGATGCCGTGCTCGACACCAACCTCAAAGCGGTGTTTCGCTTGTCCCGCGCCGTGATGCGCGGCATGATGAAGCAGCGCTATGGCCGCATCGTCAACATCACCAGCGTGGTGGGTGCGTCTGGCAACGCCGGCCAGGCCAACTATGCTGCGGCCAAGGCAGGAGTGGCGGGCCTGACCCGCGCGCTGGCGCGCGAGTTGGGTAGCCGTGGCATCACCGTCAACTGTATTGCACCAGGCTTTATTGAAACCGACATGACTGCTGGCCTGCCGCCCGAGCAGCGCCAGGCCTTGCTTGGCCAGATTCCATTGGGGGCGTTGGGCCAGCCGGCTGATATTGCCCATGCGGTAGCATTCGTAGCCAGCCCGCAAGCGGGTTACATCACCGGGCAGGAAATCCACGTTAATGGTGGCATGTATATGTAGCCAGGCGGGGCCTTCGCAGTCAAAACAGCCGGTTTTGTCCGTCCGGCAGCCAGCCCGAAAATCACTTGGGGCGCAGCTAGAATCACGGATCAATTACTACCCTCTGAAGGATTTATGAGCGATATCGAAACACGCGTTAAAAAAATCATTGCCGAGCAACTGGGTGTGGAAGAAAGCCAAGTCACACCAGAGAAGGCCTTTGTGGCTGATTTGGGCGCCGACTCGCTGGATACAGTGGAACTGGTGATGGCACTGGAAGACGAATTTGGCATTGAAATCCCCGATGAAGATGCCGAGAAAATAACCACTGTGCAAAACGCCATCGACTACGCCAACACGCACAAAAAGGCGTAATTTCTTAGGCGTTGCTTGCAGCGCCGGAGCATCTGGGTTTAACAGGGTATTTGCATGAGCCGTCGTCGCGTTGTGGTTACCGGCCTGGGCTGTGTCAGCCCTGTGGGCAATACGGTGGCCGAGGCTTGGGCCAATTTGCTGGCCGGGCAGTCAGGCATTGGCCTGATTACCAAGTTTGATGCCAGCGCCTTCGCCTGCAAGATTGCGGGCGAGGTCAAGGGCTTTGACCTCGACAGCTACATCAGCGCCAAGGAAGCGCGCACCATGGACAGCTTCATTCACTTTGGCTTAGCTGCGTCCATGCAGGCTGTGCAGGATGCCGGGTTGGCCACCGGCGAGGCGCTGAGTGAAGAAGCTGCCACCCGGATTGGCTGCGTCATTGGCTCCGGCATTGGCGGCCTGCCGATGATTGAAGACACCCACACTGAATTGACCAACCGTGGGCCGCGCCGGATCACGCCGTTTTTTGTGCCTGCGTCGATCACCAACATGATTGCAGGCCATGTATCGATGAAATTTGGCTTCAAAGGTCCCAATATCGCCATCGTCACCGCTTGCACTACCGGCTTGCACTGCATCGGCGAGGCTGGTCGCATGATTGAATACGGCGACGCCGATGTGATGATTGCAGGGGGTGCTGAAGCTACCGTGTCGCCGCTGGGCATTGGGGGCTTTGCTGCCATGCGCGCGCTGTCCACCCGCAACGACGATCCCACTACCGCCTCACGCCCCTGGGACAAGGACCGCGACGGTTTTGTGCTGGGTGAAGGTGCCGGCATCATGGTGCTGGAAGAATACGAACACGCCAAAGCCCGTGGCGCCAAAATTTACGCCGAGCTGGCCGGTTTTGGCATGAGCGCGGATGCTGGCCACATGACCGCACCAAACATGGATGGCCCGCGCCGCGCCATGCTGGGCGCGTTGCGCAACGCCGGCATCAATGCCAGCCAAGTCGATTACCTCAATGCCCACGGCACCTCCACGCCGCTGGGGGACATCAATGAAAGCAATGCCATCAAGGCTGCTTTGGGTGAGCACGCCAGGAAAGTGGTGGTTAACTCCACCAAGTCCATGACTGGGCATTTGCTGGGTGGTGCTGGCGGTATTGAATCGGTCTTTACCGTGTTGGCGTTGCACCACCAGAAAAGCCCGCCAACCATTAATATCTTCAATCAGGATCCCGAGTGTGACCTGGATTTTTGTGCCAATGAAGCACGCGATGTGAAGGTGGAAGTTGCCCTAAAAAACAACTTTGGCTTTGGTGGCACCAATGGCACGCTGGTGTTCAAGCGGCTCCAATAGCAGCCTGTTTTTTTTACGCGTCCCCAAAGAAATCCATGCACAGTGCCCCTGCGGTGGCTTACCCAGTGCGGCGTTCGCGCGCAGCCGGGCTGTATTTGCTGGCCGTTTGCGGCTTGACCGTTACTGTTAGCGCGCTTTGGCTTGTGCAGGCGCACGGCGGGTGGCAGATCAGACTGGGCGTCCTGTGTTGCGCGCTAGGCTGCCTTTGGTGCGCTCTGGCTTGGCGCGCTATGCCAGTGGGTGAACTGGCTTGGGACGGTGAAGTCTGGCAATTCACACCCGCCCATGGCTCGCTCCGGGACAACTCGGCGTCACCTTGCCGTCAGCTTGTGGTGACACTGGATTTACAGCGTCACCTGTTAGTGCGTTGGCCAGGCCATAGCTCAGCAGGGCGGTTCTGGATTGACCGAGCGAGTCGACCACAGCGCTGGCATGCACTGCGTCGTGCGGTATATTCGCCAGCGCGATATGCAGAGGGTAGCCACGAGCCCGGTGCCGCAATAGCCGCATCATGACCAATACCACCCCGTCCTCCTCAGCCTCCTCAGACAGTGATTTGCTACTAGTTGAGCGCTGTGTGGCGGGCGACCAGCGCGCATTTGAGCTGCTGGTGATCAAATACCAGCGTCGCATCCAACGCCTGATTGGTCGCATGGTGCGCGATGTTGACTTAGTCGAAGACATTGCCCAAGAGACCTTTATTCGCGCCTATCGTGCGCTGCACCAATTCCGTGGGGATGCCCAGTTTTATACGTGGCTGTACCGAATTGCCGTCAATACTGCCAAAAAAGCCTTGGTGGACATGAAGCGCGACCCGGTTTTTCTGGAAAACGCCCATGTGTCCGGTGATGATGAAGATGAAACTTATGCGCCAGAGCGCGAACTAATCAATTACGAGACACCCGATTCAGTGCTGGCTGCCAAGGAAATCGCCCAAATGGTCAATTTGGCGGTGGACGAATTGCCCGATGATTTACGCCAAGCCGTGACCTTGCGGGAAATCGAGGGGCTGACATATGACGAGATTGCGCTGCTGATGAACTGCCCGATTGGCACAGTGCGCTCCCGGATATTCAGGGCACGGGAGGCCATATCTGCCAAGATCAAGCCCTTGCTGGACAAACAAACCGGCAAACGCTGGTGACAGCAGCCAGATGCCGAAGATGCCAACGTATTTAACTGTGTGCCAAGAAAATATAAAGATGAACAACGAGATGCAAAACCAGGAGGCGCTTTCCGCGCTGGCTGACGGCCAGTTGGAGGCAGAGGCTTTTGCCAGCACTGCCGAGCAGTTGTTAACTAGCACGCAATTTCGTGCTGCTTGGCACAGCTACCATTTGATTGGCGACGTAATGCGCTCAACTGAATTGGCGCACTGCAAGGACGATGCCGCCTTTGTGGCGCGTTTTCGTGCCCGTTTGGATAACGAGCCGCAACGACCGGTTTCGGCCGTGGCAGAAGTTGATGCGCCGATCGCGGCTGATTTTGCTGGACGTGCAACTGCTGCAGCCAATGCACCATGGAAATGGCTGGCTGTAGCAGCGTCTGTGGTGGCGGTTGGCGCTATTGGCTGGAACATGCTGGCATTGGGCATTTCGGGAGGCGCCTCGGTACAACTTTCGCAATCGCCAGTGCCTGGTTTAGTGCAGGTTACCGCGGGCAATTCGTCTGGGTCTGTAATGCTGCGCGACGCCCGGTTGGATGAACTGCTGGCAGCGCACAAACAAATGGGCGGTACTTCTGCCTTGCAAATGCCAGCAGGTTTTTTGCGCAATGCCACGTTTGACAGCGGTGCTGCTGCCAACGGCCACTGAAACGCAACTGCTCCGCCGATTGCCTTCACTATGAAGCATTTTTTCAGCCACCATCTGCCGCGCTGTACTGTTGCCGCCATGCTTTTTTTCTCGGTCGGCGCAGCATTGCCCCAGGCGGCTAAGCCTGCAACGGCAGCGCGCCAGACGGCTGCCGCTGAGCGCAGCGTTGGTGACTGGCTCATGCGTATGCATGATGCCTCGCGCAACCGCGCCTACGCGGGTACTTTTGTGGTCTCGTCCACTGGTGGTGGCCTGTCCAGCGCGCGCATTTTGCATGTCTGTGATGGCGAGAACCAGATCGAGCAAGTCGAAACCCTGACAGGCGCACCGCGATCGACTTACCGCAAAAACGACCAAGTCATGACTTACTTGCATGACAGCAAGGTGGCGCGCTCTGAAACGCGCGAGTCCTTGAGCTTGTTTCCTGGCCTTCTTCGCGCGCCGGATTCCACCATCGGAAACTTTTATGCTGCCCGCCTGATGCCCTCGCAACGCGTGGCTGGCTTTGAGGCCGATGTAGTGCAGCTTGAGCCTAAAGACAAGTTGCGCTTTGGCTATTGTATTTGGAGCGAGAAAAAAACCGGCCTGGTTGTAAAGATGCAAACCCTTGGCTTGGATGGACAAGTGCTCGAACAAATGGCCTTTTCTGAATTACAGTTTGACGCGCCCGTCAAAATGGACAAACTCGCTCGCATGATGGATAAAACCCAGGGTTACCGGCTGGAAAAGTCTGAATTGCAGAAAACTACAGCTGCCGCTCAAGGCTGGGTCATGGGTAAGCCAGTAGCTGGTTTCGCGCCCATGAGTTGCTTGCAACGGGTCGCTAAATCCACTGCCGCTGCTAACGAAGAAAAAACCATGCAGTGGGTCTTCTCTGATGGCTTGGCATCAGTTTCCTTGTTTGTGGAGGCTTTTGATGCCCGGCTTCACCAGCGTGAGGGCTTGCATACGCTTGCCGCTACCCATTCGCTGACACGTCGCATGGGCGACTGGTGGCTCACTGCTGTGGGTGAAGTGCCCCAACAAACACTCCAGGCATTTGCTCAAAGTCTTGAGCGTGCTAAATAAGCCCCAAAATAACCGCTGTGCTCCCGGCAGTGCTATGGTCTGAACTTAAGCGTTGGTTGTTTTAGGGTCGCTGTGTGCTTTCTTTGCTTTTCCAATGGTTGGCAGTTGCCGTTTTTGGCGCTGGTACAGCGCTTCAATGTTTTGAATAAGAGGTCGATGATGAAGAAAATCGATATGAGCCAATGGCGCGCTTTCGCCTTAGTAGGCTTGCTGGCTGTGGCAGTTACGTTAACGCTTATGCCGCTCAAGCCCGCCGTTGCACAAGGCCGCACTCTGCCCGACTTTACTGATTTGGTTGAGCAAGTGGGGCCTTCAGTGGTCAACATTCGTACCTTGGAAAAAGTCAAAGTAGGCTCCAATATTCCTGGCTTGGGCGGGGCCGACGAAGAGATGCAGGAATTTTTCCGGCGTTTTTTTGGGCAGCCATTGCCTGGCGCGCCGCGCCAAGCGCCGCGCCCAAATCGGCCTCAGCCTGAAGAAGAGGCGCCTCGAGATGCGCCACGCGGCGTTGGTTCAGGTTTTATTTTGAGCAACGACGGTCTGATCATGACCAATGCACATGTGGTCGACGGAGCCGATGAAGTGTTGGTTACGCTCACTGACAGGCGCGAGTTCAAGGCCAAAATTATTGGTGCTGACCGGCGTACTGACGTTGCATTGGTCAAAATTGAAGCCACTGGTTTGTCCGCCATCAAGGTTGGCGACGTGAGCCGCCTTAAAGTAGGCGAGTGGGTCATGGCGATTGGTTCGCCGTTCGGCTTGGAAAACTCCGTTACTGCTGGTATCGTCAGCGCTAAACAACGTGACACCGGCGATTACCTGCCGTTCATTCAGACTGATGTGGCCATCAACCCGGGCAATTCAGGCGGACCACTAATCAACATGCGTGGTGAAGTGGTGGGCATCAACAGCCAGATTTACTCCCGCTCGGGTGGCTTTCAGGGAATCTCCTTTGCAATTCCCATGGATGAAGCTATTCGCGTCAGTGACCAGTTGCGCGTGTCCGGGCGCGTGGTGCGTGGCCGTATTGGCGTGCAAATCGAGCAAGTCACTAAGGAAGTTGCCGAGGCGGCTGGCTTGGCTAAGGCTCAGGGCGCACTGGTACGTGGTGTCGAATCTGGCTCACCCGCTGACAAGGCGGGTGTGCAGGCAGGCGATATTATTACCAAGGTCGATGGCAAGCTAATTGACAAGTCAGCTGACTTGCCGCGCCAAGTGGGCAATACGGCGCCAGGCAACAAAAGTACTATCACCGTGTTTCGCAAGGGGGCCTATAAAGACTTGAGCGTAGTGATTGCCGAGATCGAGCCTGAAAAGCCCGTGGTTAAAACTTCGGAGAAAGACGAAAAACCTAAAGCCACCGGTACCGGGCAGGTGCTTGGTTTGAAAGTCAGTGAGCTCACCGATGCGCAGAAAAAAGAACTCAAGATCAAAGGCGGTGTGAAAGTCGACGCCGTTAGCGACGCTGCTGCTCGCGCTGGATTGCGCGAGGGCGATGTGGTTACCGAGCTTGGCAGCATTGCGGTAAGTAGCCTCAAGGAATTTGACGCCGCCGTGGGCAAGCTCGATAAAACAAAACCGATCAAGGTCTTGTACCGGCGTGGTCAGTGGGAGCAGTACGTCATGCTCCGTCCAGGCAAGTAATACGCGTTTGCGCCTACAAGTCCTGCTTTATTAGCCCTGGCCCCAACAAGGGCACAGGGCTTTTTTACAAATTTTTTTGTGGTGCCAAACAAAAATAAGTAGTTTGCGCACACTAACTTAAATTGTTTTCAATTTAATATTGAGTAGAATTGTGCTCAATGTGCTTGGTCAATTGACGTTACACAGGCATTTAAAGTCATGACTTGAGATCCATTCAGCTTACTACCTACCAATCCACAGATATCCAACATGTTGTCCATAGATTACTGCACAGATTCTGTGGATAAGCTGTGCATATAAATCTTGTTGTTGGCTTGCAACTGCTGAAGTTTAGGCATTTTGGGGCTATGTACACATGTCTTTTTGCCTACAATGAATTTCCAACTATCGCAGTTGCCATAGATTGTTGGTTCAGGGCGCGTCCATCATCGACGCGCCCTATTTTTTTGTAGAACTGTTTTCATTCAACCGTTTGAACGTCTTTATTGATGAATCACATCAGAAATTTTTCCATCATCGCGCACATTGACCACGGTAAATCCACATTGGCAGACCGGCTGATTCAGCGCTGTGGCGGATTGCAGGCGCGCGAAATGACGGCGCAGGTGCTGGACTCAATGGATCTCGAGAAAGAGCGTGGCATAACCATCAAGGCGCAGACCGCCGCATTGCAATATCTGGCTAAAGACGGCCAAACCTACAACCTGAATCTGATCGATACGCCGGGGCATGTGGATTTTTCCTACGAAGTGAGCCGCTCGTTAAGTGCTTGCGAAGGTGCTTTGCTGGTGGTTGATGCTTCGCAAGGTGTCGAGGCGCAGACCGTAGCCAATTGCTACACCGCGCTGGATTTAAAGGTTGAGGTGCTGCCCGTGCTCAACAAAATGGACTTGCCAAACGCCGACCCCGAAAATGCCAAGCTCGAAATTGAGGATGTGATTGGCATTGATGCTACCGATGCCATTCCGTGCTCGGCCAAAACCGGCATGGGCATTGACGAGATTTTGGAGGCGGTAGTGGCACGTATTCCGCCGCCCAAAGGTAACCCGAGCGGCCCATTGCGCGCCATGATCATCGACAGTTGGTTTGATAGCTATGTTGGTGTGGTCATGTTGGTGCGCGTGGTCGATGGCCGTTTGGCCAAGGGCGAACGTATCAAGATGATGGCCACTGGCGCCATGTATAACGCCGATAATCTGGGCGTATTCACGCCAGGCAACCAACCGCGCGAATCGTTGGAAGCGGGTGAGGTGGGCTACATCATTGCCGGCATCAAGGAACTGCAAGCCGCAAAGGTAGGCGATACCGTCACGCTCATCAAGCATGGTACGGGCGGCGCAGCGGCTACCGCTACCCAAGCATTGCCGGGCTTCAAGGAAATCCAGCCGCAGGTGTTTGCTGGCTTGTACCCAACCGAAGCCAGTGAGTACGATTCCCTGCGTGATGCACTTGAAAAACTGAAGTTAAACGACGCCTCGCTGCATTACGAGCCAGAGGTGTCCCAAGCGCTGGGCTTTGGCTTTCGCTGTGGTTTCCTGGGCCTGCTGCATATGGAGATCGTTCAGGAGCGATTAGAGCGCGAGTTTGACCAAGACTTGATCACAACTGCGCCAAGCGTGGTCTACCAAGTGGTTAAGGCGGACGGGGAAGTGGTGATGGTCGAGAATCCGTCAAAAATGCCCGACCAGGGGCGATTGGAGGAAATTCGTGAACCCATCGTAACGGTGCACCTGTACATGCCACAAGAGTATGTGGGCCCGGTGATGACGCTGGCTAACCAGAAGCGCGGCGCCCAAATCAACATGGCCTACCACGGCAAACAGGTCATGCTCACCTATGACCTGCCTTTGGGTGAGATTGTGCTGGACTTCTTTGACAAGCTTAAATCCGTTAGCCGTGGCTATGCGTCAATGGACTATGAGTTCAAGGAATACCGCGCCTCGGATGTGGTCAAGGTTGACATTTTATTGAATGGCGAAAAAGTCGACGCACTGTCCATCATCGTGCACCGCAGCCTGTCGCAATACCGGGGCCGGGCTGTGGTGGCCAAGATGCGCGAGATTATTTCGCGTCAAATGTATGACGTGGCCATACAGGCTGCCATTGGGGCCAACATTATTGCCCGTGAGACAATTAAAGCCTTACGCAAAAATGTGCTCGCCAAGTGTTATGGCGGTGATATCTCACGCAAGCGCAAACTCCTTGAAAAACAAAAAGCAGGCAAGAAAAGAATGAAGCAAATCGGCTCGGTTGAAGTGCCGCAAGAAGCGTTTTTGGCCATTCTGCAGGTGGAAGACTGATGCAGTGGCTGACTGCTTTTGTATTGGCTGGCTTTTTAGGCTATGCCGGTGCCTGGTACTTCGGGCAGGTTGAAGGCAATTTTGCCCTGCTGCTGTTTTGTGCCACTGTGGTGACTGGTTTGTATTGGCTGGCCGAACGTTTGTACTTTTTGCCGCAACGCGAAAAAGCGGCCCAAGCGCTGGAGTCCGATGCCTTGCATTTTCGCGCCGAGCTGGCAACCAAGGGCATTACGCAAGTGGACGGCGATATTGAGGCCGCAAAAAACCGCGTCATGCAGCAGCCATGGTGGCTGGACTGGACGGCTGGGCTATTTCCAGTGATTGTGGCGGTGTTTGTGCTGCGCTCATTTTTGTTCGAGCCATTCAAGATTCCGTCTGGTTCGATGATTCCGACGCTGCTGATTGGCGACATGATCTTGGTGAACAAGTTTGCCTATGGCGTGCGTTTGCCGGTGCTCAACGTCAAGGTCATTGAGGTGGGTAACCCCCAGCGTGGTGATGTAATGGTGTTTCGCTACCCGCCCAAACCCAGCCTGGATTACATCAAACGCGTAGTCGCCCTGCCAGGTGATGAGATAGCCTATCTGAACAAAAAGCTCACAGTCAATGGGCAGAGCGTACCGGTCAAACCTGTGGCCGAGTTCTTTGACACCAATGAAACCCGCTACTACAAGCAGTATGAAGAAAAATTAGGCGGTGTAGCGCACCGCTTGCTCAACGATGACGATCGCCCTGCCTTTATTGCGGGCGTGGAAGATTTCCCCTACCGACAAAACTGCCGCTACAGTGTGGAAGGGGTGGTTTGCAAAGTCCCCGCAGGGCACTATTTTTTGATGGGTGATAACCGCGATAATTCGTTGGATTCGCGCTACTGGGGGTTTGTGCCAGAGCGCAATATTGTGGGCAAGGCCTTTTTCATCTGGATGAACTTCAGCGACATCAAGCGTTTTGGTTCGTTCGACTAGTTGGCAGCGAGGTGACTTATGAAATTGCAGAGCAAATTCAATCAACGGGGCGTATCTCTAATCGGCATCCTGTTTGTAGGTGGCGTGTTGGTGGTTGCTGGTGTAGTCGGTGCGCAGGCCCTGCCTACTTTTTTGGAATACCAAATTATTTTGAAGGCAACCAACAAGGCTGCCTTGGCTGGCTCGGCAGCAGAAGCACGAGCCAATTTCGACAAGGCTGCGCAAATCGACGATATCAAGTCCATCCGCGGCAAAGACCTTGACGTTACCAAAGAAGGTGACAAAACCGTGGTCAAGTTTGCCTACAACAAGGAAATCCATCTGGCTGGCCCCGCTTACTTGTTGCTCAAGTACGCTGGGAGTTCAAAATAGGCGTGAAATCGCCTGTCCAGCCCCAACTGGCCGCACAGGCTGCTGCGCCGGATATAGCGTTGCGCGGTATACCGACTGATGGCCTGCCTTTTTGCGCACCAGAGAGCTTACAGGGACGTTTGCAACACAATTTTGCAGACGCCCGCCTGTTGCAGCGCGCCCTGACACACCGCAGCTTTGGCGCCGACCACAACGAACGACTTGAATTTTTAGGCGACTCGGTGCTCAGTCTGGCGGTCTCTAGCCTGCTGTTTGACAAGCTGCGGGAAGTGCCTGAGGGTGAGCTGTCGCGGGTGCGCGCCAATCTGGTCAAGCAGGAAACATTGCATCAATTGGCGCTGGGCTTGAGATTGCCGCAAGAGCTGCGTTTGGGTGAGGGAGAAATGCGCTCTGGCGGGCAAAACCGCCCGTCTATCCTGGCTGATGCGTTAGAGGCGCTAATTGGCGCGGTTTACCTGGACGCTGGCTTCAGCGCTGCCCAGGCACTGGTACACCGTCTATTTGAAACAGTGGAGGTCAACCCCGACATGGCCGCCGCTGCCAAAGATCCCAAAACCGAGTTGCAGGAACTGCTGCAAGGCCGCAAGCTCAAGCTCCCGACGTACCGGGTTGTGGGCACACTGGGCGCAGCACACCAGCAGACTTTTGATGTCGAGTGCGAAATTCCGGAGTTGGGCTTGAACGAGCGCGGTATCGGCGCATCGCGGCGCGCTGGAGAGCAAGCCGCCGCTGCCGCCGTACTGGTCCATTTGAAACAAAAGGCGGCTTCATGAATGAGCCTCAGCAGCGCTGTGGCCTGATGGCAATTGTGGGCAAACCCAATGTGGGAAAGTCCACTTTGCTCAATGCGCTGGTTGGTCAAAAAATCAGCATTACCTCGCGCAAGGCGCAGACCACCCGCCATCGCATCACCGGCATACGCACACGTGGCGCGGCGCAATTTGTATTGGTTGACACGCCAGGTTTTCAGACGATCCACAACAACGCGCTCAACCGCACGCTGAACAAAACCGTGCAAGGCGCGGTGGGCGATGTCGATCTGGCCCTGCTGGTGGTTGAAGCCGGCAGCTTTACCACGGCCGATGCCCGTGTGCTGGCCTTACTTAAAAACGATGTGCCTGTGCTGCTGCTGGCCAACAAGCTCGATAACGTGCAGCGCCGCGCCGACATTGCGCCCTGGCTGCAAGACATGATGCAGCGCCACCCGTTTGTTGAAATCGTGCCGATGTCGGCCAAAAATGCCAAAGATATCGAGCGGTTGCTGGATGTCTGCGAGAAATACCTGCCCGAGCAGCCCTGGTGGCACGGCGAAGACGAACTGACCGACCGCAGCGAGAAATTCCTGGCAGGGGAAATGGTGCGCGAGAAGTTGTTTCGCCTGACTGGCGACGAACTGCCCTACACCAGCACGGTGGTGATAGACAAGTTTGAAGAAGAGCCACCGGCGCGCAAGGGTCACAAGCGCCTGGTCAAGCTGGCCATCACCATTGTGGTCGAGCGCGACGGCCATAAAGCCATGGTAATTGGTGACAAGGGCGAGCGCATCAAGCGCATTGGCACTGAGGCCCGGGTCGAGCTGGAAAAACTAATGGATTGCAAGGTTTTCCTCGAATTGTGGGTCAAGGTGCGTTCGGGCTGGGCTGATGACGAGGCAAGGGTTAGGTCATTCGGATACGAGTGAGCCATGAAACGCGCCACGCACGAACCCGCTTACGTTATCCACCGCTACGACTGGAGCGAATCCAGTCTGATCCTGGAAGTATTCACCCGCAATCTGGGGCGCATTGCGTTGGTGGCTAAAGGAGTCAAGCGGCCCAGTTCCAACTTTCGCCCCGTATTGCTGCCACTGCAACCACTGCAGCTTAGCTTTAGCGGCGACGCAGAAATCCGCACTTTGAAAGGTGCCGACTGGGTTGGCGGCCATGTCATGCCGGGAGGGGATGCGCTGCTCTCGGGTTACTACCTCAATGAGTTGCTGATGCGTCTACTGGCGCGCGACGACCCGCATCCCGCGCTGTTTGACGCCTATGCCAGTGCAGTGCAGGTGCTGGCACTGGGCGAGGGCACAACCAGGCAGGGCACATCATCTGCTGCGTTGCGCACCTTCGAGTTGTTGCTGTTGCGCGAGATTGGTGTGTTGCCAGCGCTTAATTTGCAAACCATGAGCCTGGCAGCACTGGACTTTGATGCCCGCTACTGCCTGCTGCCTGAAGCCGGCCTGCGCGCTGCCGTCGGCGATGAGCGCGCCTTACCCGGCAACCAGTGGTGTGCCCTGCAGGCTGCGCTTGATGCGCCAGACCCGTTTGCTGTCACCTTGCGTTTGTTTGCAGAGCAAATGGGCGAGCTGAAAGGGCAGTTGCGTGCCTTGCTCCACTACCATTGTGGTGTGCCTGTCTTGCGCACCCGCCAGATGATGATGGATTTGGCTGCTTTATGACCCCCGATTCATACCCATTTCGCCCAGCGATGAGAACCGCCTTGTCCGTCAACCTGAATAAAGTGGCGCTGGTGCGCAATACCCGCCACATTGGTATTCCCAGCGTGTTGCGCGCGGCTGAAATGTGCCTGCACGCCGGTGCGACGGGCATTACGGTGCACCCCCGGCCTGACGCGCGGCATATTTGCGCCCAGGATGTGCATGCGTTGTCGCAATTCATGCGCGACTGGCCAGGTTGTGAGTTCAATATTGAAGGCAATCCACACCAGAACCTGATGGGCTTGGTGCGTGAGCTGCGCCCTCAGCAATGCACTTTTGTGCCCGATACCGAGAGCCAGTTCACCAGCGATCACGGCTGGCGTTTCCCGCAGGATGCGCAGGGGCTGCGCCCGCTGATTGAAGAAGCCAAGGCGCTGGGCGTGCGTGTCAGCCTGTTTATGGATCCGCTGCCCGAGGCCATGCCGGTTGTGAAAGCGCTGGGTGCCGACCGGGTCGAGCTCTACACCGAAACCTATGCCAGCGCCTGGGGCACAGTGCGCCAGTTCGACGTGTTGCAGCAGTTTGCGCAAGCCGCGCAAGCTGCGCTTGATGTGGGCCTGGGCATCAACGCCGGGCACGACTTGAGCCGCGCCAACCTGGCTGATTTTTTGCGCGCTGTGCCTGGCGTGCAGGAGGTTTCCATTGGTCATGCGCTGATAGCCGACGCGCTCGAACTGGGCTACAGCGCCGCTGTCAAATCCTATTTGCAATGCATTGAAGCGGCGCATGCCATGAAGGTGAACGCGTGATTTTTGGCATCGGTACCGACATTTGCGACATCCGCCGCATCCGCGCGTCACTCACGAAGCATGGTGAGCGTTTCGCACTCAAAATTTTGAGCGACGCCGAACTGGTCACCTGGCGCACCCGCAGCCAGCGCTGGCCCGAGCGCGGTGTGCGCTACCTGGCCACCCGCTTTTCCGCCAAGGAAGCTTTTAGCAAAGCTGTAGGGCTGGGCATGCGCATGCCCATGACTTGGCGGCTCTGCGAAGTGGGTAAATTGCCCAGCGGCAAGCCAGCCATCGTGTTACACGGTGGCCTCAAACGTTGGTTTGAAGCGCAAGGTCTTTGCGCCCATATCAGTGTTACCGATGAAACCGACTACGCCGCCAGTTTTTGTGTGGTCGAATATGCATTCCCAGCTCCCCCCACCATAACGCCATGACGCATGCTCCACTTGTTTTAGACATTGCAGGCAGCGCCTTGGCTAGCGCAGATCGCCGCCGTTTGGCGCACCCGCTTGTAGGTGGCGTCATCCACTTTGCCCGCAACTGGGAAAACCGCGCGCAACTGACGGCATTGAATGCTGAAATCAAAGCCATACGCCCCGATGTGCTGATTTGTGTTGACCATGAAGGTGGCCGCGTGCAGCGCTTCAAAACCGACGGTTTCACCCACTTGCCACCCATGCGCGCCCTGGGTGAGTTGTGGATGAAGGATGGCAAAGGTGGTACCGGCGCAGGCGCACTCCAAGCCACCAACGCTGCCACCGCTTGTGGTTATGTGCTGGCCGCCGAGCTGCGTGCCTGTGGGATCGATTTGAGCTTTACACCGGTGCTTGACCTGGACTTTGGTGCCAGCTCGGTGATTGGTGACCGTGCTTTTGCCCGCGACCCGCGCGTTGTGAGTCTGTTGGCCAAAAGCCTGATGCACGGTTTGCTGCAAGCGGGCATGGGCAACTGTGGCAAACACTTTCCCGGTCATGGCTTCGTCAAGGCCGACTCGCACACCGCCATCCCGGTAGACCGCCGCAGCCTCAAAACCATTTTGGCTGATGACGCCGCACCCTATGGTTGGCAAAGCACCACGCTCACCAGCGTCATGCCGGCGCACGTTGTCTACCCCAAGGTTGATGCCCGTCCCGCTGGTTTCTCCAGCCGCTGGTTGAACGGTATTTTGCGCAGTCAACTGGGTTTTTCTGGTGCCATTTTCAGTGACGACCTGAGCATGGCAGGCGCCCGCCTGATTGATGGCCGCGAGGTCAGTTATACGCAGGCGGCCGTGACCGCCTTGCGCGCAGGCTGCGACATGGTGCTGCTGTGCAACCAGAGTACGGATGGTGGCGCTGCAGTGGACGAATTGCTGGATGGCTTGAGCGAGGCTCTACTCAAGGATCACTGGCAAGCCAGCGAAGCTAGCGAGGCGCGCCGCCTGGCATTGCTACCCACTGCAACTCCAATGCCTTGGGACGAACTGATGCGCAGTCCAGCCTATATCCATGCGCTGGATTTACTGCCCTGACACATCCTGCGAAAAAACACGCCGAATTTCCCATTATTTCTGTAAGCAACGCAAGCCTTCAACATGAGTATAAAAAGCGATAAATGGATCCGCCGAATGGCTGAGACCACCGGCATGATCGAGCCGTTCGAGCCGGGCCAAATCCGCCAGGTTGATGGTAAAAAAATCATCAGCTATGGCACTAGCAGCTACGGTTACGACATTCGCTGCGCGCCGGAATTCAAGGTATTCACCAATATTCACAGCACCGTGGTGGATCCGAAGAATTTTGACGAAAAAAGCTTTGTCGATTTTTCGGGCGACAGCTGCATCATCCCCCCCAACAGCTTTGCGCTGGCGCGTACGCTGGAGTACTTTCGCATCCCGCGCAATGTGCTGACCATCTGCCTGGGCAAGAGCACTTACGCGCGTTGCGGCATCATCGTTAACGTGACGCCGTTTGAGCCCGAGTGGGAGGGTTTTGTGACGCTTGAATTCAGCAATACAACGCCACTACCGGCAAAAATTTATGCCGGTGAAGGCTGCGCCCAGGTGCTGTTTTTTGAAAGCGACGAAGTCTGCGAAACCAGCTACAAGGACCGTGGTGGAAAGTACCAAGGCCAACGCGGCGTGACTTTGCCTAAAGCCTGAGCATCTATTTCATGGGCAACCAGCCTGAGCCTTCACGCTTCGCTCACTCGGAGAGCGCGCATCTGCCCTCGGGTCTTGAGTCGGCGACAGCCGTCACATCCTCTGGTCGATTAAAAGGTTTGCTGGCTGCCGCATCAGCTGCTGCCGTCACACTGCCGCACGCCATCGGACTGGGCTTGTTGGCGTTTGCACCGCTGGCTGGTACGTATTCGCCCAGTGCGCTGGCGTTGTGGTCGGCTGCCCTGCCCGGCCTGGTGTTGGCTTTAGGCGCACGTGAGCGCGGCGTCATTTATGCGCCCACTACGGCGGTTGCATTACTGTTTGGTGCCATGCTCTCACTGGCCACCTCGGTTGGCCCCCAAATGGGTCTGACGGGAGCCCAGGCGCTGGCTGTCACCGCGGCAGCCATGACGATGGCTTTTGCCATGCAATGGGTGTTGGGGCGATTGCACGTGGCGACACTCGCACGCTTTCTCCCGGTGCAGGTGACACAGGGGTTTGCTGCAGGTGTTGGTTTATCAATGATCCTATCGCAGCTGAAAATCGGCTTTGGTGCAGGCAACTGGCAGGCGCATGATGCGTTGGCCTGGCATGCGCTGACGGCCCTGGCGGTGGTTACGCTCAGCCTGTTGATGCTCAGAAGGTGGCCACGCGGTCCGGGCTTGCTGCTGGCAGTTTTACTAGTGGCAGCCGCTGCGTTTGTTTTTATGCCGACTGGGCAACTGCAACCTGCGGCACCTGCACAGCCTTTTTTGTTGTTGCCCTTGCCTGACTGGGGCGGTGTGCCCTGGGTGGGGGTGCTGCAGGCGATTGGCCCGGCATTACTGTCACTGGCGATGTTGATGGCTGTAGTAAATAGCCTGGATGTGCTGGTATTTCACCAGGAGCTCGATGTCGAGCATGGATTGCGCAATGACCCCAACGCCGTGCTGCGCCGCGAGAGCCTGCTGGGTATGGGATGCGCCGTGTTTGGTCTGATACCGGCTGCGACCAGTGCCTCACGCTCACGTACGGCATTGCAACAGTCGGGCCAACCGACGCAGGCTGGTCTGTGGCATGCGGGGTTGCTGTGTGTCGTGGCGCTGACTGGCCATTTGTGGTTGCCCTGGCTCCCGCTGGCGTGTCTGGCTGGCGCATTGCTGGTAGCGGGCGCGCGCCAAGTACCTTTGTCCATGCTGACGCTGGAATACTGGAGGCGCGCGCGTGCTACGTTTTTACAAAGCTGGTTGGTTGCAGGTGTGTTTGCTGTCATCGGCGGGGCTGGCGCGCTGGTGGCGGGGCTTGTGGTGGCCACTTTTGCGCTGCTGCAAGTGTCTGCCGGTAGCGCCATCAGGCGTACTCACTTGCTCGGGCAGGTGCGCTCGCGCCGCCTTCGTCACATGAAGACCGAGGCATGGATTGCCGAGCGCATCGATGAAGTGCCTATTTTTGAACTCCAGGGCATCGTCTCGTTTGGCGTGGCCGCACATGTTTGCGAGCAGGTGCGCAAACACTTGCGCGAACACCACAGGCGCGTCATCGTAGATGCCTCACGCGTGCCTGCATGGGACGAAACCGGTTATTCGCAGTTTCGTGCACTGGGGCGAGACCTGGCCAGCCGGCATGTCAGCCTGATTTTGTCTGGCGTCAGCTCACGCAATGCGGCTCAGTTGCCGGGCGTGCGCTTGTTTGTCGATCTGGACCGCGCGCTCGAATGGATTGAGGACGAACTCGTGGTCGGGCGTCCGTTTCGCACTGAGCATGAGTTACTGGGCGAGCTGGGCGAAGGCCTGTCCGAACAAGCCCGGTTTGCGTTGGAGAGCGCGCTGGTACTCAAGTCGATTCAGCCCCATTCACTGATTTTTGCGGCGGGTGACCCACGCAGCGATCTGGTCTTCGTGCACGAGGGACGGGTCACGCTAACGACTTCGCCGCGTCCTGGTGAAGGTTTGCGCCTTGCTACTTTGGGACGCGGCATGGCTTTTGGTGAGATGGCGTTTTTGAATGACATTGCACGCACTGCCAACGCCATGACCGAGTCGCTCCCTGCGCGGCTGAGTTTTCTCTCTCGCGGCCAATTTGACCGCTGGGCAAAAACCTATCCCGACCAGGCGTTGGTTTTCATGAGTAACTTGGCGCAAGTGGGCATTCGCAGACTGAACGCCACTACCCGCCAGCTGCGTCATGTGCTTGAATGAGGCGACGGCTGTGCAGACTGGCCTGAAGTTCCAAGGAGGACATCCATGAAATGGGAAGGCAACCGCGAATCCGACAACGTTGAAGACCGGCGCGATGGCCATGGTGGCGGTGGGGGCAGCCCGCTGGGCGGCTTGCTGGGCGGGCGCAGTATCGGTATCGGCACTATTGTGGTGGCCTTGCTGGGAGGCTGGATTTTTGGCATCAACCCGCTGACCGTGCTGGGGCTGCTCACTGGTGGCGGCCCCGCACCCCAGGTGCAAAGCGCGCCGCCCTCATTGCCGGGTGACCCGGCGCGTCGCGCGCCCGCCAATGACCAGCAAGCCCGCTTTATCTCTACTGTGTTGGCCGATACCGAAGACGTGTGGAAAGACGTGTTTGCCAAGGGCGGCAGCACCTACCAGGAGCCGCGCCTGGTGCTGTTTCGCGGGCGTACCGGCACGGGTGGATGCGGCGCTGGTGAGGCGGCCATGGGGCCGTTTTACTGCCCGGCTGACCAAAAAGTCTATATTGATTTGGGCTTTTACGACACCCTCACCAAGCGCCTGGGTGCGCCAGGTGATTTTGCCCAAGCCTATGTAATTGCCCATGAGGTGGGCCACCATGTGCAAAACCTGCTGGGTATCAGTGCCAAGGTCGAGCAAATGCGCAGCCGCGCCAGCCCCGCGCAAGCCAATGCGCTCAGCGTGCGACTTGAACTGCAGGCTGACTGTTTTGCCGGTGTCTGGGCCCACCATGCGCAAAGCGCGCGCCAGGTGCTGGAGCAAGGCGATGTAGAAGAAGCCATGAACGCCGCCGCCAAGATTGGTGACGATGCCTTGCAGCGGGCACAGGGCGGCGCAGTAGTGCCCGAGAGTTTTACCCACGGAACCAGTGCCCAGCGCCAGCGCTGGTTTGGCGTGGGTTTGCAGCAAGGCAGCGTAAAGGCCTGCGATACCTTCAGTGCGCGCAATTTGTAGCGCTTGGCAGTGGTTAAGGCAGTGCCGATGCCATTGCCAAGCGTGCGGCAGCCAAATCCCAACCCGCCCAGCCACAGCTTTTAAATAGCACCGGGCCATTAGTCGCATTTTGATTGGTGGTTTTTCCAGCACCCCGCGCATCGGTGATTACCTCAGCCAGCGTGCGCAATTGCGCCATAACCAGGCCTGCTTGCAGCAAATCACCGGCTTCGTGAGCGGCGTCTGGCGTGTCCATGACAACTTGGCCATGCTGCGCGCAGTGCTGGCAAAACGCCGTATCCAGTTCGCGCATCTGCGGCGTGAAAGCGCCCACCGCAGCCACAAAGGCATCGGCGCGCGGCAGGGTGCGCAGCACTATTTCTTTGGCGGGCGTTGCTGTCACCACTAGCGGACAGTCGGCCAAAGCGGCATTGGCATCAGGCGTCACGCGGGCTTGCAAACCCAGCGCGCGGGCACGTTGCGCCAGGGCCTGGGCGCTTGCATCAGCGCGGCTGGCAATAACCACTTCTTGTACCGCCAGCCCTTGGGCAAACGCCTCCAGGTGCGCCTGGCCCTGTACCCCGGCACCCACAATCAGCAGCGGGCCACGCGGATTGGGTGCCAGCCGCTGGGCCGCCAGCAAAGACACCGCAGCGGTGCGCCGGGCAGTTACGGTGGGGCCATGCAGCATCAGGCAGCGCTGGCCGCTGGCAATGTCAAACACCAGCACATCGCCCTGGATGGTGGGTTGGCCCAAAGCGGCGTTGGCGGGGGTAAAGCTGATCAGCTTGGCTATGGCCAGGCGCGCGTCGTGTGCGGGCATGACAAACAGGCTGGCACCCAGGGGCAGCGGCAGCACCAGCCGGGGTACGACCTGCACGCCAGGGTCTTGCAGCACAGCGGCGATCTCAGCTACCAGCGCCGCCCAGGGCAGGCGGGCGGCAGTTTGGGCGGCGTCCAGCACCGCGCCGGGCTGTGGCGCAGTGCCTGGCACAGTGGCGTAGTTCATCAGTGCGTCGCTCCGCCCACCAACAACGCATCTTGCGGGTGCTGTAGCGCGGCCAGCACGGCAACGCGCAAGCCGCGCACTTGCTCGTCCAGCGGCATACCGAACTGGCCCACCGCAGCTTGCTCGGGCAGGGCGGGCAGGTGGATAAAGCCGCCTCTCGTGTGGCGCAACCAATGTTTGCGCTTGTTGGCCAGGGCATGCATCAAGCCAAAAAACACGTGGTTGCAGACAAACGTGCCAGCACTGTGCGAAATGTCGGCTGGCAGGCCCGCTTGCAACAGCGCCTGCCAAACGGCTTTGACTGGCAAGCTGCTGAAGTACGCGGCGGGCGCGCCGGGCACCACGGCGGTGTCGTAGGGTTGCGTGCCTGCGTTGTCGGGAATGCGGGCGTCCTGCAGGTTGATGGCGATACGCTCTATGGCGATGGCACCGCGCCCTTGTGCCAAACCCACGGCAATCACCAGCACCGGCCGGCTGCGCTCCAGCGCGGCCAGCAGCCGGGGCAGGGCGGCGTCAAACACAGTGGGCAGCAGAAGGCTTGCAATGCGGTGCCCGGCAATTACCTGGCCGCCCAGCGCCTGCACAGCCAGGCCGCTGGGGTTGAGCGATTCACCGCCAAAAGCGTCAAAACCCGCCAGCACAACGCATGGCAGCTCAGTGGGCTTGTTGTTGGGCATTTGGAAGGTGCGCGGTGGCAGTCATAGCTTGACTCTACTGCAACAAAACCCGACTTTCCCGCCTGTAACACCTGAATGCGACAATAACAGGCTATATGACAATGTCCTTTTCCCAACTTCAGCTGGCCCCCACGCTGGCCCGCGCCGTAGCCGAAATGGGCTACGAGACCATGACCCCCATCCAGGCGCAGGCCATTCCGGTGGTGCTCACCGGCAAAGACGTGATGGGCGCGGCGCAAACCGGCACCGGCAAAACCGCCGCATTTTCCCTGCCACTCTTGCAGCGCATGCTGGCGCACGAGAATGCCTCGACCTCGCCTGCGCGCCACCCGGTGCGCGCCTTGGTACTGCTGCCCACGCGCGAGCTGGCTGACCAGGTAGCCCAGCAAATCAAGCTGTATGCCAAGTACACGCAGCTACGCAGCTGCGTGGTGTTTGGCGGTATCGACATGAAGCCGCAAACGCTGGAGCTGAAAAAAGGTGTTGAAGTGCTGGTGGCTACACCAGGCCGCCTGCTCGACCACATTGAAGCCAAGAACGCGGTGTTGAACCAAGTGGAATATGTGGTGCTGGACGAGGCCGATCGCATGCTTGACATCGGCTTTTTGCCCGATCTGCAACGCATTTTGAGCTACCTGCCTAAACAACGCACCACGCTCTTGTTCTCAGCTACCTTCTCGCCCGAGATCAAGCGCCTGGCCAGCAGCTATCTGCAAGACCCGGTCACGATTGAAGTGGCCCGGCCCAATGCCACCGCCTCAACGGTGGAGCAGCGCTTTTACCAAGTGGACGCCGACGATAAGCGCCGTGCCATTCACCATGTGCTCAATGAGCGCGGTATTAAGCAGGCGTTTGTGTTTGTGAATAGCAAGCTGGGCTGCGCCCGCCTGGCGCGCAGCCTGGAGCGCGAGGGGCTCAACACCACAGCCTTGCATGGCGACAAAAGCCAGGACGAACGCCTCAAGGCGCTCGAGGCTTTTAAAAAAGGCGAAGTTGATCTCCTGGTGTGTACCGATGTAGCCGCTCGCGGGCTCGACATCAAGGACGTGCCAGCCGTGTTCAACTTTGACGTGCCGTTCAACGCCGAAGACTACATCCACCGCATTGGCCGCACCGGCCGCGCGGGCGCGTCGGGCCTGGCCGTCACACTGGTCAGCAGTTCAGACGCCCGCTTGGTGGCCGACATTGAAAAGCTCATCAAGAAGACCATTCAACCCGAGCCCCTGCCGTTACAGGGTCAGGCAGAGCAGCCACACCACCCACGCGGCCATGATCGCGCCGAGCGCCAGCCTGACCGCGGTTTTGACAGAAGCGGTGAGCGCGGTGATGCGCGGGAACCGGCCCGTCACCGCGAGCGTGATGCCGAACGCTCGTTTCAAAGCGCCAGCCCGCGCGCGCCGCGGCACGCCGCCGCGCCGGTGGATCCGTTTTTCAGCCAGCCTTACGAGGCGCCCAGCGAAGCGGCCGCACCTGCCTGGGAGGCAACCGCAGCTGCTGCACCCACCAGCCGCCGTATTTCGACCAACATCAAACCCAAGCGCAAAGTTGCCGCACTGTTTGGCCAGACACCAGGTTAAACGGCTTAAAGGCCTGGCTTGTGGTGCTGGCTCAAGGCGCCGCAGCCGTTGCGCATTTCACCGTCAGCCGGCACCACGGCTCGCCAGCCGCTTGGCGTGCTGGCTGCGCGGGCAGTTCCACTGCCGTCAAACACCCGCCCCATACACAGCCGCTGTCCAGGCACAGCACATCGTGGCGGCCCAGCCAGCCCAGGGTAGACCAGTGGCCAAACGCTACGGTGGTGCCCGCGCTGGCGCGGCCTGGCACGTCAAACCAGGGCAGCAGGCCGGGCGGCTGACTGCCTGCCTGAGCGTTTGCGCCTTCCTTGACTTTAAAGTCCATCGTGCCATCCGGGCTGCAAAAGCGCAGGCGCGTGAGTGCGTTGACGATGACGCGCAAGCGCTCCGTGCCCTGCAAATCATCACGCCATTGTGCGGGGCTGTTGCCGTACATGGTGCGCAAAAACGCAACCAGCTGGGGGCCCTGCAGCTCGGTCTCTACCTCGGCAGCCAGGGCCAGGGCTTGGGTGGCGCTCCAGCCCGGCAGTAGCCCCGCGTGCACCATCAGCACGCCAGCCCCAGTCGGTTGCATGGCCAGCCTTTGCTGGCGCAGCCAGTCCAGCAGGGCAACGCGGTCGGGGGCTTGCAGCACGTCATCCAGCGTATCGCGTGGCTGCTGCGGCCGCACGCCATGCGCCACAGCCAGCAAATGCAGGTCGTGGTTGCCCAGTAGGCACTGCGCGGCCGCACTCAAGGCCATCAGGCGGCGCAGCACACCCACGTTGTCTGGCCCGCGGTTGACCAGGTCGCCCAGCAGGTAGAGAGTGTCGCGGCTGGGGGAAAAATCCAGCTCAGCCAGCAAGCGGCCCAGCGCGTCGTTGCAGCCCTGCACATCGCCAATACAGTAAAGTGCCATCGTGTTTGTGTTTTAACGGGTCTATGGATTTACTGCTGATTGTCGTGCTCACGTTGCTTAATGGCGTTTTCGCCATGTCAGAGTTGGCGCTGGCGTCCAGCCGCAAGGCTAGGTTGGGTGCGCTGGCCGAGGGGGGCGACAAAGGGGCGCTGGCCGCCCTGAAATTGCTGGACGACCCCACGCAGTTTTTATCTACTGTGCAAATCGGCATCACCTCGATTGGCGTGCTCAATGGCATTGTGGGAGAAGCCGCCTTCAGCGCGGGGGTGGCGGCATGGCTGATAGGCCTTGGCCTGTCTGCCAAGGTGGCGGGTATTGCGGCCACCGCCATTGTGGTTACCGGCATTACCTTTGTGACCATTATTTTTGGCGAACTGGCGCCCAAGCGCATTGGCCAGCTCTACCCAGAGCCCGTGGCGCGCCTGGTGGCCCTGCCCATGACGTGGCTGGCCAGCGCGGCCCGGCCGTTTGTGAAGCTGCTGTCGGCCTGCACCCATGGCGTGTTGAAGCTGATGCGCATCGACAGCAAGGCCGCGCGCTATGTGACCGAGGAAGAAATTGCCCACAGCCTGGAAGAAGGCGTGGACGCCGGGCTAATTGAGGCGCACGAGCACCAGATGGTGCAAAACGTTTTTCATCTGGACGATCGGCCACTCACCTCTTTGATGCTGCCGCGTACCGATGTGCACTGGCTGGAGGCCAGCCACAGCATCGCGCAGTGCCTGGCCGAGGTGGGCACGCAGGGGCAGTCGCACTCTTGGTACCCGGTGTGCCGTGGCTCGCTGGATGAGGTGGTGGGCATCATCAGTGTGGGCCGCCTGCTGGAGCTGGCGCATGCCAGTGCTGGCGCACCCGAGTCGGGTGGCCCAGTGGGCGCAACGGCGGTCCATACCAGCGACATTACCGCCCATGTGGAGCCCGCCACTTTTGTGCCGGAAACCCTGACCGGCATGGACTTGCTGGAGCAGTTTCGCAGCAAGGCGGGCCGCATGGTGTTTGTGGTGGACGAATACGGCGTGGTGCAAGGCCTGATGACGCCGCATGATTTGCTGGAAGCCATTACGGGCGAGCTACAACCCGATGCGCAAGTGGACGCCTGGGCCACCCAGCGCCAAGACGGTACTTGGCTGCTTGACGGTTTGATGCCGGTATCTGAATTGAAAGCGCGGCTGGGCATCGACGACCTGCCGGAAGAAGAGCGGGGCCGCTACAACACCCTGGCCGGTCTGCTGATGTCGGTCTCGGGCAGTTTGCCTGCCGTGGCCGAGCGCATTGAGTGTGCCGGCTGGGTGTTTGAGGTGGTGGACCTGGATGGCAAACGCATCGACAAGGTGTTGGCCAGCCAGGCGCAGCCCGTCGCAGAATCAGCGCACAACGATTAATTGCAACAGACAACTGCAAGAATCAATAAAACTAGCAGCACAGCACCCGCCACCCGCCATGACAGCCGCCTTGTTTTACGAAAAACCCGTGGTGCTTGACCGCAGCGTGCACCGCCACCTGCGGGTGTTGCCCAGCAATAGCTTTTTGTTTGCACGGCGCGTCAATTCGCTTTATCTGGCGGGCGTGGAGTTTCCCGAGGCCTGCAAAGAATATGCGATTGTGTTTACCAAAGTCGCCAACCAGAAGGTGGCACCCATGGCTATGCTGGGCTTGCGCGAGCGGGAAAACCTGTTTGTTGACGCCGAAGGCCAGTGGGGGGCCAGTTATGTACCGGCTTTTGTGCGCCGCTACCCGTTTGTGCTCTCCCAACTGCCCGACCAGAACATGGGGCTGTGTATCGACGAGGCCTACCCCGGCTTGAACGCCAAGCGCGGCGAGATGTTGTTTGACGACCAGGGAGGGAACACGCCCTTTTTGCAAAACGCGTTGAGCTTCTTGAACCGCTACCAAATTGAATACATGCGCACCGACCGTTTTTGCCAGAGCTTGCAAGACGCCGGTTTGCTCATTGAAATGAATGCCAAGGCCGACTTGATTGACGGCACCAGCCACTCGGTAAACGGCCTGATGATCGTGGACGAGAAAAAACTGCTCGAATTGTCTGATGCGCAGGCGCTCAAACTGTTTCGCTCGGGCGAACTGCACTGGATTGGCCTGCACCTGGCATCGCTATCGAACATGCAGCGCCTGGTAGACCGGCTGGCCAAAAAGAAAACTCAAATTGAACCCGCGCCAAGGCCCGGGGTGTAGCGCTGGTTTGGGCTGGCGGGGCTGGCGGGGCTGGTTGGGCTGTTAGGTTGGCCGCTGGGGTGGTTTAGGCGGTTGGCAGGGTGCTGCGGAAAAATTGACCTGTTAGGTTGCTCCTGAATAAATAGTAAAAAACCATAGCGTTACCCGCACGTCAGTACTGGTTAAAACCTTGTTTATGCATCATAAAAAAGGCAGTTTTTCTTGAAGTTTGCCCTGCAGACTCTCAAAATCAGCCGCTTGCACGGCCGGACGATTAATTTTTAAGTTTTTTGGGCACTTTTAAGAGCTTAAATCGGCTTTAAACACAGCGCAGACCTGCGGGTAATGCTATTAAAAAATACTACTAATTTAATAGCAATTTAAATAACAATTTAGTGTGCTGCTTAACGCAAACTAAGCGAACTCGCAGCAGGCTGATTTGCACTATCAGCAGCTTCGCTGAGTAGGAGATGGGAAAACCGCCAGATGGTGCCCGGGGCCGGAATCGAACCGGCACACCTTTCGGTGGGGGATTTTGAGTCCCCTGCGTCTACCAATTTCACCACCCGGGCAAAGAGGGGCAAGGGCGAAATTATGGCACAGTGCTGTCATGAACGAGCCCACCCATGCCCCGCCTAACTACCCCACCATTGAGCAAGCCATTGGCAAAACGCCGCTGGTTGCTTTGCAGCGCATGGGCGTTGCGCACAACCGGGCGCAAGGCAATGTGATTCTGGGCAAGCTCGAGGGCAACAACCCCGCGGGCTCGGTGAAAGACCGCCCGGCGCTGGCCATGATTGCGCGTGCCGAAGAGCGCGGAGAAATCAAGCCCGGCGACACGCTGATTGAGGCCACTTCGGGCAACACCGGCATTGCGCTGGCCATGGCGGCGGCCATCAAGGGCTACCGCATGCTGCTCATCATGCCGGAAGACCTTTCCGTGGAGCGGGCGCAGACCATGAAGGCGTTTGGCGCCGAGCTGATCCTCACGCCCAAAACCGGCGGCATGGAATACGCGCGCGACCTGGCCGAGCAGATGCAGCAAAGCGGCAAAGGCCGCGTGCTCGACCAGTTTGCCAACCCAGACAACCCGCGCATTCACTATGAAACCACCGGCCCCGAAATCTGGGCCGACACGCAGGGGCGGGTGACGCATTTTGTGAGCGCCATGGGCACCACTGGCACTATCACTGGCGTATCACGCTACCTGAAAGAAAAGAACCCGGTCATACGGATCATTGGCGCGCAGCCCAGCGAGGGCTCGCGCATTCCGGGCATACGCAAGTGGCCTGCCGAGTACCTGCCCAAAATCTACGACCCGCAGCATGTCGATGAACTGGTGCAAGTCAGCCAAGCCGATGCCGAGGACTACTGCCGTCGCATGGCGCGTGAGGAAGGCATTTTTGCAGGCATCTCAGCCGCGGGAGCCTGCTGGGTGGCTCTGCAAATTGCCCAGCGGGAGCGCAATGCCACGGTGGTATTTATTGTGTGCGACCGGGGCGACCGCTACCTCTCCACCGGTGTGTTCCCGGCGTGAGCATGGCGGCCCATTACCAGTATTGCCCGCAGTGCGCCACGCCCCTGGCCTGGGTCAGCCAGATGGAAGACGGGGGCGAAAAGCAGCGCTTGCGCTGCCCAGCGTGCGACTTTACCCACTGGAACAACCCGACCCCGGTGCTCGCTGCCGTGGTGGAGTACCAAGGGCAAATTCTGCTGGCGCGCAACGCCGCCTGGCCCGGCAAAATGTTTGCCCTGATCACCGGTTTCTTAGAGGCCAACGAAAATCCGGCGGAGGGCATCGCCCGCGAAATCAAGGAAGAAACCAACCTGGACGCCGCCGCGCCACAACTGATCGGCGTGTATGAGTTTCGCCGCATGAACCAGTTGATCGTGGCCTACCACGCCGTTGCCACTGGCGAAATTAGTCTTTCTCCCGAGTTGGTGGAATACCGGCTGTTCGATGCCCAGTCCGTAAAATGCTGGCCAGAGGGAACGGGCCGCGCCCTGGCCGACTGGTTGTTAAGCCGGGGGCATACCCCTCGTTTTTTAGGCCAGGGGTAGCGCCAGCCGCCAGCGTCCAACTTGATTTGCCCACCACCAAGAATCGCCATGAACATTGACAAAGAAATTGACACCCGCGGTCTGAACTGCCCGTTGCCCATCTTGAAGGCCAAGAAAGCGCTGTCTGAAATGGCCACGGGTGAGGTACTTAAAGTGGTATCCACCGACCCCGGTTCGGTGCGTGATTTTCAGGCTTTTGCCAAGCAGACGGGCAATCCGCTGATGGAGCAGACCACTGCTGGCGCAGACTTCATCCATGTCTTGACGCGCCGCTGATGGTTGATTTTTTGCCGCAGCTGTTTGGTGCGGCGGCTCAAAGCAACTGCTGCGTTTTGAGAAACGCCGCAAACGGTGCGCCTACTTCAGGGTGCTCTAGCGCCAGCTCCACGCTGGCTTCCAGAAAACCCAGTTTGCTGCCACAGTCGTAGCGCTTGCCCCTGTAGCGGTAGGCTTGAACCGGCTCTGCGCGCATCAGCGCGGCAATACCGTCGGTCAATTGAATCTCACCTTGCGCGCCGGGCGGCAGATGCCGCAGGTGGTGAAAAATTGCTGGGGTCAACACATAACGTCCAGCCACCGCGGTGCGCGCAGGTGTGTCTGATGCGCGCGGTTTTTCCACAATATGAGAAAGCGTCAGCAAGCGGCTTTGCGCCAGCTCGCCTGTATCCGCCTCGATCGGGTTGACGGCGGGTTGGCCCACCACAATGCCATAGCGGTGAACTTGGTCGTCTGGCACGGTTTGTACAGCCAGCAGGGAGGCACCCGTATGTACAAAAATGTCGGCCATTTGTGTCAACACGCCTGGTCCGCTGGGCTCGCCACGCATCAAATCGTCGGCCAACAGTACCGCAAACGGTTGCGCACCAATCAAATGTTCCGCACACAGCACCGCATGGCCCAGACCCAAGGAGCGCGGCTGGCGCACGTAAGAGCAGTGCATGTCCGCAGGCTGGATGGAGCGCACCAGATCCAGCAGAGCTTGTTTTTGCGTGGCTTGCAACTCAAATTCGAGCTCGTAAGCCAGGTCAAAATGGTCTTCGATGGCGCGTTTATTGCGTCCGGTTACAAAAACCATGTGGCGCACGCCTGCCGCGTACGCCTCCTCCACTGCGTACTGAATTAGTGGTTTATCCACCACCGGCAGCATCTCTTTGGGTTGGGCCTTGGTGGCGGGCAGAAATCGGGTACCCAGCCCAGCGACCGGAAAAACGGCGGTAGTGATCTTGTAATTTTTTTGCATGGACGGCAGGAGGATTAATTGCTACAGTTTTCGTTTGGTCTTGTTCGGGGGCAATGCCAGCGACTTCTGACAAGGCCTGTCTGCATTAGCCCCACGGCTTGGTATCAATAACGATAGGGATGGGAACGCAAGCTTGAAGATACTCCTTTTGGAGATGCTGCTGCCGGAGGCCGTCGATTGGCTGCGCGAGCGCTACGACGTCGACTGCCAGCCCGAACTGGCGCTGGACGCACGCGGGCTGATGCATGAAATCCGTTACGCCGATGCCGTGGTGCTGCCGCGCAAAGTGGCGGTAACGCAGCAATTGCTTGACTGCGCGCCTTTGCTGCGCGCGGTGGCGCGCTTGCATGTAGGTAGCGACAACACTGACCTGGAAGCCTGCCGCGAGCGCAATGTGCGGTTCTTGCAGGCCACAACCGCCAGCGTCCGCTCCAACGCCGAATATTTGCTGGCCGGTTTGTTGATGCTTTTTCGCCGGGGCGTGCGCTCTGCAATGGACGGACGAGCGTACGACACGATGCGTCTGGGGCGCGAGCTTAACGGCAGTGTGGTGGGCATTTTGGGCCTCGCGCCTACGGCCCATACGTTGGCGCCCATGCTGCATTCGCTGGGCGTTAAATTGATTGGGTATGACCCGGCTATTCACCACAGCGCACCTATTTGGGCCCGTCTGCATATGCAGCCCGTGAGCCTGCCTGAACTGCTGCAATTGGCTGACGCGGTGTCGGTGCAGGTGGTGTATGCCTCACGCTTTGCTGGCTTTATCAATGAGCAGGTGCTTGCAAATTGCCGACACGGGCAGGTATGGGTGAGCATCAGCCGCTCGGCTTTATTTGAACCACATGCTCTAGCTGGCGCACTGACTGATGGCCGAATTGATGCCTGTTTGCTTGATGGCGCAGAAACTGACTTTGCCAGCAAGGGCTCGCCCTTGCATGACTTAAGCAACTTGTTTCTCACCCCCCGTCTTGGCGCGCATACCCGTGAGGCGCGTTTGCGTGCCAGTTGGTATGTGGCGCACCGCCTGCATGCCGTGCTGGGCCAGCCAGTTGGCTCCATGGAACCGCAGCCCACCATACCAGGTGATCTCACGGTGGCCTGAATCAGCCCAGGCGGGCCAGTTGCTGCTGCACTTTAGCCAGCGTGGCACTGAAATCGGCAATGCACTGCTGTTCCTGCTGCAGTACGGCGGGCGGTGCCTTGGCCACAAAGCCCGGATTGGCAAGCTTGGCCTGGGCCTTGGTAATTTCGGTCTGCAGCCGTGTAGCTTCTTTGCCCAGGCGCAGCTTTTCTGCGCCCGCATCCATTTCCATGTGCAGGCAGATGCGCGAATTGCCGACCACAGCCACCGGTGCGGCTTGTGTGGCGGCGCTCCAGGCGGCTTCGTCGGTGAATACCTTGACTTCGCTGAGCTTGGCCAACGCCTGCAGCGCAGGCGCGGCTTCACGGATGAAGTCCGCCTCGCCGCTGACATACAGCGGCAAGCGGGTGGCGGGTGAGACTTTCATTTCGCCGCGCAGGTTGCGGCTGGCGTCCACCAGTTGCTTGAGCTGGCCAATATAGCTAATCGCCGATTCGTCGACTTTGTCCAACTGGGCTTGCGGGTAGCGCGCAATGCTCACTGATTCGTTGGGCAAATCGGTTGAATCCGCATTTGCAGGCGTGATTACGCCCGCGATGGGCGCTACCTTTTGCCACAGGGCTTCGGTAATAAAAGGAATCATGGGGTGGGCCAACCGCAAAATGGTTTCCAGCGTGCGGATCAGGGTGCGGCGGGTAGCGCGCTGCTGGGCCAGGCCCACTAGTGGGTCTTTGTGACCCGTGCCAGTTTGAATTTGTACTTTGGCAATCTCCAGGTACCAGTCGCAAAACTCGTTCCAGACAAAGTCGTAAATGCAGTTGGCCACGTTGTCGAGTCGGTAGTCGGCAAAGCCTTGGGCCACTTCGGCTTCGGCTTTTTGCAACAGGGAAGTGATCCAGCGGTCAGCCTGGCTGAAGCTCAAGTAGCCATGCGCCCACTGGCCGGGTTCGCACTCGGCCTTGGTGTGGGGCTTGAGGCCGCAGTCCTGGCCCTCGCAATTCATCAGCACAAATCGCGTGGCGTTCCAGAGCTTGTTGCAAAAGTTGCGGTAACCCTCGCAGCGCTTGCTGTCGAAATTGATGTTGCGCCCCAGTGTTGCCATGGCGGCAAAGGTAAAGCGCAGCGCGTCGGCTCCAAAGGCGGGGATGCCGTCTGGAAATTCCTTGGCGGTGTTCTTGCGCACTTGCGGTGCAGTTTCGGGCTTGCGCAACCCTTGCGCGCGTTTGTCCAGCAGCGCCTCGAGCGCAATGCCATCAATCAGGTCCACCGGGTCGAGCACATTGCCCTCGGACTTGCTCATTTTCCTGCCCTGCGCGTCGCGCACCAGGCCGTGGATGTAAACGTGTTTGAACGGCACTTGGCCCGTGAAGTGGGTGGTCATCATGATCATCCGGGCGACCCAGAAAAAGATGATGTCGTAGCCGGTGACCAATACGCTCGACGGCAGATACAGGTCGAGGTCGTTGGTTTTTTCAGGCCAGCCAAGGGAAGAGAACGGGACCATGGCTGACGAGTACCAGGTGTCCAGCACGTCCTCATCGCGTGTCAGCAGGCCACCGTAGCCTGCTGCCTGCGCTTGTGCGCGTGCATCGGCTTCGGTGCGCGCTACAAAGAGTTCGCCCCCCGCGCCGTACCAGGCCGGAATCTGGTGCCCCCACCACAGCTGGCGGCTGATGCACCAGTCCTGGATATTGCCCATCCATTGGTGGTAAGTGTTGATCCATTGCTCGGGCACAAACTTCACCGCACCGCTGTCTACCGCATCAATGGCTTTTTGGGCGATGCTTTTTCCGCCTGTATCGGGTTTGGTCATGGCAACAAACCACTGGTCGGTCAGCATGGGTTCAATGACCTGGCCGGTGCGCGCGCAGCGTGGCACCATGAGCTTGTGCTTTTTGATTTCAACCAGCAGGCCTTGGTCTTGCAGGTCTGCCACTACTTTTTTACGGGCGACAAACCGGTCTAGACCACGGTAGGCGGTGGGCGCGTTGTCGTTGATGGCAGCGTCCAGCGTCAGGATGCCGATGAGGGGCAAGCCGTGGCGCTGGCCAACAGCGTAATCGTTCACATCGTGCGCGGGTGTGACCTTGACCACGCCAGTGCCAAAGTCCTTGTCCACATAGTCATCGGCAATCACGGGAATGGAGCGGTTGCACAGCGGCAACATGACTTGCTGGCCAATCAGGTGGCGGTAGCGTTCGTCTTCGGGGTGCACCATGACGGCCACGTCACCCAGCATGGTTTCGGGCCGTGTGGTGGCTACAACCAAACTCTCGCTGCTGTTCACAAGCGGGTAGCGAATGTGCCACAGAAAGCCGTCTTCTTCCTCGCTCTCCACCTCCAGATCGCTCACCGCGCTTTTCAGCACCGGGTCCCAGTTGACCAGACGCTTGCCGCGGTAAATCAGGCCTTGCTCATACAGGCGCACAAAAGTTTCGGTAACGACACCGGACATTTTGTCGTCCATGGTGAAGTACGCACGGCTCCAGTCAACGCTGGAGCCCATGCGGCGCATTTGCTGGGTGATGGTGTTGCCCGACTGCGCTTTCCAGTCCCAGGCGCGGGCCACAAAATTCTTGCGGCCGAGTTCGTGGCGGCTTTGGCCCTGCGCTTGCAGTTGCCGTTCCACCACGATTTGCGTGGCGATGCCGGCATGGTCGGTGCCGGGCAGCCACAGGGTATTGAAGCCGCGCATGCGGTGGTAGCGCGTGAGCGCATCCATGATGGTCTGGTTGAAGGCATGACCCATGTGCAGCGTGCCGGTCACGTTGGGCGGCGGCAACTGGATAGCAAAATTGTTGCCTGCGCTTGCCGCCTGGCTGTCGGGCGCGCCCGTACCACGAAAGCCTGCCACGCCATAACCGCGCTGCTCCCACAACGGCCTCCACTGCGTTTCTATGGCGGCAGGCTCAAACGATTTGGCCAGGCTTTGCAGCCCCGGCTGGGCGGGCAATTCCGAAGCGGCAGTAGCGGTAGGGGTGACAGAGTTGGTCATGGCAAGCAAAAACGGCATCCTTGCGGGATGCCGGTCAGGGTAAGTTGGGGAGCAGCCTGGATTTTATTCGAGGTGCATGGCCGCAACGCAGTTGATGGCTTGCGCTACTGCCAGCGCGCAGACGAGCGGCGAGGCGGGCGTGCAGGCTATGGCCGCAGTGGGGCGGGCTGTTACGCCTTGCTCCGGTGCGGGGGACCGCTGCAGTGTCGACAAAACAAGGTATGGGTTAGGATTGCCGAAGGCCGCAATGGCATGGTTTTTCAGTTTTTAATTTTGCCCGACAAACCGCTACATCATGCTGTTTTTATTGTCTCCTGCCAAAGCGCTCGACTACGAGACTGCGCCATCTACCAATACCCATACCCGGCCCCAGTTTGTAAGCCAAAGCATGGCCTTGATTGAGACACTGCGGCGCCAGTCGCCCGGGCAGATTGCAAGGCTAATGGACTTGAGCGACAAACTGGCTGCACTGAATGTGGCGCGCTACCAGGCCTGGAAGCCGCGTTTAACCAGCAAGAATTCCAAGCAAGCACTGCTGGCTTTCAACGGCGATGTCTATGAGGGCTTGCAGGCAAGCACTTTGTCAACCAATGATTTGGCTTGGGCGCAAGACCATGTGGCGATCCTGAGTGGTTTGTACGGCGTGTTGCGGCCGCTGGATTTGATGCAGCCCTACCGGCTTGAAATGGGCACGGCACTGGCCACTGAGCAGGGCAAAAACCTCTACCAGTTCTGGGGGGCGCAAATTGCGGAGTACCTCAATACCCGTTTACAGACTGACAAGACACCTGTGGTGATCAATCTGGCTTCACAGGAATATTTCAAGGTGGTAGACATGAAAGCCCTGCGTGCCCGGGTGGTGACTTGCGTTTTTGAAGAGTGGCGTTCTGCAGGGCAATACAAAGTGGTGAGCTTCATGGCCAAGCGCGCACGAGGGTTGATGGCACGCCATGCCATCAACCAGCGCATCAGCACGCCTGAAGGACTGTGCACTTTCAAAACGGAGAATTACGTTTTTGACGAAAAGGCCAGCCTGCCGGACCGGCTGGTGTTTCGTCGTAAACCCGTTTAGCTTCTTCAAGCGACACGAAAGCCAGGTTTTCGCTGCATGCTTAATTCAAACACCAGCGGGCAAGTTATTTCGCCCGAACTGCGGCAATGGATCGTGGAGCAGTTGCGCGTGCCATTTACACCCGAGCAAATATTACAGTCCATGCGGAGTTCAGGCTGGCAAGAAGCGGTGGCGCAGGCAGCCCTTGCCAGTACCCTGGCCAACTTGCAGGCGCAGACAACCTTGCCGGGCACGGTAAACCAGGCAGGCGTGCCGGTGCCGCGCGCCTCGATCGACGATGCACCGCTGTATCTGGACGCTGGTGACAAGCAGGTAGCGGTGCTGCAGGTGATGACGCAACCCCATTTGGTGGTATTTGGGGGTTTGTTGTCAGACGACGAGTGCGCCACCTTGATTGAAGCGGCGCGCCCGCGCATGGCCCGGTCATTGACAGTAATCAACCAGACCGGGGGTGAGGAAGTGCATGCCGACCGCACCAGCAATGGCATGTTTTTTCGCTTGGGGGAAAACGATGTGGTGGCCAAGCTGGAGGCGCGCATTGCCAGACTGTTGAACTGGCCGCTGGCCAACGGCGAGGACCTGCAGGTGCTGCACTACCAGCCGGGTGCCGAATACAAGCCGCACTACGATTACTTTGACCCCAATGAGCCAGGCACGCCCACTATCCTTAAGCGAGGTGGTCAGCGCGTGGCCACGGTCATTGTGTATTTGGGTGAACCCGAAAAGGGCGGTGGCACCACCTTCCCCAATGTCAATCTGGTGGTCGCGCCCAAGCGCGGTAATGCGGTATTTTTTAGTTACGACAAACCCCACCCTTCAACACTGTCACTGCATGGCGGCGCACCCGTGATCGCTGGGGAAAAATGGATTGCCACCAAGTGGTTGAGGGAAGGTATTTTTATATGAAATTATGCTTTTACGCAGCACAGACTTGCGAGTAATGCTATGAAAATACTAGCAAATAAACTCCTGATGAAAGTCGACGACAGCGCTTTCAATGGTGCTGCGGGGCAACCTGCGGTGTTGCTGGTGATGGGTCTGGGCATGCAACTGACCGCCTGGCCTGCTGATTTTGTTCGCGCCTTGGTGGCTGCCGGTTACCGCGTAATCCGCTTTGACAACCGAGACGCGGGCTTGAGCCAGTCACTTGATGAGCTGGGTAAACCCAGCCTGCTTTGGGACAGCATGAAATACAAGCTGGGCCTGCGCATCAAGCCGCCGTACAGCGTGCAGGACATGGCGCTGGATGCCCTGGGCGTGCTTGATGCCTTGGCGCTGCAACAGGCGCATGTGGTGGGGGTGAGTCTGGGGGGCATGATCGCCCAGCGAATGGCGCTGACGCAGCCGTGGCGTGTTACCAGCTTGACCAGCATAATGAGCACCAGCAGCGCACCTGGCTTGCCACCACCGCAGCCAGCGGTAGTGCGCGCCTTGCTCGGCAGTGGAAATGGCAAAACACCGGATGCAGTGGTGAGCAACTACATCAAGCTCATGCAGGCTATTTCCAGCCCGGGTTTCCCATTGACACAAGCACAGTGGTGTCAGCGGATTCAGCCTGAAGTGCGCCGCAGCTACCGTCCGGCAGGCACATTGCGCCAGATGCTGGCTGCCATTGCCGATGTTGACCGTGCGCCGCTGCTGGCTGGCATTCGAACCCCCACGCTGGTGCTGCACGGCAAGAGTGATCCGTTGCTGCCCTTTGCCTGCGGTCAAGATACAGCGCGCCGTATCCCCGGTGCCAAATTGGTGGGCATTGAGGGCATGGGCCACGACCTGCCGCCGGGCGTGGTCAGGCAGCTGCTCAAGCACCTTTTGCCACATTTGGGCGCCCACAGCGCAGTGCAAGATTGTGCGCAGGCTGCGGCGGTATGAAACACGAAGCCGACTCCCCGCTTGGCAAGACCAGTAGCTACACCGACCAGTACGATCCAGCCTTGCTGTTTGCATTGCCGCGCCAGCCCAAACGAGATGAAATTGGAGTGCATAGCCAACCGATTTTTTTTGGTGTGGACTTGTGGACGGCTTACGAATTGAGTTGGCTTAACCTGCGCGGCAAGCCGCAAGTTGCGTTGGCACACTTGACAGTGCCTTGCGAGTCACCATTCATGGTCGAGAGCAAGTCACTGAAACTTTATTTGGGTAGCCTGAACAATACGGCTTTTGCCGATGCATCAGCCATGCGCGAATGTGTACGAGCTGACTTAAGCGCGCTGGTGGGGGCTACCGTGGGCGTTAAGCTGGTGGAGCCTGCCGCTTTTAACATGGAAAGAATCGGGGCACTTGAGGGCTTGAGCCTGGACCGGCTCGATCTGCACTGTAGCCACTACTTGCCTGCGCCTGAATTGCTGCAAAGCGCTTCAGAAGAAGTCCCTGTGAGTGAGGTGCTGGTGTCGCACTTGCTCAAAAGCAACTGCCTGGTGACTGGTCAGCCCGATTGGGGGAGTGTACAAATCAGCTACAGCGGCGCACCCATAGACCATGAAGGCTTACTGCAATACCTGGTGAGCTTTCGCAATCACCACGAGTTTCACGAGCAGTGCGTGGAGCGGATTTTTATGGATATATGGCGACGCTGCAAACCAACGAAGCTGACGGTCTATGCGCGTTATTGCCGCCGCGGTGGTTTGGACATTAACCCGTTTAGGACCAGCTATCCACAGGCGTCGCCAGCCAATACACGCCTGGTCAGGCAGTAAAGCGAATCAGCTTAAATCCTGCGGCGTCGCGGTGTAACTGTCAGCTTGACTTCAATTCGGCTTAGTGCGTTGCCCACGCTGATTGTTTGTATCGGCAAATCAATCAACTGGTCAGCGTGCCAGACGCGGATTGTGGCGGGTCCGTTGGGGACATCCTGAAATGGTGCCTCACCTTCTACCGTGGTGATCAGCGCCCAGGGTGAATCAGTGACGTAAGCGTGCCCGCGCATCGACCCATGAATGTGGCAACCGAGCAATATAGGCCCGGGCTTAGTCACTGTGACCTCGGTGGAAATTCCGGGCTTGCCATCGGGTTTGCCATCCATGCGAAATTCAAACGATGTTGAGTTGTCAAGCAAGAAGGAGGAAAACCCCGCCCCGGTGGCCTTGACATGGTGTTCCCACGGGTCGTTGTTCAGAAAATTGATCTTGCCGCCTGCAGGCACCAGCGTCATGGGCGGTAAAAACAGCATGCGTTGCTGGCTGATAGTGGCGCTGGTCGGCAGGGGTGTGCGCGGTGCGCCGCCAGCCGCTGGTTTGAGGATTACCACAGCGTCAATCACAGGCTTGCCGTCACGGTCGAGCACAAAGACCGAGACATTGCCCGCCACAGCCTGGGACGAGGCCATGAGGGAGGTGGCTGCCAGCAAGACAACCGATGCGGCTGTGGCAAGCAGTCGGGAAGCCAATCGGTGGGTGGTTCGCACTGGACTTACTTTACGGTAATGATGTCGCGGTACATGGGGGCCAACAAAGCCAGCAATTGGTTCTGTGAGGTGAATGGAATGCCTTGTGCGTCCATGGAAAATTGCAACACCTCAACCAATGCATTGAAATCGGATTTTTTGATGTCCAGATTGGCATGTGAGCTCTTCATGTCTGCCCCTTTGTAGGCACAAGGGCCTTTCATCAAGGCGCAAAACTGATCAACCAGCTGTTCTTTGACGCGTTTTTGATTGGACGGTTCAAAGTGCGGTTTGGTGCGTGGGTCAGCCAGAAGGCGGATCATGAAGTCATCCATTAATTTGACGAGGCCGGGTTTTTCACCAAAGGCCTTGTAAAGCGGGGCTTCCTGGGAGAAAGCAGGGGTTGCCAGCAAACCGGCGGCAACAATAGTCAAATAAATCAGGGTTTTTTTCATGGGATTTTCCTCAAGCGTTGCAATCGGGTTAAAGAACCAAGGGCGTTAATCAGAAAGCCACTTGGCCCGACAGATAGGCGCCAGTTTGGCGGCGGTTGTTGGTAGTGGCAGGAACAATCACGCCCAAATCAACATAGGCCAGCGTCAGGGAGAAATGCTTGGAGGGGGCCCAGGCGATGAAAATATCTTTCCAGTCCTGCGCTCGCAGGCCATTGCCAAGGCCCGCTACACGGCCAGCGGTTTCAAGGTTGTTGGGCAGGAAACGGTACTCGGCACCCACCGCAAAGTTTTTGCTCAGCAGGTAGGCAATAGAGAACTCTGGCTGCAGCTTGTAGGAATCGTTGGCTCCGCCCAGGGTGGCGCCAAAGCCGAGCAAGCCGTTCTGATTGGCCTTGGTGGCGCGAACCGTGGCGTTCAGCAGCAAGTTGTTGGCCAGCAGCAGCTTGGTAAAGCTGACATACAGGTCGGTACCAGATTTTTTGGCGCCAAGCGCCGCCAGCGTGGGGTCCAACCCCGTGTCATTGAGCGACTTGAATTCCACACCGACCGCGATTTGTGGCATCAGGTTATCGCTGTCCAGAATTGCTTCGCCAGCAATGCGGACTTTGCCGCCCAGAATGGTTTGCTTTAGCTTAAGCCCAGGCAAACCTAGAGTTGTTCCAGTGATGCCGGTAGACAGTTCCTGGCGCGCCAGCGAGACTTCAATAAAATCCTTGTATCCTAGGGCGGCACCAACCACAGTCAGACCGTAATCTTTGGTGGTTGCCCGGCTTAGAAACGCGGTCCCACCAATTTCCCCCGCCGTGGCGTTTGAGCCAATGACCGCCCATGGGTCAAGCCCCCACCAGCAGCGCCGTCAACTGAGCTCACACCGCCTGTCAGCAACAGTTTATTGGTTTCTGCTTGAACCAAATTGCAGCAAACCAGCGCGGCTACAGCCAGTGAAATGGATCGCATCATGCGTTTCATAAGATTTGCTCCCTGAAATAAATTTGTAATTGATGCAATAGTTTACGTAAGCTAAGTTTCAGTGGATGCAAAAGTGCACACCTTTGCGCCAAAAGTGCCTAAATATTGAATCTGTGTAGACATTTAGTTACGTACCTAGCCCGAACTCGCCAACTTTGGCACACCCAAAACCACAAACTAAATGGCTGTCATGTCTACGTTTTCCTTTTCATACAAGTGCAATCAACGCCTGAGGATGGCAAAAAAAACTGGCGCTGCCACTTTTTTGTTCCTGTTAAGCGCACTGTTGAGTGGTGTTGCTTTTTCGCAAATCCCTGGCACTGGTTCGCAGACTGGGGGGGCTCGGGTTTGGGTAACGCCTGCGCCGGGCGATGCCTCAAGAGGCAAAGCGCTCTATGAGCAAACCTGCATTTCGTGTCACTCAATTGACGCTCACAAAATCGGCCCTGCCCACAGGGGCGTATTTGGTCGCCGCGCTGGTAGTGCGGAAGGCTACAAGTATTCCGCTGTAATGGCCAACTCGCGCTTTCGCTGGACGGCACAAAGCCTGAATGCCTGGTTGACTTACCCTGAAGACCTGATTGCGGGCCAGCGCATGAATGTAGAGGTTGAAAAAGAACAGGATCGAGCCGACCTGATTGCCTATCTTATGACGCTCAAATAAGGGGCAGCACAGGGTCTGAAGCGTGTTGCTCTTCATCTGTTTTAGCTAGATTGGCCACTCTCACGCCCAGCAACCGCAAACGCTTTTCCAGTGTCACACGCTTGAGGCATTGCCCAGCGGCACGGCGGATGGTCAGGGCATCGGCGGTGGGGTGCTCAAGCGTCATGTCGCGGGTAACGCTTTGAAAATTGTCGTAGCGCAGCTTGATGCCAATGGTGCGACCCACGTAGCCTTTGCGTTGCAAATCTTGTGCTACTTTTTCGCATAGCGCTGAGAAGGTGGCGGTCAATTCAGCCTTGTCGCGCACCGCATGCAGATCGCGGGCAAAAGTGGTTTCCCGGCTCATGCTAACTGGCTCACTTTCCGTAACGACGGGCCGCACATCCCGACCCCAAGCGGCATCATGCAGCCATGCGCCGTAACTTTTGCCGAAATGCTCAAGTAGGCCCTGTCGCGGTCGGGCTGCCAGCTCACCAATGGTGTGCACGCCCAATGCCGCCAGCTTGGCTTCGGCCTTAGGGCCAATTCCATTGATCTTGCGACAGGCCAGCGGCCAAATCAGGCTGCGCAAGTCACCTATATCAATCACGGAAATGCCGTTGGGCTTGTTGAACTCACTGGCCATTTTGGCCAGTAGCTTGTTGGGGGCCACGCCAATTGAACAAGTCAGCCCAGTGGCGTCAAAAACACTTCGCTGAATCAGGCGTGCCAATGCACGACCGCCCTCGCGCTGGCCGCCAGGTACATCAGTGAAATCGATGTAGACCTCATCAACACCGCGGTTTTCCATGACCGGGGCAATTTCGCTCACCACGCTTTTGAACAGGCCCGTGTATTTGCGTATTTCGTCAAAGTCCACGGGCAGCAAAATCGCTTGTGGGCACAACTTTGCGGCTTTCATCAAGCCCATGGCCGAGCCAACACCAAACTGCCTTGCCGCATAAGTGGCAGTGGTAATTACGCCGCGTCCGACATAATTTTTCAGCAAGGGAAAATCGGCCGGTGGAATCTCGCTGAGCGGCAAATTGGCATGTGTCACCAGCAAAGCGTCGTCGTTTCGCCGCCGTGCGCCACCGATAACCAAGGGTAAACCCTTTAATTGTGGGTAGCGCAGCAACTCAACCGAGGCGAAAAATGCGTCCATATCCAGATGCGCCACCCGACGCGCGGTAGCAAATGGAGTAAGACCAACGGGGTTGTTCACGACTTAGAAGACAGTAAACAAATAAACCAGACTGGAGCCGACCATGAATTCACGTATTGCCTATTGTTCTTCAGCAGTGTGTTTCGCCACTTTGTTTTCGGGTCTGGTACAGACTGCGGGTGCTTCGGAGCTGATTGTGCGTGCATCCCAGCATGAAGTGCGGATCGAAGAGGGCAAATGTGCCGAGCACAACAACCTCAGTTGCACGCCCGAGCCGTATTACGGGCAAGGCGGCGTTACGGTCAGCTTTCTGCCTTTGGCCGGCGCTGGGGGTTGTGCCCACAAGGTCAGCCAGGTTGCAGGCACCATAACGGCTTCAGCCGCATCTACCGCCACACCCTTGGCGGCGGAGTATGCCTACAGCAATGAAAGCTACGGTTGTGCCTACAAGATCTGCTTTACCCTGGGCGGCTTTAACAGCGTGTTGGACAATGGCCCGCAGGTAGTGGAACTGAAATGGCTGGTGAACGGCAAACCCGAAGTACTCACCCAGCAATTGTTGGTTTCCAAGCGGTCGTATGGTCGGTTTGCTGTGCAACTCAAAGACGCGGCTTTAGCCTCTTATGCCAATCCAAAACAACCGCCGTTGACTGATTTGCTGGCCCGTTAATTAGAGTTATTGCTGCGCCTTGGGGTAAGTGCCTGGCAGCAAGATGGCCTGGTCTACCTTATTGATGTCTGTGTGGCCGCAAAACGCCATGGTCAAGTCCAGCTCCTTGTGAATGATCTCCAGTGCTTTGGTCACGCCTGCTTCGCCCATGGCACCCAGGCCATACAAGAATGCGCGGCCTATGTAAACCCCACGCGCGCCCAGCGCCCGCGCCTTGAGGACATCCTGCCCGCTGCGGATGCCGCCATCCATGTGCACTTCAATCTGCTGGCCCACCGCCGCCACGATCTCAGGCAGGACTGAAATAGAAGACGGTGCGCCATCTAGCTGCCGCCCCCCGTGGTTGGACACGATCAGTGCATCAGCGCCGCTGTTGACGGCCAGGCGGGCATCCTCCACATCCTGGATGCCCTTCAAAATCAGTTTGCCGCCCCAGCGCTGCTTGACCCACTCCACATCGGCCCAACTCAACGCTGGGTCAAACTGCCCCGCCGTCCAGGCACTGAGTGAGCCCATATCGGCAACATTTTTCACATGGCCCACGATGTTGCCAAACTGGCGCCGCGGCGTTCGTGCCATGGCCAGGCACCAGCGCGGCTTGGTCATCAGGTCAATCATGTTGGCCAGCGTCATTTTGGGTGGCGCTGTCAATCCATTTTTCAGATCCTTGTGGCGCTGCCCAAGGATTTGCAAGTCCAGCGTCAACACCAGCGCCGAGCAGTTAGCCGCCTTGGCGCGGTCAATCAGGCGCCCTACAAAATCGCGGTCTTTCATGACATAGAGCTGGAACCAGAACGGGTGGCCGCCAGTGGCCTGGGACACATCCTCGATCGAGCAGATGCTCATGGTCGAGAGGGTAAACGGAAGGCCAAACTTTTTTGCAGCGCGTGCGCCATGAATCTCGCCGTCAGCATGCTGCATGCCTGTGAGACCAGTAGGCGCTATGACCACGGGCATGGCTACATCCTGGCCGATCATGCTGCTGCGCGTGCTGCGGCCCAACATGTTGACTGCCACACGCTGACGCAACAAGATCTTCTGAAAATCGCTCTGGTTGGCGCGGTAGGTTGATTCAGTCCATGAGCCGGAATCGGCATAGTCGTAGAACATGCGTGGCACGCGTTTTTTGGCGAGTACACGCAGGTCTTCAATGGTTGTGATTACAGGCATGCTGCTTCCTTCAAAAGTGGGGCAAAACTACGTCTGCAGTCGTTTGTTGTGCCGTGCAATTTGCTGGCGTACTTGCGCGGGAGCCGTACCACCCAGGGTTTGGCGGGCTTCCAGTGAGCCACGCAGGGTCAGCACCTGGTACACATCCTGCGTAATGGCTGGATTGAATTTTTGCAGCTCAGCCAGTGGCAAGCTACTTAAATCCACACCTTTTGCCATGGCGGTTTTGACCGCGTGAGCCACTGTTTCATGCGCATCGCGAAATGGCAGGCCTTTCTTTACCAAATAGTCCGCCAAGTCTGTTGCGGTTGCGTAACCTTTCAAGGCCGCCTGCTCCATCGCATCGGGTTTAACGGTGATGCCGCTTGCCATATCGGCAAAAATACGCAGCGTGTCTTTCAGTGTGTCTACCGTGTCAAACAGCGGCTCTTTGTCTTCCTGGTTGTCTTTGTTGTAGGCCAGCGGTTGGCCTTTCATCAAGGTAATCAACCCCATCAAATGGCCGACGACGCGACCCGTCTTACCACGTGCGAGCTCGGGTACGTCGGGGTTTTTTTTCTGCGGCATGATAGAACTGCCAGTGCAAAAGCGGTCTGCAATGTCAATAAAACCAAAGCTCTGGCTCATCCACAAAATGAGTTCTTCGCTCAGGCGACTGATATGCACCATGCCGAGCGCGGCAGCCGCCGTGAACTCAATGGCGAAGTCGCGATCACTCACAGCGTCCAGGCTGTTTTGGCAGAGCTGTGGCGCGCCCTGCGCGTTGACCATGCCCAGCGAGACGGCAACACGTTCGCGGTCCAACGGGTAGCTGGTACCCGCTAGCGCCGCTGCACCCAATGGCAGGCGATTCACGCGCTGGCGCGCGTCCTGCATGCGTTCGGCATCGCGCGCAAACATTTCCACATAAGCCAGCATGTGGTGCCCAAAGCTCACCGGCTGTGCCACCTGCAAATGTGTGAAGCCGGGCAGTATCACTTCCACATTTTTCTCTGCAAGGCCAAGCAAGGCCTTTTGCAAGTCAACCAGCAGGCCAGTAATCAGGTCAATCTCGCCGCGCAGCCAAAGGCGCACATCGGTCGCCACCTGGTCGTTGCGGCTGCGTCCGGTGTGCAGGCGTTTGCCGGCGTCGCCTGCCAATACGGTTAAGCGTGCCTCAATGTTCAGGTGTACATCTTCAAGGTCCAGCTTCCATTCAAAGACGCCGGATTCAATTTCCTGTGTAATCTGCGCCAGGCCTTTTTGGATGGCCGCATAGTCCGTAGCCGACACAATGCCTTGTGCCGCCAGCATCTCGGCGTGTGCCAGCGAGCCTTGTATATCGGCCTGCCACAGGCGCTGGTCGAAACCAACGCTAGCGGTATAGCGCTTGACCAAATCGCTCATGGGCTCTGAGAAAAGCGCCGACCACGCCTGGGATTTTTGTTCGAACTGGTTGTGTGACATGGGGCCTGCTTGCACAATGGTGCGTCATGAAAGACTCTCAAATTCTATCGGCCTACCAGGAACTCACGCCGCATGTCAGGCCGTCGGACATCGTCTGGGTGTTTGATGCCTGCCAGGCGGGGGTGATTTTGCGCGCCGTGCTGTTTGTCGAAACCGTGATTGGCGTGGGGGCCATGTTTGGTGCCGACACGCTGCTGGAATGGGTCACCCGCCTGTCTTTGCTGACTGGCGGGGCCCTGCCTGCCACGCTGGCCTGGCTGCTGCTGGCCTGCCAACTCAAAAAGCTACTGGCGCGCTTGACCACTGCGGGGCAATACCTAGCTGGCAGCCTGCTGGGCGCACTGGCTGGCGTGTATGGCGCGGGTTTGTTGGCGCTGGTGGGCTTTGTGCAGCGCATGCCGTGGCTGGCCAGTGCCTGCGCCGGTGCGCTGCTGTCCGCCCTGCTGGTGGCCGCCCTGGTGTTGCGTGCCAAGGGCACGACGCCAGCCGCCACCACGGCACGGCTGACTGATTTGCAGTCGCGTATACGCCCGCACTTTTTGTTCAACACCCTCAATAGCGCGATTGCTCTGGTGCGCGCTGAACCTGCCAAGGCCGAGACCATGCTGGAAGACCTGAGCGATTTGTTTCGTCACGCTTTAGTGGAGCCGGGCCAGTCGGTCACGCTTGATGAAGAAATTGCGTTAGCGCAGCGCTACTTGGCGATTGAGCAAGTGCGTTTTGGCTCGCGCCTGCGCTTGGAGTGGTCGCTCGATGCGGCGGCAGGGCAGGCCAGATTGCCACCGCTTTTGTTGCAGCCCTTGGTGGAAAACGCCGTCAAGCACGGCGTAGAGCCGAGTGCAGAAGGCGCTGACATCAAAATATCCACCCAACGACGCGGCAGCACAGTAGTCGTCAAAGTGACCAACACCGTACCCAGCGGGCAGGGGCGGCGTGGTCACGGCTTGGCACTGGACAATGTGCGTGACCGGCTGAGCTTGCTGCACGATGTGCAAGGCCAGTTTCAGTCGGCCCTGAAAAATGGCCTGTACCAGGTTCGTATCGAAGTGCCGGCTTAAATACCGCGGAGAAAAGCGCATGAGCTTGACTGTTTTGGTAGTTGACGACGAAACCCTGGCACGCGCCAGATTGACCACGCTGCTGGGCGACTGCACCCAGCCTAGCGTGCGGGTCGGTGCCGAGGCTGCCAATGCCACGCAGGCCATGGACTGGCTGCAGCGCCAGCCATTTGATGCCGTACTGCTGGATATTCACATGCCTGGCGCGGACGGTATTGCATTGGCACGTCAAATCAAGGCCTTGCCACATCCGCCTGCGGTAGTGTTTGTCACGGCCCATGCCGAGCATGCTGTGCAAGCCTTTGATCTAGAGGCGGTGGATTACCTAACCAAGCCCGTGCGGCTTGAACGCTTGCAAGCAGCGCTGCAAAAAGTAGAGCGTGCAGCGCATGTCCTGTCAGCACCTTCGCCACTTTCTGGTGAATACCTGGTGATTCAGGACCGTGGCCGCACCGAGCGGGTTCCACTGGTCGATGTGCTGTACCTAAAAGCGGAGTTGAAATACATTACCGTGCGCACTGCGGGGAAAAGCTACATCCTTGACGGCAGTTTGAGCGATCTGGAGTCTGCCTATGGCGACACTTTTGTGCGTATCCACCGCAACGCCATTGTTGCGCGCCGTGCGGTGCGTTCGCTGGAGAAAAACTTTGATGCGGAAGAGGGCGATGGCTGGGCCGTGCGCCTGAACGGCATTGACGAACTGCTGTCGGTCTCGCGCAGGCAACTGGCCAGCGTGCGTGAACTGGTTGCATCCTGACTGGACGCCAAGCAGGCCAGCGCCATGCCATGAACCCTCAACTTTTGATTGCCGGTGCCGGCATTGGCGGCTTGGCAACTGCGCTGGCGTGCAGCCAGCGCCAGACAGGCCGCCACTCCATTGCCATTCAAACCCGCTTATTTGAGCGCACGTTCGTATTTGAAGAAGCTGGCGCTGGTATACAACTTGGCCCCAATGCCACTCGCCGCCTTCAAGCTTGGGGTTTGGGCGCTGCACTGGATCAGTTGGCGGCTTTTCCGTCCCGGCTTGCGGTGAACTGTGCGTACAGTGGCAAAGAACTCGCCCGGCTGGCATTGGGCTCGCACATGCAACAGCGCTATGGCGCACCGTACGCCACCATGCACCGTGCCGATTTGCAAGCCTTGCTGTTGCAGGCAGTGCAGGCCACGGGCCAGGTGGCGTTGCACCAAGCTTGCGCTGTTGGCGGTTTTGAAACCTTGCCTGGCAAGGTGACGGCGCAAATGGTGCCGCAGGAGGGCGCAATAACTCAAACAGCGTATGAGGGCCACGCCCTGATAGCGGCTGATGGCTTGTGGAGCGCTGTGCGTCAGCAATGCCTGCATGACGGTCCGGCACCCACCACCGGCCATCTGGCCTGGCGGGCACTGGTGCCGCAGGCCAGTTTGCCTGCCAATCTGCGCATTAACCACATCAACGTATGGCTTGGGCGGCAACTGCATGTGGTGGCTTACCCGGTACGCGGTGGTGAACTTCTCAATGTCGTGGTCATTATTCAGGCCAGCGCAATGCCGCTGCTGGCTGAACTCAGTGCAGGGGCCGCGTGCCAGCATTGGAGCCATGCAGCCAGCGCGCAAGCACTTCAGGCCGCTTTGCCCGCTATCAGCCCGGCTTTAAAAGACCTGTTGTACGCCATGCCGCAGTGGCGCTTGTGGGTGCTGTGTGAGCGTGCTGCGCTTAGCGGCCCGCAGGGTATGACCGATGCGCGTTGGGCTGGTGGCCGCGTAGCCTTGCTGGGCGATGCGTCCCATCCGATGCGCCCCTACCTGGCCCAGGGCGCTGGCATGGCTTTGGAAGATGCAGATGAGCTGGCGGTGCAATTGCTGTCAGCCAGCCCGACGCATTGGCCCCAGGCATTGCAAGCCTATGCCAATGTACGCTGGCAGCGCAATGCCCGGGTACAGGCGCGCGCAGTGCGCAACGGGCGCGTGTTCCACGCTACAGGCTGGCTTCGGCTGGCACGAAATGCCAGTTTGCAGTTGTTCGGTCCGCGATTGCTTGACCAGCCCTGGCTTTACGGGTACTAATCGGGTATCCATCCGGCATTCATCAGGGGGCCTGCCGCCAATGCCTTGCCGTTTACCTGCCTGTAACCCCAAAAACCGTTATGCCAAACAGCACCCTTCGCCCAGTCACTGGCTTTGCCAGCACGCTAAAGACATTTACCACGGCATCGGGGAAAAAAGGGCAGTTCTACAGCCTGCCCGCGTTGGCACAAACTTACCCTGGGGTGAGGCGCTTGCCGGTATCGCTGCGCATCGTGCTCGAATCCGTGCTGAGACACTGCGCCCAAGGTGATGTCGCGGTAACTGCTGCGCATGTGGCGCAGCTGGCGCATTGGCAAGCCAAGGCCCCACGCACCGATGAAATTCCATTTACCGTGGCCCGCGTCGTGCTGCAAGATTTTACCGGCGTGCCGCTGCTGGCCGACCTGGCCGCCATGCGCAGCACCGCCCAACGACTGGGCCACGACCCAAAGAAAATTGAGCCATTGGTACCGGTGGATTTGGTGGTCGATCACTCCGTGATGGTTGACCATTACGGCAAAAAAGATTCGCTCGACCTGAACATGAAGCTTGAATTCCAGCGCAACCGTGAGCGCTATGAATTTATGAAATGGGGTATGCAGGCGTTTGATACCTTTGGCGTAGTGCCGCCCGGCTTTGGCATCGTGCACCAGGTCAATCTGGAGTACTTGGCGCGTGGTGTTCATCGAAGCCAAGGCGCGCAGGGAAAAACGCCTCTTTATTACCCCGATACGTTGGTGGGCACCGACAGCCACACCACCATGATCAATGGCATCGGCGTGGTTGGCTGGGGTGTGGGTGGCATTGAGGCCGAGGCCGCCATGCTGGGCCAGCCGGTGTATTTTTTAATGCCCGATGTAGTGGGCTTTGAACTCACCGGTACGCTGCGCGAAGGGGTAACCGCCACCGATTTGGCGCTCAAGGTGACCGAGATTTTGCGGCGCGAGAAAGTGGTGGGCAGCTTTGTCGAGTTTTTTGGCAAGGGCACGCAAACCCTATCGCTGCCAGACCGCGCCACCATTGCCAATATGGCTCCCGAATACGGTGCCACCATGGGTTTTTTCCCGGTGGACGGTAACACTGTCGATTATTTTCAAGGCACAGGCCGCAAGAAAAGCGAGATTGAGGCGTTTGAGGCCTACTTTCGCGCTCAAGACCTGTTTGGCGTGCCCAATCCGGGGGAGATTGACTACACCCGCGTTGTCCAACTCGACCTGCGTGCTGTGACTCCCAGCCTGGCGGGCCCCAAGCGCCCGCAAGACCGCATTGAACTGGGTTGGGTGGCTGGGCAGTTCGCCAGCCTGTTCAGCCAGCCGATAGCGGCCAATGGCTTTAACCAGAACGCCGCACTGCTGCACACCCGCCACGAAGTGCGGCTGCCTGATGCGCCGTTGCCAATCAAAGTGCCTTTCCACCCGCGCACCCCTGATGGTGCGCCGCGCTCGGTGGTTGAGATGGAGGGTAACAAGCCCACCCTGGCCATAGCGCAGCTGGAGGCCACTGCGCTGATGCAACGCAGTGTGGCAGCGTCCTCTCCAGCCAGCGTGTCCAGTGGCATCACGCTGGGCAATGGTGATGTGTTGATTGCCGCCATTACCAGTTGCACCAACACCTCCAACCCCAGCGTCATGCTGGCGGCTGGGCTGCTGGCCAAGAAAGCGGTGCTGGCGGGCCTGCGCGTGGCACCCCACATCAAAACCTCGCTGGCACCGGGCTCGCGCATTGTCACGCAGTACCTGGCCGAAGCGGGTCTGCTGCCTTACCTGGAAAAGCTGGGATTTGCACTGGCTGGCTACGGTTGCACCACCTGCATTGGCAACGCGGGCGACTTGACACCCGAACTCAACGAAGCCATCACGCAAAACGACCTGGTTTGCGCGGCGGTGCTGTCGGGCAACCGCAATTTCGAGGCACGCATTCACCCCAACCTTAAAGCCAACTTCCTGGCCAGTCCGCCGCTGGTGGTCGCCTACGCGATTGCGGGAACCGTATTGCGCGATCTGATGACGCAGCCGGTCGGACAAGCCAAAAGCCGATCGGGCAAGTTGAAAGACGTCTACCTGGGCGACATCTGGCCAACCAGTGATGAGATTAACCAGCTGCTCAAGTACGCCATGAAGGGCAAGGCGTTTCGCGAGAACTACGCCCTGGTGGGTACCGAGCCCGGCAAGCTGTGGGAAAAAATCAAGGGTGCAACGGGAGACGCCTACACCTGGCCACCCAGCAGCTACATTGCGCAGCCGCCGTTTTTTAAAAATTTCGTTATCGACAACACTGCGTCAAGTGCAAATGGAAAAATCGCCACTGGCTCGCAAGATTCAAAATCAGGGCTGGGCACTGTCACTGGCGCGCGCATCATGGCCCTGTTTGGCGATTCGATCACTACCGACCATATTTCGCCCGCCGGCAACATCAGTGACAACTCCCCCGCAGGCCAGTGGCTCATGGCGCAAGGCGTGCAAAAAGCCGACTTCAACAGCTACGGCGCACGCCGCGGCCACCATGAGGTCATGATGCGCGGCACTTTTGCCAATGTACGCATTAAAAACCTCATGCTGCCAGCCGACGAACACGGCTCGCGCGAGGAGGGTGGCGTTACGCTCTACCAGCAAAAAGGCGCGCTGCAAGGCGGAAAAATGTTTATCTACGACGCGGCCATGCAATACATGGCCAGCGATACGCCCACAGTTATTTTTGCGGGCGAGGAATACGGCACGGGCTCCAGCCGCGACTGGGCTGCCAAAGGCACGGCGTTGCTGGGCATCAAGGCTGTGGTGGCAAAAAGTTTTGAGCGCATCCACCGCAGCAATCTGGTGGGTATGGGCGTATTGCCACTGCAATTCAAGCCGGGTGATTCGTGGCAATCATTGGGCCTGACGGGCTCTGAGGTGATTGATGTGCTGGCGCATCCCCAGTTGCTGCCGCAAAGCGATGCCGTCCTAATTATCACCAGGGCTGACGGCAAGCAACAGCGAGTCCAGGTGGTGCTACGCGTGGACACGCCGATTGAAGTGCAGTACTACCAAAATGGTGGCATATTGCCGTTTGTGCTGCGGCAGTTGCTGGCACGCTAACGCGGATCAACAGCCTTAAGCTATCCGTCCCAAGAGCAAAAACTCCATCAGTGCCTTTTGCACATGCATGCGGTTTTCGGCTTCGTCCCACACGACGGATTGCGGACCGTCTATTACCTCGGCTTGCACTTCCTCGCCGCGGTGCGCAGGCAGGCAGTGCATGAACAAGGCATCGGGCTGCGCCAGGGCCATCATGGCTTCGCTCACGCACCAGTCGGCAAAGGCGGTTTTGCGTGCTTCGTTCTCGGCCTCATAGCCCATGCTGGTCCACACGTCAGTAGTGACCAAATGCGCGCCACGGCAGGCATCCGCCGGGCTGGTGAACACCCGGTAGCTGGCGCTGGAGCGCAAACCCGCTACCGCGTGGTCCACGCCGTAGCCGCTGGGAGTGGAGAGGTGCACGGTAAAGCCCAACAGCTCAGCGGCTTGCAGCCAGGTGTTGGCCATGTTGTTGCCGTCGCCCACCCAGGCCACGGTCTTGCCAGTGATGCTGCCGCGGTGCTCAATAAAGGTAAAGATATCGGCCAGTATCTGGCAGGGATGAAACTCATTGGTCAGGCCGTTGATCACTGGCACGCGCGAATGTTCGGCAAAGCGTTTGATGCGATGCTGCTCAAAGGTGCGGATCATCACCAGATCGACCATACGGCTGATCACCCGGGCACTGTCTTCAATCGGCTCGGCTCGGCCCAGTTGGCTGCCCTGGCTGGTGAGGTTGACCACCAGGCCGCCCATTTGGTACATCCCCGCCTCAAAACTCACGCGTGTGCGGGTGGAGGCCTTCTCAAAAATCAGGGCCAGCGTGCGGTCTTGCAGCGGCTGGTGTTTTTCATAGGTTTTGAATTTGCGCTTGATGAAAGCCGCGCGCGCAAACAGGTAGGCGTAGTCATCCGCCGTTAGGTCGCTGAACTGCAGGTAATGCTGAAGTGCCGATGCGGTCATGGTGATTCCGCTAGAAACGCTTTGATTATTGGCACCAGAATGGCCACGATCTGCTGCGCCTCCTGCGCGCTCAAAATCAATGGCGGTACCAGCCGGATCACGCTGTCGGCGGTGACGCTGATGAGCAGTCCCGCGTCCGCACAGCGCTTGACCAGCTCGCCACAGGGGCGGGCCAGCTCGATGCCCAGCATCAGGCCCTGCCCGCGGATTTCCTTCACGCCCGCCAAGCCCAGCAGCTCGTGCGCCAGCGCAGCGCGCAGCAGGTCGCCTACTTGCGCGGCGTTTTCCAGCAGGCCGTCTTCTTCCATGATGCGCAGGGTTTCAACGCCGGCGCGCATGGCCAGCGGATTGCCGCCAAAAGTGGTGCCGTGGTTGCCAGGCTGGAAGATATGGGCGGCTTTGGGTCCCGCCACCACTGCGCCAATCGGAACACCCGAGCCCAGGCCTTTGGCCAGCGGCATCACATCGGGCTTTATGCCGGCCCATTGGTGAGCAAACCATTTGCCGGTACGGCCCATACCGCATTGCACTTCGTCAATCATCAACAGCCAGTCGCGCTTATCGCACAGCGCACGCACCTGGCGCAAATAGTCAGCGTGCATGGGATGCACGCCACCTTCACCTTGGATGGCTTCAAAAAATACCGCCACGACATTGGGGTTGCCCTGGGTGGCTTTTTCAAGCGCATCAATGTGGTTGATGGGCACGCGAATAAAGCCCTCAACCAGCGGGCCAAAACCGGCTTGCACCTTGGGGTTGCCGGTGGCGCTCAGGGTGGCGATGCTGCGGCCATGAAAAGCTTTTTCATACACCACAATCTCCGGCCGCTCTATGCCTTTGTCGTGGCCAAATTTACGCGCCAATTTAAGTGCGGCCTCATTGGCCTCCAGGCCGGTGGAGCAGAAAAACACATTGGTCAAGCCACTGAGTTCCACCAACTTGGCAGCCAGTTTTTCCTGGTTCGGTACATGGTAGTAGTTACTTGAATGGATGATTTTGGCAATTTGGTCTTGTAGCGCGGGCACCAGCTTGGGGTGGTTATGGCCCAGCGTGTTCACCGCAATACCGCCCAGGCCATCGAGGTATTTTTTGCCATTGGTATCCCACACCCATACGCCCTGGCCGTGCGACAGCGCTATGGGCAGCCGGCCATAGGTGTTCATGGTGTGCGGTGAGGCGGCTTCAACGAAAGCGGGCAGGGCGGCGTTCATGCAAGGCTCCGGTGGTGGGGGCAAGGCCAAACGAACATTTTAGGGTGTGCGTACGAAGCGCTGGCGCGCAATACTTGCGAATGGGGTCTGTAAGATAGAGCGATTTTGCAGTGCAGCATTTTTGGCTGCCAGTACAGGTCGCCCTTTTTTGACGCCAACTCTTGCCTATGGCCGCTGACACTTCCAAACAGGTTTTCATCTTCGGCCTGACGCAAGACGGCAAAACCTTTCGCCCCGGCGACTGGTGCGAGCGGCTGGCAGGCGTGATGAGCCAGTTTCGCCCTGGCGGGCCGCAGCCGGGCTCGCACCTCGGATACTCAGAATGGTGCATTCCCACCGTGGTCAACGGCATCAAATGCATCGTTGCCCATCGCGACCTGCAAGCCGAGGAGCCAATGGCCTGGGATTTTGTGATGAACTTTGCCAAGGACAACAATTTGCAGATGTCAGAAGCCTGCCTGGTGCCGCAATCGTTCGCGAAAGCCGGCACCGAAAAATAAAAAAGCCGTCGAAAGACGGCTTTTTTACTTTGCTGGCAGCGCACCCGTTTCAAACGGCGGCAGTTTGTTGTTGCAAACCACCGGGCTGGTACCTGATTGGCCTCAGGTGGCGGCAGCTGCCCAACTCAATTTAAGTGGCGGCTGTTGCCTGATTCGCTTCAGGCGGCAGCAGGGGCAAGGTTGAGCGCCTTGACTTTGGCCGACAAACGGCTCTTGTCGCGCGCTGCCTTGTTTTTGTGAAAGATGCCTTTGTCGGCCACCGAATCCACCACGGCTTGCATCTTGGCAAACAGTTCGGTGGCTTTGGTTTTGTCGCCAGCCACCACGGCTTTTTCGACGTTCTTCACTACGGTGCGGTATTGGGAGCGCAGCGAGGTGTTGGCAAGGTTGATGACGGTGTCCTGGCGGACGCGTTTGCGGCCCGATGCCAGGCGCGGGTTCTTTTTCTTGGCTTTAGTGGCCATAATTTAGTTTCCTTTGGAGGTTTGCGGATGTTGCAGCAAAGCCCTCTATTCTAGCCAAATTGGCATCAGCACCTCAAAACCGGGTCGCTACACTCCCGCTGTGAACCTTTTCAAGGCTGCCTCCACTGTTTCGCTGCTCACGCTGGCCTCGCGCATTACCGGGCTGGTGCGCGAGCTGTTGATGGCCAGCGTGTTCGGCGCCAGCGCGTTAACTGACGCGTTCAATGTCGCGTTTCGCATCCCCAATTTGCTGCGCCGCCTGTTTGCCGAAGGCGCTTTCAGCCAGGCATTCGTGCCGATTCTGGCCGCCAACCGTGCCCAACATGGCGATGAATCGACCCAGTTATTGATAGACCGCGTGGCCACGCTGCTGGCCTGGGCGCTGGTGCTGACCTGCGTGCTCGGCGTGGCGGCTGCACCGGTTTTGGTGTACGCCATGGCCAGCGGCTTGCAGCCGCGCCCGTTTGAGGCGGCGGTGTTCATGACGCGCTGGATGTTTCCCTACATCGCCTTCATGTCGCTGGTGTCGCTGGCGGCGGCGGTGCTCAACACCTACAAACGCTTTGCCGTGCCTGCTGCTACCCCGGTGCTGCTGAATCTGGCCATGATTGCCGCCGCCTGGTGGGGCGCGCCGTGGTTCAAGAGTCTGGGGCTGGAGCCCATTTATGCGCTGGCTGGCGGCGTCATGCTGGGCGGCGCGCTGCAACTGGCGGTGCAGGTGCCCGCGCTTTTGCGCATCGGCATGCTGCCGCGCATTTGCTTTGGCGCGCGGCACATCAAAGCGGCCTGGGCCGACCCCGCCACCCAAAGCGTGCTCACCTTGATGCTGCCCGCGCTGCTGGGCGTGGGCGTGGCGCAAATATCGCTGCTTATCAACACGCAAATTGCCTCTTACCTCGCCCCCGGCAGCGTGAGCTGGCTCACCTATGCCGACCGCCTGATGGAGTTTCCGATTGCCTTGCTTGGCGTGGCGCTGGGCGTGGTGCTGATGCCGCAACTGGCAGCGGCCAAAGCTGCCGGCAACAACCAGCAATATGCCGCCATGATTGACTGGGGCCTGCGCCTGGTGGTGCTTTTGGGCCTGCCCTGCGCGGTGGCGCTACTGACCTTTGCCACGCCGTTGGTAGCCAGCCTCTACCACTATGGCGCGTTTACGGCGCGCGATGTGCAGCAGACCAGCATTGCCCTGATGGGCTATGGCGCGGGCCTGCTGGGCCTGCTGGCCATCAAGGTGCTGGCGCCGGGCTATTACGCCAGCCAGAACATCAAAACGCCGGTGCGTATTGCGGTGGTGGTGTTAGTGGTCACGCAGTTGCTCAATATTGCGCTAGTGCCGCTGTTGGCGCATGCCGGTCTGGCGCTGGCGATTGGCATTGGCGCGTTGATCAACGCACTGTGGCTGCTGCTGGGGTTGCTCAAAAACGGCAGCTACACGCCTTCACCCGGCTGGTGGCGCTTTAGCGTGCAAGTGGGCCTGGCCAGCGGGCTGCTGGGTGCGGCGCTGTGGTGGGGGGCTGGCAGTGTGGACTGGACGGCCGCGCAAACCCACTGGGGCTTGCGCCTTGGGCGGCTGGCTGGCGCTTGCCTGGGCGGCGCAGCGCTGTATTTTGCTTTGTTGCGGCTTGCTGGCTTGAAGCTGCGCCCGCTGATGAAGCCGGAAAAATTGCCAGAAAAGCCGGGGCCAGAGCTCCGTTAATGTCAGCCACACGGCACGCAGTGAGATTGAAGTGAACCAATGATGCAAGAACTCACCATGGCGGGCATGGCGGGCGTTCAAGGTTGGCGCGCCTTAGCACGTACTCAGGTTGTTGCGCCTTTCAATAGACTTCATTATTGATAGCGTCACCCGCAGGCCGTCATTGGTTAAAAGCCTCATTTGATGCTTTAAAAATGCCGTTTTTAGCGTTTTTAAGCCCCGCAAGGCCACACCAAGCCGCAGAGTTGGAATTTTTATGTTTTTGCCATTTTTACAGCATAAAAATAGCCTTAGAGCCAATAAAGACGTGCGGGTAGCGCTATTGTTTTTTGCTACCAACTCAATAGCAATTAAAAATCACCCTTGAGCCGCCGCCAGCCGCTGCCGCGCCCATGAAGTTTGCGTGACAGCCGGAACCATTTTCCCTATAGCCCCTTCTTACTCAGGGGATTGGCTGAGGAGCACAGGCCGCGTGGCCTGCGCCCGGTGCCACACCACCACTTGCATTCACTGCTCTATCCATCACCCCTACCCACCACCTTACCCACCACCGTTTTGGTAGCCGCCCCAACATGAGCATGCCCCTTCTACGCCGCCGCGCCGTCTTTGCCAGCTTGGCCAGCCTGCTTGCCTGGGGCCAGCTTGGCCATGGCACAGCAGCGCAAGCTCAAACTGCCAGCGGCTTTGACCACCGCTACGCCGCCTGGGATGCGCTTTTAAAGAAACATGTGAAATGGTTGCAAGACCAAAAGCAGTCGCGCGTGGCCTACGCCGGTTTC